>PEAK01000001.1 GCA_002753515.1 Magnetococcales bacterium
TCTCCCTGGATGTACCGCCATCACCAAAACAACACCAAGCTTTGGAACTCCTCAAAACCATCAAGCTGTAGGCAGATCCCTGCATAACATTTTCGCAATATCTATTTGATATTAAATTATATTATTCTATTTCAAGTAACGGAACTTCGGGTTAATCAGGGGAACATCCGTTGAAGCGTGCCATGAAATTATTTCTACTTTGTCACATTTCCAGTTCGGCGTTTGTAGCTTCTGGATCCCCGCTTTCGCGGGGATGACGGTTGCCCTTTTTCAACGGATTTTCTGCTCTGTCATCCCCGCGAAAGCGGGGATCCAGGGCGTATATTCTAATGTGACAAAGTAGAATTATTCGGGATCATTCTTTCCGTACGACGAAGCCAATCGCCACTACTGGGATTATTCATATCTGCAGGAAGGTAATAGTGGGCATCAGAACCCCCCTTCGCGAATTTTGAAAGATTGCAATCGTTTTTGCAATTTGCCCGCCTGCCGTAGCGATTCAATGAGAAAACGGCGGTCCAATTCATTCAGGGTGCTTGGATCAACTTTGTTGTTGACCGGTTTGCCCTGAATGAGTTGCGCGTGTTGCCTGCGCAACCGTAACAGTTGCAGGAAGTCAAAGGCTTCATTCCACGCATCGATCTCCTTATCGCTGATTTTTTTCTTCCGCCCCCCGAGGCGCAGACGCTGACGGGTACCGGAGTCGGTGATGCCATAGGCCAGGGAAAATACCCGTGCCGCATCGACAAACAGGGTGATTCCCGACAATTTGAGATCGATCATTTTTTCCGAGTCGGTGACGAAGTCCCGTAACACCCCCAGAGGCGGGCTGCGCTCCAAGGCGTTTTCCACCATCAGGTGGAGGAAACGGTGATTGTTCCTGGCGCTCGTCGCAATCCGGGAACGCAATTTGGCGGCAAGTGATTCATCGCCATACAGGGGACGGAAGTCGAAAAAGATGGTGGAATGGAGCAATGCTTCGGGATCGGGGGTGGCGATCCATTCCTCAAAGCGTTTTTCCCACTCCGACAAACTCAGGCACCATTCGGGATTGCCGGCCATGATCTTCCCTTTACACAGGGAAAAGCCGCATTGATCCAGTACGGTATTGCACTCCCGGGCCAAGCGTAACAAAAGGGAACGGGTTTTTTCCACGGTGCCCGGTTCAACAGCGCCCGATTGTCGGGATTGAAAAATGATGGCGTTATCCTGGTCACTGGAAAGGGTTTGCTCATGCCTTCCCTCGCTCCCCAAGGCCAGCCAGCAGAAAGAAATATCTTCCGATCCCCCTGTCGCCTTGCTGATGACCAAGTGCAAAATCCGCTCGGTCAATTGATCGTTCAAGGTGGAAATGATCTGCGTCAATTGTTCGGAACGTACCCCTTGATCCAGCAGATTATGACTCAAATAACGTACATCCTCACTGCATTGTACCAATTTTTCGATGGCGTTCGCTTGTTGGATGGTGTTGGCGATTTGTGCCAGCCCCACCCTTTGCAGGCCGAACAGATCGCGTTCCGCGACCAGGCCGATAACCTTGCCCTCGTCGATCACCACCACATGCTGCACACCATGCCGTGCCATTTCCAGAGCGGCTTGCGAACCCAGGGCCTTGCCGGGTAGGGGGGTGATGTCGCAATTCATAACCCCCGAAACAGGGGCGTCCAAAGAATATCCCGGCAGGGCGACCCGGTGCAGGAGATCGGTCAGGGTGAAAAGACCAAGAGGAGCTTGCTGTTCCGTGACGATTACCGACACCTCGACTTGGCGGGAGGCGATGTCCTGCAAAACCTGTCGTACAGGCGCAGCAGGTCCATGGGTGACGGGTTTTTCCCGGAGGATGACCAACAACGGGGAATCAAGGGATTGATAATCGGGACGGGTTGTCAAATGGCTGGTGTATAGCTTGCGTGATTGATCGACCAAATTTTCTGAGCGGGTTTCACAGTAGTGATGAAACCCCGGGAATTCCTGCAACGCTTGACGAAAGGCTACGGCGGACAGGCGGTAAAAAATGGCGTCTTCGGAGACGCGAAAGGTGGAAAAAACCGCCCTTTCCTGAAACAACGCCTCCATGGGGAAAAAATCCCCGGGACCCAATTCCGCCAATACGGGATTGCGGATGGAACTGCCCACCGCCTCTACCACGGCGCGTCCCTTGGCGAGCAAATACAGATAATCGGGCAATTGACCCGGATGCAATAGAACGTCACCTCGGGGACAATGGATGGTTGCGAATCGCTCCGCCAAGTGCTGCCGATCCTTGGGCCCCAACCCCTGGAACATGGAAAACTGATGCGGTTTTTGCAGGCTGTCATCCGTGTCGGTATTGTCATCGAGGATCATCGTTTTCCCCAAAAGTTTCGCGTGTTCATCATGCTTTGCCACGATTGTTCCAGGCACTCTTTTTACTTCACGCCAGTGGCGAACACAATGTGATCACCAGGTATCATTATTTGACCTGGATGTTTCATGATGCGGTGTAGCTGCGACTCCTTTCATACCGTCCACTTTAGCGGGTAGTATGGGGTCGAACCTTTTCTTTCCAAAAAATGGGGATCGGGGAGGGGGAAAAACGTATCGCCGTCTGGGAATCTGTTTGTAATGAAGATTTTGATTATCGGTTTGAATCACAAGACTGCTCCGGTGGCCATACGGGAAAAAATTGCCCCGAGCGATAACCAGTTGACCGATTGGTTACGGGAATTAGTCAAACTTGAGGGTGTGGATGAGGGCTTGATCCTCTCCACCTGCAATCGATTTGAAACCTGGTTGATCACCAGCCAGGTGGAACATGCCCAGGCGGTGGTGGTGCGTTTGCTGGCCAGCAAAGGGCACATGGACGTCGATGCCTTGGAACCCCACCTGTACATCCATGAGGGGGCGGCGGCAGTGGCACACGGTTATCGCGTGGCGTCCAGCTTGGATTCCCTTGTGGTGGGGGAAGCCCAGGTGTTGGGACAGGTCAAGCAAGCCTGGCAGCTTGCGAGTGAAGTGGGGAGTTGTGGGACACTCCTGGGGCGTTATTGTCACCAAGCATTTCGGGTGGCTAAAAAAATTCGCAGTGAAACCGGGCTTGCGAAAAATCCGGTTTCCATCGCCTCGGTTGCGGTGGCGCTGGCGCGCAAAATTTTTGGCGTTTTGGAAGGCCATGTCTGCCTGCTCATCGGGGCTGGGGAAATGTGTGAACTGGCAGCGCGCCATTTGGCTGGCCAGGGAGTCCGTATCCTCGTGGCCAACCGGACCCTGGAGCGTGCCAGGGAATTGGCGATGCGGTTCGACGGGGAGGGTTTCGGTCTGGCGGACTTGGAACGGCGCTTGGCCGAGGCGGATATCATCATCTCTTCCACCGGGGCGGTGCGGCCCATCGTCGGTACGGATATGGTGCGGGCGGCACTCAAACAACGGCGCTATCGGTCGCAATTCTATATCGATATCGCCGTCCCTCGTGATCTGGCCCCGGAAATCGCCCAGATTGACAATGCCTTTTTGTACGATATCGATGACCTGGAAAAAATATCCCGCGAAAATCGTCAGGATCGTGACATGGAAATCGCTGCGGCGGATGCGATTGTGGCAGGGGGCGTTGATGATTTCATGAGTTGGGTGCGCTCTTTGGACGTGGTGCCAACCCTGGTGGCCCTGCGCGAAAGTTTGGAAACCATTCGGGATCAGGAAGTGGAAAAAGCTTTGAAAGGTTGGAGTACCCTGACCCGGGAAGATCGGGATCGGGTGATCAACCTGGCGAGAATCATGGTCAATCGCATTTTACACGTTCCGATAACCCAATTGCGGGAACACGGTGGGCATCAGGATGGTACCGCTTTGGTGGAAGCGGCCAGAAAATTGTTCCGGTTGGGTGAGGAACATCAAGCATAGATCAAGGTAACCTTGGAATCGGTGGATTAACCCTTCGTTCGGGCCAGACATGTCTTTTTTATCTAAACTCACAGATCTTGAGAAACGCCATGGCGAATTGGCGGCACTGTTGGCAACGACCGAGGTGATGGCGGATTCGAGCCGTTTTTCCCGGTTGAGTCGGGAATATGCTGGTCTGGATCCGGTGGTGCTTGCCTTCAAGGAGTTGCAGAAAATTGAAGGGGAAATCGCCAATGCGGAAAGCCTCATGGCGGAAGCGGTGGAGGATGTGGAAATGCGCGCCCTGGCGCGGGAGGAGCGCGAGGAGCTGTTGGGACGCCGCGAGGCGGCATGGAAAGAATTGCAGGTGATGCTGCTCCCCAAGGATCGCAACGATGAAAAAAATGCCATTTTGGAAATACGCGCCGGTACCGGTGGCGAGGAAGCGGCCCTCTTCGCCGGGGAAATGTTGCGTATGTATCAGCGCTTCGCCGAATCCAGGGGATGGCGAATGGAATTGCTTTCCACCCATGCAACGGATTTGGGGGGGTTTAAGGAAATCATCGTGATGGTGAGTGGCAAAGGGGTGTTCTCTTCCCTGAAGTTTGAATCCGGTGTTCACCGCGTTCAACGGGTTCCGGTGACCGAAGCGGGGGGGCGCATCCATACTTCGGCTTGCACGGTGGCGGTGTTGCCCGAAGCGGAAGAGGTGGATGTGGTAATCAACGAGCGGGAGGATTTGCGCATCGACGTGTTCCGCTCGTCGGGACCAGGGGGGCAGAGCGTCAATACAACCGATTCGGCTGTACGGATCACCCATTTGCCCACGGGATTGGTGGTGGTCTGCCAGGATGAGAAATCACAGCATAAAAACAAGGCCAAGGCGTTGAAGGTATTGAAAGCACGGCTTTACGACATGGAATTGAAAGCGGCTGAGGAGGCCCGTTCCCGGGATCGCAAGGGTCAGGTTGGCAGTGGGGATCGTTCGGAACGAATTCGCACCTACAATTTTCCCCAAGGGCGGCTGACCGACCATCGGATCAACCTGACCTTGTATCGGCTGGACCAAGTGATGCAGGGGGACTTGGAGGAGGTGGTGTCCGCCCTTTCAAGCGATCACCAAGCCAAATTACTGGCCGAGTTCGCCGACTCTCCCTGAACAAGGGGAACCGGCGTGGGGAACTTGTCCTAAATAATCAATTAATAAAACATATTACAAAATCTGGTCCGGCCAGAAAAAATATGTTGACCTCCCTGCGCATTTGACCGATAAATGGTATGAAGGCTTTGGTAAGTTCAATTCCTGACTGGCTTTAATGTCTGTTCGACTCTTGGTTTATCCCTCGGCTGGTTCGGATCAATGCTGATTAGGCGCATGCTGAATGGTTACCGCATGCCAAAGACCCCAAACATCCGGGGGAGTGAAGGAGGAACTCATGGTTATCATACCACAAACAGGTCGGGCGTTGTTCATCCCCGATTATGCGGTTACACCGAGGGTGGTAGAGGGTAGCCTTTCCGGGCGTTTCACCGAACGCTCCACCCCGTTTAAACGGCGTAACGGCTCCGAAGGGGGCGACGACTTCCAAACGGTTTTCAATCGCGCCCTGGAGAAAAATCCAGGCAATAAATGACTTCTACCCGGGTTGCCCGGCCTACCGGGCATCCTCGTACGTGTTGTTTTCCACAAAGCCGCGGTTCACCGCCACGCCACTCCAAACAGGAATCGTCCAGGAATCATTCACCATGGTTGGGGGTTCGTGGAGTGCGATGAAACGGTCCAACGCGAGCCATTTGAGATCCATGGGGCTTTTGGTTTGACCCGGGGCCGGCTGTTTGAGTTCTTGCTGCAGCAGAAACAAGTCGGTATGGTTTCGCATGGTACCCTGGCATGAAAGGTGAGATTTTCTGTACATGTCCGTCCGCGCTTCATTTCACACTTTGAGGAAATAAGCACTCAATGTGCCAAAAACGGTGGCCCTGCTTGATTTCCGCATGCAGGGCCACTGTATCCGGTCAGTGCAACAGATGCAGCTCGGAACTGTCTCTCATGACGGTTCTCCCGGTCCATTTCTCTTCCACGTCCCGTGCTGTTTCAATCAGCTCTTCCGCAGCGATTCCCAGATAACGGGCAATTTCGTCCACATCCCAAAAAGGTTCTTGATCGTCGGAATAGCCAATGGGTTTGGGATAGGGGCCGAAAGCCTCTTCCACCGCCTGCCGCATGGCGAGCTGGATGGTGGGGTCGGGGCACATGGCCAAATATTCCCAGGCATCGTCGAAAGAAGGATGGTGCGGTCCCTTGCCAAGAATATCCAGTGCCACTTCAAGATGAGCGGATTGGTTTTGCAACATGGTGTTCTCCTCGAAACGAAAATGACGATGCCAGGCTTGCGACCCATGCTGCTTGTTCAGCAATATTTGCGCCGAAGTTTAATGTATTGTAAACTATAAAAAAAAAGATTATCCTCTTTTGACGGTGGGAAAAAAACTCCCTGCGCCGGAAAAATTTGCCTCCCAACTCCCTGGAGTTGACGGGCTGATGGGGTGATTTTACGACTTGGAAGGTTATCGCAATCTAGTGACTCAACCGACCTGATGTAACGGGTAAGGTCGCGCCAACTTGACTAAGAGCTGTGTCCAGTCTTGACGGGGAGGCTGTTGTTGGGAAAAAGGAGAACCGAGATGACGACCGTCACGATGGAAATTCCTGGAGATATGCTGTCGGCTCTCCGAAGGTCCCCTGATGAATTCATTCAGGAATTGCGGTTGGCGGCGGCCATCCAGTGGTACGCCCAGGGGTGGATTGCCCAGTCCAAGGCGGCTGAGTTCGCTTCCGTGAGTCGCGCCGAATTCCTTGACGAGTTGTTTCGGAGGCGGATTCTCGCCGTGCAGGTTACAGAGGAAGAATTAAGAGAGGAAGTCTTTGGTGGATGACCGCTTGGTGGTGGACGCCTCCCCGCTCATCCTCCTGGGGCGTGTCGAGCATCTTTGGCTGTTGGAGCAGATGTCACGCCAGATCGTGGTTCCGCAATCCGTGTGTTTGGAAATCGCCGCCGGGCAGCGATGGGATGGTTCCTGCGTAAAAACACTGGCATGGACGGAGCGTCATCGAACTGGGGATGTTCCTCTGCCAGCCAGTGTGGAGGGATGGGGTTTGGGGGCTGGTGAGTCGCAGGTCGTTGCGACGGCACTCCTTCACGGTGGAAAAGCCTTGCTGGATGATCGGATGGGACGCCGGTGCGCCAAGGCGCAAGGATTGTCGGTGATCGGTACCTTGGGCGTCGTGCTGCTGGCGAAACGACTCCATCTGATTCCATCAGCGCTGACGTTGCTGGAGGCCTTGCGCCACCAGGGACTGTTTTTGGACAACCGACTGCTCGAAGGAATGCTGGTTGAGCTTGGAGAGTAGGTTGTTGCTGATTTAAATACGTCTTTTGTGAGGTGGATCGTTGCCTGGAGAAGCGGACACTTGCCGAAAATTCGTGGTTCCCCTGCTCCAAAAAGCAGGTTGGGACGATGCACCCCACGGCGAGGCTCAATTCCGCCTGTCGGATGTCTTGGAGGTGCCGCTACTGGATGCGTTCGGCAACGTGATCGAGATTTCCCAAAGGTTCGGTGGGGCGCTTCAATTGAAAGAGGCCATCACCGAGTTGGCTCAATTGCTTTATGCAGCATAATGAGGGACGCAATATGTTTGCCGAATTTGAGGAGAAAGAGTACGAGAACTATTTCAATCAAGCATTGGGAAGCCGCTTCAGAATTAATTGGGCTCCAGGGCAAGTGGTTTGGATTTGATAGCGCGTTTTTTATTGATGACCCAATGATTCTTGATTATTTTCTTCACAAATATCACTGGCACTGGCATCATCACTTGCTCAAGCATCGCCATATCCCTGGAGTAGTTGTAAATCCTGAACTTCTGGATGAACTGCTCCACGTGATAGACAAAATTCCACCTGCCAGATTCCGTTTTAATCTGTTCTTGCAATACAAGAGGCCGGAGTACGTGAAATCACCTCTCGGTGGCGAGTATGACGCATGGGGGATACCGTACTTTCGGTATTATCCGTCCAGTGAGCAGCAAGAAATGCTTGAACGGCTTGAAATTGCTGCATCTTCAAACGCTGTCGTTTCTTATGCCAGTCCTGCTTTTCACCTTCGTGAGGAACTTTTCAATACGCATATGGAGCGACTGATTGTTGAGAAGTCCAACTATGTTGGTCCTTCTCGACTGAAAGGACATCACTGTTATACCTACGTCGAGCCAGGGGCCTCCGGGAAGGCCTTTTCAGATCCTGAGGACATCGAAGATGAGGGGTTCGACAGAAAATTGTCCCGGGCTAGGGAGTCCAACCAGGGACAGAATGAGGGGGTCCGTGTCCTTGTAAAACAAGCAGGGAGAATGGTCTCTCAAGCGCTCCAGGCTTCCAATATTGATACGAGAAACGCATTCAGAGAGGCACACCATCGCATAATGGGACGAATCATGGAATCGGTGGAGTCAAGCGGAGATATGGAAACATATTCAAGTTTCGTCAACGTTCAAACGTTTTGTTTCCTAAATAAAACAGCATGGTCTTTGGTTGGATAACTTCAAAAAAGTGACGCTGGAATTCCTCAAAATTTTATGCGGCGTCTCACAATTTGCAACATGAGCGGACCAGTGTTTGTGGGGAGATGGTCATTGAATTTTTTAAGACGCTTTTTTTCCAGATCCACACAGAATACAGCCCTGGCTGCGCCGTTCCGGGTGATGGGGCCGGAGAAACCATCCAGGGTTCCCGATGGTCATCGGGTGTATGTCATTGGTGACATCCATGGGCGCCTCGATTTATTGCAAAAAATGATTCACACCATCGCTGCCGACAGCCAAGCCGCCTCTCCGGGTACGCAGAGCAGCATCGTGTTCCTGGGTGACTACATCGACCGGGGTCCACAAAGCCGGGAGGTGATCGATTTCTTGATTCAGCTCTCGTTGCCAGGTTTTTCGGTCGTCTGCCTTCGGGGCAACCATGAAGCGGAAATGGATTCTTTTTTGGCGGCGCCCGATCCCAACCATGGTTGGTTGGCGCATGGGGGTGAGGCAACCATTGCCAGCTATCAGGTACGGGCCGCCAATACCATTTCCGCCCAAAAAAAGGTATTGGACCTTCGTGACCGGCTTGTGCGAACAATTCCAGAAACGCATAGAAAATTTTATTTGGCGTTGCGTGATTGCCACGAATCGGGCGATTATTTTTTCGTCCATGCCGGAGTGCGTCCCGGAGTGGCGTTGAACATGCAAAACCTCAATGATTTTTTATGGATTCGCGATCCGTTTTTGACGTTTTATGGTTATCATGGTCGCGTGATCGTTCATGGGCATACGGTGACCGAACGACCGATTTCGTTGCCCAATCGTATTGGCATTGACACGGGGGCTTGGCTCTCCAACAGGTTGACGTGTCTGATTCTGGAAGGTGAAACCCGGCGTTTCCTATCGACATGAACATGATAATCCGTTCCCTGTGCATTATCCTCCTGGCTGCATCGCTGAGTGCCTGTTCCCTGGTTCCAGTGGTGGAGCGGTTGGCTTTGTTTGAATCGGATCCACCTCCCAAGGTGGGCATTACCGATGGTACCCTGGCGGTTTTGCCATTGCGGGGTCCCGAAGAACAGGGCCCCGCCCTTCGGGAAGGGATGTGGCTCTTTTTCAAAACGTATGCTCCGGTGGGGCAGGAAATGTTGTGGCGGGGACAATCCGCTTTGCAGGAGTCCACCGTGTTCGGGGTGGACTCGGCGGAACGGTTGCGGAATTTGGGTGTGCAATGGGTGTTGACGGGGCGTTATCGGCCACCGCCAAAAGGGTTTTTGACTTTGGAACTCATTCAGGTGGGTGATCATTCGCCGTTCTGGATGTATGGATTGCCCTGGATGACCGACGAGAAAGAAAGCGATGTTGCCCGGAAAGCTTTACAAAAATTTTCTGAAAGAATGGGTTTGACGGGGCGGAAAATTGTCTTCCCGGTTTCCGGGATCCATGGTTTCCAACTCCCCGAATCAACGCTGTTGGCTGCTTCACAAACATCGGTGCCGTCGATTCAGTCCAGTCCTGGTGTGCCGCAACCACTCTCCACCCCCCCCTTTGTCGCCCAATGGGTGGTGGAACGGTCGGTAGCACCACCATCCGTCCCGTCCACGGAAATCACGGCACAAACAGCGCCTGTCCAAGGGCCCGATTCCCAAAAGTCCGATGGCCACAATACAACGGCACCGGTACCCGGCGTGGAGGGGAAAGGTGCGGAACCCGGCGAACACCGTCAAGAGAGTTACGTATTGCAGGCCGGGCTCTTTCATGAACTCAAGGGGGCCCTGGATATGGTTCATGAGATGCGCAAACGGGGCTATGAACCGGAAATTGCCGAAATAACCGGTCATGATGGCCAACCCGCTGTTTGGCGGGTGTGGATCGGCTTGTATGATAACTATAAAGAGGCGCAAGAACGGGCCGGAGTGTTTTTGACCAGGGAATCGCTTCCCGTTCAGGTTGTCTTGCAGAGTCGGCCCATGGCCCTGTTTCGTTACGCGGTCCAGGTCGGGAGTTTTCTCAATCCGGTCAATGCCAAGGAACTCGCTTCCGGGCTGCGGCTGACTGGATACGAATCCACCGTTCAGGAATCACGGGATGCGAAAGATCGGGTTTGGCATTCGGTTTGGGTTGGGCGCTTTTGGGATATGGCCCGCGCCAGGCAAGTCGCCAGGGAGTTTCGCGACAAGGAAGGGCTCGCAGCGTTTGTGACCACAATTGATGCCTGGTCGTCCCGGCAATTGTTGGCCAAGGAAGTCGCAATGCTGCGGGAATCTTCAGCTCCCGGACCAGCAGAAGCCCCTTCGGAGGTTGTCATGCCGGCGGAAACAGCGGCGACAACAACGGCGGCAACAACGGCAGCAATCCCCCCTGAGCCCGTGGCCGTGTCGACCGGCGGTGATAAACAAGCATTCAAATATGCGGTCCAGGTCGGCAGTTTCGCCGAGGAAGTCCGGGCTCAGGCTATTGTGGAACAACTTCGTGCCAAGGGATATACGCCGCTGCTCATGACCCAAACCGATGGTCATGGGCGATTGTGGCATGCGGTGTGGGTTGGTCAATTTCAGGGATTCTCCAAGGCGCGGCAGTTGCGCGACAGCTATCGTTCTCGCGAAGGTGGGCCGGCGTTCGTAACACCGATAGGGGTGTTGTAACAGGCCACAGCACCGGCATGTAAGAATTATTTTACATAAAATATCATTGTATAACAATGATATGATGGAGAGGTCGCGACAAGGGATTGTCAATGTAAAATTTATTTTCTTTTCCCCCCGCCGAAAAGGGGATTTTTTGCGACATCTCTTATGTAACTAATTGAAAAACAACTATTAAAAAATAGGTATGCTCCTTGCGTAGGCTTGTATGGGGCCGATGTCGTGCGGATTGCGCGGTTAAGCTTGCCAGGCAGGAAGCCGATTGGTTTCATGGATGGGAATCGATTCACCGATAGGGGATCAGGGTCTTTCTATCGGCATCAGGGGTCCGAAATCAGCACATTTCGGAAGCATCCATGAGCAATTCGATGATCAAAACGCAGAAAAATCGTTCCGCGCTTGCAAGTGTGGCGTGGCAAGATGCCATGATGATGGCTTTGGAGCCACGGGTGTTGTTCGACGGTGCCCTGGCGACAACAGCCAAGGATCTCCTGCATGAACAGGGATTTGATGACATCGTTGCCAATAAGGATGTCATTCGGGATGCCATCGATAAAACCTGGCATCCCGTCTTGGACCAACTCGCCAATCCTCATCATTCCTTGATGATCGTCGATACAACGGTCACGGGTTGGCGGCAATTGGTGGCAGCGGTCGCCCCGGGGGTCGAGGTGGTGCTGCTGGACAAAGGGGGGGATGGTGTCGCCCGGGTCTCGGAATTGTTGGCGGGTCGCAGCCAGATTCAATCCTTGTATCTCGTATCCCACGGCCGGGCGGGTGACATTATTTTGGGTGATGCGCACCTGACCCTGGATACCCTGGAATCACATGCGGCTACCCTTTCCTCGTGGGGGTCGGCGTTGGCCCCGGGGGGGAGCATACTGGTCTATGGCTGTGACGTTGGGCAGGGGTCTCAGGGTGAAGCCTTTGTGCAGGCGTTATCCCGGGTCACGGGAGCCGCCGTTGCCGCTTCATCGGATGCTACCGGTGCCGCGCAGTTGGGGGGTGACTGGGATTTAGAAGTCCATCAGGGCAATGTCGATACCACAACCCCCTTTGTCCCCACGGTGTTGCAATCCTTCGATGGGTTGCTGGCGACGCCGATCAATATGTTACCCACATTTTATTCGGCTTCTTCTTGGCCACCCGTGGCCGTCCCTGCGGTCGTGGATCATGGGATTACCCTGAATGGTGGTTGGATTAACATTAAAGACAACCAACAAGCGCTGACCCCCATCAATACGACGCAAGGGACCATCAGCGTACGTTTTATGATTGATCAAAATGCACATCCCCTTAATACAGTTGGTTTTATATTTGACAATGATGTCAGTGGGCATACTACCGATTTAATCGATCTTCATGTTGAATACAAAACGATAACCTTTGGACCGAACGTTGGACAGAACGCTTGGTTGCTCTATGGTGGGTTATACAACTATAATGCTTCTTCTCTTTTATATAGTAATGCGGGTGTTTCGACTCCTGTCATTGTCAAGGCGGGTCAATGGCATCAGGCAGCACTGACTTGGAGGTCTGATGGGAGTGGTGACATCTATTTTGATGGCAATTGGTTGGTTCATTACAATGCCGGCAATATTACATTTACCAACGCTGTCAATAACAAGGTTGCTATTGGTACCATTTCTGATTTAGGCACCTTTATCTTTCCTGGTTCTATTGCTGAGGTGCGCATTTGGAATACCAGTTGGGCCTCTGGAATAGCGGGATTGACCGGGGGAGAACGCACCGATTTGGCTACCGCATCCTTGACCGGGGCGGAAGCCGGATTGACCGCGTATTACCCCCTGAATGATGGTGTCAGCAACAGCGCCAGCACCGTGGCCACCGATACGAAAGGCGGTGTTACCGCCACACTGCAACCCGTTGGGGGGCCGCAGTGGATCACCCATCCCCAGGAAGATAATACGGTGACGGTTTCTTTGGGGGGCGGCGACGCTAACGGAACCGATACTATTGCAGAAGCCGATATAACCAGCGTTCCTAACCCTGCAACCGTCGGATCTTTGTACCTTTCTACGGATGTGACACACAGCACTCCTTTAGTGACTGGCAGTGTTGTCGTTACGTCGGTTGCCAACCCTTTGCGAGAAGTTGTTTTTGTCCCGGTAGCCGATTATAACGGCCTCGTTTCATGGACCTATAATGTGAAGGACACGTCAGGCATCACTTCTGCTACGGCGGCGACCGTTTCGTTCACCATGGATGCGGTGAACGATGCCCCGGTCGTGACAGCAGCCGCGCCATCCATGACAACGATCACCGAAGATCAAACCACTAATGCGGGGCAAACGGTGGCCTCGTTTTTGGGGACATCGATTACGGACGTGGATACGGGAGCCGTGCAGGGGATCGCCATCACCACCTACACCGGCAATGGCACTTGGCAATACAATACCGGCGGTGGTTGGACCAATGTCGGGGTGGTGTCGGCTACTTCGGCATTGTTGCTCAAATCAACCGATTCGATTCGTTATGTACCCGATGCCAACAATGGTGAAACAGCGACCTTGAGCTATCGCGCCTGGGATCAAACCAGTGGTTCGACCGGGAGCAAGGTGAACGTGTCGACCAATGGCGGTACAACCGCATTCAGCTCAGGGAGCGATACCGCCTCCCTGGTGGTCAGCAGTGCCAACGATGCGCCAGTTCTGACCGCCATTGCCCCCGCTTTGACAACGATCACCGAAGATCAAACCACCAATGCGGGGCAAACGGTGGCCTCGTTTTTGGGTGCTTCCATAACCGACGTGGATACAGGGGCTGTCAAGGGGATTGCCATCACCACCTACACCGGCAATGGCACTTGGCAATACAATACCGGCGGTGGTTGGACCAATGTCGGGGTGGTGTCCGCTTCATCGGCATTGTTGCTCAAATCGACCGACTCGATTCGTTATGTACCCGATGCCAATAATGGTGAAACAGCGACCTTGAGCTATCGCGCCTGGGATCAAACCAGTGGCTCGACCGGGAGCAAGGTGGACGTGTCGACCAATGGCGGTACAACCGCATTCAGCTCAGGAAGCGATACCGCCTCCCTGGTGGTCAGCAGTGCCAACGATGCGCCAGTTCTGACCGCCATTGCCCCCGCTTTGACAACGATCACCGAAGATCAAACCACCAATGCGGGTCAAACGGTGGCCTCATTTTTGGGGGCATCGATTACGGACGTGGATACGGGAGCCGTGCAGGGGATCGCCATCACCACCTACACCGGCAATGGTACCTGGCAATACAATACCGGCGGTGGTTGGACCAATGTCGGGGTGGTATCCGCAACTTCGGCATTGTTGCTCAAATCGACCGATTCGATTCGTTATGTACCCGATGCCAATAATGGTGAAACAGCGACCTTGAGCTATCGCGCCTGGGATCAAACCAGTGGCTCGACGGGAACCAAGGTGGATGTGTCGGCCAATGGGGGGACAACCGCATTCAGCTCAGGGAGCGATACCGCCTCCCTGGTGGTCAGCAGTGCCAACGATGCCCCGGTAGTGACGGCCATTGCCCCCGCTTTGACAACGATTACCGAAAAAAATACCACCAATACCGGACAAACCATTGCTTCCTTTCTGGGAACCTCCGTGACGGATGTGGACACGGGGGCTAGCAAAGGGATTGCCATTACCGCCCTGAACACCGGCTTTGGTACTTGGCAGTACAATACCGGCGGTGCTTGGACCAATATCGGGGCGGTTTCCGGTACATCGGCACTGTTGTTACGTTCCACCGACTCCATTCGCTACATTCCCGATGGATTGCATGGGGAAACCGTGGGATTCACGTATCAAGCCTGGGATCAAACCAGCGGTGCGGCAGGGACCAAGGTCAACGCCTCGGTTACGGGTGGGACGAGCGCTTTCAGTACCGGTAGCGATACTGCCACGCTAACGGTTTCGGAGGTGATCGATGCACCGCAACTGACGATTGGTACCGGCAACGTATTAAATTTTGATGGAAATAATGATACGATTACCAACGCCACCTTCAACTTTCCAACCAATGCTTTCACCATCGAAATGTGGTGGAAGCCTGCGGTCAATCTGACCAGTGCCAACTCGCAGCAAGATATGTATTACTGCGCTTCAGGTGGCAGCCGGCCCTATATCGCCTTCAATAAAATCGGTAATGGCGAAATTGGCATTTTTACCAAAACTGGCGGCAGTAATAATAGCAATGCCGTGACGACAACACACGCGTGGACCGGTGGCCAGTGGTACCATTTGGCATTTACTTACGATGGTACCAATGTTCGTGTTTACGTGAATGGGCAACTGCAAACCACGGCTCCCGTTGCCAATCCGGGTCCCATCACCGCCGGGAATGGCTTTTACATGGGTACCAGTAAGACATTGGGCTCGGACATGAAGGGGGCTTTGGCCGATGTACAGATTTGGAGTGTCACGCAAAGTCAGGCCACCATCTTCAATAACATGAGCCGCCAGTTGACCGGTGCCGAGGCGGGTTTGGTGGGATACTGGCCCATGGATGAAGGGGCTGGCATGACCATTTTTGACCATGCCGCAACACCTCATAATGGAACGATCACCCCCCCGCAAGGGCCTACCTGGAGTACGGGTGTCGATGCCGTGTACGGCATGGAGGAACAGGATATCGCCATTCCCGATCTCAGCCTGACCGATGTTGATTCCCTGGGTAACTCGACGATCAACCTGACGGTTGTCAGCGGCATCCTGACGGTGGATACCAGTGTTGTCGGGGGGGTGGGGGCTGCAGGCGTAGCGGGTAATGGCACCGCCAATGTCACTCTGACCGGAACCCTGGCGCAGTTGAATGCCACGTTGGCTGGGACCAACGCCTTGGTCTATCGGGGTAATGTCAACTTCTATGGCAATGACACCCTGACCATTAACGTGACCGATAACACCGGGGGTACGGCTGCGGGTACCATCGCGATCACGGTCAATAATGTTTACGACCCTTTAGGGGTGACAACGGGGGGTACGTTGGTTTTCACCGAGGGGGATGCGGCTTCCAAACCGTGTGCGACAGTGGCCATTGTCAATGATGACGGCAACAATCTGACCAGTGCCAAGGTATGGTTTACCGGCGGTTATGTTTCGGGACAGGATGTTTTAAGTTTTGTCAACGCGGGGGCCATCACCGGCAGTTGGAACGCGGGTACCGGGATTTTATCCCTGACGGGTGCCGATACCACCGCCAATTATCAGGCTGCGTTGCGGAGCGTCCTGTACAACAATAGCGGCGGCAACAATCCAACGGCTGGATCCCGAACCCTCTCCTGGACCGTCACCAGCGCCCTGGGGACCAGCCCGACCAGTACCTCGACGGTGACGGTGGTCCCGGTCAATGACCAGCCGGTCATGACCGCCGCTGCGGCGACGATATCCTATCAGGAAAAGGATCCGTCCACGCTGATCGATGCAATGTTCACGGTGGCGGATCCCGACAATACAACGTTGCAAAGCGCCAAAGCGGTCATTTCCAATCAGTTCGTTGCGGGAGAGGACCGATTGGTTTTTGTCAATCAGTCCGGTATTTCCGGCAGTTGGGATGGGGTGAACGGGATTCTAACCTTGTCGGGTCCGGCGACATTGGCCAATTATCAAACGGCAATCCGTTCGGTTCGCTATATCAACGATAACCTGCAAAATCCACAAGCAGTTACCAAAACGGTGCAAGTCACCGTTAATGATGGCGCGTTGGATAGCACGGCCGTGCAGGACATGATCGCGGTTACAGCGGTCAATGATGCCCCGGGGCTCATCCTTCCAGGTGCCGTGACGGTCAATCAGGACCAAAGTTCCGCTTTGGCTGGCATTACGGTGACGGATGTGGACGTGGGGACCGGGACCATGCAACTGGCCTTGTCGGTCAACCATGGTACCGTCACCTTGGGGTCAACTACCGGATTGAGCATCGTTTCCGGTGCCAACGGCAGTGCCACCATGACCGTTACCGGCACCATGACCGCCATCAACAGCGCCCTGAGCGGTTTGAGTTATCAATCTTTGTTGCATTACGCCGGCGCTGACAGCCTGACCATCGTTGCCAACGATTTGGGGGGGAGTGGCAGCGGTGGTGCCAAAACGACCACCAGCTCGTTGGGAATTACCGTCAATGCGGTCCAACAACCCCCCGTGGCCGGGGACGATGCCTTGATGACCCTTCAGGATCATGCGCTGGTCATTACCATCACCAGCGATCTGTTGACCAATGATGTCGATACCGACGGTGATCCGTTAATGATGACGGCGTTTACCAACCCCGCCAATGGAACGTTGGTGGACAATGGTAATGGAACGCTGACGTACACCCCGAATAATGGTTATTTTGGCAGCGATTCGTTTGTTTACACCGTCAACGATGGCCATGGCAACACCGATCAGGGGGTGGTCACGGTGGTTGTCAAACCCCTGCACAGCTTGCAAGCCGTTGATGACGCTGGGGCTACCTTGGAGGAGGTCCCGGTAACCGTATCCGTCCTGGGCAATGATCGGGATCCCGATTATCTGCCGAACGGCATCAATCCGGCGTTGCATGTCATTGGTTTCACCGCCCCGGGGAATGGCCAGGTAACCCATAACGGTTCCGGCCAGTTCACGTACACCCCCAATGTTGATTTTTTCGGTGTGGATGCTTTTACCTACACCCTGAATGCCGGCGACAATCGGATCGCTGTGGGAACGGTCACGATCACGGTGTCAGACGTCAATGATCCTCCGGTAATGACCATCAATACCGGTGCATCGGTGGTTGAGGGGGCTACGGTTACCTTGGCGAACACGTCCTTGCAGGTGACCGATATCGAGCAACCGGCCACCCAGCTCACCCTGACCCTGGTTACCATCCCGGTACATGGCACCCTGAAACTGAATGGTGTTGCCTTGGGATTGGGGCAAACCTGGACCCAGGACGATATCAATAACAATCGTTTGGTGTACTTGCATGACGGTTCCGAAACATTGGCGGACAGCTTCAGCTTTACCGGCAGTGACGGGGTGGGCGGGGCGCTTTTGCAAAATGATTTCCATCTGACGGTCATTCCCACACCCGATAACCCGGTCCTGGTCAAAGGGGCGGTGGCAGTGGCAGAGGGGGGACAGGTGACCCTTGGCACGGCAATCCTGGCGGCAACCGATCCCGATTCCCCCGCAAGCAGCTTGACCTATACGGTGGATACCTTGCCGGTGCATGGAGGTTTGCTTTTAAACGGGGTCGCCTTGGGGGTGGGCGGGCAGTTCACCCAGGCGGATGTGGATGCTGGTAATCTGGCGTATCATCACGATGGCAGCAATACCGTGGGCGATAATTTCAGCTTTCACATTGATGATGGCCAGGGAGGTTCCTTGGCGACAACCACCCTGCCAATCACCATCGCCCTGGTCAATGCCCCTCCGGCTTGGACCGTGCCGGGAGCGCAAACGGTTGACCAGGATCTCGATTTGGATATGACCGGCATCGTCCTGAACGATTCCGATGCCGGGGGCGGCTTGATGCAGGTGACGGCATCGGTCTCCCACGGGACGATCCGCTTGTTGTCCACCTCGGGCCTGACCGTCACCAGCGGCAGCAATGGAGCCGCCACCTGGACGGTTTCCGGTACGCTCTCCGATCTAACCACCGCTTTGGCCCACGTCGTTTACCACAGTCAAGCCAATTACCACGGTGCTGATCAATTAACCTTGGATGCTGATGACGGTGGCAATACCGGTTCTGGCGGGGCCAAGGTGACGGTCACGACCATCGCCATCACCGTGCAGGCGGTCAATGATTTCCCCAATGCGGGGATCGACGCGTTTACCACCGTGCAGGATACCCCGGTGACCCTGTCCTTGGCCAATGACCTGATGATTAACGATACCGACCCGGGTGGCAGCATTCTTTCCTTCATGAGTTTTGCCCAACCATCCCATGGCAGCGTCGCCCAGGTCGGCGCCACGCTGGTGTATACTCCGCAAGCCCTGTACACCGGCACCGACTCCTTCACCTATACCATCGTCAATGCTTATGGCAATACGGGTACCGCGACCGTCAGTCTGGTCGTTTCCCCTATCTATAATTTTCTGACCCCCGGCAACGATACGGTTACAGTGCTGGAAAACAGTGCCGTAACCACGAGCAATCTGCTGGCCAATGATCTCGATCCCAATTATCTGCCCGATGGGGTCAATCCCGCGTTTACGATTACCGGTTTCACACCAACGGTGTCCGGTACCCTGACCTATCTGGGCGCCGGTCGGTTCACCTACGTTCCCAACGCCGGTTTTTACGGTACGGACAGCTTCACCTACACCGAAAGTGTTGGTGATCAACGGGTCGCAACCGCCGATGTGACCATTACCGTGCAACCGGTCAATCATTCACCCGTGTTTGCTGTCAATACCGGCTTGAGTTTGAACGAAGGGGGGCAGGTCACTGTTACCGACCTGATGCTTCAGGCACAGGATACGGAACAAACCGCAGCGCAGGTGCATTTCATCCTGGCAAACACCCCGGCTCACGGTTCGCTGGCTCTCAATGGCACCGTTTTGACAACCGGAGGGGGATTTACCCAGGATGATATCGACAATCATCGCGTTGTCTATTCCCATGATGGCAGCGAAACCACCAGCGATCCATTCGTGGTAACCGTGACCGATGGGGTCGGTGGCTTCTTGAATAATCAAACGGTTACGGTTACGGTCACCCCGGTCAATGATCTGCCTCAGCTAACCGTCAACACTGGCCTGACCGTGTTGGAAGGGGGGAGTGGGACCTTGTCAGCGGCCATGCTGACAACTGTTGATGCCGAATCGGCAGCGGGTGCCTTGGTTTACACGCTGACAAGCATCCCCGGTCACGGTTCTTTGCGCTTGAATGGAACGGCGCTCACCGTGGGGCAAACTTTCACCCAGGCCGATGTCAATGCCGCCCTGGTGACCTATCTGCATGATGGCACCAATACCCTGACGGATGGATTTCATTTTACGGTTCAGGATGTTCAGGGTGGGAGCTATTCCGATACCCCTTTCAATATCTCCGTGACGCAGGTGAATGACCCGCTGATCGTCAATGCTGGCGCAGCGCTGAACTATACCGAAGGGGATGCCGCTCTGTTCGCCAATCCCGGTTTGACGGTGGTCGATGCGGATGGCACCAACCTGTTACACGCCCAGGTGGCGATCGTTGCCGGTTTCAAGCCGGGGGAAGATGTGTTGCACGTTACCAATACCGCATCAATCTTTGGTTCTTTCAATGCCACAACGGGGGTGCTCTCCCTGACCGGTGTGGCCAGCTTGGCCGACTATCAACTGGCGCTGCAAAGCGTGACCTATAGCAATGCGGCGGGTCACAATCCCACCGCCGGGGTCCGTACCCTGGAATGGAGCGGTACCGATACCCTGGAGACGAGTCCGGTCAGTCAGTCCACAATCACCGTGATACCCGTTGACGATGCCCCGGTTGTGGTAGCGGGAACAACACTTTCATACCTGGAAAAGGATGCCGCGACCCCGGTTTCTCCCTCCATCACGGTTACAGACGCGGACAGCTCGTTATTGCAAAGCGCCACGGTGACGATTGCCAACCAGCATGTCGCCGGCGAAGATCGGTTGGTGTATACCAATCAAGGGGGTATTTCCGGCAGTTGGGATGCTACCAGTGGTACACTCACCTTATCGGGTCCCGCAACGGTTGCCGGTTATCAAACGGCGCTCCGTTCGGTAAGCTTTATCAATGACAATGTGAGTAACCCGCAACCATCCACACGCACGGTATGGTTCCGTGTCCATGATGGTCAGCTCGCCAGCGCCGTGGCGTCAGCCAATGTAGTGGTAACCGCCGTCAACGATGCCCCGGTGATCACCACACCCGTCAACAGGACCATGAACGAAGACGGCGTTTTAATCGTCAGTGGCGTAACCGTTGCCGACGTGGATGCAGCGAATGGCACGGTGCAATTCGCCCTGGGGGTGAATCACGGTACCATCACCTTGGGGGCGACAACGGGAGTGACGTTCGTTTCCGGCACCGATGCCAGCAGCACCATGACCGTCACAGGGACTGTGGCCGCCATCAACAATGCCTTGAATGGCATGACCTATCAGCCAACCCAATATTATTCCGGGAACGATACCCTGACCCTGGTTGCCAATGATTTGGGCCTTTCTGGCAACGGTGGGGCCTTGACCCATGCCGCTGCTGTAGGCATTACCATCAATCCCGTTCAACATGCCCCGACCGCCAATGTGGACACGATTCTGGCAGCGCAAAATGTCCCGAAGATGATCACGGTTGCCAATGATTTATTGGCCAATGATTTCGATGTGGATGGGGATACCCTGACGCTGGCCTCTTTCACCCAGCCCACTCATGGTTCCCTGATCGACAACGGCGATGGTACCCTGACCTACCAGGCCAATTACAATTATTTCGGTCTCGACTCAATGACCTATACCCTTGCCGATGGTCATGGGAACTCCGGTCAGGCGGTGGTCACCGTGGTCGTCAACCCGGTTTTTGCCAACTTGCAGGCGAATGATGACAACGTGGTGACCCCCGAGGAAGTACCGGTCAGTTTCAATGTACTGACCAATGATCGCGATCCCGGCTATTTCCCCAATGGTATCAATCCGCAACTCGCGGTCATCGGTTTCACGGATCCCGCCCACGGTCAGGTGGTCGCTTCCGGTGCTGGCCAGTTTCAATACACCCCGGACACCCTTTATTTCGGTACCGACACCCTGACCTACACCGTGAGTGTGGGCGATAATCGCGTCGCCACCGGCACCGTGACCATTACGGTGACCCCGGTCAACCATTCCCCTTCACTAGCGGTATTGACCGGGGCGGGGGTGTTGGAAGGGGGGGCGGTTACCATTTCCTCTGCCATGTTGCAGGTGACCGATCCCGAACAGTCGGCCTCTCAGGTCACTTTGTCACTGGTCCATACGCCCAATCATGGCCTGCTCACATTGAATGGCGTGCAACTCGTTTCAGGTCAGACGCTAACCCAGCAGGATATTCAACAAAACAAGTTGGTTTATCACCATGATGATACAAAAATCCCCACCGATTCGTTCAGCTTCACCGCTTCCGATGGCGTCGGTGGCAGCATGTTGGAAACCAATTTTGCCCTGAACATAACCCCGGTCAATCACAACCCCGTGCTGGTCACAGGGGTGCTGACCCTGGATGAGGGTGGCCAAGCGACGCTGGGCAGTGGCCAGTTGGCGGCAACGGATCTGGAACAAGGGGCTGCGGCCTTGAATTATGCCCTGGATCAAGTGCCGATTCATGGGCAATTGATGATGAATGGTGCTGCGTTGGGTGTCGGAGGGGGGTTTACCCAGGCCGATATTAATGCAGGGCATGTGGCATATCGCCACGATGGCGGCAATACCGTCCACGATTTGTTGCGTTTCCATGTAACGGATGGCCAAGGGGGATCGGTGGCGACCACAACCTTGGCCATTAACGTAAATCCCTCCAACAATGCCCCGGTGTGGAGTCTTCCCAACCCGGTGACACTCAGCGAAAATCAAAATGTGACAATCACCGGGGTCACATTGGCCGATGCGGACCTGTTCGGCAATCCCATCAAGGTCACATCATCCGTGTCGCACGGCATCCTGACACTGCCGGCAACGCTCGGTTTGACAACGGTTTCCGGGGCCAATGGCAGTGCATCCTGGACGTTTTCCGGCTCTTTGGCCCAGGTCAACGCAGCCTTGAGTCAGATCACTTATCAGGCTGCAACTTGGTACCATGGTACCGATCAGTTGGTATTGGTGGCCAACGATGGGGGTGCAACCGGCCTCGGTGGCGCTAAAGAAACCGTTGGTGGCGTGGCGATAGCGGTGCAACCAGTGGAGACCGCGCCCATCGCGGGAATGGATTCCTTCACCACCCAGCAAAATACGCAAAAATCGATGAGCGTTGTTTCCGATCTGCTGGCCAATGATCATGATCCGGCGGGACTTTCGTTCTCCTTGCAAAATTTTTCTCAACCGACCCATGGTTTCCTGACCCTTGCCGGGGCCACCCTGACCTATACCCCCGAAATCAATTACAAGGGGATCGACCAGTTCCATTACACCATCGTCAATGCCAACGGTAACCAAGCCACCACCTCGGTATCAATTGTAGTGACCCCGGTACAGGGTCATCTGCTCCCCGGCGATGACCAAGTGGATGTCCTGGAGAACGGATCGGTAACAACTCACAATCTACTGGCCAACGATTTGGACCCTGCTTACCTCCCCGATGGTCACAATCCGGATTTGGCCATCATCGGCACCAGTGCCGCCACACACGGTTCTGTGACTTGGCTGGGTGATGGCCGCTTCACCTACGTGCCCAATGCCGGATTCCATGGTGTCGATCATTTTTCCTATTCGCTGAGCGTTGGTGATCAAAGGGTGGATACGGCCCAGGTGGTGGTGACCGTCCACCCGGTCAACAACAATCCCACCCTTGCGGTCAATACCGGTCTGACGCTGGACGAAGGGGGCCAGGTGGTTGTTTCCAACCGCATGCTGCAAGCCAAAGATTTGGATCAACCAACGTCCCAGGTTCATTTCATCCTGGCTTCGGTACCGGCACATGGGCTGTTGACTTTGAATGGCTCGCCGTTAGCTGCGGGAGGCTTTTTCAGTCAGGACGATATCGACAATCACCGTGTCGTTTATACCCATGATAATGGTCCATCCCTGAGCGATCCCTTTACGGTGACCCTCAGCGATGGGGCTGGTGGATTGTTGTCCAATCAAATGATTTCCGTATCGATCACCCCTGTGAACCAACCGCTGCATCTGGTGGTTGATACACCGATCACCGTTACCCCTGTTGTCCAAGCCCCGACTTTGCTATCCCCCTCACGATTGGTTACCCGGGAAAATGTCGCCATCCTCGTTCCGGGCCTGTCAGTAGCCGACCCGGATGTCGGTTCCAAAACGATTCGCGTGCGCTTGGCGGTGGGGCATGGGCTGCTCAGCGTTCCCGAATTGCCCGGGTTGCAGTTTCAGGATGGCCGCAATCAAACCCCTTCCACCACCCTGGTGGGCACGGTCACAACCATCAACCAAGCCCTGGCAGGTTTGCAATATCAAGGGTTTGAAAACTTTTCCGGCAGCGATACCCTCAACGTGTTGGTGGGTGATCAAGGACATGCGGGTCAGTTGGCGGAGTTGACCACGGGGATTTCCATTCCCATTGAAGTCACCTTCGTGTCTCAGCCCCCATTGCCCGGAGTGGATGCGATTGTTTCACCTCCCAACCACCCTTTTGTGGTCAACCAACCCGTCACGATCGATATTCGGACCCTCCTGGGTAACGATTACAACGTGAACAACCCGAGATCCGGTTTGTCCATTCACTCCTTTACCCAACCCCAGTTCGGGACATTGGTGGATCGTGGCAATGACCAATGGGTCTATGTACCCAATGATCAGTATCAGGGGTATGACCGATTCACCTATACGGTGAATGATTCTTCGGGCAAGTTTCCCTTTACGTCGGTGGTGATCATCAATCCCATCGAACATGCCCTGCAAGCGGGTAATGATACCCTGGTACTATACGAGAATGAGCCGGCGCGTACAGCGAACGTGTTGCTGAACGACAGTGATCCTTCAGCACTTGGCGGTATTCAATCTCAATTGACCATTATTGCCTTTACCCAAGGTCAGCATGGCACGGTGGCTTATACGGGTGAGAACATATTTCTTTATGTGCCGGATCCGGACTATTATGGTTCCGACCAATTCACCTACACGTTGAATGCGGGTGATCGACGCATTGATGTGGCAACGGTGGCGGTGACCATAAAACCGGCGAACGATCAGCCGCAAATTGCGATCAATGCGGGCCTGGGCTTGATTCAGGGCGGGACGGCGACCATTGGCAAGGAAAATCTGCGTGTGACGGATAAGGACAATGTCGACAGGGAATTGATTTATTCCCTGGATACGATCCCGGGCCAGGGGGAGCTCGTGCTATCGGGTACGGTGTTGGCCAAGGGGGGGCATTTCACCCAGGAAGATATCGCCCAGGGTCGTTTGCTCTACCGTAATACCAATGGCGCTTCCAGCTCGGATGGTTTTCGCTTCCATGTCGATGACAGTGCCGGAGGATTTGTTGTAACCACCGATTTCATCATTCGCCTCGAACCCAAACCGATTGCGAAAAGTGTTCCCCCCGTGGTGGAGATCGTTCCCCCCGTATCGTTGCAATCGCCCGATCTTGGCCGGTTTTTTAAACCATCTTCAACGGTTTCCTCCCAGTTTTTGCCACTGGAGATAGCGGAAAAGCCATGGTCACAGGAACTCGGCCAACGTCCAGTGGAAGTTGTCTCATCACCGGCACCCAGTGGCAGTGTCGCACTCTTGGGCATGGATGTGGAAGTCACCAATACGCCTATTTTAACCGTTATCCGTTCGCACGAGCGTACCGTTGCCCTAGAAGCGTCTACCAATCCGATTTTGACAGCGGTCATGAATGCTTCCCCCGGGGTGGAGGAAGGGGGCGTTGTAACACCGGTGCTGAATGCTGTTAAGCGTGGTGGCCATAATTTTGCCCCCGGGGCTTCCATCACCCCCGTCATGGCAGCGGTTGTCGCCAGTCGTCCCGAGGGAACACCAACACAATTGGGGAGCCCTTTTCCTGATCGCGGGCCGGAAAAGGGCTTTTTCGCCCCTGGTCTGTCGTTTATGCCGTGGTTTCCAGAAAAAAATGTCGAACCCGGTCCCGCCAATATCAATGAAGGGGGAAACACTGAAAACAGTCCGATAAGATCCAGGCCGGCGGGGGATGATTATTTGGTGCCCGTGGAGCAAGGGGAGTGGGAAAAAGAACACCCCGTGCCCAACCCCGTACCAAAAGCGATTCCACGGCAGCAAGCGCGGCTGGAATTATCGGAACAGTTGCATCAAATGGCGCATCGTCGTGAACAAAAAGCGGAGCAATTCAGGCGGGCTTTCATCTAAAATAGGAAGTGGGTCGCTCCTTTGTCCGGTGTCTTTGCGCACAATTTAAGCTGCTCACGATAATCCACGGCTCTGGCGGCGACTTTGTCCGCGACATGGATGAGCCATGGTTTTTTCAAGAAGCTTTTATTTTTGTATCCGCCGTGACCTTCGTGGTAGGCCAAGTACTGGGACTTGGCATCTGCTTTTGACAGACCCAATGTCTTATTGCTGGTGTCGACATACCAGCCGATGAAATCGACCGCATCGCCGAAATCGTCACGATCAGCCCGTGAATTTCTCGTTTTTGTTTTGTACCATTCCCATGTATTATCCAGGGCCTGGGCATAGCCGAAGGCACTGGAGGGCCGGGGTCCGGGGATGAAACCAAACCATTTGGTTCGTGGTGGTTTGGCATCTGACCTGAAACCGGATTCCTGGTGGATGATGGCCAGTTGCACATGCATGGGAACCCCCCATTTTTTTTCCGAGGTCCGCAAGCTTTTGTACCAATCATCGCGCCCATCCAGAAGGAGACAGGCATGATCGATATTGGCGGGTACCGTGGCGCAACCCGCGAGAACCGGCAGCAGGAGCCAAAGGAACCGCAGCAACGTTTTCCACTGGAATTGAGGATGCATGCGACTGTGCCTCACGACCCCGGCGGATTCATCGAGCCGCGAGGACGAACGCCTTGCCGATGCGGCATGGGGCCATGCGTTTTTGCTTGAGGGGAAACCACTTCGTGACCGTACTCCATAAGGTTGACTGCTCAGGCTGCTTCAGCCCAATTTATGTTAAAGAATCTGTGCGATTATTGCAAGTATCACTCTATATTGTATTGGGCCTATTCAAAATCGCAGGGTCCAAATAGGTTGCTCGGGGGGGGTGCTTATAGGGTGAACGAAACGTTTTCAAGTGGACGGTTTAAAAAAACTCTGGACAGAGTGTTGGAGCATGAGATAGGATCCCCCCCCAGAATGGTGTCTGTTTCTTTCATCTCCTCCCTTTGTCAAGTGACACTTTGTTATAATCTTTTAGTGTAACGCTCTTTAGCGTTGTGGTTTGTTTGGTGGTATGGCTGGGCGTGTGTGGGGCCAGTTCCTAAGGGGAGGGGGGGGGGGCTGGTGGGAGCCACTCCCGAAAGTGTTGTTCGGGGATTTGGTATTTTTCACTTTTAAACTGAGTATCAGCACTGGGGAAAAATCATTATGATTAAAAATACGAGTATTCTGGCTTTATCAGCCCTGTTCACCATTGGTATCGCCGCCTGCGGCGGTGGCGGCGGCAGCAGTTCCAGCTCCGGGGCTGGTGGTTTGGCTGTGGACGGGCCGGTCAAGGGTGGTACGATCAAGGTGTATAACGCGAACGGTACCCAATGTTCCTCGGCGTCTACAACCACCAATTCCGATGCCTCATTCTCGGTCAGCGGCGGTTCTTGTACCTACCCCTTGGTGCTTGAAATGAGTGGCGGTACCGATACCCTGCATTCCGCTGCGGGTGTGACAGTGTCAGAAGCCACCATGCGCTCCATCGTTGCGAGTGCCAGCGAGTCCAAAGTCAATATTTCTCCCTTTTCCACCCTGATTTATCAAGCTCTGCTCAAGGACAAATCCAATCTGTCCGATGCCGGGTTGACCTCTTCAACCGCTGCCAGCTCCATCGCCTCTGCGGCTACAACGGCCGTGAACAGCTTCGGCTTTGGTGCGGACACCAATACCGATGGCACCTCGAACACCAGCTTCAATCCGGTTTCGGCATCGTTGGGCAACTCCAACACCGCCACCTTTGTCCAGGCCAGTGAAGCCTTGGCCGAGACGGTTCGGCGTACCGCCAAAGCAGCGGGCGGCGTCACTGCCACCAACGTCAACGCCATTTACAAGACTCTGGGTCAGGATCTCTCCGATGGTTCCCTGGACGGAAAAATGACGACGACCAATGGTGCCTCGACCACTGTCAGCTCCGGCATCTCCGGTTTCTCCACCGACAGCATTCGTGCCTACGCCCAGTCGAACGCACTGTTCGTACTTAACGAAGTCTTTTCCACCAACGGCTTGAACATCACCGACCAGAACGGAAACCAGGCGAATGCCCTGACCGCTCTTAAAACTGCGGTCGCGGGAGCCAATGCGTCCGCCACCACCACCCTGACCAACATCAAGCCGAGCGCTTCGGTTGTGACGCAATGGGCGGCGAGTAAAACTGCGGCTATTGGACTCCTGGGTGTTTCCTCCCTGTCCGATTTGGGTATTTCTGCGGACATTTCCACGACCCAGGCGATTGGATCCCGTGGCGCTGTGGCTGTTAACAGCGTCTACGCCGCCAACGTTGCTGACGCATCCAAGGTTTCGACCCTTTCGGGCAACATCAACACCGCTCTCGGGGTGACGAGTTCCGCGTCTTCAGGTGGCTTGTCGGGTACTGTTGCTGACGGTATGGCCATGTCCAGCGCTGCGGTGACCCTCACGTGTGCCAACAGCACGACAGCAACCGTGGGGACGACCGATGCCAGCGGTATGTTCACCAATTATACAATCCCATCGACGTGTACACTTCCGGCCATGTTGAGTGTGTCCCGGAGCTCGGGTTCCGGTACTCTGCGTTCCATCATTCCCAGCAAGACCGGTAGCACCATGGTGGCCAACGTCAATCCCATCACCCAGGCTATCTACTCGACGGTCCTGGGATCGACCGGTACGCTCTCCAGTGTGAATGTCACTACCTTTTCCACAACGGCTAAAACGGTGGTGCAAACCGCCTTTGGCCCTGCGGTCGATTATGATTCGTTTGCCAGCAAAACCTTCCCCGCCAAGACGGCCTCCAATCCGACTGCGGGTGGATTTTTGGATACCCTGATCGATACGATCGCTGGTTTGGATCCCAGCCGCAAGCCCGAAGATATCCTGGCCAGTGCTGCCGATACCGCCGATCCTTCGGTTACGCACAGCCTCATGAATTCCCCGGCTTTCCAGGTCCGCATGACCGGGGAATTGATCGCCCAGGGACGTGCCGCTACCGATGTTGCGACACTGATCCAAAAGGATGTCAGTTCGACCGCTAACGTGACAACGTTGTTGTCCAACGCGCAAACCTTCGCTTCTTCGCTCGCAAGCGTCTACACCAGCGCCAATTCAGGTTTGACCCTTACAGACACAACCAAAAAGGCTACTGCTTTACAGAGCATCATTCAGTCCGCAGCGGCTACGGTTGCTCAGATTGTCGATAAACAGGGGGTCAGTACCGGGACGTCTCTGACCAACGTGATCACCAATAGTTTGGCCATTGTGCAAGCGCCCCTGATCGCTATCGGTAATGCCCAGGGAACGGGAAGCAATCTGGGTCTTGTCATGACGGCAACGCGTGACCAGATGGCCAGTTTTGTTAGCACCAACGCTGCGGTGGACCTGACCTCTTCCGGGGTGGATACCTCGACTCTGAAGAATCAGGTGACCAACTTTGGTTCACTGGTCTCTTCGGCAATTGCCACCCAGTTGCAAACGACCGTTGCCTCAAGCAGCAGCCTGGGCAGCAAGGATAAATTGGTGATCGCTGCCAATTTGGGGGCGGGTGTCGCCAGTACCTTGTCCGGGTATCTGACCGACTTGGCTATAGCCCCAACCTCGCTGTCAGCGGCTACTTTGACCAAACTGACCAATACGGCCAATAATACTGTGGCTGCCTTGGCTCCAGCACTCGTCAACATGGCGGCGAACCAAAATGTCAGCTCGTTGGACAAGAGCGTGGTCAACTCCATGGCCAACGCTCTGGTGACCCAAGCCACATCAACCTTGAAAAATTATGATTTGACGGCGGGATCCCTGGCCGCTGCGGCGACCAATACGTTGACGAATATGGCCACTCTGGTTGCCACCAATGCCGCTGCCATGTCGACAAACGCATCAACACTCTCTACCGATAAGCAGGCCGCCATGTTTCAAGCCATGGCGGGGCAAGTGCTGCAGGAAGTCAAAAGTTTGGATTTGACCGGTTCCGCTCCTCCCACAGCGGCGTTGAACGTTGCCAGCAACTTGGCCAACACGGTGGGTGTGGCATTGATCCAAACGGTGGGACAAAATACGAATTACAAGGGTAGTAACTTGCAGGTGTTGGCGAGTAGCGTTGCTTCCGGGGCTACCACGGACCTGAAGAAATCCGCAACACTGACGGGGACGATCGACAGTACGACTTTGGCGACCCTGAAGCAAAGCGCTGTCACTTCGGCGAATACCAACCAAACCACCATGGTGGCTCAGTTCCAATCCATGGAGGCCAAAGGGGTCTCCTTGGGAGATGTTACCAAAGGCTTGGCACAGGCCGGTCTGCAAGGCGATGCCATGAGTGGTGCCCTGACGCAAGTGCAAAACGGTGTGGGTACCAATAGTAACTTGAATTCGGGTGCGGCTGTGCAAAACATCGCCAAAGCCCTCGCCGATATGATGAATGCGGTCTTGCAAAAGGGTGGCAGTTTAACTGATGCCGCTGCCGCAGCGTCGAGTTCCATGACAGCTATCGCCTCGGCCGCTTCGGCAGGTGGGACAAATAATGCTGCGGTCTTACAGGCAGTGCAAAAAGCGACCTCTGGCATTCAACAAAATGTGGCAATCTTGAATGCTGATAAAACGGCCACGGTTGATTCCATTAAACAGGCTGCCACGACTGCAACAACGCCACCAGTGATCACAACCTCTGGTTCCGCTTCTGCCTCGGCTTCCGCTTCTGCCTCGGCTTCCGCTTCTGCCTCGGCTTCCGCTTCTGCCTCGGCTTCCGCTTCTGCCTCGGCTTCCGCTTCTGCCTCGGCTTCTGCTTCTGCCTCGGCAGCACCAACGCCATCATCTGCAGCTTTCTGGGTGCCTTTGAGTGCGATCACACTCACAGACTATCCAAACAATTCGGCAACGACTTTGACTCCGATGACGCCTGCCGTCTCTGGTACCACCTTAAACGTGTCGCTTTCTTCCACGACAACGGTCAGTGCCTCCAACTTGAAATTGTTGGAAAGCAGTGCCACATCAGCGACGGCGACTCCGCCGGTGTTGAATTTCCAATTGACCAATATGCCTTCGGGAAGCGGCACGCTTGGAATCAACATGATGCTCTTGGATGGCAATGATTCTGTCAGGTCAGCCGGGGAGAGAATGATCTCGGCATCGTTTAGCCTTCCCTATACCAGTAATGGTACGTCATTGACCTTGAATGATGCGTCATCGGCATCAGTAAGTTACTACACCAAGGCGGCCACTTCGCCTGCGTCGGCAACGCTGACGCAGCAAGGTGTGGGTACCCTGGTGGTTACTTCTTCGGGTTCTGGCGCCAGTCAAGGAAGCCAAGCAACGACACTTAAGTTGCGGATTGCCAATTTGTTCAATACGGCGTCCACGAACGGAAATGGCGTTATGGCGCAACTCTTGAAGAGTACAACAACAGCGGGAAGCTTCTACTATTCCGTTGAATTCACCGGTCCCACTCTTACCGGTATTGATGCCAACAGCAATCCTTCGAACTTTACCCGGGTTACTGGTACGTTTACCACCAAGTAAGTTTGTTGTTCAAAGTAAAAAAGGAGCGCACATCGTGCGCTCCTTTTTTTTAGTAATGGGCCTAATTATTGATTTATCATGGTTTTGCCCTGAATCTGGCAGAGCAATGGGGGGAGTTGGACCTTGACTTGGCTCATCATGTCTGATGAAGAGAAAAAACGCTTGCGACGCAAACTGACTCGGGCGCTTCCAGCGGTACTTGGCGTATTGATTATCCTGCTGTTGGTCTCTTTTCTGGTCTACGTCTCCAAGTTATGGATCACCTTGACCCATCTTGGGGATTAGTATTTTTTGACTATATAGCTTTGCTGGATAATGGAGAGAATATTATTGACCAGCCAGTAGAGTACCAATCCCGAAGGAAACGTCAGGAAAAGGAAGGTAAAGACGAGAGGCAGGTAGGTCATGACCTTGGCTTGGATCGGATCGGCTGGTGCCGGGTTGAGCTTGGACTGAACAAACATCGATATACCCATCAAAATGGGTAGAACATAGTAGGGATCTTTTTCGGACAGGTCTTGTATCCACAGAAAAAGCGGTGCGTGCCGCATCTCGATCGATAAGAACAAAACCTTGTACAAAGCAAAAAATACTGGAATTTGCACGACAATGGGCAGGCATCCCCCCAAGGGATTGACCTTGTTGTCCTGATACAATTTCATCATCGCTTCATTCAAGCGTTGTTTATCGTCCGCGTAGAGCTTGCGTAACTCCTCAACCTTGGGTTGCAATTTTTTCATTTCGTTCATGGAACGATAGCTTTTATTGGCCAGCGGGTAAAAGAGCGCCTTGATGACCAGGGTCAAAAAGATGATGGCCAAGCCAAAATTGTGTAAAAAGCCATAGAAAATCAGCAAAAGTTCGACCAGAGGGACCGCCAGGAAATGGAACCAGCCGTAATCGATGGAGCGTTCCAAATCGTGTCCGACATGCTCTAAAACCTTAATTTCTTTAGGTCCGATGTACAACAGCATGGAGCGGGTGAATTGGGATTTTGGCGCAATGGTTTGTTTGTCTGAGACATTGCCGACACGGTGTGCAGGATTATCAAAATCAAAATAAAAGCGTTTTTTGTTTGTATCGGTGGTGATCAGGGCGGCTAAAAAATATTTGTCGGAGAACCCGGCCCACCCCTTGGCGGCAGTGTCGTGGACGTCGTGTTTACGTAAATCTTCGTATGGGTGTTGGACCCGTTTCCCGTCCAGGAATCCCATGGGTCCCTGAAAATCAGTTGGGGCGGCATTGCTGCTGGACTCTGGTGCCGGTTCGACACGGACGAAATGCGAATAATGATGCAATTCAACTGCGGCATCGGTGTTGTTGGTAACACGGTCTTCGACAGTGAACAGATACGTTGATGCATCCAGGGTGATGAATTTTTCAAAAACCATTCCCTGTCCGTTGTCCCAGAAAAGGTGGATGGCGTTGGCCTGCGCATCTTTATCCGGTTTGGCCAGACTCCAAACGGTATTGCGATCGGGAATTTTGATCTGATTGGCCAAAAATCCCGATTCGTTAAAGAAAAATTCCGCTCCGTGCCGCGTGAGATAATGGATGGGTTGGCTGTTTGGGGGCAGTTGGGTCACATGCTTTAAAAATTTAAGATCAGAAAACGTGGCCCCTTTGAGGGAAACGTGACCCTCGATCAAATCGGATTTGAACGGTGCAAAAGGATCATTGGCACTATCCAGCGGACTGGGAGTGGCCGCAGGCAGGGGGGCTTGCGATTTGGCAACGGCAACATCGCCAGCGGAGTTGGCGGATTGGGCCGGGGGTTTGAGATTTTTTTCTTTGTCCCGATCCGGGCTGACGGTTGAAGGGGCCTCACCTTCGACGGCTTGGATAACCGCCCCCTCTGGGGGTGGAAAATAAATTTCCATAACCGACTGATAGCCAACCACCAACAATAGTGACAGTATGATGGCCAGGAGGGTTCTCTGGTCCATAGGAGACCTGCGCTTCAAAGGGTTAGGGTACGGGATCCAATCCGCCGGGATGGAAAGGATGGCATCGACCAATTCTTTTCAAGGATAGCCATCCGCCGCGCAAAATACCATACCTGGAGATGGATTCAAGGGCATATTCTGAACAGGTTGGCCAAAACCGGCACGACCTCGGCAAAATCGGCGAAAGGAACAATTGGTAAAACCTGATGAGTCCGATGCAAATGCTTTTCACGGGAGTTCCGGTCCACTGTAAGGGCACAACCACTACCTGCGCGACGACAACAAGGAGCGGAAAACAGAATCAAGGGCACGGTCAAACTCACCACGAGATGCCGCATTGGCTTTGATTCGTGCTATGATGACAACGTCCCAATGTTCGGCCATCCTGGCTTGCCGGTGGCGGAAATAATCCCGCAACCAGCGCTTGATTCGATTTCTGGTGACGGCTTGGCCAACTTTTTTGCTGACGGTCACCCCGAGTCTGGAACAATCCAGGCCGTTTTTGCAGAGAAAGGCCAGGAACAAGGGGGTGTGAATCTTTTTACCCTGGTCGGTTGCATGCTTGAACTCGCGACTGCAATGCAACCGGGCCGTCGGCGGAAATCCGAAAGGTTTGGTTTCTTTAGTCAAGTCATTGGAAAGGCACGGGTATCAGGAATTGACCAATCTTTTGCGCCCCTTGAAGCGTCTGCGGCTGAGAACCTGGCGACCAGAGCGGGTGGACATTTTTGTGCGAAAGCCATGGGTTCTTTTACGACGAAGGACACTGGGCTGAAAAGTTCTCTTCATTTTATTGCCTGATAAATAGAGAAATCCAAAGGAAAAGATCCCAAACCAATCGTGACGCTGGATTGAGTGAGCCAATCAAGGTAAAAAAAAATGGTGCCCAGGTCAAGAGCTGCAGCTCACAGACTGGCAAAAAAAAACATTTTCCCGGTGTTCACTCCAAGTTTCGGGATGCATGCGGGCTATAGGTTTGTGAAATTCGAGGTGCGGTGACCATGGGAGAGGGGCAAAAATAATAAAAATGGTGTACAAGTAGGTAAACCGCAACCAACACGGGAAACGTAGCTTTCCAGTGTCATTCCCGCGAAAGCGGGAATCCAGAAAGTCAGGGGAAGTAGAAATGCCCTCTGGATCCCCGCTTTCGCGGGGATGACAATAACTACACATTCCAAGATGGCTACGGTTTAACAGGCGCGTTAGGGATGATCGGGTTGCGGGGCAGTCGTTCGTTTGGGCACGGGTTGGGAGGTTGGCCATGGATCTCTACAAGTGGGAAGCCAAAACAAAATCGGGTGAAAGAAAAACCGGCGAAATGGAAGCGGAGGATACCGGCGAAGTATCTGCAAATCTCCGCAAAAAAGGGCTTATTGGCATTACGGTCAAAAAAGTGGTCAAAAAAAAGCCCTTGTTTGGCGAGCCAAAGGTTACCGAAATGGAGATCGTTATCTTTACCCGGCAATTGGCGACCATGGTTGGCGCGGGTTTGCCCCTGGTGACCTGCTTTGATCTTTCATCCCGGGGCGCGGAAAACGTGACCGTCCGAGAAATTACCACCCGGGTCAAAAAAGATATCGAATCGGGAACCTCACTGACCGAGGCCCTTCTCAAAGAACCTAAAATGTTTGATGAATTGTTTGTCAATTTGGTGTCGGCCGGCGAACAATCGGGCATCTTGGAAGCGGTATTGGATAGACTGTCGGTGTACAAGGAAAAGGCGGCGATGCTCAAGGCCAAGGTCAAGTCGGCCATGACCTATCCCATCGCCGTGATTTCCATCGCCTTTATCATAACCGGGGTGCTGATGGTGTTCGTGGTCCCCACGTTTGCCGCATTGTTTAAAGATTTCGGGGCGCAGCTACCGGCACCAACACGTATCGTCATCGCCATGTCGGAATGGACGCAAAGAAATTGGTATATCTTGGTGTTTCTCATTGGCGCGGCTATCCACTCGTTTAAATACATGTATAAAAACAGTGCGGCGTTTCATTACCAGGCGGATAAATTGTCCCTTAAATTACCTGTATTCGGCATGATCCTGCGCAAGTCGGCCATAGCCAGATTCGCCCGAACATTCGGCACCATGATCGCTGCCGGTACCCCCATATTGGAAAGTTTGGATAATGTTGCCAAAACAGCCGGCAATAAAGTCGTCGAAGAGGTGATCGCCAAATCCAAAGCCTCCATTTCACAAGGTTTGTCCCTTACCGAACCCCTGAGCCAAAGCGATATTTTCCCCGCCATGGTGGTGCAGATGATCAATATCGGGGAATCAACGGGCAACCTGGAAATCATGCTGAGTAAAATTGCCGATTTTTACGAAGCTGAGGTGGATCGGGCCGTGGATAACCTGACAGCCCTGTTGGAACCTTTGATTTTGGTTATCCTTGGCGTGTTGATCGGTGGTCTGGTGGTGGCCATGTACATGCCCATTTTCCAGATGGGGGCCGTGGTTGGATAACAAGGATAGCTCCTGTCGGGAAAGCCCATCGGGTCAAGCGGCCATGCCACGTTCCGTACTGATGGTCGCCTACCACTACCCACCGGCACAAGCCAGTGGTACCCAGAGGATTGTGGGATTTGCCAGGTATTTGCCCCAGTTGAACTGGCGACCACTGATCTTGACCGTCCATCCCATGGCCTACGAACAGGACAGCAAGGTTTGGGCTGAAGATTTGCCCGGGGTGACCGTCGCCCGTCCCTTGGCCCTGGATACCGCCAGACACTTGTCTTTCAAGGGACGCTATACCAGATTGCTCGCCCTGCCCGATCGTTGGGTGACATGGCTGGTGACGGCACTGCCGGTTGGATTGTGGTTGATCTGGAAGCATAAACCAAAAATAATTTGGAGTACCTATCCCATTGCCACGTCCTTGCTGATCGGCTGGCTCCTGTCCCGCTGGTCGGGTCGTCCCTGGATCGTGGATTTGCGGGATCCCATGGTCCTGGGCCGCCATCCACTGGACCCCAGCCTCCGTAAATTGTTTGTCAGGCTTGAGGCCCGGGTTCTCAAACGGTGCCATCGCATTGTGGTGACGACAGCGGGACTTAAAGAACTCTTGAGCCAAAGATATCCCGATATTGTCGCCAACAAATGGCTTGTCATTGCCAATGGCTATGACGAAGAAGTTTTTAACGATCCCGCTATCGTTCAGGCACTGGCGGCAAAACCCGGGCCGAAGAATCGTACGATTTCCCTGCTGCATTCGGGTACCTTGTACCTGGGACCGGAAGAGAGAAACCCGGCGGCTTTCCTGGATGCCCTGATCGATCTTCAAAAACAGGGTTTTCTATCCCCCCCGGACAGCCCGGATGGTCCGGGAATCAAACTCAAGGTGATGTTGCGTGCTTCGGGTCATGATGCCCAGATCCAGGCCATGATTCAGGAGCGGCAATTGCAAGGGAGCGTGGTTCTCTTACCCACCGTACCGTACCGCGACAGCTTGCTGGAAATGGTGGGCATGGATGGTTTGCTGTTGTTTCAGGGAGAGGCCTTTGACCGGTTGATCCCGGCCAAATTGTTTGAATATTTGCGTTCCGGGCGGCCCGTGTTCGCACTGGTGGGACAATCGGGGGATTCCAGGAAAATATTGGACGACTGTGGCGTTTCCCACTGCGCCTCCATCGAGGATCGCCAAGCCATTGCAGCAGCTTTGATCCCCTTCTTACAAGAAGTACTGCGCAACCAGCCAAACAAAACCTCAGAAGAGCGGGTCAGAAAATACTCCCGCTTTGAAGGGGCACGGGCTTTGGCCGCATTGTTGGAAGAAGTGGCCGGACACTCCTAAACCGCAGCTATCTTGGGATGTGTAGTTATTGTCATCCTCGCGAAAGCGGGGATCCAGAGGACCTTCCTACCTCCCCTGACTTTCTGGATTCCCGCTTTCGCGGGAATGACACTGGAAAACTACGTTTCTCGTGTTGGTTGCGGTTTAAGTCTTGACAGTCGACCGGCAGGCGAGGGGAGTCCGGCTGGGAAACAATGGGATGGCGCAGGAAAACTACGTATCCCGCGTTGGTTGCGGTTTAACCGCACTTGGAATACCCACACTCCAGACAGGTATCACATCCATCCAAACGCACAACGGACATCTGGTTGCATTTGGGGCATTGATTGGCACCGGCAATACCTATGGACTGGGCCTTTTCGCGCTTGTCAGTCAATTCCTGGGGAATCTCTGGAGGTTGAACAATGCCAATTTTTATCAGGTGGTTTTCAATGCATTCGCCAATCTCCGCAACCAGGCTGGGCATGTACTTGCCACCAGGCTTGAAATAGCCACCCCGGGGGTCAAATACCGAACGTAATTCTTCGACGAGAAATGTCGGATCCCCCCCATGCCGGAATACGGCTGATAAAATTCGCGTCAAGGCAACAATCCATGAGAAATTATCCATATTTTTTGAATTGATGAAAATCTCATACGGACGTTGTTTGCCATTCACCATGATATCATTGATGGTGACATACAATGCGTGTTCGGAAAGGGGGGTGCGTATGCGATAGGTGGACCCCTCCAATTCGGTCGGCCGCTTCAGCACCGGTTGCATCAGGATGATATCCGCGCTGTTTTCCGCGATTTCCGTTTTTTGCGCTATCGATTCCCGTTTGGTTTCGGTATTTTGCGACACGACATCAAAACCTACGATTTTCTTGTCAATTTTCACAGCCTTCAACACTCCCCTCTGCTGAATGAACTATAACTTTCCGTAGTACCCTTCTTTAAGGGCGTCGTACAGATTAGCGGCAGTATGAATTTCACCGTCATATTCAATATCCTCATTTCCCTTGCATTCGATGACTTCGCCATCGTCCAGAACAAAACGATACAGCGTGGTTGCCAAGTCCTCCTGTTTGACCAATACGCCTTGGAAAGCCGCTGGGTTGAAACGAAAGGTCGTACACCCTTTCAAGCCCTTCTCATAAGCATACAGATAGATTTCCTTGAATTTTTCAAAAGGGAAATCGCTTGCCACATTGATGGTTTTGGAGATGGAGGAATCAATCCATTTTTGTGCGGCGGCCTGAATGTTGATGTGTGCTTCGGGCGCAATGGCACTGGTGTCGATGAACTGTCTGGGAAGGCGATTTTCTGTTTCCATGGCGTTGGGATCGGCATCGGGATTGATCAATGCACGATAACAATACAATTCGTGGGACAGGACATCGACTTTTTCCTTGGTTTTCCTCCCTTGGCGAATGATGTTGCGGCTGTATTTATGGGAAAAACTGGGTTCGATGCCATTGGAGGCATTGTTGGCCAAGGAAAGGGATATGGTTCCGGTGGGGGCGATGGAGGAATGATGCGTGAACCGGCATCCCGATTCGGCAATTTTTTGCCGCAGTTTTTCCGGAAATTGTTGTAAATAGTGGCTGTAATGGGCCAATAGTACCTTTCCCGGCAGTTTGTCGCCCGCGGCGTGACCATCAGTACCCATTTGCGGTCGCAGGGCCAGCATGGCCGGGGTGACTTCAAACAACTCTTCCATAATGGGTGCCGGCCCTTTTTCCTTGGCCAACTCCACACCCACCTGCCAACCGGTGACCGCCAGCTCCCGGGCCACATCTTCGGTAAAGCGGACGGATTCGTCATCACCATAGGTCATTCCCAGCATGACCATGCTGGAACCAAGCCCCAAAAATCCCATGCCATGCCGACGCTTCCTGAGCAATTCCTCCCCTTGCTGGCTCAGGGGCAGGCCATGAATCGCCACCACGTTATCCATCATGCGGGTGAAAACGGCAACCACATCGCGAAATTTGGGAAAGTCGAAGCTTGCGTTGCTGGTAAAGGGATTTTTGACGAACATGGTCAGGTTGACCGACCCCAGCAGACAGGCCCCATAGGGGGGAAGGGGCTGTTCACCGCAGGGATTGGTGGAGCGAATCGTTTCGCAAAACCAGTTGTTATTCATTTCATTGACTTTATCAATGAGTATAAAGCCGGGTTCCGCAAAATCGTAGGTGGATCGCATGATGAGATCCCACAAGCGTCGCGCCGGAATCGTTGCGTAAATCCGACACGCGACTTCGCCGCGATCGTTGGTGTGATACCCGGTTCGTATCGGCCAGGGACGATAAAGGGTGCGAATCTCTGGATCCGCGACTTCCCTGGCATTGGCGGGAAATACCAGATCCCAGTCATCGTTATTTTTGACGGCTTGCACAAAATCGTCGGTAATCAGACACGACAGGTTGAATTGGCGCAGGCGACCGTCTTCCCTTTTGGCGCGGATGAAGTCGCGAATATCGGGGTGAGCAATGTCAAAAGTGGCCATTTGCGCACCACGGCGTCCACCCGCTGAAGAAACGGTGCGACACATGGCGTCAAAAATATCCATGAAGGAGAGGGGACCGGATGTGCTGGCCCCCGCTCCGGCTACAAAGGCACCTCGCGGACGCAATGTGGAAAACTCATAGCCGATGCCACAGCCCGCCTTCAGAGTGAGACCCGCCTCTCGGACTTTGTCGAGAATCCCGATCATGGAATCTTCAACAATGCCGGAGACGGTACAATTGATGGTCGAGGTTGCGGGTTTGGATGCCTGTGCCCCGGCATTGGAGATGATTCTACCGGCGGGGATGGCACCATTTTGCAACGCCCAGAAAAATTTGTCATACCAATGATCGCGAACAGCGGGATCTTCGCAATCGGCCAATGCCCGCGCCACCCTTTGGTAGGTATCCGCAAGGGTCAGGTCCAATGGTCGACCGTCATGTGTTTTGAGTCGATATTTATGGTCCCAAATATCCAAGGAAGCAGGTTGCAATTGGATTTCTTCCAGATTCAGGGGCATTGATTTCGGGGCACTGACGGCCATGTGCCGTAACCTCCAGCAAAACAAGAACTTATAAAAAATACTTTATTTTCAGTACGTTGTAAAACACGTTAACTTTAACATCGACCGGGGGACGATGGGAAGGTGAAACAGTTCCGCAGTTGCCGGGGAAATTTTTATAGGGACAAAATTTAACTTTCAATAAATTATTTTGTTGTGGGAAATGGCATCTGTTACGGGACGATATTGAGTCTCAAGCAAAATCGGGGTAGGCTAGGCGAAAAGGCAATGTTGACGATGCTGGCCTGGATATTTTTTTTGTCAGGACAAGCAATCGGGTCAACATGACGTGTTTCCCCTTCCCGAGGAAACGATGGAAAAATGGCATAAAAGCCTCCGCAGGCACCAATCATGGGGATGTGTAAAATGGATCGTGATCGTCTGTTGAAAACACTGTTCCGAGCATCAGGGTGGCAAAAATTATTCTCAATGTTGGTGGTCTCATGGCTGTTGGCCGGTTGTACCTACGATTTCCTCCAACCTTCGCTTATCGACTATACCTATCCGGCGGCTGATCAGCTCTTTTATAATTTAGGCCATGGCAGCGTGGAGCCACACTTGCACCCATTGCGGTCCGATCAATCCCTGCTGGTTGCCAGTTTTGTTGAACTGGATAACATTGAAAAAACGTCAACCTTCGGCCGATTGGTCGCGGAGCAGATGGCCTCGCGCCTGACACAAAAAGGTTTTAACTTCATAGAACTCAAATTGCGGGAAAAACTGTACGTCCGTTCCCAACCGGGAGGGGAATTGGCTCTATCCAGGGATTTGGTTGCCATCAGTCGTCAACACAATGCCCAGGCCATTTTGGTGGGGACGTATTCCGTTGTTCAGGATTTCGTTTACGTTTCGGCCAAAATCGTCCGCTTTGATGGTCACGTTTATGCGGTGCACGATTTCGCCGTTCCCAAGAGCCGATTGACGCAGCCCGTTGCCAAGGGGCGTTATGAGGATTGGCAAAGTCCACCGCAATGACCCAAGTGCATGGGGAGGCATTGATTGTGTGGAATAACCGGGTGGCATCGTGCCAGGGCTTATGAAAATCTTTAATTTGAGTGCCAGAACGAAATCGTTATCGTCATGGGTGATCGTATTCATCCTGGCCATTGTTACGGGGGCCGGAACCCTCGCGGCTTATGAGGAATTTGTTCAAGCCAAAGAATTTAAAGATTTTGTGGAATCAGCGAGACAGCAAAAGATTGCTTTTGATAATCAAACGATTAACAGTCAGGTGATGGGTGGTGCCATTCTGGCGGGACTCCTGAACGATGCGATAAAAAAAGTTGCTTCAGGCGAATTAAATCCCGATGCGCCAGAGGCGTTGGAAGTTTTGCAGGCGATTGTTCATGAATACAATGCTGGCAATGCCCTTATTGCCAATAACAAGGGGGTCATGGTCGCCTATTGGGCGGGAGCGGGTAAACCATCGGGTACCGGAAAAGATATCAGTTTCCGCCCTTATTTTAAACAAGCCATCAAAGGTTCTTCCCTGGTTTATCCCGCAGTTGGCACAACAACTGGGGAAAGGGCTTTTTATTTTGCAGCGCCAATTTATGCGCAACATATCCATCATTCGGAAGTTGTCGGGGTGTTGGCAATCAGTATCAAATCGGATGCCTTGGATCGTTTGTTACAAACCCAAAGTGGACACAAAATACTCCTTTCCCCTCAGGGGGTGGTCTTTGGCGCGAATGTGCCGGACTATTTATTCCGTGTTGCCCGTGCCATTACGCCAACGACACAGGCGGAACTCAACCAGTTCAAGCAATTTGGTAATCTGTTCACCACACAGGCACCGCTACCACTGGATCTGGAAATTATTGGCGATCAAGCCAGGTTCCAGGGCAAAATGTATGCAATGGCCAAAGTCCCCATCAGTTGGGAAGATCCCTTGGGGATTTGGACCTTGCTGTTGCTGGAGGATCCGGATAATTGGTTGCCGCAAAGACGTAAGATTGAGCTATTTGTACTGTTCTCCTTGTTGTCTTTTATATTGTATGGAGCCTTGTTTGTTGCATTGACAAATTTTTCCGCCAAGAAAAATGAGACCCTTGCCCGTTTGTATGTGCAAAAAGAATTGGCAAGTAAAACAGAGCTTTTGGAAATCGTGATTGCCAACTTGCAACAAGGATTGATTGCTTACGATAGCCAATTACGGTTGATTCTATGTAATAATAAATTTCGTGATATGATGGGAATACCGGATTTTTTGACCTATCCGGGCAGTACCTTTCTGGATCTTATCCGCTTTCAAGCACAGCAGGGTGAGTTTGGTCCTTGTGATCCCGACACGATGTATCAGCACTTCAAAGCGACAATCGCCGATAGTTCTCATCATCAGTTGGAGCGTATTCGCCCCAATGGGACCATCTTGGAGATTCAGGGAGGAGGGTTGCCCGAGGGCGGCTTTGTCAGTACCTGCACCGATATTACGGCACGAAAAAAGGCGGAACAGGAGATTCGTACCCTGTCCAGTGTTGTGGAGCAAAGTCCGATCTCCATCGTCATTACAGATCCCGATGCCCATATTGAGTATGTCAATCCCGCTTTTACCCGGATCAGTGGCTATGCTACAGAAGAAGTAATTGGCCAGAACCCCAGAATTTTAAAGTCCGGAAACACTTCCAAAGAAATTTTTCACTCCTTATGGGAGTCCATTAAAAATGGTCATTCATGGAAAGGTGAATTGTTGAATCGCAAGAAAAATGGAGATATGTATTGGGAGTCTACAACCATTTCCCCAATTTGTGATGATAATGGCCGGATTGTCCACTATGTGGCCAACAAGGAAGACATTACCCAACGAAAAGTCGCAGAGGAAAAATTAAAAGAAGCACTGAATCATATTTCCAGTAGTATCCAATATGCCAGTCGTATCCAGCATTCCATTCTGGTTCCTGATTGGCTGTTACAAGCGGAAATTCCCGAACATTTTGTCATTTGGGAGCCTCGGGATATCGTTGGGGGGGATATGTATTGGTATCGCCCCTGGGTTTCCGGTTCTTTGTTGTTGCTGGGAGACTGTACGGGACATGGGGTGCCCGGGGCGTTTATGACCCTGATCGCCAATGGTGCCCTGGACCAGGCTTTGTTGGAGTCTCCACCGGGCGACACCGCCATCCTGCTGCAACGCATTCACCAATTGATCCAGGTTTCCATGGGACAGGACCAGAAAGGGGGGGATTCCAATGATGGCTTGGAATTGGGAGCCTGCTTTTTAAATTTTGATCAGCATACGGTGACTTTCAGCGGCGCGAGATTTTCCTTGTTTGTCGCTGACGGCACCAGCATCAGGGAGATCAAGGGCGATAAATCGGGGATCGGCTATCGCGGAATCCAGCGTAATGTCCGCTTCACCACCCATCATTTGGAATTGCGTCCAGACTGGTGTTACTATATGACTTCAGATGGACTGATCGATCAAGTGGGTTCCAAGTCGCGTTGTGGTTTTGGCAAGCGCCGTTTCATGGAATTGGTTCAATCCTTGTATTCAACGCCAATCCGGGACCATGGCGATCATATCAAACAAGCCCTCTTGGAACATCAAGGGGAACAGTCGCGGCGTGATGACGTTACAGTTCTCGGTTTCAGGGGCGTTTCACCTTAAACCGCAACCAGCGCGGGATGTGTAGTTTTCCCGCGTCATTCCCGCGAAGGCGGGAATCCAGAAAGTCAGGGAAGGTAGGAAGGTCCTCTGGATTCCCGCTTTCGCGGGAATGACAAACGACTGCAATCTCAGGAGATTTTTTCGTCATTCCCGCGAAAGCGGGAATCCAGAATGAGTCGGCACGGACGAAACGATGATCAAGGCCACCTTAGATAAGGGCGATAAAGATACGGGACAAGGGGAATATACCGTGGAATTAGTTCAATGGAATGATTCTTTTGTGATTGGATATCAGGAAGTAGATGAGGATCATCAAAAATTGGTGGGCATGCTCAACGCATTGAATACGAGCATTTCCGAACAGGATACCCATGAGGTTGTAGGAAAGGTATTGAATGACCTTCTGAGTTATACAGCTTGGCATTTCAGGCATGAAGAACGGTTGATGCAGACCTTTCGTTATCCTGATTATGTGGCGCATAAAAAGGAACATGGTGCCCTCATTCAACAAGCCACTGAATTACAAACCAAATTTCTCGCTGCTGAGCAGGAACTCACCCAAGATGTGATGGACTTTTTAAAGAGGTGGTTGGTCCACCATATCCTTCAGACAGATAAAGCAATGGCCGATTTTTTGCGGCAAAAAGTGTAAAAGAGCGTTCTGTCCATGCCAAGCCCTTATTCCTTCAATTTTCCTTGAGTTTCCTTCTTCAGGGGAATAGCGTTGACCGATTGGTGCTACGTTTCCCAACGGCTTTACCATGAGGCGAGCCTGACCCATGCCCCCCATCCAGGATTTTTTGTCCACGATTGCCCTTCTCTACGTCGAGGATGACCCGGACATTCGCCTGCAGATGGTGCGGTTTTTGTCACGACGTGTCCCCCGGCTCATAACAGCGGAAAACGGGCGTGATGGACTGAACAAATTTATGGTCAATCATCCGGATATCATCGTCACCGATATCATGATGCCGGAAATGGATGGCTTGCAAATGGCCAAAGCCATTCGCGAAAAAGATCGCGATATCCCAATCGTGGTGATGACCGCGCACAACGATGACGACTATTTCATTCGATCCATCGATCTTGGCATTGATCGGTACGTTCTAAAACCCACCAATCCGCGTTTTTTGATAGAAGCTGTCGAAAAATGTGCGCAATTGTTATTGAGCAAACGCCAGCAGGAGGAAGCCAACCATTATGTTCGTTTCCTACTGGATGCCCAACCCAACCTTCTCATGGTTGTTACTGGCGGCGAAGTGGAATACGTCAATCAAGCCTTCCTCAATTTTTTGGGAATTTCCTCGCTGGATGATTTCAAGAAAATGGTGGTGGACAATGAAGACCTTGTCTTCAGTACTCACGGTTCCATTATCAACGAAGGTGGCCATTGGCTGGAGGCACTTCTGGCAGCCCCGGAAAAATATTCAGTCGTCTATCTTAAAACAAATAAATCGGTCAAATTGGTGCCGTTTGCCCTGAAAACGAATTCCTTGCCCGAACAGAATCGGCATCTTTTTTCGTTTATCGATATAACCAATATCGAAAACGAAAAACGGCAACTGGAAACCCAAGCCTATACCGATGGTTTAACGGGGATGTGTAACCGCGCCAGGTTGCAAGGTGTCCTGGAAGCGGAGCTGCATCGTGCGCGGCGGCACAACCTCCCTGTCTCCATCATCCTCTGTGACATTGACCATTTCAAACAGGTCAACGATACCCACGGCCATCAGATTGGCGACGATGTTTTGAAAAAATTTGCTAAATTATTGAGGGAAAACGTCCGTATCGAAGATGTCGTCGCCCGTTGGGGGGGAGAGGAATTCATGATCGTTTCCCCCCTGAACGATGCCCGTGCCACCGGGTTGTTGGCGGAAAAACTGCGGCGCCTGATCGCTGACGAATCATTTGCCAAGGTGGGCCATGTCACCTGTAGTTTCGGGGTGACTCAGGCGCGCAGGGAGGACACCATTCGCACCCTGACTGAACGCGCTGATAAAGCCTTATACCAGGCGAAAACAGGCGGTCGCAATCGGGTGGAAATTGCCGGTTGATGATGTTGGCCACGATTGTGGAGGGCGGGGATTCGGGTTATGAATCGTTGCTCCCGTCGATTGATTTTTTACTGGAACAAATTGGAAAAAACATTCACAATAGGGACTTGGGGGATGATTAATAATCCATTCCAGACCACTTCATGATACCATCCAGCGATCCAGTGCCCGATACCAATCGACACCCCGATGCCACAATGACCGTGCAGCAGGTCAATGTGATCATCAACAGGTTGTTGCAATTGTCGTTGGAACCCCTGACGTTGGTGGAATACCTGGATGAGGTTATCTTTGTCCTGACGGCGGCTCCCTGGTTGCCGGTTTCAAACAGAGGGGCCATATTTTTGTGGGATGAGCATGGGAGCCAATTGCGCCTGAGCGCCCAGGTTAACATGGCACCAGAACATCAGGCGATGTGTCGTACTGTGGATCGCGGCCATTGTTTGTGTGGTCAGGCGGTACAAACCCGGCAAATGGTTTTGTCGGATGATTTCGACTCGCATCATGCCAACCGTCCCCCGGGTTTGGCCCATCACGGGGATTGTGCCATCCCCCTGCAGACGGAGGATCGATTGCTGGGGGTGTTGCATCTTTCCCCATTGCCCGATTATCAATTCAACGATCAGGAACTCACCTTTTTACGGGCCATTTCCAGCACCCTGTCCAGTGCCATCATCCGATTCCAGCAGGAAGAGCAGTTACAGCAGGCTAAAATCAAGGCGGAGGAGGATGCCCGGATATTGGCCAGGCAGCACGAGGAATTGTTGGCAGCCGACCGTTTGCGTGTTTCGGTGGAACACATTACGCGCCACGATTTAAAAACACCTTTGGCCGGGATTGTCAGCTTTGCCGACATGCTACTGGAACATCCCGATCTGGATGAAGAAATTCGCAATGGTTTGAAAATTATCCTCGATAGCGGATATCGTGCCTTACATATGGTCAACCTATCCTTGTACCTTTTTCAAATGGAACAGGGTATCTACAACTTGCGAGCCGAATCCATCGATGCCATTCCGCTCATCCATAAAATTTTTAGGGACCTTACCCAAAGTATTGAACGATTTCAAATTGTCATGGTTGTTCAACTGGATGGCCGAAACGTGCAGAAGGGGGATCGATTTTTTTTTCTGGGTGAAGAATTGCTGGCTTATTCCATGTTTGCCAACCTGATCAAAAACGCCGTTGAAGCCTCGCAGTTGGGGCAATGCGTGACCCTGTCCCTGACCAGGGCCGGGTCAAAAAGACAAATAGACATCCACAACCAAACCGCAGTGGATCCGGGTATCAGGGATCGGTTTTTTGAAAAGTTTGTCACGTCTGGAAAAAAATTTGGTACCGGACTTGGGACTTATTCCGCCAAGCTGATCGCTGAAACCATGGGGGGCTCCATAACCATGACCAGTTCGGAGGAGACGGGAACCACCGTTACTCTCCAGTTTTCCGCGCCCTGACTTTTCAAGAGTCAAGAGTATAGATTGCCATTGGGTAGAAAGGTTTTCGGGTCAATTCCCCAATCTTCCGGGTGTTCACTGGCGACAACGGTGTAGCCCTGCTGTTTGTCCTTCCACGCCATCAGATCGACATCCCGGGGATCAATTTTTTTGCCTGTGTGCCCATCGATGATTAAACGCACTGTGGGATAAAGCAAATGGGCACGGTTGGTTTGAATGACGACTCCCAGGAGTTGGTTTTCCAATCGCACCAATGAGCCCAACGGATAAATGCCGATATGATGAATGAAGGTATGGACCAGCTTGGCATTCAAGCGCTGCTTGATGGACATTTCATGAATTTTCCGCAAGGCATTGGTTGCCGACCAGGCTCGACGATAGGGCCTGGGGGACGTCATGGCATCGTACATATCGATGATGGCTGATAAATGTTGCAGTTCGACGTGTTTATCCATAACCGGGGCAACCACATAACCCGTTCCATCCTGACGACCATGATGGGTTCCGGCAATTACCAATGCGATTTCCGGTACGCCAGGGGTACGTACCAACAAGCGATAACCCAATTCCACATGTTTTTGTACCTGGCGCAGTTCCGCATCGCTCAACTTGCCGGGTTTGTGATAAATAGTTTCCGGGACTCTGACCATGCCGATATCATGCATCATGCCACCAACGCCGGCGGCGATGACCCCGGCATCATCGAAGCCCAGGGATCGGGTTACGGCCATGATGAAAACCCCGACATTGACGGAATGCTGAAACAGGTAATCGTCACGACATTTGATCAGGCTGAGGTTCAGCAAGGCATCATCGTTTTTCAGTAAGGATTCCATCATTTGTGTGCTGACCGCCTGGATGGGTCTGATGGAAACCTGCCGCCCCAGTCGGGCATCTTCCAGGACGTTGGCCACCAATTTTTTGGCTTGGTTTTTTATCTCTGCCGCTGTGCCCATCTCCTCAGCCAATAGGACACTGTGCCCGGGTAACGATTTGGGTTCTGGCTCGTCTAATAATTCCTTGAGCTGCGCTTCCAGCAGTTGTTGTGCGGTGACGTCGATTTCGGTGGTTTCCATGGTTACAAACTCTAAATGTGCCCCATTCTTGCGACCAGGAGTAGTTTACATTAATTTTCACGGGTGTGAGAATGTCTCATGATTTGAGACTACGATTTTTCCTCCTTCGTTGATTTGGATACCGTGACGCCATCACCTTCTGCTTCCATTCAGGGGTACCCACGTATCATCGCCCTGGACGTCCTGCGTGGGGCCACCGTTGTGTTCATGCTCCTGGTGAACAACCCCGGCGATTGGAGCCATGTCTATGGCCCCCTGTTGCACGCCCCCTGGCACGGTTGGACGCCAACCGACTTTATTTTTCCTTTTTTTCTATGGATCGTTGGCGTTTCCGCAGTGCTTTCGTTACGGCGACGCTTGCAACAGGGTGTTTCGGCAAACGACCTGTCCCTCTTTGTTTTACGCCGGGTGTTCATTTTATTGGCCCTGGGATTGTTTTTGTCGGCATTTCCCTTCGGTTTGATTCTGAATCACACCTTTTCTTTGTCAAGCATGCGTTTTCCCGGGGTTTTGCAACGTATCGCCTTGTGCTATTGGGCGGCTGGATGGTTGATTATCCATACAAATCCCCGAACGCAAATCACAATTATCCTGGTTCTCATCATAGGTTATGGATTGTTGCTCACTCAAATTCCCGTCCCCGGATACGGTGCAGGAATTTTGTTACCCCGGGGTAATTGGGCGTGGTATGTCGATTCTTCCCTGTTATCGGGCCATACCTGGAGTGGTGCCCCCGTTCCCGGTTTCGACCCGGAGGGGATTGTGAGTACTTTTGCTGCGGTGGCTACAACCTTGTTGGGGGGGATGACGGGTCATTTCTTGCTCTCTTCCCATTCACAACGCAACAAAGTGATTCTCATGATGGTTGGCGGGGGTGTACTGATCGTGTTGGGTGTCATCCTGGATCAATGGTGGCTCCCCATCAATAAAAATCTTTGGACCAGCTCCTATGTGGTGTTCACCGCCGGCGTCGCTACTGTCGTTCTGGCTCTTGCCTACGGTGGGCTGGATATCCTGGGGATCAAACGTTGGTCCATGCTTTTTGCGTATTGTGGCCAAAACGCCATCGCCCTTTTTGTCCTTTCCGGTCTCGTCGGTCGCCTGTTGATCCTGATCAAACGGGTCACTCCTGAAAATAAAATTATTTCTCTAAAGACTTTTTTATTTCAGAATTATTTTCTCCCTTTTTTTGATCCCCAATTGGCCTCTTTTTTGTTTGCCCTGGTTTTCACCCTCCTGATGGGACTCCTGGCGTTCGCCATCTACCGGATGAACTGGATTATCAAAGTGTAGAGAGTTACAGTGTGGTGCCCAGAAACCGTGCTTGACTCCCGCGAATGGCACTGCAAGAGTAATGTGAACGGCCATGTACGCAGAAATTGCTCTGCCCATTCCCATGCATACCTTGTTCACCTATGCGGTACCGGAAAACCTGTGCCATGGCAAACCAGGCATGCTGGCACTGGTGCCGGTGGGACGCGGTCAACAGGTCGGGGTCATCTGGCGCATACTCGACAAACCCACCTGGGAAGGGACCATTCGTCCCATTATCGATCTTTTGACCCCGGAACCCTGGTTTGATGAGAATTTGTTGTTTTTACTGGATTGGATCAGCCGCTATTATCTCAGACCTTTGGGTCATGTCGTCGCGTTGGCCCTGCCCGGGCATCTGCGTTTCGCACCGCACCATCGCATCCTCTGGGTCGGAAGAACAGAAGGGTGCCGACCCGAACTGGAGCCGATCCTCACCCTGATGGAAAAAAAGAAGCAGGTGACCCTGGCGACCTTGAGCAAACATTTCCCAGGTCCGGGATTGACAAAAAATCTCCATTCCCTGGAGAAACTGGGGTGCATTCGCCGGGAAACATCCTATCGGTTACGCCATTCCCGGGAAGCCGAACACATGCCTTGGGCGTTGCCAACCGATATTCCACGGGTCGGGGAACCGGAGTGCGTACTCAATGCGGAACAGCAATTGTGTGTGGATTATTTAACGGAAAGTCTGCAAACACGGACGTTTCGACCGTTTCTTTTGGATGGGGTGACCGGTAGCGGCAAGACCGAAGTCTATTTCCGCTTGGTCGATAGCTGTCTGAGCCTGGGGCGGCAGGTGTTGTTGCTGGTGCCGGAAATCGGTTTGACACCCCAACTGGTCCAGCGCTATCTGGGCCGTTTCACAACTCATTTGGCAGTGTTCCACTCCGGGATGACCAGCCGGGAACGTTTCAAGGCTTGGCAGCGTTTACACTCCGGGGAGGCGCGGGTGGTGATCGGTGCCCGGAGCGCCATTTTTGCACCGTTCATCGATCTTGGTTTGATCGTCGTCGATGAAGAACACGATCCTTCCTACAAACAGGAGGGTGGCGTGCCGTATCATGGGCGCGACATGGCGGTGGTCCGGGCGCAAAAGGCGGGGGCATTATTGATCCTGGGCAGCGCTACCCCCTCCATGGAATCGTTGCATAATGCCCATCTGGGGCGCTTCACCCACCTGAAACTTAAAACACGGGCTACCGGTGCCACTCTGCCCACAATTGAAGTGGTGCATGCGGGTCTGAAGGAAAATCAAAGGAGTGCTGGAAAAAATTCCCTGATCTCCTTGCCTTTGGAACAGGCGTTACACCAAACCCTGGGCCAGGGATTTCAGGCTTTGCTGTTTTTGAACCGTCGGGGTTGGGCACCGTCTTTGCTCTGCCGCCGGTGTGGCCATGCCGTCATGTGTCCCAATTGTTCGGTCACATTAACCTGGCACGAAAAAAAAGGTCAATTGATGTGCCATTATTGCGACCACCGACAGACAGCAATGGATGTTTGTCCCGATTGTGGCCAATTAAGCCTGTTCTTTTTCGGACCCGGTACGGAACAGTTGGAAAAAGAGACTCGGGATTGTTTTCCCGGGGCGCGCATTGCCCGTATTGATCGGGATACGGTATCCAGCAAAGAAGTCCAACTGGAAGAAACCTTGGCTGCTTTTCGCGATGGACACTTGGATATTTTGGTGGGGACGCAAATGACCGCCAAAGGACATCATTTTCCCCGTTTGGCCCTGGTGGGGGTGGTATTTGCGGAAAGCTCCCTCTGGCAACCCGACTTTCGCGCCGCCGAGAGAAGTTGCCAATTGCTGACCCAGGTGGCGGGACGCGCCGGGCGCGAAGAAATTCCTGGACGGGTGGTGATTCAATCCTTCGATCCAACCCATTATGCCATCAAGGCTGTGGTGCAGAATGATGGCGCAGGCTTCATCCGGCAGGAGATGGCTTTACGCCGTGAATTGGGCTATCCCCCTTTTCAAAGGTTGGCCCTGTTGCGATTTTCGTCCCCGGATCAAACAAAGGGAGAGGAATATAGCCAAATTTTGGCGCAAAATCTGCCTGTCTCCCCCTGCGCAACTTTGTTAGGCCCGGCACAATCCCCTTTGTTCAAGCTGCGTAATCGCTATCGCTGGCAGCTCTTGATCAAGGAAAATCCCGGTGAAAAATTGCATGGATATTTGGCACAATTGTTGAGCATGGCACTATCTTTGGCTTCCACGGCCATTCGCGTCGATTTGGATGTGGATCCGCACTCTTTTTTGTAAGTTTTCCCTGGATTCCTGGGATTTTTGTTGGTTACCCTTTGCCTAAAGGGACTGAGGAAACATTAAGCTTGCCATTCTTGAAGAACGAAAGAAGGTTGAAACCATGGCCATACTACCCATTCTTACTGTCCCGGACCGCAGGCTCAAGCAGGTTTCGCAACCGGTTACGCTCGTGGACGATGCTGTGCGGCAACTCATGGATGATATGGCGGAAACCATGTACCACGCTATCGGCATCGGTTTGGCGGCCCCACAGGTTGGGGTTTTGCGACGGGTCATCTGCTGCGATGTGACGCATGCGCAGAATGGGGATGAAAAAAAACCTGTTTTTATCGCCAATCCCGTCATTGTCCATCAGGAAGGGGATATTTGCTGGAAAGAGGGATGTTTGTCGATACCGGAGTATCATGCGGAAGTGATGAGATTTTCTCAGATTGTTGTGCAAGGATTGGATCGCGACAACCAGCCCCTGGAACTTAAGGCTACCGAGTTGATGGCTGTCTGTCTGCAACACGAAGTTGACCATTTGAACGGGAAACTGTTTATCGATCACATCTCGGCGCTGAAACGATCTATCTTCATGAAAAAATTAAAGAAGAAGAAAGAAGAAACATGAGTCCCGCCCCTTTGCGCATCCTTTTCATGGGGACGCCCGATTTTGCCGTACCCAGCCTGACGGCTTTGCTGGGTGGGGGTGACCACTTGGTTGGCGTCTTGACACAGCCGGATCGGGTGGCGGGGCGGGGAATGCAAACCAATCCGTCACCGGTGAAACGCTACGCCCAACAATGTGGGTTGCCGGTGTATCAACCGGTGAGTTTGCGTCATCCCGAAGCCGTGTCCCTGGTGACAGGTCTCAAGCCCGATGTGATTGTCGTGACAGCCTATGGGTTGCTGTTGCCGCCGTCGATCCTGGCCATACCCGGGCATGGTTGTATCAATGTTCATGCGTCCCTGTTACCACGCTGGCGCGGGGCGGCACCTATACAACGGGCAATCCTTGCGGGAGATGAGGTCACGGGTGTGACCATCATGGTCATGGAGGAGGGGCTTGATACCGGCCCCATCGTAGACATGGAATCCGTGGTCATCGACGAAACAATGACAACCGGTCGGCTGCACGATCAGCTTGCGGATTTGGGGGGGCGTCTTTTAGCGACGACCATCCAGGCGTTGAAGGCAGGAAACCTCTATTCCCGTCCCCAGCCTGAAGCCGGTATTACCTATGCTAACAAGCTCAAATCAGAAGAGGAACACATTGATTGGAATGGCGATGCGGCTGTCATCCACCGTCAGGTGCGTGCCTTGAGCCCCCGACCCGGTGCCCGTACCCGGTATCAGGGGCACACCTTGAAAATTCTTGAGGGAAGTCCGTGCATGGTCAAAACTTCGGCCAAACCCGGGGAAGTGATCGCCATCGTCGAAGATGGTTTCCAGGTTGCCTGTGGTTCCGGGGTTTTTTTGGTGAAAACAATGACCCCCAGCGGCAAAAAAACCATGTCGGCTACAGCCTGGGTTTTGGGTCGGCAGGGTGTTTTGGGACACTTTCTCGGTGATGTTGAAAATACGGGAATGTGACATCGCATTTACGGTTGCCCCAGCAAAAAAATACCGGCTGAAAATCTTCAGCATCCATTTGTTCCACTGCCCCGGAATATGGTAGATTGGCGTCTGCCTTTCTTTAAGACTTCAAGCTCCTGCCAAAAGCGGGATCAAGGGATGGTTTGGCTGCTGATGGAAGACTATTGGACAAGAACTGTGGTTTCGGTCAAGGCTCAGGTTTCGCCAGAGGTGTATAATCTTTGGATCCGATCCTTACGGCCTGGAAAAAATCTGGCGGATGGCCGTATGGAGGTTTTGTGTCACAATGATTTTGCCGCAGACTATGTGGACAAACATTACCGTACCTTGCTGGAATCAGCCATGGCGGTTGAGAAAGGGACGCATCAACCCCTGTTTTTCCGTGCAGATCCCGGCGTCAAGAGTGGTATCGTCGGGCGGAGTTCCAACGAACCCGAAGTGTCCGAGGAACCGCCACCCTCTTTGCCCGAAGCGGAGGTCGTCCAATCACCGTCTGTTTCAGGGTTGATGGAGCGCTACACCTTCGATTTATTCGTCGTCGGGGCATGCAATCAATTTGCCCATGCCGCCGCATCCCGGGTCGCCGATGGGCCACCCGTGGTTTATAACCCCCTCTACATGCATGGTGGCACCGGTCTGGGAAAAACCCACCTGTTGCATGCGATTGGTCACAAGGTGTTGAAAGACAACCCACAAGCCAAAGTTCGTTATATTTCATCGGAAAAATTTATGACATTATTCATTGATCACACCCGTATGGGGCGGGTCAATGATTTTAAAAGCCAATTCCGCAGTGTTGACCTGCTCTTGGTAGACGATATCCACTTCTTTGCCGGAAAAAAGGGGACGCAAGAGGAGTTTTTCCATACTTTCAATGCATTGTACGGAGATGGCAAACAGATCATCCTGACATCCGACAGCTTGCCACAGGATATGCCCTTGGATGAGCGTCTGCGTTCGCGCTTCGCCCAGGGTTTGGTCGTGGATATCCATCCCCCCGACCTCGAAACGCGTGTTGCCATCTTAAAGAAAAAAGCACTTGCAGAAGATATTGATCTGGAAGACGATGTGGCCTTTTTCCTCGCGGATGCCATCCAGACCAATGTCCGCGAACTGGAAGGGGCATTGATTCGGGTATTCGCCCTGGCCTCCATTGAAAAAGCTCCTATTACCATGGCCCTGGTCAAGGAGAGCCTGCGCAACATACTTAAAAATCCCGAACGGCGTGTCATTCCCATCGATGAAATCCAACGTACCGTGGCTACTTTCTATAAAATCGCACCCATGGATTTGCGCTCCAACAAACGCTCCCGGGAGTTCAGCTATCCGCGGCAAATAGCCATGTATTTATGCAAAAAATTAACAAACCATTCCTACCCTGAAATCGGTGAGCAATTTGGTGGCCGCGACCACACCACAGTTCTGTATGCCGTTGGTCGGGTTAACGAGAGACAATCCGAGGATTCCGTCCTTGCCAAGCAATTGCAATCCCTGACAGAAATGTTGAGCCACTGACGACATACCCAATCAAGGTCACTCTCCATGGAATTTCATATTCAAAAAGATTTATTCTTAAAAGCCCTCTCCAGGATACAAACGGTGGTGGAACGTCGCAATACCATGACCATGTTGGGTACCGCGCTCCTGGAGGCACGAGATAACCGCGTTATTCTTTCCGCGACGGATCTGGAAGTTTCCTTGCGTACAACCTGCAACGCCGAGGTCATCAGCGAAGGCGCCATGGCCCTCAACGCCAAAACCTTGTACGAAATCTTTCGCGAACTGCCACCAACCGATGTTTTGCTGCGCATGGAATCGGAATCCAGGTTGATATTGGTTGCCGGGCGGGCTCGTTTTGAACTGGCAGGCTTCCCCGTCTCTGAATTTCCCCAGATCCCCCAGGCGGAAGGGGAACGGTTCGGGTTTGAACACGCCATGTTGGCAGAAATGTTTGGCAAAACGCATTTTGCCATGTCCTCGGATGATACGCGCTACACCCTGAACGGGGTGCTGTTCCAATTATCCCCGGCCACCGAGGAGGGCGATTCCCCCAAGGTACGCATGGTGGCCACGGACACCCACCGCCTGGCCATGGTGGAAAAAGTGCTCCAGCGCGAAATCCAGGAGCAGCGTGAGGTCATCATCCCCAAGAAAGCAGTCCTTGAGATGCGCAAGGTGCTGGAAGAAGACCAGGAATTCCTGGAAATCATCATGGGAACCTCGCATATACAATTCATCAAGCAGGAACTGACCCTGGTCTCCAAGCTGGTCCAGGGACGGTTTCCCGATTATCGACGGGTCATCCCATCAAACAATACCATCCGGTTGACCATGGATCGCGGGGAGCTTGACAGCGTCGTCAAACGTATTTCAGTGTTGTCGCATGAAAAATCACGGGGCATTCGCCTCAGTGTGAACGGCACCATGATGAAAATTTCTTCCAATAACCCGGAACAAGAGGCGGGTGAAGAGGAAATGACCGTGCAATTTGACGGCACGGATCCTTTTACCGTTGGTTTCAATGCCCGTTATCTCCGGGAAATTTTAACCGCCATGGATGGCGCTGAGGTTCGTTTCGTGTTTCACACCGACGAATCCCCAGCTCTGGTTTTCGATCCCAACCGTAACGATGCCTTGTTCGTGCTGATGCCGATGCGCGTCTGATGGCGTGGGGCTCAAGATGGTCCTGAATTGGCTTCGTCTGGGTCATTTTCGTAATATTGCCCAAGCCACCCTCCAGTTCCATCCCGAGCTTAACGTGGTGATCGGGGATAACGGCCAGGGCAAGAGCAATCTGCTGGAGGCGGTGGGATTGTTGGCAACCGGTCGCTCTTTTCGCCGTGCCCCTCCCGAGGCCATGCGTCAAAATGGGTGTGATGGATTTCACCTCCAGGGGGAGATTCATTCGTACGGTTTGTTCCACCGCCTGGATTTTCAAGGGATGGGCAATCGCCAATCAGCCCAATTGAATGGCAAGTCGGTGGGTTTGGCTTCCACCATGGATCGGGTGTTGGCAGCCGTGCTGGTGACCCCCGATTCGCCCGACTTGATCCATGACGGGCCCGGGGAACGAAGGGATTTTTTGGATTGGGTCGTTTATTCCAGCCATCGACGGCATGCGGCAACGGTCCGTGATTATCAAGGCGCGTTGAAGGCACGTAACCGACTGTTGAAAGAAAAGTGCCTCAACCCTGGCGAAATGGACGCCTGGGAGGACCGTTTGGCCGTTCTGGGGGCGCGTATTGTCGTGAGTCGTCGGCAATGGTTGGCAAAAATCCGGGAGACATTGCCGCAACTCTTGGATGGACTGGGTTTGGATCAGCGATTGTTCCAAATAATCTACGCCAGTCAGCTCGACGGGGATGGCGCGGCTATGGAGGAAAACGAATTGGCGCAACATTATCGCACCGGGCTTGAAGGACACAGGAGTTACGATCATCGCACCCACAACACATCCATCGGCCCCCATCGCGATGATATTCGTTTCCTGCTTGCGGATCGACCGTTGGCACGTTTTGGCTCCAGGGGGCAGAAAAAACGTTTCGTGCTGGCGATCAAGCTGGCGGAACATAGATTGATGCAGGACGCCTTGAACGCCAGACCGTTGCTGTTATTGGATGATCCGGTGTCAGAATTGGATGATGACGGCGTGGCGCGCCTGCTTCGGTTGGTACACCTACAGGGGCAGCAATTGCTGATCACGGCGGTCAAAGGGGATCTTTTTTCCCGGGCCCGGCATCCCCATCACATGTTTCATGTCCAGGCGGGACAATTTAAACCGTTGACGGAGTCTCCATAAATCATGGCCAGTGCAGACGATACCATTCCAGAGGCGAGCAGCGAACCGGTTGAATACGGTGCCTCCAGCATCAAGGTTTTAAAAGGTTTGGAGGCGGTTCGCAAAAGACCCGGCATGTACATTGGGGACACCGATGATGGTTCCGGTCTGCACCACATGGTTTTCGAAGCGGTGGACAATGCCATCGATGAAGCCCTGGGGGGGTATTGTGACCGTATCGAGGTCGTCATGCACAGCGACGGTTCGGTGACCGTGCGCGATAATGGTCGCGGCATCCCAACCGACATTCACCCCGAAGAGGGACGATCCGCTGCCGAAGTGATTATGACGGTGCTGCATGCCGGGGGTAAATTTGACCAAAACTCCTACAAGGTCTCGGGCGGTCTGCATGGTGTTGGGGTATCGGTGGTCAATGCATTGTCGGAACGCCTGGAATTGACCATTCGCCGGGATGGCAAGGTTTGGTATCTGGAATTTTGTAATGGCGACCCCGTCAAGCCTATTCAGGTGATTGGCGAAACCGACAAGACCGGTACCTCGGTGACCTTTCTCCCCAGTCGCAAGGTCTTTTCCAACGTTGAGTTTTCGTTTGATATCTTGTCACAACGTTTGCGCGAACTCTCCTTCTTGAATTCGGGCGTCAACATCTACATCCACGAGGATGCCACCGACAAATCCCATCATTTCCACTATGAAGGGGGCATCCGCTCGTTCGTGCAGCATTTAAACCGTGCCAAGACACCCTTGCAGGAACCGCCGATCTTTTTTCAGGACAAGCGCGATGAAATCATGGTGGAAGTCTCCATGCAGTGGAATGATTCCTACCAGGAAAATGTTTTTTGCTTTACCAACAACATACCGCAACGTGACGGCGGAACCCATCTGATTGGTTTTCGTGCCGCCCTGACCCGGACCGTCAACAATTATGCCTTGAACAGCAGCTTGTTGAAAAAGGAAAAAATTGCACTGACCGGTGACGATTGTCGCGAAGGTTTGACGGCGGTGATTTCGGTCAAGCTCCCCGATCCCAAATTTTCTTCCCAAACCAAGGAAAAATTGGTTTCTTCGGAAGTACGCACGGTGATGGAGGGGATTGTTGCCGACAAATTGTCAACTTGGTTTGAGGAAAATCCCCAGGACGCCAAAAAAATTATTTCCAAAACCGTGGAAGCGGCTGCGGCGCGGGAGGCCGCCCGTAAAGCCAGGGAATTGACCCGGCGCAAATCGGCCCTGGAAATTTCTTCCCTTCCGGGAAAACTCGCCGACTGTCAGGAAAGGGATCCCAGTCTGTGTGAACTCTACCTAGTGGAGGGTGATTCGGCAGGTGGCTCGGCGAAACAGGCGCGGGATCGGAAGTTTCAGGCGGTATTGCCGCTGAAAGGTAAAATTCTCAACGTTGAAAAGGCCCGCTTTGATAAAATGTTGTCCTCACAAGAGGTGGGTACCCTGATTACGGCGCTGGGAACCGGGATTGGCGCTGAGGAATACGATATTTCCAAATTACGCTATCACCGCATCATTATCATGACCGATGCCGACGTGGATGGGGCGCACATTCGTACCTTGTTGTTGACCTTCTTCTACCGGCAATTCCCAGAAATTGTCGAGCGCGGCCATTTGTACATCGCCTATCCCCCCTTGTATCGCGTCAGCCGGGGTAAAACGACCCGCTACCTGAAAAATGAGGAGGCTATGGCGGAAATGTTGATGTCCTTCGGTTTGGAAGGGGCGGTGTTGCTCAAAGGGGATCAGGAGATTGGCGGCAAGGAGCTGATCAACATTTCCCGTGAGGCGCAACGCTATGTGTTTCTCCTCAATCGTCTCGCACGCCACCATGATCGAAGGGTCATTCTGGAGGCTACCGGCCAGGCACAAATCAGCCATGCCGCCCTGGAATCCAAAGCATCCGCAGCAGCGGCTGCCGAACGCTTGCGCCAACGGTTGCAGCAATCCCAAGACCAGGAGGAACGCCTGCAGGTGGAGAGCATGCACGATAATGAAACCGGCTTGGAAGCGTTGACGATCACCCGTCTGGTGCATGGCGTGCAATCACGCAGTGTCCTGGATGCCACCGTCACCCGCTCACCCGAATATCGGGAGATGGTCGAGCGTTCCGGGCGTATTTATCAGGAGATCGGTTTTGAACCGGTTTGGTCAAAAGGGGACAAAAAACAGCCGGTTGGAAACCTGGAAGAGTTGGTGAATTGGATTCTTGCCGAGGGTCGCAAGGGACAAACCATTCAGCGCTATAAAGGTTTGGGTGAAATGAATCCCGATCAATTGTGGGAAACCACGATGCGCCCCGAAAATCGAACCATGTTGCAGGTACGGGTGCAGGATTCGGTGGAAGCCGATGAAGTGTTTACCACACTCATGGGTGATCAGGTGGAGCCAAGGCGTGATTTCATTCAAGCCAATGCCTTGAATGTCGTTAATCTGGATATTTGAGGTTCGAACTTTTGAAGGCGATACGGCCAAAATACGCACTGATTTCTCAGGAAAGTCTCGGATAGAATTTGGAGCGGGTGAAGGGAATCGAACCCTCGTCTTAAGCTTGGGAAGCTTAGGCCCTACCATTGGACGACACCCGCTTCAGGTGCTGCTCGAAGTTTCCTTATTATGGTGTGCATACTGCGTCCAGGTCAACCCACATCGTTTTTTGTTCGGATCGCCATTGATTCCGGAGGCTCCATTTCTCTTTGATAGATGGAAAATTTGCAAAGCACGGTGCCGAATAACATTCGATAACGATCAAAAAAAAAGTTTCGCCATACCCTGGTATAGGATAAAAAAAGGGGCTGAAGATTTTGCTTCCTTACTTAAACCCTATTTGGCGAATGTCATGGACGAAACGATTCCCGCAACAAAAAAGCCATCATTCATCGACCGAATTTCCTGGGTCGCCCTGGTCCCTTTGGCTTTATTCATGGCCATTGCCCCCATTCATCCAGAACCCCATCTGTGGGAAAAATTAAAGATGCTGGGTGCCGGTAGCCTGACGCGACCGCTGGATATTTTTGATCTGTTCATGCATGCCACCCCGCTGGTATTGGTTGTTGTCAAAGGGTGGCGTCAGTGGCAGGCGCGCGGGGGGGTATCGTGAATCTGATTTTGATTGGCATGCGGGGCGCGGGCAAGTCCAATATTTCCCGTAGGCTTTCCGTTTTGACCAAGCGCCCGGTGATGTCCACCGACAGCTTGATATCCTACGAAAGCCAAGGTTTGCCGATTGCCGCCATCCTCGCAAAAATGGGTGGTGATTGGCGGGCTTTCAGGGATTTGGAGGCGCAAATCGTCGACAAGGTGGCCGCCATGGACGAGATCATCATCGACACGGGTGGTGGGGTGATTTGCGATTTGGATGCAGAGGGGCGCGAGATCTACAGCTACCGCAAGATGGATGCCTTGAAAAAAAACGGTCGCGTCATCTGGCTTGAAGGGGATATCGTCCGTTTGGCCGCCAAAGCGGCAGCGGATACCCGACGCCCGGCGTTGAGTAACACCGAAAGCGAAGAATCCATCATGCGTCGGCGTCTGCCCTTTTATCGGCAGGCCGCCGACCGGGTCGTGAATATCGAAGGATTCCGTCGTGATATTTTAGCCTTGCACATCCGTCAATTGGCCGATTTTTGGCCTGTCAACAGGTGAGCCGGTCGTTCTGGTTGCCACCCCATTGGATGCATTGTGGCGAGAAAATATCGTAATTGTTTTTATTATTGGAAAATTTCTGGTTTCGGCATGAATTGTGCCGGATCGACTTTCCATTTGTCGTTTGGTTCGGTGCGCACGATGCGAAAGCCTTTGGTGGCGTTGCCGCTATAGTCCATCAGGTTGATTTCTTTAGGCTTTAATTTTTTGCCGGCCTTGGCGTCTATGATCACCTTGATGACGGGATGCAGCAGGCTTTCCGCATTGGAACGAATGACAATCCCCACCAGGTCATTTTCCAAGCGAACCAATGTTCCGATGGGGTAGATGCCAACGCATTGGACAAATCGTTGATACAATTGTGGATTGAAATGATTTTTTGACCAATCCAGCATACGTTTGAGGGCAACATGGGGGGGGTTGCCCTTGTGATACACTCGATCCGAAGTAATGGCATCGTAAACGTCTACAATCGCGGCCATTTGGCCAAATTCATCGATGGCATCGCCTTTGAGCCCATGGGGGTAACCCATACCATCGAAGCGTTCGTGGTGTTGCCCAGCGACAAAGATGCTGATTTCCGAGATGCCTTGTGTTTGCTCAAGGATTTCACGACTGAAGGTGACGTGTTGTTTCATGAGGAGAAATTCTTCATCAGTCAGTTTTCCAGCCTTGTTGAGGACGTTTTCCGGGGTTCTCATTTTGCCAATGTCGTGAAGCATGCCACCGACACCCACTTTGATGATGGTTTCTTCGGGCATTTCCATGGCGCGGCAGAAAGACATGAGGAACACGCCCACATTGACCGAATGCATGAAGGTATATTCATCACGTTTTTTGATCAGGCTTAAGCTTAAAATGGCATCGGGATTGCGGAACATCGACTCTGCCATGCCGAGGACGGCATCTTGAACCGGTTCCAAGGTGACTTGTTTGCCGAGGCGGGCATCGGCCAGTACATCCCCGACAATCCTGCGGGCGTGTGATTTCACTTCGGCAGCCCCTGAGAGTTCTTCCTCAAAGGGTATGGGCGATGCCCCTTTAAGAGCCAACTCTTCATCGTCCCCAAGCTCTTGGAGTTGTTCCGCAAGGGCTTGTTCGACATCCTTGAGAGGCGTGCCCTCAGCCTCTTCCCCTTTGGCAACGTCAATATAGATTTCTTTGATTCCACTGGATAAAATCGCTTGAATTTCCGCTTCGGTAGTGACGCGTTGCGGCCCTTGAAAGGCTCTTGGATTGTTATCATGCGAGCCTGGATCCTGCCAATCCTGATTAAAATCAGTAATATACATGCCAGGTTTCAGGTCAGTGGCCTTAATTTTCTTAATTGTTTCCTGAGCCATTGCAGACATCCTCATGCCTCCGACTTTTGGTCATGTGCAACCTTTGAAAAATCAGTCCCCTGATGTTTACACCTGTTCATGTTACCATGGTTGCGATGGGGTTGGAATAGCCATATTCGGTAAATACTCTGCCAGGATTGCAATGGCTCTCGGGGTACGTTCCTTGGCAATCGGGTACGGGAGTTGTCCTGTTTCGTTACCAGGGGTGACATGGCAAGAATTATTTGTCACGCTAGGTTATTTTCTTTGTGCAAAGGCACTTAATTGTATGTGATGAGCAGATTTTAATTGACTTTCAAGTAATAATTCGTTGTGATGGTATCGGTGTCAGCTCCCGGAAGAGCTGTGAAAAGTACGCTTTTGTTCCATGCCGTCTACTGCAAACTTGTTGATATCCATGATAACATCCTCTAAAAATATCACTTTTCATTTTTTGGCTTTGGTGTTGGCGACCATGCTGGTGCTTGGTGCCGACCAAAACCGGGCTTTTGCAGCGCCTGATCCCGGGGCGAACGTGCCAAAGGGAACTGAAGATGTCCGCAAAGATGCCGAAGCGGGCAATGCCCAGGATAAAAAGGGGGAGGCACCAGCTCAACCTGCGCAACCAGCTTCCGCCAACTCGCCGGTGGCACAACTCTCAGCCAAATTGAACGAGGCCATTGACCTGCAAAATCAGGGTCTTTACGAAAAGGCGCATCCCCTCATCAAAGGGTTGTGCGCTGATTTTTTGAAAGAGGCCGGTGAAAAAAATCCAGAAACCGGATGGTGTTTCAATCGTCTGGCAGTCTTGGAAGGGGCCATGGGCCAGTACGATGATGCCGAATCCTCCTTTAAACAAGCCTTGGGATTGCAAAAAGGGGCCCTGCCGGAAAATCATGCTGACATTTTGTCCACCTTGGTTGATCAGGGGGAACTGCTTCGGCTGCGCGGGCGCCTCAAGGAGGCTCAGGCCCAATTGGAAGATGTGTTGGACAAGTGTAAAGCCGATGACCTGGCCGAAGTGCGGATGAATGCGAAGTCCAATTTGGCCAAAGTCCACGAAGATTTGGGTCATTTTGAGGATGCGGTTAAGTTAACTCGTGAGATATTGGACCATGAGATCAAGACGCTGGGCAGCGACCACCCGAATCCTTTGACCACTCTGAACAATTTGGCGGGACTTAATCGGCGTCAGGGGAATTTTGCCGAAGCGGAAAAAAATTATCGTCAGGCTTTGACAGGTTTCCAGAAGGCCTTGGGCTCCGAACACCCGGCTACCATTGCCCTGATGAACAATCTGGCGATGACCATGGAGGATGAAGGACTCTATGATCAGGCCGAACCTTTGTTTCGCCAGTCGTGGCAGCTGGCGGAGAAGGTGTTGGGCAAAGATCATCCCACAACTTTGACCAACAGGAACAACCTGGCCATGCTTTATGAAAGTCAGGGGCTTTTTGACAAGGCAGAGGCGCAATACAACAGCACCATCCCCCTCGCCGAAGCCAAGTTGGGTCCGACCCATCCCGACACGATTGCCATGGTGAACAATTTGGCGTTTTTGCGCTTGTTGAAAGAGGACCATAAGTTGGCTGTGGAGGGATTTCAGCGTGTGTTGTCGGTGTGGCAGGGTGAGTTGGGGGAGAAACATCAAAAAACATTGAAGGCTATGAACAACTTGGCGCGGGCAGAGCATAAGGCGGGCCAGTTGAAGGAAGCGGAAGCCTTGTTATTACGTACCTTGAGCCTGCGTAAAGAGGCTCTGGGGCCCAAACATCCCGATGCCCTGCGTTCCATGCTGGATCTGGGTATGCTGTATCGTTCCCAGAAAAAAAACAAAGAAGCCCTGGAATTGTTGAAATCCGCCCTGGCCCTGGATGAGGAGGTTCTTGGCAAGCAACATCCTTATACGTTCGAGACCCTCAATGCCCTGGCGCAAACCATGGAGGAATCATCCGACCTTCAGGGTGCGTATAAATTGCGCCATGAAGGTTTTGATCGGCGCACCACCTTCCTGAATCGCATGTTGTGGGTGGCGGATGAAAATGCACGCGAGGGTTATATACGCCTGCATTCCCCGGAATTGAACAATTTCCTGTCGCTGATAACGCATCTTCCCCCCGAAGTGGCGGGAAGGGAAGCCATTGATGTCAGTCTGCAACGCAAAGGATTGTTGCTGAAAATCACCTCGGAAATCCAGCAGGTGAGCCAGATCGCGAAAGATCCGAAATTGGCCGAGCTAACGCAACAATTGACCGCGGCGCGCAAGGAATTGGCGGCGATGACGCTTTCCGGACCCAGTGCCGATTCGCCCAACAGCTATCTTGAAACAATCCATCGCCTGGAAGGCAAGGTGAACGATATCGAACGACTCCTCGGGCAGGCGAGTTTGCGGTATCGGTATACGACCTTGCTCTATGATACAGACCAGGTGGCGGCCAATTTGCCTGCGGGGTCGGGTTTGGTTGATTTCCTGGTATTTAACCAGGAGGGTAAGTCAAGGTTGATGGCCAGCACCATGGTCATGAAAGAAGGTAAGCCTCAATTTAACCTCGTCGTTTATCCAAGTCTTGAGGATGTGCAGAAGGCCGTGCTGGACTATCGGGCTAAAATTCAGGATGAGGAGGCCGATTCCCAGGATGTTAAAGAGTTTGGCCAGAAGGTTTATGATTTGGTTTGGAAACCTGTGGCGGCTTCCCTGGGGGATCGGGAGGACATTTACCTTGTTCCCGATGGAATCCTCAATATTTTGCCTTTCAATGCCTTGGTGGACGCGGATAAAAAATTTCTTATCCAGAAGGTTAAATTACATATCCTGACGTCCAGTCGTGATATCCTGCCCTCCGCAATCCCGCCAGCTACCGGGGAGATGATGGTTGTAGCCGGTCCCGATTACAACTCAACGAAAGTTGCCGGCGAGGTGCAGTTGGAACAGGTGAGTCAAAGGCGCGCCGCTGCGGTGATGCAGGGTATTCGCGGTGCCGGGAGTGGTATGCGGGGGTTGCATTTCGATCCATTACCCGGGGCCGAAAAGGAAGGCCGGCTCATTATCGATCAAGCCAAGGAAAAAGGGCAAAAAAATCAGTTTTTTGTCCAAAACGATGCCCAGGAGAAGCTGGTTCAGGCGTTGTCGGTACCCCCGCGTATGATCCACATCGCGACTCATGGCTTTTTTCTCAAGCCTGATGATAGCTTGAGGAAAAGGTTGCTGAAGTTGCAACGGGGTGCCGAGGGACAGTTGCCCCCTCCTGGCGATAATCCGTTGTTACGTTCCGGGTTGGCGTTTGCGGGGATCAACGCCAATGCGCCGTATCTTGGAGAACTCGATACGGTCAACGATGGTGTGCTGACGGCACTGGAAGTGTTGGGACTGAACCTTGCGGGTACTGAGCTTGCGATCCTCAGCGCTTGCGAGACGGGACTGGGTGAAATTCATGAAGGTGAAGGGGTCTATGGTCTCAGACGTGCGTTCATGGAAACCGGCGTCCGTTCGCTCATCGCTTCCCTCTGGGAGGTGAGCGATGCGGGTACCCAAAACCTGATGACCAAATTTTATGGTCGTTTGATGTCGGGCAAGACCGTGCATGAGGCGATGCGGGAATCACAACTGGAAATGATCAGCAGTGCTGAATGGAGCAATCCATACATCTGGTCAGCCTTCATGCTGATAGGGAAATAAAAAATAAATTTCTTTCGATAAACCATGAACCAAAAAGCCAGCCAGGGTACTTATCTGTACCAGGGCGCTGTTCCGCCAACTTTCAATGGAGAAGGGAGATTGGATTATGTCCCTGGAATTTGCCGGTTGACCTGAAAGTATCGTAATAGGGCTCTTATGCCTGGACGGCATTATACGCAGCAACTACCATCACAAAGGGAGAAGGATTATGAAACCGCATTGGATCAAGTTCAATTTCCTGCTGATGGCCATGTTTGTCTTAGGACTGGCCAGTCAGGCTTTGGCACTTGCCCCACCCGTAGCCATGCTGACCCAGGTGAAGGGGACTGTCGAAGTTTTTAAGGATAACGAATGGAAGAAGGTGACCTCGAATAAGTTCGTTTTTGACGGAACCAAGGTTCGCACGGGTGCGGATGGTGCTGCGACCGTCATTAACCAGGCCAACAGCACCAGTCAGAATATGGCTGCAAATACCGAGTTGGAGATCACTGCGGCTGCTATCAAGGTCGTTTCCGGCACCCTTTCCGAGCCGCAGAAAGCAGGTGGTGACGTTCTTTCCAGTATGAACCAACGCTTTGAAGAAGCACAGCGTTATACAACAGTGCGCCGTAGCGTGGACAAGAAAGAAAATGACCAAAAGCTGGCAACGATCCGTGAGGTCACCCTTTCGGAACAGCATCCCGACATGGTTTGGTCCAACGTCGGACCCGAATTTTCATATCGCCTGATCATCGATGACAAATCCATCGATGTCCCGGCAACCAAGGATGAGATGGTGCGTTTCAAAGTAACCGGGTTGACCCCTGGATCGCATAAATATCGGGTCGACGTGATCAAGGATGGTACTGCGGTTTTCTCCCCCAATGGTGATCGGACCATGGTTTGGCTGGGTGGTGCGGCGTTGGATGAGTTCAACAAAAAACTTGCTGATATTAAAGGTTCGACCCCCGGAGACGACTTTCTGGTTGCCAATTTCCTGGACGAGAAAGGTTTGACCGTCGCCGCCATGGACATGTATCGGAAATATTTCAAGGCCAATCCGGGCGATATCGACATGTTTCCGCTGTTGATCAAAACCTATCACGATTTGAAGTTGAACGAGCTGAAAAAAGAAGCGGCTCTGGAATACAATAAAATCATGGGAAACTAAAACCAGCATTGGTCTGGAATCCGGGCGTGGGGGGTCTCCCTCCACGCTTTTTTTATAGGGTGGCGGACACTTTTACGACTGACTTGTTGTCTTAAGAGTGGTATTTCAGGCAAATTCCCATTGCGGGTTGGTGGTAATGCGTTCACAATGACCCTTATTTCGGGTCGAATCATGTGTTCATTTTTTGGGGAGAATCATTGGGTCATGAACAAGATCCTGCAACGTTACGACATTCTGGCAACTATTTTGTTTTTTGTCCTGGTGGTGCCTTCAGAATATTTTGAGATTTTTTCCCTCCTTGAAGAGCAGACCGTCTCGTTTCGCCATATCTTGCGGCAAAATTATGGTGATCCTCAGACAATGAGCTTTCCCAAGGATAAAATTGTATTGATCAATACCGATGAGGCTTTCTTCAAAGAATATAAGAGTTTTCCGTTACGTCGCACGGATATCGGGAAAATTGCCGAAAATCTCAAGACGTTGGGAGCGCGGGTGGTCGCTATCGACCTTCTGATGGATTTCCCCAGTTCCTACAACGAAGATCAACCAACCGCCGAATCCTTCAAGAAAGCCGCTCCGGTCTTGTTGGTGTCCCAAGCTGACATCCGCAAAGGTAAATTTGAGCGACTCAACCTGCCCACCCGGGAATTGGCTGCGGTAACCCAAAATGGTTACACCAATATCGGCTCGCAAAGCAGTGTAGTAACCTCTCTGTCCCGATTGAAAATTTTTCCTGAAATTGCTGAAAAGGCAAAAGCTTGGCCGTATGCCATCAAAGCGTTGTCGATGTATTTTGGGGTGGAACCCGAATTGGGGCCTGGCGTTATTAAATTTGGACCTAATCTGTCCGTGCCCTTGGATCAATTCAACAATATTTACATCGACTTTCCCATTCTTCCCCCCGGTAGCCGGTATTTGAGTCAGACTGCCGGTTTCTCTGCTTTGGATTATCTGAATATCGCAGGCAAAAGTGAAGAAGATCTGTATGAATTGAGCTATCCGATTAAAGATCGGATCGTGCTATTGGGTGACACTTCAGAAGTGTCACACGATTGGTTTGATACCCCTGTGGGGACGGTCTACGGGGTGGAAATCATTGCCGATGTCATTCAGACCATTTTGAAGGGTGGGACATTGAAGCCAGCTTCCGTTCCTCAAGAAGCATCGGCGGCTTTTCTGTTGATGCTGGGTATGATGGTGCTGGGTGTTATCAAACATCCAACCTTGAGAGTTCTGGTTGCCCTCCTGGGTATCGGTTTGTGGGTCGGGATCATCACCGTGATCTACGTCAAGCATGGATTGGTTTTCTCCATGTCCTACTCCCTGCTGGCAGCCATTCTCAGTTTCATGGTCATCAATATGCGGTATTACCTCCAGGAGATGAGCCAGAAAAAAATGATCAAGGGGGCATTTGGGCAATACCTGTCGCCCCATGTGGTGGATATTCTGGTTAAAGATCCCAGCAAGCTGAGTCTGGGAGGCGAAGAGCGTGTGATGACCGCCTTTTTTTCCGATGTGGCGGGATTTTCCACGATTTCGGAAAAACTGACCCCCTCGGAATTGGTGTTGCTCCTAAACGAATATTTGACCGCCATGTGCGAAATCATTGCCAAGTATGATGGAACGGTGGACAAGTTTGAAGGTGATGCCATTATTGCCTTTTGGGGGGCGCCGTTGGATCAGCCCAACCATGCAACGATGTGCTGTCATGCCTCTGTCGAAATGCAACAATTCATGCATCAGATGCGGGAACGGTTGGCCAAGGAGGGTCGGGCCCCCTTGCGCGTACGCATGGGCATCAACTCCGGACCCATGGTGGTGGGTAACATGGGATCGAAACAGCGTATGGATTACACCATCATGGGTGATGCGGTGAATCTGGCGGCGCGCTTGGAAGGGGCGAACAAATTCTATGCATCAGACACCATGATCTCGGATGCGACTTATCAGTTGGCTAAAAACGATATCGATTGTCGGGTGTTGGATACGGTACGCGTCATTGGTAAAAAAGAGCCGGTCACCATTTATCAATTATTGGGCAAAAAAGGTGAGGTTACCGGCAAACTTGCTGAACTATTGCAACATTATAACGCTGGCTTGGAGCAGTATCGGGCGCGGGACTACCAACAAGCCATAGAACATTTTGAAAAAGCGCTCGCCATCATTCCTGAGGATGGACCATCAAAGACCTATGTGGAACGTTGCAGGGAATACCTGGAAAATCCCCCTGCAGCAGACTGGGATGGGGTGTTTGTCTTCACCTCAAAGGGATAGTGGGACGTATTCCACGTTAGATTCATTCAAATGAGTAGCATGTCAGGACGGTAAAGAATCTCTGGACCATTCCGCAGGTTGCCGTCCTGACAGGAGATGTTGCCAATGAATGTTCTGCCCTGGTACGACAGGATTCCTCGCACACGGATATACTTGAAACTGCCTGAAATCCTGGGTGGCTTGGTAAACTTGGCTGCCGGTCAGGAGGACGGGTATGAGCAGGTAGAGGCCTTTGAACATGCCTTTGCCGATAGAATGGGTGTGGATGGCGCTGTCGCCGAACCCTATGCCAGGATAGCGCTTTACCATCTGGTGGTCGCACTGCAGTTACCCCCCGGCAGTGAAATTATCATGACCCCGGTTACCATCCACGATATCGTCAATGTATTACTGATAGCAGGTCTCAAGCCGGTCTTTGTGGATATTGATCCGCAAACCTACCAGATGGATCCGCAAAAATTGATTGCGGCCATTACCCCAAAAACACGAGCTGTCCTGGTGACGCATTTGTTTGGTTTGGCAACCGATATGGATGCCATTCAAGGGATTTGCCGGCAACGTGGGCTGGTTTTGCTGGAGGATGGATCCCACGCCTTTAACGCCGCTTGGAATGGAAAAAAATTGGGTACATTCGGTGATGCCGGTTTTTTCTCCCTTTCTTCACTCAAGGCGGTGTCCACCGGGTATGGTGGGATTGTTGTTGCCAAAGATGCCCAATTGCTTGAAGGGGTTCGCAGGCAAGCGGATGCATTGCCAAAGGTCGAAAAAGGCCACTTGTTGGGGATTTTGCTGCGCAATTTGATTGTTAATCTGGCAACGCATCCCACCCTGTTTTCCTGGTCCACCTTTCCGGTGATTCGTTGGATAAGTGATCGCAGCCCGGAGACGATCCGCAAGCTACAAACAGATAATCCAAATGTTTTACGACTCTCCGGTATCCCTGAAAAATGGTTGTGGCGTTTTTGTTCGATCCAGGCCGATTTGGGATTGCATTGCCTGTCGCGTATGCGTGAGTGGGACGAAAAACGGCGGTCCAATGCGCACGTATTATTGGATTATCTCAAAACAGAGGCCCCTGAGCGTCTGCCTCGATTGATGCTAGGTTCGTACAACGTGTTTTGGCGCTTTCCGTTCCGTGCCCCCGAGGGCGCGGAATTTCGGCGGTTTATGGCAATGAGAGGGGTGGATTTAACGACGACCTTGCTCCCTTGTTGTTCAGGCATGCCTATTTTTTCGGACATCGCCAGGGAGACCCCGAATGCCCGGCAGGCGGTCAGGGAGGTCCATTTTTTACCGGTTCATCCGACGATTCCGCAAGAACGCATTCACCAGATGGCCAGGATTGTGCTTGAGTTTCTTCAACAAAGGGGCTGATGTTGAAGCAGACCGGGGGATGGCATTGCAGGATCTTTTGTAAAGGGGTGAATTCATGTCCATTATCAGCATGGCTGAGCAGTTGACCATCAAGAATATCCCCGGGATATTGCGTTCGGCACTAGGCAATTTTATCAGCCTGATGACCCAAAGGCCCAACAAAGGCTCACCCTTTTACATTTTGTGGATCACCACGTATGGATGCAATCGCAAATGCCTCCATTGTGACTGGGTTTGGTCGCGCACCTCGGAGGCCGATTTGGCTCGGGAGCTGAATGATACCGAACAATTGCAATTGGTCGAACAAATGTGTGCCACCGATGCCTGGGGGGTTACCATCTCCGGGGGTGAACCTTTGATGCTGCCCAAGATTCGCGAGATTCTCCGGCGCCTGAAACAGGCCGGCAAACGGGTTAATTTGTGCAGCAATGGGGTGTTGTTACCAAGGTTTGCCGAAGAATTGGTGGCTATCAAACTGGATTCCCTGACCGTCAGCATGGACAGCTTTCGACCCGAAGAACATGACCATATTCGCGGGGTTCCCGGTTCTTTTCAAAAATCCATGGCGGGAATTGCGGCAGTAAAAAAATGGCGCGGTAACCGCAAATTCCCTAAATTGGTGATCAAGGCGGTTATTTCTTCTAAAAATTTTCGTGAAATGGCCCAATGGGTTGAGTACTTTCATCCCTATGCCGACACGGTTGAATTTCAACCCATTCAAAACAATCTGGTACATCAGATCAAGGCGGGCGAGGATTCCTTGATGTTTCGACCAGAAGAGGAAGGGGAATTCCGTCGGGTGATGGATGATTTGGCGGCACGCTGGTCAACCTTCAAGTCGCCCTACTATCAACGTATGGCTGATTTCATCTTTCATCCTGGAGAACTGTTTGATTCCGGAGGGTTTCGTTGTCTGTTCCTTTCGTCTTTCTTTTTGGAAATCAGCCCCTATGGTGCCGTGGGGAGCTGTCCGGGACACTATGTCCTGGGTAACGTGCGCGAAAGAACAATCTTAGATATATGGCGTGACCTGAAAACGTGCGAATATCAAAAAAAATTGCGGTCGAAAAACAACAAATGCCTGTGTTGGACCTACAATACATTTTCCAATCTGTATTTGTTGCCACTCTACAAGCATTCCCCTTGGATCAAGGATCCGTGACTCAATGGACCGGCAAAATTATATAACCATGGCCGCCGTGCAGGAACGGCATTGGTGGTTTCGTGGCAGACGCGCCCTATTGGGGCGCGTGTTTGCGCGGCTGAAATTGCCGGAAAAAGCGCATATCCTGGATGCCGGTTGCGGACCTGGTCCCAATTTGCAGTTGCTTGCACAATATGGTCGTGTGTGGGGTATGGAGTATGACGACTATGCTTTGGAACATGCGAAAAAAATATCCGATGCCACCTTGGCTCAGGGATTCCTTCCGTATGACATACCCTTCGCAGGGCAAAAATTTCATCTGGTGACCCTGCTGGATGTCCTTTCTTGCATCGAATCCGATAAGGATGCCATACAAGCCTTGGCCGAGCGAATCGAACCGGGTGGATGGTTGGTGATCACGGCTCCAGCTTACAATTTTCTTTGGTCGAGCCACGATGTGGCATCGCATCATTATCGGCGCTACACCATTTCCAGGCTCAAGGATGCTGTGGCCCCTTCCGGTTTGACCATTCATTTCACGAGTTATTTCAATTCCATTCTGTTTTTACCCATATTTCTGATTCGACTCATGAAGCGATGGTTGTCCATCCTGGAAGGGGATGATTCCGGTGTTGTGCCATCGGTGCCGATCAATCAATTTTTGTATGGCCTTTTAAGGTTGGAAAGTGCTTTATTAGGATATGGCTTGGTATTTCCCTTTGGTGTATCGGTGTTGCTCGTTGCCCATAAACCAGTATCTGACGGTAGCAATCTGGTGTAGTAGATTGGTAAACTTCCGAGAAATGCATCCACGACCATGACATACTTGCGTCAAACCCCCAAAGCCTTGCTCGTTTCTCTCAGGGATCCTTTCCTGGACTCGGATCGGGTTATGCCCCCCATGGGCGTCATGGCGTTGCATTCCTATTTGCTCAATCTAGGGATTGAATCGCGCCTTGAAAACAACTTTGACATTAATAACGTGGAACAATATTGTGATTTTAATTATATATGTATTTCCTGCATGACGCCGCAGAAATTCCAAGCCTATGAAATTCTCCATGCGGTAAAACGTACTTGTCCCGATATCCGGGTGGTAATCGGCGGTCCCCATGCCAGTTATTATTTGGAAGAATGTATTACACAGCCGTTTGACTTTATCGTCAAGGGCGATGGCGAATTGGCCTTGGAGGAAATTCTCACGGGGCGCGCTGAACTCAAAAGGGTCATGGAACGTCCGGTGTCTGAGCAGCAGATGAACACCTTTCCACTTCCTTACAGGGAAAAAGATTTTTTAAATCAATATGAATTCGTTTTCCAGGGAGTTCGCGCATCGACCCTCCTGACATCAAAAGGTTGTCCCATGTCCTGTACCTTTTGTGAAGATGCCAGGACCAAGGTGCGGATGTATACCCCGGAATACGTGGGGCGTCAGATTGAAGAGATCAAGGCGGCGGGCTATCAGGGGGTGATGTTTTTTGATGATGTCATGACGCTTTCCAAAAAACGGGTACGTGACCTCACCCGGGAAATTATCAAGCATGATATCTTGTTCCGTTGCTTTGGTCATGCCCGTACTATGACCGATGATATTGCAGATATGTTGCGGGATGCGGGGTGCATTGAGACCGGGGTGGGCATGGAGACCGGTTCGCAACGTATCTTGGATGCTGTCCTCAAAAAAACTACAATTGATCAAAACAAAGATTATGTTTTAATGTGTAATGCCCGTGGTATTCGTGTGAAAGCCTTCTTTATTCTGGGGCTTCCAGGGGAGAACGAAGAGACGATAGCGGAAACTGAAAAATTTTTGCAATTCCTCATGGAACAGACCGTGGTGAGCCACGATGGCAAAGTTATTCAAAATGATTTCGATATGACAGTTTTTTTTCCTTATTCGGGAACTGAGATACGTCGCAAAATGGATGCTGGCGAAGGGGATATTGATCTGATGTTTGTCGATAACCCTGATTTAAGATATGGTTTTTATAAGGGTGTCCAAGGTTCATCGGAGGTGGTTATCCGGACCAATCGCATGTCCGCAGAATTGCTTCGAGAAAACCAAGTGCGCCTCTTGAGTACGTATAAAGCCAAACCTTCCACCTGATCCATTATTTAGTGTTCCGGTCGAAAAAGAGTGTCCCTGTACCGATATAATCGTGGAAATGCAGCTTTGGTATAACGTTGACGTTCATTTTCATATTTAAAAATTGTAGTGACATCACTAACATGAATAGAACGATCATGATGAGGAAAACCAGCATGTTGCCGATGAGGTCAGTGGCCCACCCGGGTGTGGCCCAATCGGTGCCGTAGCGAACAAATATGACAGCACCAATGCCGATTACGGTCGCTATGCTGACCCCCAGGAGAGAGAAAAAGATGCGGGCGTAGACCGTTTCGCCAAAGATGGACAGACCGCTCAACCCATGGACCAGAAGGTTTCCCAGGTTTTGGGAGGATTGGCCAAAATAGCGTTGTCCCCTTTTGGAAGGGATGGTGTGATAGGGAATCCTGGAACGGATGATAGCGGATGGGTAGTGTTGCCATAGCTCTGGGCGCGAAATCAAACTGAGAAGGCGTTTTTTGGGAATGAGACTGAAATTGCCAAAATTAATCACCTTTCCCACCAATAAAACGAATAACATGCGGTACAGGAAATAACCAATCTTGAAAGCAACATTTTCTGTTCGTTTGATGCGTGTGCATACCCAAATATCTTGAGGTGTTCCGTTGTGTAGATGGATCAGCTCAGGAATGGATTGCGGGCTGTCTTCACCATCAGAGTCCATGACGATGACGGCATCAAAGTCATAATTCTTCTTTTCCAGGTTGGCCAATCCCATGGAGATGGCCTTTTGATTACCCAGGTTGCATATCAGGTTCCATGATTCTACCCTGACAACACACCCCTGCTTTTCTAAAGCTTTCCCATCAAAGGATTCTGGGAGTGTGGAGCCATCGTTGATAGCGACAATGTGGAATTGGACATCACGCATGGGTAGGGCATTAATGTTTTCCACAAGCATTTGCAGACAGGGCCAATCATTGAACACGGGTGTCATTATTACGAAAGTTTGCATCTGTTTCCGCCACGACGATTGATATTAAAACAATCTTGATTTAACAACCGCAAAGAGCATGCCCAATCGTTCGATACGATGGATGGTTCTCATATCATTGAAAGCGAGATGGGCGTTCCACCGCGTTGAGGCGATAACAAAATCGGGATTAACGACTTTATCTTCCAAACTCACGATAAAGTTTGATGGCATGATCTCACCGATATTGATTGGAACATAAAACACGCCCACTGTAAATTTCCGTTTTGCAAATTCGACATGTTCTTTTTCCGCGATTTTGCGTCCATCTTCAATGACCTTGAGGGCAGCTTCACGATAGGACGTCATCCAGTAATCCGTCTCAAATTGACTGGCAGCTTCAGGCATACCACCGCTGAACACATTATAGAAAGTGTACTGATAGGGATGTAGCTGGCCCATGATGAGCATGTGGCGTCCGAGATAGACGATCAGGACTACAACCATCAAAATTTGGACCATCCGCCCTGAACGTGCCAACATGTTCCCCCAGTGTGAAAAAGCAATGCCTGACAACACGGCAAAGGGTGGCAGGATGAACAAAACGTGTCGCGCACCATCATAAATAACGGATTTCAGAACGATGACCAGAATGAGGGGCAACAGTGTTGCCAGCAGCAGTAAAGTGTGACCTATGGCCTGACGAAGGATGCGGTGTTGCCAATGTTTCCACGTTGTCAGGAATGACCCTATCAGAACTGGAATGGCTAGAATTGCCAGCATCTCGGGCAGGCTGACGCCCAGGTAAATCGGCAGATAATCCCACGGCAGATGAGACGAGGATATGTGTACACCTTTGAATAGAACGCTTTTTCCCCACTCGTGGTGAGCGGCGGTTTGGAAAGAAGCCAATAATACCCTTGGATTGACAAGGAGCGCTGGCCAGAAAATGATGGTCAGGAAAGATGCTATGGCCAGGGGTATACCGATGACTCGTGGGAGAGAGGCTTGTTTGATGAACAGTGGTAAGGATATCGGTTCTGGAAGCAGTCGGTATTGAATCCACAATCCAGAGAGCAGGGCTATGCCCGCATAGCCCAGCAAAAGCACACCGCCAATGCGAATCCCCAACGCCAATGCTAAAGATAAACCAAGTTTAATCAATAACTTATTTGATGCTTCCAATGGATTTTCCGCGAGTCGAGCCAAGTAATAGAGGGACCAAATGGTCCCGGCTGCAAAGGGAATATCCTTGGCATTGATAAATATGTGGCCGTAAAACATCGGGATTGTGGCCAAGTTGACAAGGGACCAAAAGCCGGCTTTGGAACCGGCGAGGTGCGAGGCCATCCTCCAGGCTCCGAGCAAAGCGAAAATGCCTGTGCCGGTATTGAGCAGGCGTCTGGTGGTGTGACCTGAAAACGGTGACAGCCATGCCACTATTTCCGCGATGGTGTCATAGAGCCCGCCGAAAAGGTATAGATCAAGGTAGTTGGTGGCCCTGCTGTCGGCTCCGAAGCTTGCATACCAGCTGATGATCGCCTTTCCATAAAAGCGATTTTGCCACACCTCGTCGTAGCTGTATCCGTAATCACGGCACGTTGCCAGCATGACCAGCGCGAGCAAGGAAAGGATGAGAAATGACAGGCGGTCATAGACGTCTGTTGGGAATTGGGGTAGGATTCTGTGGGGTACTTGGTGGGCCAGCATGGGTTTAAGGCTTATCTTTGCCGAATAATGATACGATATGATTTGGGATGACTCTGTTGCTGACCATCCAATCTGCTACCTCTTTTAAGAAAGGAGACAGAATAAGGGTATTCGGATGAAAAGCCAATCCGTAAAGTGCCACACTATCGAACTGGCATACGTGTGGGTTCCCCCAGACTTGCCGTTCCAGAACTTACCGTAAGGTTGATTGAATTTCTCACATCTATGTGGTCATGCGCCCGACCCGGGTTAGTGAGCCCTTTTGATCATGAGTGTGGCAAAAAGATGACAGTGCATGGAAGAATGGCAACAGCTAAGAATTCGCTGTGTTGGCGTTATCAGAAGAAATGTATATAAATTAAATATTTATGAAATGCATGCCTCAGATGTGAGTTGATGGCCCCTAAGTTGCAGGTCTGTATGCCAGATGGTAGACGCAATCAAGTAGTTGGATAGATTGTTATGCTGGTGTTGATGTTTGAAGGATGGATGGTTGTAATTCTTGCGGTTGCCATTTCTTAATTTATACTTGACCGTTCAAATTATTTGGATCCGAACTTCTGAAAGGAAAAAACTATGAAAAGAACACTGCTTCTCGGTTTGTCCGCCCTTGCTGCTGCAGCCTGGGTTCCCCTGGCCGGTGCCGGTGAGGTCAGCCTCGGTGGCTTCTATGAAGGGCGTTGGATGGTGTATGACGCTAACATGATCAAAGAAACCGCCACGCAAAGTGAGGGCGAGCGCTTTGTGCAGGGCCTGGAGCTGAAAGTGGATATGAAGGCTTCCGAGAAAAGCCATGCCCATTTGCTGGTGGAAGTGATTGACGGTAACAACATTGAAGGTGCCGACCTTGGAAACGTTTCTGACCTTTCCACCACGGCAACCCCCGGTTTGGCAGCCTGGAACCGGGTTTCTCCCTCCACGGCCAATGACCCGGGCAGCAGCAATTTTTGGGAAATTCGCCAAGCATGGTTGGAAACGGAAGCTTGGGGTATTGGCGTCAAGTTTGGTACCATGCCTCTTTCACTCAATGATTCAATCCTGGTGGGCATGGATTCGTCCGGTTTCGGCGGCTTGCTCCTTTCCAAAACCTTTGGCGACGTTACGGTGGTGGCTGGCGACATTCGCATCAACGAGGGAAGGGCAGGCGGGACCACGGCGAATAATACCAATTTCGGTGCCTCGCAGGATGATGCCAACTTGTTTGCTGTGGCAGCCTTTGGCAAGGCGGGTCTCGCTGACTACAACCTGACCTTGGCTTATGCGGATATTGGCAGGGTGTCCAGTTTCCAGAATGCCTTGAATGGCGCCTGCGCGGGAACTTCCTGTAACGATTCCAATAATTTGTGGGCCGCTTTGACTTTGAGCGGCAAGTTGGGGTACGTCAATGCGGTCGGCACCGTCATCTATGAAGCCGGATATGACCTGAAGAATAACACGACGGGTGCCAAGCTCAGCAACCAGTTGACGGGTTCCGGGGTGCTGGGAGCGTTACGCTTGAATGGTCCGACATCGTTTGGCGAGTGGAATGCCTACGGCTTCATGGCTTCCAGGAATTTCAACAATATCACCAACGACAATATGAACTGGTCGTCGACCTGGGCACAAGAAGGTCCGGCTAAAATTGACCTCTTGAATACCTTTGCCGCCAGCGCCGGCTCCAGTTCCCCCAGTGAAAATATGAGTGGTATTGGTGCGGGCCTGAAAATCAAAGCGGCGGGTTGGACCATCAATCCGATGCTGGACTACGCTCGCGTCACCAAGACCAATGTCGGGGATAACTTCAAATCAGCGACTGGCGGTAGCCTGCTTCTCTCAACAGAAATCCAAAAAGATACGACCCTGTTGTTAGAAACGGCCATGATTCGTCCCAGTGGCGCACCTGCCACCATCAACACCGACAACGCCTACTATGCCCAGGCGAGCGTCAAGGTGGTTTTCTAAGGTGTAAAGCTGATAAGCGAACGTGCTGCAAGAAACACATGGGATGGCCGCAGTCGGGCCGTCCCATGTTTTTTTTGTCCTTTGACCGGGAGATTGGACGCATTGAAAAAAACTTGATCGGACATTGGCGGGGGGTTGGGTTTCTGTTAGTCTGTGGAAAATTCCGTGAACCTTGAGCGTGGCAGGCAAATCATGAAAGGTAAAGTCTGGGTTGTCCTTGGCTCTGTACTCACATTGGGGCTGGTGGGCTGTTCACAAGATTTTTGGAACAGTCGCAACAAACTTGACGAACACCCGTTGGCTAAATTTGGCCAAAAGAAAGTTCTCGATGATGCCAAAGCCAGTGGTTCCCCCAACTCGGCTGCGGAGGCGGGTGAGGAGAGCATTTTTTCTTTGGGCGGTAAGGAGGGTGGCTTGTTCAGCGGCGGAACCTCCAAACGTAAGGAACAGGTTCGGGCTGATAAATTATTTGCTGGCGCTTTGGATGTGGTCATTGGTTTGCCCATTCAAGTTGCCAACCGTGAGGGGGGATTGGTCAGTACCGATTGGAAGATTGACCCGCAGAACAATCTAGATCGCTATCGCCTGAACATACTCGTTTCTGGCAAGGATCCCTACGGTGAGGTCAAGGTGGCGGTTCTTAAACAATCCCTGAGGAATGGTGTTTGGGAGGATGCGACAGCCGACCAGAACATGGCTGACCACATCGCCAAGAAAATCAGGAAACAGGCTGAGGAAGCACGTCCTTAGCAGGTTTTTGATCCTTTCTTCTTCCGGGCGGCTCCATACGTAAACGGTAGCGAGGGAGAGGGATCGGTCATTGTCAAAGAGTTCCCCGGTTGCTTAACGGTCCTTTTCACCGCTGGCTTCTGGCTTCCCATCATCCTTTTCTTCCGTTTCTTCTTCTTCTTCGTTGTCCAGGAGGATGCCAGGAACCTTCTTGGCAGATTTTGCATTTTCCAGGATAACCGGTTTGGTTCCCACCGGTTGTACTGGGAGGGGGAGGGTCAAATTAACCATGGCGCGGGTTACAGGACGCTCCAAAGGGATGAATTGCCCGTTTTTATAATCAACGAACTCGCCCGGCCAATCATTTTCGTGGATTCTGTTGATGATTTCATTGGCCATGGAAGTAGGGGTGTGTGCCAGGCAAACTCCAAAACCCGCCCGGTCTGAAATGGCAATGGAAAACAATTTCGTCGCTGAAGTGATTTTGGCAATGGTGTCCTTATCCAGGTATCCAAGTTCCATCAAGGAACCGTCTGATCCGACCACGGTTCTGGGATAATAATTTTTATCCCGATAATATTGCAGACAGGCGCGGCTGATGGTGTAAAACAGTCCTACAAGGATGGTGGTTTTGTCGGGTGGGAGCTCGTCGATGACGTGGCTTTCCCGGAGGCGTCGCAGCCGCAGCAATGTCCAGAAAAGCAGCGCCAATACTAACAAAAAAGCGAGAAAAATCAGTGTAGTTGTCATGATTCCAATCAAATTCATGGTTAAAGTGGGGCTCGAAACGTCAATCCCGCTTCGAACATCGACCTTTTTACCGGTATCTGAACCATGTGCCTGACCATTTGAATTGCCATCGCCATTTATTAAAATCAATCCTTGGCAGACGAGGGCAAAACATGCACAATGGACTGGTAGCCGACAAAAGCTGGAAACGGGTCTTGCAGTCTATATCCAGGCCCAGCGCATCCTGGCACAAGATCCAGGAAAGGTTGAAAGGCTAGCAGATTTTTCCATCAAACTCCCGTGAAAACCGATTTGGAGGACAAAAAACATGGCTGACTCTACCCTTGACGCCAAAGGATTGAACTGTCCTTTGCCCATTCTGCGCGCCAAGAAAGCCCTGAAGGGCATGTCAAACGGCCAGGTGCTTGCCATCGAAGCCACAGACCCCGGCTCCGCCAAGGATTTTGAATCCTTTTGCGTCCAGACCGGTAACGAGCTGGTCAAGGCCTCCGAGAACAATGGCGTTTTCTACTATGAAATCAAGAAGAAAGGCTAAAGGGGATCGGACACATGGCCAACCAAAAGAAGCTTGCGATCATCGCTACCAAAGGGACTCTGGATTTTGCTTATCCCCCTTTGATCCTGGCCACGACTGCGGCCGCTCTGGACTATGAAGTCACCATCTTTTGGACCTTTTATGGTCTTCAGGTGGTCAAGAAAGAACGCGATCTGAAAATTTCGCCTCTTGGTAACCCGGGGATGCCCATGCCGGTGCCAATGCCCGTGTTGGTTCAGGTGTTGCCGGGAATGGAAGCCATGGCGACCGTCATGATGAAGCAAAAGATGGCAAGCAAAGGGGTGGCCAGTATTGATAGCCTCCTGGAGATGGCTATTGAATCCGAAGTTAAAATGATCGCCTGCCAAATGACCGTGGACCTGTTTGATTTTAAACATTCGGACCTGATTGATGGCTTGGAGTTCGCCGGGGCGGCTCGTTTCTTTGAAATTGCCCAGGATGCGGATATCACGCTGTTCATCTGACTTTGTAAGCAGGGCTGATTTGGCGACAAAAAAACCCGGGTGCCTGCGTGCATTCCGGGTTTTTTTGTCCGTTCGTGAAAAATTTTTCGCAATGATTTTTTATGTCTTGCCGTTACTCTGTGGAGAGGTATATAAAGGAAATTTTTTAGAGGATTAGGTGGGGTGCCATGAACAAAATGCCGCACGTCGTTCCGAGCTATTCGCGCTTTCCCGTCGCTTTCGTGCGCGGGGAGGGAACCACCCTTTGGGACGATCAAGGGGTGGCATACCTCGATTTTTTGTCCGGAATCGGAGTCAATAATCTTGGGCATTGTCATCCCAAGGTTGTTGCGGCTATTCGCCAACAGGCCGAACGCTTGCTTCATACCTGCAATTTGTACCGCATTCCCCTCCAGGAAGAGCTGGCGGCGGCATTGACCGGGACCTGCTTTGCCGAACAGGTGTTTTTCTGCAATAGCGGTGCCGAGGCCAATGAAGCGGCTATAAAGCTTGCGCGCAAAACCATGTATGAACGCAAGCAGAGCCATAGGTATGAAATCATTACCGCCCATGATGGTTTTCATGGTCGTACCTTGGCCACGCTGACGGCTACGGCTCAGGATAAGGTGCAGCGGGGGTATGCCCCACTGCTCGAAGGGTTTAAATATGTTCCCTACAACAATCCGCAAGCTGTGGAACATGCCATTGGCGAACATACTGCGGCCATCATGGTCGAGCCGATCCAGGGGGAAGCAGGGGTCATCATTCCAGACCCGGGCTATTTGGCCGCATTGCGTGATCTGGCTGATCGCCATGATTTGCTGCTTATTTACGACGAAATCCAGACCGGAATGGGGCGGACCGGGCGCTTTTGGTGTCATCAATACAGTGGCGCTCAGCCCGATATCATGACTTCGGCCAAGGCCCTTGCTTCGGGAATTCCCATTGGTGCCTGTCTGACCACATCCAGAATCGCTTCCTCCTTTAGCCCAGGATCGCACGGTTCAACGTTTGGCGGTAATCCGTTGGCATCGGCGGTGGGCTTGGCTACCGTGGCAGCAATTAACGAAGAGGGCTTTCTTTCTTCGGTGGTTGAAAAAGGCAATTACCTGCTTGCTGGACTCAAAAAAATTGCTGCCAGTCGTAAGGGTGTCACCGAAGCCCGGGGATGTGGCTTGATGGCGGCTGTGCAATTGAACTCTCCTGCTGAAGAAGCTGTCAGCATTTGCCTGTCACGTGGGTTACTGGTAAGTTGCCAGCAAGGTACGGTCATCCGCATGTTGCCGCCGCTGATCGTTACCAAGGAAGAAATGGACAGGGCCCTGGCTATTCTTGACGGCGTTCTCAACGATTTGTTTTGATATGACTGCACCTGCAAACAAAAAGCGCGATCTCCTTTCTTTGAGCGACCTGGATGTTTCAGAAATTCAGATGTTGTTCAAACGGGCTGCCGAACTCAAGGCGTCGCTTAAGGCCGGGCATACGACCAGAAGCCTGGAAGGGCGGACGTTGGGAATGTTGTTCGAGAAACCTTCGACGCGGACCCGAGTATCTTTCGAAGTCGGGATGTATCAGCTTGGAGGGCATGCCCTGTTTCTCTCCTCCAAGGAAATTCAGTTGGGGCGTGGCGAGACCATCTCCGACAGTGCCCGGGTATTGTCACGCTATCTGGACGCACTGATGATTCGTACCTTCGCCCATGAAAATGCCGTGACCTTGGCCAAATTTTCTTCGGTCCCTGTCATCAACGGACTATCGGACCATTTCCATCCCTGCCAAATCCTCGCTGACCTGTTTACCTACCAGGAAAAACGTGGCCCGTTGGCTGGACGTAAGGTGGCCTTTGTGGGTGATGGCAACAATATGGCTCATTCCTGGATCCTGGCCAGCTCCAAGGTGGGGTGTCATTTGACCCTCGCTTGTCCGGTTAACTATGATCCCGACCCCCGTGTCTTGAGCATGGCGCAAAGACAACAAGAGATTACGGGTGCTGGCGGCTCCATCTCCTTGACGCGCAACCCTCGTGAAGCGGTACATGGTGCTGACCTGGTCGTTACCGACACCTGGATCTCCATGGGTCAGGAACAGGAGCAGCAACGGCGCCTTCGTGCTTTCCATGGTTTCCAGGTCAATCAATCGTTGATGCAGGAGGCCAAGAAGGATGCCCTGTTCATGCATTGCTTGCCGGCACACCGGGAGGAAGAAGTGACCTCTGAAGTACTTGATGGCGAACATTCGGTGGTTTGGGATGAGGCGGAAAACCGGTTGCATGTGCAAAAAGCCATTTTGGAATGGTTGATTTCAGGTCATTTTTGACCCTTCTCGACCGATTATCCCCGTTGAATCTTCTGTTGTCCCTGAAACGCCATCGGTGTAGGTATGCCGTGGTGTTTATCTCATTGTTTTTTTTGCGGAGCAATCCATGACCGAGCCTGTTAAAAAAGTAGTTCTTGCCTATTCTGGCGGCCTTGATACATCCATCATTTTAAAATGGTTGCAGGATGTCTATCGGTGCGAGGTGGTCACTTTTTCCGCCGACCTGGGCCAGGGTGACGAACTGGAAGAGGCTCGGATCAAGGCACAGAAGCATGGGGTCAAGGAAATTTTCGTCGATGATCTCAAGGAGGAATTCGTCCGGGATTTTGTTTTTCCCATGTACCGGGCCAACGCCTTGTATGAAGGGGTGTATCACCTTGGAACTTCCATTGCCCGTCCGTTGATCGCCAAGCGACAGATTGAAATTGCCAATCTCACACAGGCGGATGCGGTGTCGCATGGGGCTACCGGCAAGGGCAACGATCAAGTCAGGTTTGAATTGGGTTATTACGCTTTGAAACCCGATATACGCGTCATTGCCCCCTGGCGGGAATGGGATCTCACTTCCCGTGATAAACTTTTGGCTTATGCAGAAACACATGGCATTGTGGTTCCACGGGACAAAAAGGGGGAAGCGCCCTATTCCATGGACCGCAATCTTTTGCATCTCTCTTTTGAAGGAAAAATTTTGGAAGATCCCTGGCGAGAGCCGGATGAGGAAATGTTTCTCCTGACGGTATCCCCGGAAAAGGCACCGGATAAGGCGACCTATGTGGAACTTGAATTCGCCAAAGGGGATCTGGTGGCCATTGATGGTGTCAAGATGTCGCCGGCAAACCTTCTGACCCGACTCAACCAATTGGGTGGGGCCAATGGCGTGGGGCGATTGGATTTGGTGGAAAACCGCTATGTGGGAATGAAGTCTCGGGGTGTCTACGAAACTCCAGGGGGAACCATCCTGGGAGTGGCACATCGGGCCATGGAATCGTTGACCTTGGATCGGGAGGTGGCGCACCTGAAGGATGAGCTGGCCCCGCGTTATGCTGCCTTGATTTACAATGGTTATTGGTTTTCTCCAGAGCGGCAGATGATCCAATCCATGGTGGATGCCTCGCAAGCCTGGGTCACCGGCATGGTTCGGCTGAAACTTTATAAAGGCAATGTCACGGTTGTGGGGCGCAGATCGGATCGGAGCCTGTTTGACCCGAAAATTGCCACCTTTGAAGAGGATAAAGGGGCTTATCACCAGGGTGATGCCGATGGCTTTATCAAGTTGAACGCCTTGCGCATGCGTATCGCCGCCAACTTGAGGAAGCATTCATGAATCGTGAGACCCCGTCTGCCCCGGGCAAGTTGTGGGGTGGCCGTTTTCGTGAACCAACCAATGTGTGGGTGGAACGCTTTACCGCCTCTATTCAGTACGATAGCCGTCTGTTTCGCGAGGATATCCGTGCTTCCCAAACCCATTGTCGCATGCTGGCGCGACAAGGAATCCTCACCGAAGAAGAGGGACGGAGGATTGAGGTTGGACTTGCGCAGGTTGAAGAGGAGTTATTCCAGGGCAAGATGCCATTTCGCATGGAACTGGAAGATATCCACATGCATGTGGAAAGCCGTCTCAAGGAGTTGATCGGACCCGTTGCCGGCAAATTGCATACTGCGCGTTCCCGTAATGATCAGGTGGCGACCGATCTGCGGTTGTACCTTCGGGGCGAATTGGACGAGTGGAGCGAGGGTTTGTGGCAGGTACAACAGAGCCTCGTGACCCTGGCGGGAAATCATGTCGAAACCATTCTCCCAGGCTTCACCCATTTGCAAAATGCCCAACCAGTCAGTTTGGCACACCATCTCCTTGCTTATTTTGAAATGTTTGGCCGGGATCGGGAACGATTGCAGGGCCTGCGCCCACGTTTGAATCGTTTGCCATTGGGAGCGGCTGCATTGGCGGGTACGCCATTTCCCATCGATCGGGAGTGGGTCGCCCGTGAGCTTGGATTTGACGGCGTATGTCACAATTCCATGGATGCTGTATCCGATCGGGATTTTGTCTTGGAATTGGCTTTTATCGGTTCGGTGGTCATGAATCATCTGTCACGCTTTTCTGAAGAATTGATTCTATGGTCATCCAGTCCCTTTGGTTTTTGCGAACTGCCTGATGCGTTCTGTACGGGCTCCTCCATCATGCCGCAGAAAAAAAACCCCGATATACCGGAGCTGGTCCGGGGGAAAAGTGGCCGGGTGACAGGTCATTTGATGTCCTTGTTCATGATGATGAAAGGTCTCCCTTTGGCCTATAATCGCGATATGCAGGAAGACAAAGAGCCCATATTCGACGTTGTGGATACCGTGAAGGGGTCGTTGCGCTTATATGCCGATCTGGTCCCGGGTTTAAAATTCAACAAGGAAAAAATGTTCTCAGCGGCTGCCGCTGGCTTCACGACGGCTACCGATTTGGCCGATTACCTGGTTAAGAAAGGGGTGCCTTTTCGCGAAGCCCATGAAATTACGGGGCGAATGGTTGGGATTTGCGTGGAGGAGAACCTGACATTGATGACGTTGCCACTCTCTGTCATGCAGCGGGTGGACGGACGAATTGCTGAGGATGTCAAAGACGTTCTACAGGTGGATGCCTCGGTCAACGCCCGCTCATCCCAGGGTGGTACCGCCTTTACGATGGTTCGAGCGGCACTGGAGCGGGCGCGATCCGAGTTGGGGAAAAGATCCTGACAACGTTTGCCTGATTGCAATAGATGCTTGCCGATGGCTGAGTGTGTCTATAGATGTTGCCGGTTTTTCTCTTTTTGTTGCAAGTTTTGCAGATCACTGACGGTGGCACCATCCATGCTGCGCATGTAAACCAGGACAGGTACCTGACCCCTGTTTTTCACGACCACCTCATCTCCCTGTCGTGGCTCACGCAAGGTCGCAAACCCGATGCCGTCGATGGTGAACAGACGTACCGTTTCCCCGGAAAGACCACCGGCATAATGGACGACCTCCAGCGAGGCGGCCTGTACCGATTCAAATTGCAGCAAAACCGGATCTTTGCCACCACTGTTCAAGGAGAGGCGGGTTGCAGCCCCGGGTGGGACGACAAAGCGATTATCCCAATTGACGCGGGCCTCAGCTTGGTTGAACTGGACGTCCTGGATGGCCAGCCGTGGTGATGAGGAGAAGGGAGCCAAACCGTGTCGCACCAAGTCATGGCCGGATGTTCGGATTAATCCGAGTACCAGGAACACCATGACGACACCGCCGACAAAGGAAAACGGTTGCAGCACCAGACTACGTGGCGAAACAAACCAAGTCCAGGCCCGGTTCAACAAGGTTTTCGGCAACCGACTCCGCCTCTTGTTGGCTACCATGGCGGCTACGGCAACGCTTGTGAGATCGCAATTTGGAACAGTTTTCTGTTCCTCGTGCAAAGCTTCTTGAAGGCGCAATTCCAAAGCTAAAAGTTGCCCCATTTCCTGTAACGCTTCGGGTTGGGTCACGGCCAGGTGGTACAGGCGACGCATCTCAGCCCGGTCCAGGTTGGCCTCAAGACCGCGACTCAGCAGTTCCTGGTCGTGTTCGTTCATTGTGGGCGCCATGGCCATCCTCGAATGTTGGGAATTTACTTACTATCCATGGGTAACTTACAAACGCAAATGGTTCCCCAAAAAAGGCATTTTTCTGGAGTTCTTATTTTTCATCCAGGGTGAAAAGTTCCCCGTGCCCATCGTCAATGAAACCTGAGCGCAAGGCTTTTCGGGCGCGAAACACCCGGGTTTTGACCGTGGCTTCCGGGAGCTTTAACAGTTTGGCTGCTTCGCGATAGCTCAATCCTTCCAGGCACACCAAAACCAGGGATTCTCGCAACTCCTGGGACAGGTATCGTTCGATACCTTCTTTCAGAGCGGCAATCCGGTCTTGTCTTTGACAAGCATCGTGGGGGCTATCCCCTTCATCGGCCACTTCGGTTAAATCATATTCGTCCGCAACGGCAAAACGAAACGAAGAGGAACGGTTAATGTGGTTGAGTACGAGATTGCGGGCTATTCCCAAGACCCAGGTGGAAAACATGGAATCGCCGCGAAAATGGGGCAAGCTGCGAAAAACTTCGAGGAATGTCTCTTGCGAGAGATCCTGGGCATCCTCATGGGTGAGCGAATGACGCAGGATGAAGCGAAACACCCGCTGTTCAAGTTGTACTGAAAGTTTGGAGAAAGCACGCACATCACCGTTTTTCGCGGCTTCCACATCTTTCAGATCGAGATCCAAACTTTTACTGATGGTCACTTAGGAGGGTCCGACCGCGCAAGAAATGTGCGACGAATTACCTGTCACAACGGCTTGTCCTGTGGCAGAGACCTGAAAGCGACATTCCGCCTTCCATCCCGGACGGCTGTTTTGGGAGACGGGCACGTAATCGGTGACCACCAGGAGGGAGGCAACGGTGCGTCCGTTCTTCAGGCAATCGTCGCAACATACCCGTTGTCCCGGCGGGATATCCACCTGAAAGGCGGTACTGTCGAGCGATTGGCTGTGAAGTTGAATATTGGTACCATTGATCAGGCAGAACGCGTTTGCCACAACAGGGTTGCACGCAACGATTCCCATCAGAACCACAACGCCACATAAAATTCTATTTATAGTCATAATCACACTCTTTTATTAAAGAGTCCCGGTCACACTATGGCAGCCATTATACCCCATCAGGCCAGGGAATCACAGCCTATCAAACGTAGGTGGCATTGGGAGGCAAAAAAGTTTCCAAAAAAAAGCTTGATGGCAAACATGGAGATGAACTGGATAATAAAACCTTCCAACGATAGCCAATTTCTGTGTTAGACTGGTGGGTGCTTTTTTCCCATCCACTTTTAACGACTATAAATGGGGGAAACTATGAAAATAAATTCTGTTTTGTTTTACAGTCTGATAGGGATTGCGGTACTGGCGGTTTCTGATGTGCGGGCTGACTTGGTTGATGAGGGGGAGGTGGTGTTTAAAAAATGCGCTACCTGTCACAATATTACCGACGATGGAACCAAAAAATCTGGGCCGAATCTGGGTGGCGTCATGGGGCGAAAGGCTGGAACTCTGAAAGGATTCGCTTTTTCGCCCGCCATGACTGCAAGCAAACTGATCTGGAACCGGGAAACGCTGGATCGCTTCCTCGCCCAGCCGACGACTGTGGTGCCATCCTCCAAAATGGTGTTTCCTGGTCTGAAAGGGGCGCATGATCGTGATGCCGTGATCACCTTTCTGGAGGCACAGTCGGAATCATGACAGAATCGCGGTTAAGCTTGCGTCCGTTGCTGTTGTTGGACTGGAATGATAAATTCCTGGGCAAGGGACGTGGAGTTCGGCGTTCGTTCATTTTTAGGAGGGGCTTGTGAATCGATTTGTTCGTACCGTGTTGCTCCTCCTGCTATCCATTGTCTTGTTGACGGGTTGTGGGCACAGAGGGAATCTCTACTTGAAGTCTGACCAACCTGACAAAGCAGCCGGGGGTACCGGCTCTGCAAATTCGCCACAACAAACCCCGGCACAAGATTCGGCTCACCCATAAAGCCTGTTCTTGCGGCTGACCTCGGATCGGCTACCATGGATCATTTTCATTATCTGGATGACCGCCTCCATTGTGAAGAGGTTCCCCTGGATCACATCGCCCAAGCTGTGGGAACTCCGTTCTACTGCTATTCCGAGAGAACTTTGCGCCATCATCTGCGGGTGTTTCAGCAGGCTTTTGCTAAAACGCCGCACCTGATTTGCTACTCTGTCAAGGCCAACAGCAATTTGGCTGTCCTGGATGTCTTGGCCCGGGATGGCGCCGGTTTTGATATCGTTTCGGGTGGTGAGTTGCAAAGGGTGCAGCGTATCGGTTGCCCTGGGAATAAAATTGTTTTTTCCGGTGTCGGAAAAACCAGGGAAGAGATTCGCCAAGCCCTGAACCATGGCATTTTAATGTTCAATGTGGAAAGTCGCTCAGAGCTGTACCGGATCGATTCCTTGGCGGGTGAATTGGGGGTTAAAGCACCGGTGGCCTTGCGCATCAATCCCGATGTCGATCCCAAAACGCATCCACACATTTCCACAGGATTGAAACGCAATAAATTTGGCATCGCCTTCCCCAATGCCCTGGCTCTCTACCAGGATGCATCGCGATTGCCACACATCCAGATCAAAGGATTGGACTGCCATATCGGCTCGCAGTTGACGACCCTTTCCCCGTTCGTTGATGCCCTGAAACGGATTGTAACCCTAGTGAGTGCTTTAAAACGCGATGGGATCGCCTTGAGCTATCTGGATCTTGGCGGCGGCCTGGGAATACCTTACGATCAATCATTAACACCGCCCTTGCCCGATCATTATGCCAACGCCCTGATGGACGAATTGTCGGGTTTCAATCTGACGCTGATTCTGGAACCGGGTCGCGTTATCGTCGGCAATGCGGGTGTCTTGGTAACCCGGGTTGAATACATCAAGGAAAATGAAGACAAACGTTTCGTGATCACCGATGCCGGGATGAACGACTTGTTACGCCCAGCGTTGTACGATGCCTACCACGGTATCCAACCGGTGGTACGTCGTTTTGGCAGAGAGGAGGAAGTCATGGATGTGGTGGGTCCCATCTGCGAATCGGGTGATTATTTCGCTCGGGACCGCCTGCTTCCAGCGTTTCTCGAAGGGGAATTGTTGGCTGTACGTTCCGCCGGGGCCTACGGCTTCGTCATGAGCGGAAATTATAATACCCGACCAAAAGTGGCAGAGGTAATGGTTCGGGGTGATCGGTTTGCCGTAGTGCGTCGTCGGGAGACAGTGGAGGAGATCCTTCACCACGAATCTCTTTTTCGTCCGTAGCCTTGAGCCCCTGCCGTGTGGCCTGTGTGATGCCGGGGATAACGGCACGGGTAACCGGGCTCATCAAGCCAAGAAAGATACCATTCCATGCGCTTTATCGATCTGCAGACCCAGTACGAAAACTACAAGGGGGAAATGGACAGGGCCATCGCTGAGGTTCTTGCCAGCAGTCAGTTCATCAATGGTCCCCAGGTTGGCCAGCTTGAGACCACATTGGCGCGCTATGTGGGGGTGCGGGAGGCGGTGGGGTTTTCGTCTGGGACCAACAGCCTCTTGGCTGTACTCATGGCATGGTCTGTTGGACCGGGGGATGAAGTGATTACGACCCCGTTTTCTTTTTTCGCCACCGCTGAGGTCATTGCCCTGTTGGGGGCCAAACCGGTGTTTTGCGATGTGGATGAAAACACCCTGAATTTGGATCCGCAGTTGGTGGAGGCGGCGATTACCGCCAAGACACGGGTGATCATGCCGGTGAGTATTTTTGGTCAATGCGCCAATCTGACCGCCTTAAACAGCATCGCTAAAAAACACGGACTGTTATGTTTTGAGGATGGCTGTCAATCCTTTGGTGCAACCCACCATGGTCGTCGTTCCTGTGGTCTGTCCAATGCCGGGGCGACATCTTTTTTTCCCGCCAAACCTTTGGGTTGTTATGGGGATGGGGGGATGGTGTTTACCGACGATCAGGACCTGGCCCAGTTGCTCAGGAGTATTCGTGAGCATGGGCAGAAGGTGCGTTATCGCCATGCCCGACTTGGGATGAATGGGCGTTTGGACACTTTGCAGGCCGCTGTGTTGTTGGTTAAATTCGCCCATTTCGAAAATGAAATCGCCAGTCGCCAACAAATCGCCCGATATTACCAGGATAATCTTCCGGCAGGCGTGCGTGGCCCGGTGATACTTCCAGAGAACAGTAGCGTGTTTTCTCAATTCACCATTCGAGTCGCCGAACGGGATCGGGTGCAAACCGCTTTGCAACAGGCCGGAATTCCCACGGCTATTCACTATCCCATTCCTTTGCATCGACAACCCGCCCTCGAAGGTCTCGTGGATGATCAATCTTTGCCCGTGGCGAGCCGGGCGGCGGAAGAGGTGTTGTCCCTTCCCATGCACCCTTTCTTGACCCGGGAACAGCAGGATCAGATACTTGATGCACTGGCCAAGGCTGTGGCCCGTGCCTGACGCCGGGAGAACGGGCCAATGGAAGCTGGCGGCGGGTGTGGTGGAGGGGCTTGTTCGCATCAGGAGTGGCTGGAAACTCTGTACCTGGCTTTGATCAAGGTTCCCTGCGGTACCGGGGACCATACCGATCTGTGCCGCATGCACAACAACGGTTTGCCCCCACTGGACAATGACCACTGCCATTGTCACGTTGGGGCAGTGCGTGCTGCTTTGGCGCGTTACCATGCCTGGAAAAAGGTTCGCATGTGATGGTGCGATCACACCTTGCCAACGTGTTTCCTGATAGCCCAGGGTTTGTTTTAAACGTCCGAAGGGGGACGCCACGCCATCCAATCACGGGCGTTCAGATGTTGACCACGGACATCTTTGGCAAAGTCAGAGGCTAGATATAAAAAGACCCGTGCCACGTCTTGAGGTGTTGGCAGGGTGGCTGGATCTTCCCCCGGGTAAGCGGTGCGACGCATGGCGGTTCGGGTGGCACCGGGATTAACAGTGTTGCAACGAACCCCCTGTCGCGGGTTTTCGCTGGCCCAGGTTTCGGTCATGTTGGCCAGGGCCGCCTTGGATACGGCGTAGGCTCCCCAAAAAGCCCGACCTTGGAAGGCCACTGTCGAGACGACATTGATGACCGAGGCGTTGGGACTTTTCTTCAACAGGGGCATCAATTCCCGGGTTAAAAAAAAGGGTGCCGTCACATTGACTCGCATCACCTGTTCCCAAAGGATAGTGTCATAATGATCCAATGGTGTCAGGGTTCCAAGAATGCCAGCATTGTTGACCAATGTATCCAGGTGCCCGAAACGTTCGTACAGCGCCTTGGCTACTTCTGGAACCCGATTAAGGCTGTTTTCCAAATCCAATGGGACGATGGTGGCCCGGCCACCCCCTTGCGTGATCCGGTCCGAGGTTTCTTCCAGTTTGCTTTGGGTACGTCCCAGGAGGATAACCCGGGCCCCTTCCCGGGCGAAGAGTTCGGCTACTGCTTGGCCAATTCCCGATCCCGATCCGGTGATCAAAGCTATCTTATCTTTTAAAATCATCATGTAGTTCCTTTGTTGTGTTGACCATCCAATCGATCTACTTGACGCAGGGCGGGAAACAGGTAGGCCCACAAACCGGTGACGACAATGGAGCCAATCCCCCCAAAGACGGCTGAGCCAACAATACCGAAATAACGCGCCGCAATGCCACTTTCAAACTCACCCAGTTCGTTGGAGGCGCTGATAAAAAGGCTGGACACCGCCGATACACGCCCACGCATGGCGTCTGGCGTCAAGATTTGTACCAGATTGTGGCGCACAAAGACGGAAATGGAATCCGCAGCTCCGGCAACCATCAGGGCTGCCATGGATAATCCTGTTTGACGCGACAAGGCAAAGACCAATGTTGCCAAACCAAAAAGAACAACGCTACCGAGCATCCAATGGCCAGCAAAATTTTGTATTGGTCGTACGGCCAATAACAGCGTCATGCCACCCGCCCCCAGCGCAAACATGGAACGCAACTGGCCAAATCCTTCGGGGCCGATATTCAGGATATCCTTGGCATATGCGGGTAACAATGCGGTCACTCCCCCCAACAGCACGGCAAACAGGTCGAGAGAAATGGCGCCAAAAACAATCTTATTAGCCCATAGGTGTGCCAGACCTTCACGAATCATCGTTAATCGGGCAGCGCCATTGTGTTGTGGTTTGCCTTGGACGGGCATTCTCAGGAGCCAGAGTGTGGCCATTGATGTCATGAAAAACAGTCCGCACGTTGCAGCCAGTGCCAGGGAAGGGGCATAGTCGCACAACATACCTCCCAACCAGGGACCGACAATCATGCCGAATTGTACCCCAAGGGTATTGAAGGCAATGGCCTTGGGCAGGACATCACGGGGCACCAGTGCAGGTGTCAAAGCCATTCTGGCGGGCATCTCAAAGGTTCGGGCGGTGCCGAAAAATCCAGAGATGAGAAAAATAAAAATAAGGGATGGCGCTGCCTGGAGCGACAAGTAGGTTAATCCGATTGCGCAAAACAGTTGCAACACATTGCAGGAGAGAATAATTTTACGCCGATCATAACAATCGGCAGCAGTGCCGGCGAAAAGGGCGAGGGCAAACATGGGCAGGAATTGCGCAAGCCCCAGCATGCCGACAAGAAACATGCTTTCCTGTTCGTTGTATGTTTGGCGGGCGTTGGTGTAAACCAACCAGCCAACGGCCACGCTTTGAGCAAACGCCGCGACATTTCCCAGGATTCGCCCTGCCCACAGGGCAACAAAAGCGGAGTGAGTGAAAACATCACCAAACGGAAGGACTGGATAGGTATGGGATTTCGTATGTGCCATTCGTGTCGTGATACCTTTGGCATTGAGGTTTGACCATGCACTGCCCCAAACCCCGTGGTCCCGTTATATTTTTGATGGGTCCCACCGCCTCGGGCAAGAGTGCCCTGGGGTTGGATCTTGCGCACCGCTATGGCCTGGAGATTGTGAATGCCGATTCGGTACAGATCTACCGCAATCTTATCATTGGTGCTGCCAAACCGACACCCAAAGAACAAGATGGTATCCGTCATCACCTATTGGATCGGGTTGCCCTCCCGGAAGTCTATTCCGCAGATCGCTACCGGGAAGAAGCTTGGGGAGTAATTGCGGAGTGTCATGCGCGCCGCCTGGTACCGTTGTTCGTCGGCGGGAGCGGCTTGTATTTTCGCGCTGTCGAGCAGGGATTGGCCACCATGCCCGCTATCGATCCCGCAATTCGGAGTGCCATTCGTGCCGAAGGGGAACAGGCGGGTTGGCCAGCTCTCCATGCCCGTCTGCAACGTTACGATCCCGAACTGGCCGAGCGTATTCCAGAGAACGATTCACAGCGTATTTGTCAGGGATTGGCAGTGGTCAGGGCTACTGGAATTCCTTTAAGCTCGTGGCAACAGAGACAACCATCGCCCCCTCCCTTGCAGGTGCTTAAAATAATACTTCAATGTCCACGGGATGTGCTTTATCAAAGAATTGAATCCCGTTTTGACCAGATGCTCGACCAGGGATTGTTGGCGGAATGCGAAACACTCTGGCGGGCAGGGTATGATCGGCAACATCCGGCGATGAAAGCGGTGGGTTATCGACAATTGCTGGCTTTCCTGGATGGCAAGATGACTTTGGCGCAGGCGGTGTCCTGGGCCAAACAGGAATCCCGTCGTTATGCCAAGCGGCAAATCACCTGGTTTAAGCGGGAAGCCGGGGCAGTTGTCGTGGTGCCCTGGGATGATTCTCCGCAAGCGTTTGCCCAGGTGCAGTTTTTTTTGCGTCACAATCGGCTGTAGTTTTATTCGTGCATGGTACCAATCATAACGTTTTTTGCACGTGAACTTGATGCGATCGGAGGTATACTCTGAACGAGCGGTGTACCAATGGTCGGATCAGGGGGACTGGTCGACGAAAGATGGCAATTTCCGAACCCACGTTGCCAGAACGTTGGTAAGGGATTTCTCAGGGTACTCCTTGGGTATGGAAGCGGAGGCGCTATGGCGTTGCAAGACAGTGAGATGGCACAAATTACCGCCCATGTATCCGAGTACGTCAAGTTACATCTGACGGAATGGATGGCTGAGAGGAACATGGGTAAATCTTTGCCCATGTACGAAATCGAAATTCGTGAACGCGTTATACGGGTAGAAGAGGAACTGCGTCACCAGCGGGAATTGATGCAGCAGTGGTTCGAGCAGGTCGATAAGCGCCTGGAGCAGGTCGATAAGCGTCTGGATCAAGTAGACAAGCGTCTGGATCAAGTAGACAAACGCTTTGAGCAGGTCGATAAACATTTTGAGCAGGTCGATAAACATTTTGAACAGGTCGACAAGCGCTTTGAACAATTGGAACGTCGTTTGGACGCCAGGTTTGAGAACTTGATTCGTCGTTTGGACCGATTCATGATCTGGTCTTTCGGTTTGACGGTAACGATGGCAGGAATAATCATATCTGTATTAAAATTGTGGCGATAAAGTTAATCAAACTGTTTCATCTGGAGTGGCTGCATGCGTTATTGTCCCCTTTGTGGCAAGGCGACGGTTGCCAAAATTGTGGATCAGCGGGAACGGCAGATTTGTCCCGATGCCGGATGCGGATTTATCTTTTGGAACAATCCAACCCCGGTAGTGGCCGTTATTGTTGAGACGCCATCGGGAGTGGTTTTGGCGCACCATGTTTCCTGGCCTGAAAAAGCTTTTTCCATCATTACCGGGTTTTTGGAGGCGGGTGAGGATCCCAAGGAAGCTGCAGTTCGCGAAACCCGTGAAGAGTTGGGTTTGATACCGGAATCTCCCACATTGATCGGTGTTTATCCTTTTGCACGTTCGAACCAGGTTATTCTGGCATATCACCTGTTTGCCCAGGGGGAGGTTCACCTCAATGATGAGTTGGATGCTTATAAAATCATTCCCAGGTCCAGGATGAAAGCTTGGTCGTTTGGAACCGGCTTGGCGGTTGCCGATTGGTTGGCGTCGTTCAACTAATACCGGCAGTTATTGCCTGGTTCCGCAGCCGAATGAGCTTAAAGCTTTCTGCCTTCCCGGCCGATGAATGGGTATGAGCCCACTTCATCATACTTCCTCAAAAATTAATGCGTTAACGCTGCTGGTGATGCTGGTCGTGTGGGTGGTTGCCCATGGCAACCTGAGATATGTGCTGGCTTTCGTCATGGTTCTGACGATTATTCATATTCTCTATTGTCTTAAAACAGGACGTTGGATGGGTCAGGAGCCATCGCGAGTGGAGACGTTTTGGGTGTCAAAGTGGCGGAAGAAGTGAAGAAGATCGCCCTCAGAATGATCATAAAGCCCTGAAAAAAAAAAGCGGCCCGGTAGCAGAGCCATCGGGCCAGAGAGAGAGAGGGGTAATATCCCTCTTTGCAAGCAATAGCTATGCCATAATTGATTTTTGCTTGTTGGTGGCAGGTTCGGAGCCTCTTGGACCGGGTTCTACCACAGGCCATCGCGACCCTGGTCACCTGATCCCTTGGGCCACAGCGTCAAGATTTGCCCGGGTATTTGGCGCTGGGTGGCCGTTGCCGGGCAGGTTTTGTTGGCTAGATAGCTCAGAGCTGTAGACAGGGAAGATTCTGCCACGTCACCCAGGGAGTGCGTCAGGTCGTCATTGGCGGTACATACGGGCGTCAGCCCGTTGTAGTAATCGCCCTCACCGTTGGCATTGACGATGGTAAAACTGATCGCTGCCAATACCTTGTCTGAAAATGTCACCACATCCATCCCCACAGGCTTACCGCAGGTGGTGGTGCCAATGGGCACGACCGTTACATAGGGTTTGAGACCCTGAATCAGCATCTCGCTGGCGGAACAGGTTGCAGATGAGGTGATAAAAAACACCTGGGACAAGTTTAAATTATTGGTCAGTGTGCTGTAGTTCAAATTGTAATTAGAACTCGAATGATTTTTATTGTATTGCAGTTTGGCAAAAACGTCTTTGCTGGAGGCATTGCGCATCAAGCTGGCCAGGTAGGCTGCCACGTCGACCAAACCACCGCCGTTGTAGCGCAGATCCAGAATCATTTCGCTGACCCCGGCAGCTTGGAAGGTATTGAAAGCTTTGACCAGCGAAATGTAGGAGGCGCTGGTGAAGGAGTCATATACCAAATAGCCGATGAAAGTATTGTTTTGCGAAAGTACCCGGTTGACAGGAACGGCATCGACGATAAACGTGCCTTTTACCAATGACAGCGATAGTGTTTCAGAGGATGCGCTACGTGCCAGGACCAAATCGACCTGAACTCCGGCTGTACTGGCACCGTAAGCGGTATCCCAACCCTTGGCGGCATTGATCTCGGCGATACTCTTGCCATTGATGCTGACAATGCGATCACCCCGGATCACCCCGGCTGCTTTGGCTGGAGAGTTGGCAAAGACTTCGTTGACCCATAAATTGCCACTGGCGTCCTGAGAAGTGCGGATTCCGATACCGGTGAATTCCCCCGTGTTGAGTTGGGCGGTGGCTGCCTTGGCGGTTTCGATGTAGCTCCATTTATCCCGGGTTTTATAACGTGTTGCTTCCAACACTGCCTCGGCACTGGAATAGCTCGCTATGTCCAGATTGCTCGGGATCTGGTCATACCACAAATACCAATCGCGCATGCGATTCAGAACAAATTGTTTTTCAGTGGTGGTATCGGTACCGGTCGTGGTGGAACTTGACGTGGAGGTTGCGGTCGGTGTGGGATTGTCTCCAGAACTGGCAGGGGGGCTGTCTCCGCCGCCGCCGCCGCCACCTCCGCAACCGTTGGCAAACAAGAGGAGCAAAAATCCCAGGAAAAAAATGGCCAAGGGGCTATTCCAGGATGCTTTTTGCATCGGTACCCTCTGGGAAGGTGCCAAATCCTTCGCAACACCACTGCCAATCATCGATTGTTCCCCGGGAGAAATCGTTGCTGCGTGGATTTGTTTAGCTGCTCGTGGGAAATGTCCTATGACCTGACCAAGCCGTCAGCCCACTGCAACAGTATCACAGTTTCAAACAACGGCAAACCGACAACGCCGGTATACGACCCATCGATGCGGGTGACGAGAAAAGATCCAATCCCTTGAATGCCATAGGAACCTGCCTTATCCATGGGTTCCCCGGTTGCAACATAGGCCGTGATTTCGCTCTCCGTCGCCGCTTTCATCCACACGCTGGTGACAGAAGTCAGGTGGCGAATGGTTCCGGCTTGCCCGGCGGCAACCGCTACAGAGGTCAACACCTGATGATTGCGTCCTGCAAGGCGTTTCAAGGTATGTTGTGCATCCTGGATCGTAGCAGGTTTGCCAAAAATGGCACCATCCATGGTGACAACGGTATCGGCACCCAGGCAAATACCCCCTGCGGCCAGCCAGCCAGCCGCCGCCTTGGCGTGCGCCATCCGTTCCACATAGGCCAATGGCGTTTCACCTGGCCGTTGACTTTCATCCACGTGGGGAGGGATGACCCGGGGTTCCAGGCCGATGTTCCGCAGCAATTCCAACCGTCGCGGCGATGCCGATGCCAGCGTGAGATCCGTCAAACGTTCCAATCCGGGGGGGCGAAAGCAGTTCCTTATCATAAACCCTCGCAAAAAAAACCAACAATGGGAGTGATCGACCAGCAAACATTGCATGAACACTTGACGCCATGGTTGGCCAGGACTTAATCTGCGCCTTTCTAAAGGGCAAATGCAATTGATGGAGCCGGTGTTCAGAAATTCGAGTTCATGCGCCCTTAAAGACAAAAACGCCTCACGAGTCTTTCCTTCAAGCCCGCGGATTTTTCCCATAAGATGGATGCGTTTGTCCAAACCCAGCCCGACCCCAACCAACGGGGGCGAACAGTTCACGACCGGGACCAGTCGGTGTTGGACTATCTCCATGCTATCATCGGTTCCGATCTCCTGGAAACCAATCGTGTCATCCTGGAAAAACTCGACTCCCAGGTGCCTCTGATACCGGAATTGGGATCGCATTTGATCAATAGTGGTGGCAAGAGACTTCGCCCCATACTGACGCTCCTGACTACCCGAATGTTTGGTTATCAGGGTGGCAGGCACTATAATCTGGCTGCCGTGGTTGAGTTCATCCATACGGCTACCCTGTTGCATGATGATGTGGTGGATGCTTCCTTGACCCGGCGTGGCCGGCAGACCGCCAATGCTGTCTGGGGCAGCAAGGCACCGGTATTGGTCGGTGATTTCCTGTTTTCCCGGGCATTTCAAATGTTGGTGGAATACGGCGATCTCAGAGTGTTGAAAATCATTGCCGATGCCTGTGCCGTCATTTCCGAAGGGGAGGTGATGCAACTGTTGGCCTCCAACAATTTGTCCACCAGCGAACATCACTACATGGAAGTGGTGTCCCGCAAAACAGCGACCCTGTTTTCCGCCGCTGCCCGCATCGGTGCGGTCATCAATCATCGTTCGGAAGCCGAGGAAGAGGATTTGGCCCGCTATGGGTTACTTTTGGGGCAGGCCTACCAGGTGGTCGATGACACCCTGGACTATTCCGCTACGCGGGAAACCCTGGGCAAAGGGATAGGCGATGATTTCCAGGAGGGTAAAATTACGTTGCCGTTGATCCATGCCTTTCACAATGGTTCCGAGGAAGAAAAACGCTTTTGGAGTCATTGCATTGAGTCGCGGCAGCAACCCGAGGGCAGTTTGCAACGGGCGATCGAACTTGTACGCCAGCGGGGTTCCTTGGACTACGCCATGGCGCATGCCCGTAATCTTTCCGATCAGGCCGCCAATGCCGCTGCCCGTTTCCCTGCTTCCCGGGAGCGTGACGCCCTTGTGCAACTGGCCCTGTTTTCTGTGGACCGGCATCATTAAAATCTTGTTATGCTGTGGCGAATGGCATGCTTAAACCGCAGCTATCTTGGAATGTGCAGTTATTGTCATCCCCGCGAAAGCGGGGATCCAGAGAACCTTCCTACTTTCCCTGACTTTCTGGATTCCCGCTTTCGCGGGAATGACGCGGGAAAACTACGTATTCCGCGTTGGTTGCGGTTTAGGGGCGGGGATATGAAAATAAATTGCCGTGCGATAGTGTTGATCGGTTGCTGTGTACTGGCAACGTTACGATTGGCCCAAGCCGAGGAACCGTATCAAAAGGTCCAGCCGCTGTTGACCACCTCCCAAACGGTTTTGGGAGAACCCCTTGCGTGGCCAGACGGTTCACCGCTAAAAATCATCTCAACCATTGTAACCATTGATCCCGGTGAAGAGACCAAATGGCACAAACACGGCGTGCCTTTGTATGCTTATGTTCTGTCAGGAGAGCTGACAGTGGACTACGGGGATAAGGGAACCCGTGCGTTTGCTCCGGGAAGCGCTTTCATGGAAGCGATGGACCATTGGCACCGAGGTACGAATAGCGGCAAAGAGCCTGTCCGTATTCTGGCCGTCTATCTGGGGACGGAAAAAGGCAAACCTGTCATACCCAAGCCTTGAACCTGTTACCCGCTCCTCAAGGTGAGACGCGATTCACCTGTGATACGGTAATCCCTTCAAAATACTCATGGCACGATAAAGTTGCTCCAGCAGCAGCACGCGTACCAACATATGCGGGTAGGTCATCGGTCCCAGGGAAAAAGTCCAGTCGCGGTTTGCCAGTATGTTTGGGTCAAGCCCATCGGGACCGCCTATCACAAAAGTAATTTCGCGCACACCTTGATCGATCAGTTTTTCCAAATGTTTCGCCAAATCCGTAGACGGAAGCGCCAATCCCCGACTGTCCAGAGGGACAACCATGGCACTATTCGCCAGCTTGACTTCCAACCGTTTGGCTTCACGCGCCATGGCCACCTGCTTTTGCCCGAGCTGGTCGGATCCCCGACGCTCTTCGGTGACTTCGATCAACTCCACCGGCAGCAGGCGATTGAGTCGTCCCATATAATTTTTGACCAATTGAGCGATGGCCGGTTCCATGCCCCGACCAATGGCCAGGATAGTCAGTCTCATCTATTGCAGACCATGGTGGTTGGCAGAGGGGAGGGATGGCTCCAGGGAAGCGGCCAGTACCCTGGTTTGCGGGCTCCACAATTTTTCCAAATTGTAAAAGGCGCGGGTCTGATTCTGAAACAAATGGACCACCACATCACCCAAATCCATCAGTACCCAACTGGCTTCAGCCAAACCTTCGGTTCCCAACACCGGGAATCCGTGTACGCTGGCGATTCGATTCATTTCGTCGGCCATCGCGGCAACGTGGGTGCGTGACGTTCCGGTGACCAGGAGAAAGAAATCGGCAAAGGGGCTGCGTTCCCGAAGATCGATGACCTGGATATCAACCCCTTTTTTTTCTTCCAAAGCCTGCTTCAATATTTCCAGCATGGTGTCGCTGTGCATGTCAAATCCCCTGGTACACGGAACTTATCGATTAATCCACAGTTTTTTTAGCTCTGACTGGCGTTGCGATACAAACCATGGTCATGGATGTATCCAATAACGGCATCGGGCGTCAGGAAACGGATGGATTTCCCTTCTTGCACCCGCGTACGTATATCCGATGAACTGATGTCCAACTGGGTGATGGGCAGGCGGACAAATCCCATACGGCCTTCTGCATCCCGCGATAACCCTTTGTAATCGGATCGCTGATGGTTTTGCAGCCACGCTTCCACGACCGGTTGCGCTCCCGGTTCGTTGATCGGGCCTGGACGCATCATCTGACACAGATGGGCGATGTTCAATAGTGTTTGCCAGCCTTTCCACAGGTGCAATTCTTTTAAAAGATCTCGACCCATGAGGAAAACCAGCTCGTAACCGGGGTAGCGTTCTGACAATTGTGCCAGGGTATCGATGGTGTAGGTGGTTGTGGTCCGTTCGACTTCCACAGAAGAGGTTTCCAGATCTCCGTCTTGGCCACACGCAAGTCTGGTCATGGCCAAGCGATGTGTTGCCCCTGCCAACGCGCCACCCTTTTTAAAAGGATGCTGCCCGGATGGGACGAGCAACATGGTATCCAATCCCAATTTTTCTTTGACTTCCAGGGCTGCACGCAAATGGCCATGATGCGGCGGGTTGAATGCGCCCCCCAGGATACCCAACAGGCGGCTCATCCCCGAATCTGGCCTGCGCCGAAAACAATGTATTTCAAAGTTGTCAATCCTTCCAAACCCACCGGACCGCGGACATGGAGTTTATCGGTGGAAATGCCCATTTCGGCACCCAGACCATATTCAAAACCGTCACTGAACCGGGTTGAGGCATTGACCATGACGGAGGACGAATCAACTTCGCGTACAAACCGCATGGCACGTTCATGATTTTGCGTGACGATGGTGTCGGTGTGTTGCGAGCCATGGGTAGCGATATGATCCATGGCCTCTTCCAGGCTGCCAACGATTTTGATGGATAGAATGGCATCCAAATATTCCGTATCCCAATCTTCTGCCGTTGCCGCCATGCCACCCCAGGATTGCAAGTGTTTCAAGGATTCGGGACAACAACGCATGACACAGCCCGCCTCTTGTAATTTTTGTCCGATACGCGGCAGGCAGTCGGTTGCCATGGCGGCATGCACCAACAAGGTTTCCGTTGCATTACATACCCCGGTGCGCTGCATTTTGCCGTTCAAGGTGAGGGTTACGGCCATATCCAGATCGGCATCCCGATCGATGTAGGTATGACAAATACCATCCAGGTGTTTGATGACCGGAATGCGCGAGTCGGCGATGACGCGCTCAATTAAGCTTTTACCACCGCGGGGGATGATGATGTCCACGTAGCGATCCAGGCTGAGCAGGGCTCCCACGGCGGCGCGGTCGATGGTATTGATGAATTGCACCGCGTCTACGGGTAATTGGGCTTGTTTCAGGCCATGACCCAACATGTGGACAATGGCACGGTTGGAATGCAAGGCTTCCGATCCCCCACGCAGGATGACGGCATTGCCCGACTTGACCGCCAGGGCGGCGGCATCGGCAGTAACATTGGGACGGGATTCGTAGATGATGCCGATCACCCCCAATGGTACACGCATCCTTCCGATCAACAATCCATTGGGGCGGGGTTTCATCCCGACAATCTCCCCAACGGGATCCTCAAGGGACGCAACCTGGCTAATTCCTTCTGCCATGGCGTGTATCCGCGCATCGGTCAAGTTGAGTCGGTCGAGCATGGCGGAAGACAATCCCTTTTCCCGACCCGCTTGCAAATCTTTGGCGTTTTCACGTTGCAGATCGACCTTGTTGTCCAGCAATTCTTTCGCCATGGCGGTGAGCGCCTGGTTTTTCGCCAATCCCGACATCCGTGCCAATTCTCGAGCCGCCTGTCTGGCCCGTTTGCCCATCTCGGTCACCTCAACAATCACATCCATCGCTTTTCCTCCTCACCACAAAAAAATAGGGATTTTCTAGGGTGCATCCGCAAGGTGGTCATCCGGGGTGATCATCGCCATGCGATCCCGATGAATGATTTCAGGATCGCCTAAAAATCCCAAAATAGCTTCAAAATCGGTGCTATGATGTCCGGCAATGCGGCGGATATCCGTTGAAGGATAATTGGTTTGTCCTTTGGCGAATCGCGTTCCATCGGGATCCAGGCACACAACCGCATCACCCCGGTCAAAATCCCCCGCTACCGCGACAATGCCCCGGGCGAGCAGGCTTTTCCCTTTTTTGAGTGCGGTCACCGCCCCGGCATCCAAGGTCAGTTCACCCCGTGCCAGCCGGGAATTGGCCAACCACCGTTTGTGGGCGTTCAGGGGATTGACCGCCGGCAAAAACAAGGTTCCCACCGGTTGACCACAGAATACCGCCAGGATGGGGTTATCCGAGAAACCATTGGTCAACACCATGGGGCATCCGCTTAACGAGGCCATTTTGGCCGCCTTCAGTTTGGTAACCATGCCTCCCAAGCCCACAGCGGAGCCGCTGCCCCCAGCCAAACTTTCAACCTCGGGGGTGACTTGCGTGACCACGGGTATGAGTTGGGCGTTGGGGTTGTGCCTGGGGTCGGCGTCATACAGACCATTGACATCCGACAGCAGAATGAGGAGATCGGCATCGACCAGATCAGCCACATTGGCGGATAAGGTGTCGTTGTCGCCAAACTTGATTTGTTCCACCATCACCGTATCATTTTCGTTGACCACGGGGACCAAGCCAAAATCCAACAAGGTTTTCAAGGTGTCGCGGGCATTCAAATAACGCTGGCGGTGTTCCACGTCATCCCGTGTCAGCAAAACCTGGGCGGTATGGATGCCATGGCTGGAAAAAACGGCTTCATAATATCCCATGAGAACCGCCTGTCCTGCCGAGGCGGCGGCCTGCTTTTCGCGCAACAGTTTGGGCCGACTAGACAACCCCAAACGCGGGTAACCGACTGCAACCGCCCCCGAAGTGACGATGACGATCCGCCGTCCTTGACCAATGAGTTGCACCATTTCCAGGATGCGGGCTTGAATCCAGTCCCGATTCAAGCCATTACCGGGAATGGTCAACAGGTTGGAACCAATTTTGACCACCACGGTCTTTGCGGTAGCCGCTCGCTGCAACTCCTGTACGGGTACGGGTTTGCCGTCAGGGAACCCAAACACATTCGACTCCTTCGGCATCTGTTGCAATTTGTTCTTCGTCATCCCCAGCATCGTCCAGGGTATGAGGGTCGGGAATCCCGGAATGACCCGCTCGCGTGGGGGCGTCTTCCACGGGCGCGGTATCGCTCTCCATTTCCTGAGCCTTACGCACCCGACCCGCCAGCGATGCCAACCAATCGTGTACTCCCAGCCCGGTGACGCTGGATAGCGTGGTCACCTTTTCACACATTTTGGCTAATTTTTTTTCCAGACGGCGGCTCAAGGAGGCATCCACCAGATCGCCCTTGCTGATGATAACCCATCGGGGTTTGGCGGCCAGAGTTTCGGAATAGGCGGCCAACTCTTCTTCGATGATGTGAAAATTAACAACGGGGTCACTGTCATCGGGGGGCAGGGCCTCTACCAGATGCACCAGAATGCGACACCGTTCGACATGCTTGAGAAACATGTGACCCAGTCCGGCCCCCGCATGTGCCCCTTCGATCAAACCGGGAATGTCAGCAACGACAAAGCTGAAATCATCATGTTTGACCACCCCCAGATTGGGGGTCATGGTGGTGAACGGGTAATCGGCTATTTTGGGACGTGCGGCGGATATTTTGGAGATAAGAGTCGATTTTCCAGCATTGGGCAGACCGATGAGGCCGACATCCGCCAACAGTTTGAGTTCCAGGCGCAATGTTCGTTCTTCTCCCGGAAATCCCGGGTCGGCACGTCGTGGGGCCCGATTGGTGGAGGTTTTGAAGTGTTGGTTGCCACGTCCCCCATCGCCGCCACGGGCGGCTAGGTAGCGTTGTCCTGGTCGGGAAAGATCGCATAATACGTCTCCCGACATTTCGTCACGAACCAGGGTGCCCACCGGTACCCGGACCACCACGGTATCCGCCGATGCTCCGGTACGACCCTGGCCCATTCCCGACACCCCGTTTTTAGCCTTGACGTGGGGGCGATACCGATAATCGATCAGGGTATTGAGTTGCGGGTCGGCCAGCAGCAACACATCACCACCGCGCCCGCCATCGCCGCCATCGGGCCCGCCATAGGGGATGAACTTTTCGCGCCGGAAAGAGACGGAGCCGCTGCCGCCATCCCCGGAACGCACATAGATCTTGACTTCGTCTAAAAAGCGCACGGACCTAAGCCACACTTGAAAGAAGGCACAGCGGTTCTCCGGTGAATCGCGGCCAGTGACAGTTGGCCGGACACTTGGATCAACGGCAGCCGGGTCTGAGGTGTCAGGATGCCGCCGATCCGATGGCCCGTGAGGAGAGCCTCAGGAGGAGGTCACATTGACATAATGACGATTGTTGCGTCGGCTGAAGGAGACCCGGCCACCCACGAGGGCAAACAGGGTGTGATCCCTCCCGATGCCCACCCCGGTACCCGGAAACATACGGGTTCCGCGCTGGCGGACAAGGATATTCCCGGGGATGACAACCTCACTACCATATTTTTTGATGCCCAGGCGACGTCCTTCGGAGTCGCGTCCGTTGCGGGTCGAGCCACCCGCTTTTTTGTGTGCCATGGTTCGTTGCTCCCGATTCGTTGGCTCCAGCATTGCTCTGGGGGCGATTGCCGGGGCCTGACAAAAGTGATTGCTGCCAGTAAGCGAGGATCTTATTGAATGGCGGTAATTTTAAGTTCGGTCAGATCCTGACGGTGACCTTGGCGCCGACGATAATTTTTGCGCCGCCGTTTTTTGAATACCAACACCTTTTTGGTACGTACCTGTTGCATGATACGTCCGGTGACCTGTACCGACTCGGTTTCCCCGCCGGTCTTAAGGCCTGCTGCGTCCGCGAACAGGATGACATCCTTGAAAATGACCTCATCGCCTTTGGACCCCGGGAGGGTTTCCACCCGCAGGATGTCGTTGACCGCGACCTTGTATTGTTTGCCGCCTGTGCGGACGATTGCGTACACTTGGGCACTCATTGTGGAAATCCTCTCAGCCAGCGTGTGTCCAACCAGCCAGCCCATCATCGTTTGAAAGTGTTCTTTAGGTTCAAGCCTCACCGATTTTCCCGACCGGAACCGAGTTATTATTATGATTTCGACCGGAAAGTCAAGAACCAAGTCGAAGGCCACCGCATTATGTTTGCCGACAGTTTGTCAGAAAGCTTTGGTTTACGGCGCATCGCGGCTGTTCCAGGGAACTTTACCCACGCCATTGGCGGTCACCAAAAATGTATAAACTTCTCTTTCCAGTTCCACTTATCCCCGCATTGGTCTATAATTGCCCAAGGATGAGGTCTCAAATGGTTCGGAAACTTTTTTCCCCCTGTGGTCACCCAGTCGCTATCGCCGTCTTGATTTTTTCAAGGCGAAATGAAATTAATGAAACTTAGGAGTGCATCCCATGAGAAGGACGACAAGTTTTTTGGCGGCAACGGCGTTCGTCGGTGCGTTGCTCGGTTCCAGTTGGGCAGTGGCTGATGGGGCCGAGGCCCTTGGTGGCATGGTCACTGGAGCTTTGGTCGGGTCCATTTTTGGACCTGACAAAAAGCATCGTGGACAAAATGCCTTGATCGGGGCTGTAGCTGGTGGTCTTATCGGCAGCCAAATCAATACTGCCCCGGCCTATGCCGCTCCCGCCCCGGTATACGCCGCTCCACCCCCATCCTATACCGTCGTGGAGCGCGGCTACTATGAGGGGCCTCGCCATCACCATCGCGGCTACACAACGACCGTGATCGAGCAGGCCCCGGTACAGACGGTCGTGGTGGAACGCTATGCCCCGGCACCACGTACCGTGTACGTCGAGGAACCCACCCGGTCCTACGTTTATTCATCGTCTCCCCGTTATTGATCCAACATCCGATCCGGACTTGCGAGCCAACACCGTCTTTTATGTCATGACTTGGCTCGCAGGTGCCGGAGATGGTGGTCCGGGTGACATGTGATGTTCAGAGGATCGTCTTCCCCCCTGTTGCCAAACCCTTCAGGCTTGGTCGCCTGTCACGAATGTGACCTGTTGCATCGCCTGCCAACACGGAAGGCGGGCAGTGTGTTGAGCTGTCGGCGTTGCGGGGCCGTGTTGCTCCAGAATCGGCCCGATTCCATCCCGCGTACCGCCGCCTTGACATTGGGGGCCTTCATCCTGTTTGCTGTGGTCAACGGTTTTCCCTTGCTGATCCTCAAAATTGGTGGCCGCGAAACCTCTTTGACCCTGATTGAAGGGGCGTTGGAGTTGGGTAATCATGGCATGTGGGAGGTGGTGATCGTGGTCTTGCTGACCAGTCTGGTGTTTCCTGCATTGCATTTTTTGGTGTTGCTGTATGTGCTGTTACCACTGACCCTGGGACGGGTGCCACCGGGAGCCATCACGGGGTTCAAAATGGCGGACATGGTCGCCCCCTGGGGGATGATCGGTGTCTATCTGCTGGGCGTGCTGGTGGCGGTCGTTAAATTGGCGGATCTGGCCACCGTCGTGCCGGGAGTGGCGGCCTATGCCTTGGGGGGGGTACTGGTACTCGGTACTGCGGCGGGTCGCGCCCTGGATCATGAAATGGTCTGGAACCGTATCGGAAAATCCGTGTCATGCCATCTTCTCACCTGACTGCCAGGGCATCGGGTCTGGTTCGTTGCCCGACATGTGCCCTGGTCAGTGGCACCCGCGATGGCCTTTTGTGTCCCCGATGTTCTTCATCCGTGCAGAGGCGTAAACCGGACAGCTTGCAGCGGACCTGGGCCCTGACCCTGAGTGCCGGCATCCTTTATGTTCCGGCTAATATATATCCCATCATGACCGTGATCAAAATGGGTTCCGGAGAGCCTAAAACCATTGTTGCGGGGGTGATGGCCCTGATTGAGGCCAATATGTGGCCCTTGGCGCTCATCGTTTTTATCGCCAGTGTCATTGTTCCCCTGGGTAAAATCATTATTTTACTTTACCTGCTGATCTCGGTGCAAATAGGGTTGAAAACACACCTCAAAGAACGGATGATCCTCTACCGGTTGATGGAAACATTTGGCCATTGGTCCATGGTGGATATTTTTCTCGTGACCATGCTGGCAACATTGGTCAAAACAGGATCCTGGGCCACCATCGAGCCAGGTATGGGGGTCACTTTTTTTGGAACGGTGGTGATTCTAACCTTGTTGGCTGCACGAGCCTTCGACCCAAGGCTTGTCTGGGACAGTGCCCATGGACACCTCTGACAATTTTTTGCCGAACAACCAATGGCCCCAGGGACGGGAAGAGATTCCTGAACCCGTCGTTCGTCATGATGCTTCGTTTTCCAGATTTTGGTTGATTCCCCTGGTGGTCGCCCTGGTGGCCGCTTGGTTGGTCTACACAACACTGGCAGCCCGGGGGCCGCTGATTATTATCACCTTCAATTCCGCCGAAGGCATCGAAGCCGGCAAAACCAAGGTGCGCCACAAGGCGGTTGACGTGGGTCGTGTAGAATCGGTCCGACTCACCCATGACTTCAAACAGGTGGAATTGTCGGTGCGCCTGGAGGCGGGGATCGAACATTTTTTAACTTCAAATGCCAAATTTTGGGTTGTGCAACCGCGATTATCACTTCAGGGGGTGTCCGGGCTGGGGACGTTGGTTTCAGGCAGCTACATCGAGATGGAGCCGGGTACCGAGGACGGGGAATTATTGGGACGTTTTAAAGGTTTGGAGAGTCCGCCACTGGTCCGATCCGGGGCGCAAGGGATTAAAATACGCTTGGCCGCGGACAAACTGGGAGGGGTGGCAGCGGGGTCGCCGGTCTATTACCTTGGGATTCCCGCCGGGGAGGTGCTGGGATTTGACTTGAATGACAACAAGGATGGCGTCATCGTCCATGCGTTTATCAAATCGCCCTATCATGATTTGGTCAAGGCGAACAGCCGGTTCTGGAAGATCAGTGGTATTGCCCTGTCGTTGGATGCCAACGGGGTCAAATTGACGACGTCAACATTATCTTCATTGTTTTTGGGCGGGGTTGCTTTTGAAACCCCGGTTGCGCTGGATAAACAGGAACCCATCAAACCGGGTACGCTGTTTCCCCTGTTTGAAGACCAGGGGGCCTTGACCGAGGCGACCTATCGGCGAAAAGTGCCATTCGTCATGTATTTTGACGGTTCAGTGCGCGGGCTCAAACCAGGCGCCCCAGTGGAATTTCGCGGTATCAGGATTGGTTCGGTCCGGGATATCTCCATGGAGTTTGATCGTGCCAATACAACCTTCCGCGTTGCCGTAACAGGGGAGTTGGAACCGGAGCGGGTGACGGAGATCGATGAACACAGCTCGGTGGAATCTTCCAACGAATTGTTGGAAACACTGGTGAATCGTGGCATGCGTGGGCAGTTGGAGACGGCCAACTATTTGACGGGACAATTGTACGTTAACCTGGTTATGCGCCCCGATACCCCGATCCATGTGTCGGGGATGCAAACCGGGTACAAGGAACTGCCAACGGTACCGTCCAATCTGGACGAAATCAGTGCCTCGGTCACCTCGTTGCTAAAAAAATTACAAACATTTCCAGCGGAGGAAATTGGTCGCAACCTTAATGAAACCCTGATGGGGATGAAAAAAACCGTCAACGCCCCGGTGATTCTTGATGCTGCCAAGGCGATGCGCGATGCCCTGACCGCTTTGAAGTCCACCATGGTTCGCATCGACGGCAAGGTCGATCCTTTGGGACATGATCTGGCTCAGGCGACCCAGGCGGCCACCAAGGCTTTGGCTTCTACCGATCAGTTGATGGTTAATTTAAACGAATTTGTCGATCCGGATGCCCCGCTGAACTATCGAATCCTTGAATTGACCCGGGAATTGACTGCCACCTCCCGTTCTATTCGCACCTTCGTCGAGATCATGAACCGTCAACCGGAAGCCCTGGTTTTCGGCAAAGAAAAGAAAAAGGAAGGACAATGAGACGCTTGGCATGGATCGGTATGGTGTGTTTGTTGGTCTGGTCGGGGGGGATGGCGGGTTGTGCCTCTTTGATCAAGGGAGAAGGGTCGCCGACAACGCATTATTATTTGCTTTCCAGCTTGGAGGCCAAACAGCCGGGTGACGAAAAATTGTTGCGTCATAATCTTCGCTTGGCGCTGGAACCGGTGGAAATACCCGATTATCTGGCACGTCCTCAGATTGTCTATCGCCAGGGGGGACATCGATTGATCCTGGGGGAGATGGATCTTTGGGCTGAGGATCTTGATCAAGGGTTGGCACGGGTCGTCGTGGAAAACATTGTCAAACTGACGGGATCGGACCAGGTGTGGCGTCTGCCGATGAAAAAAAATAAGGGAACCGATTTGCATCTGTGGATACAATGGCTCCGTTTTGAATTGAATGCGGACGGACAGGTGGCCTTAATGGCACGATGGCAATTGCGCAACCGTGGCGACCGGGTTTATTCCGATGCTGCTGAAGTTGTCGGCGACAAGGTGGATCCTTACGACAAGGAAGCCTATGTGGCTGGACTCAGTCGGGCGGTGGCCGACTTGTGTCGGAAAATTGTGGCTACGATTCCCGGTGATTATCAATCAGTTGGCCATGCGACCAATCCTTGAGGGGTGATTCCGACTCATTGTTATTATTATACACTGGAAACATCCTTGTTTTCGGTGTATTGTCGTAAAAAATTTCCCCCTTTACCGGTTGCAATGTGCTATCATGATGGGGTTAACAAGGTGGATGCTGATTTCTTGTTTTAAGACACGGGTTGCGTGCCTTGCGGGTTGACTTCAGTCGCGTTTAAACTGGGAGCGGGTTTGGCTTCATCCCCGTTTCTATCGGGATAATGGCTCAAGGTGAATCAAAAATCCGACATTGGCCTCGCTGTTGATGAGCTCTTTGTTGATGAAGGATTGTTCAACGAAGATCGGTTGTCGACACGCTTGGCGACAGATCGTACCGACTGGAAAATTTTGGTCGTTGACGATGAACCCGATGTCCACCAACTGACCAGGATGGTTTTGCGCGGGTTGCGATTCGATGGCTGCGGCATTGAGGTGATCAGCGGCTATTCGGGCAGGGAAGCCCGTGATCTTCTCGCCCAACACGATGATATCGCAGTTCTGTTGCTCGATGTGGTCATGGAAACCGATCAGGCTGGTCTGGAAGTGGTGCATCATGTCCGGCAGGCGCTGAAAAATGGTTTCGTACGGATTATTTTGCGTACTGGCCAAGCCGGTCAAGCTCCGGAACCCGAGGTGATTTCCCAGTATGATATCAATGATTATCGGGAAAAAACCGAACTTACCAGTCAAAAATTAATTACAGCCATCACTTCCGCCCTGCGCGCTTACCGCGATTTGCGGACCATCGAGCATTTGGCCACGCACCTGAAGAAAGATCGGGAAAGCCTGAAACGGGCGCAGGCCATCGCCCATTTTGGCAACTGGGAATGGAACCAGGAAACCGGTCGCATCGATTTCTCTGACGAAATGTTTGCCATTCTTGGCCTGCGAAAAAGGGCGGAAGCCATCGATGTGAATGTGTTTTTTGATAGGATTCACACCGAGGATCGCAAGCGGATGGAGTCCGTTTTGAACCGGTTGGCGGTCACTGAGCAGCGTGCGAACCTGGAATGCCGCATCATGCGCATCGACGGAAAGGTTCGTGTGGTCCACGTCCTTTGTGAAAGCAGTCGTGATCCCGGCAATGGTGCCCGCGTGATTGTGGGAACGGTTCATGACATCACCGACACCCGAGCTGCGGAAGATCGATTGAAAACAGCCACCTCGGTATTTGATGAGGCCATGAACGAGGTGCATGAGCATATGCGCATCGCCACCAAAGTTCTGGAAAATGCCGTCGAGGGGGTGATTGTCACCGATGACAAGGGGGTGATTCGCAATGTCAACCCCGCTTTTACCCGGATCACCGGACATGAGCCCATCGAGGTGATCGGCAATCCCATGAAAAGTTTGCGGGGTAGCGAAGAGGATCTTGAGTTTCACGATCAATTGTGGGAATCCCTGATGAAAGAAGGGATATGGCGGGGTGAAGTTTGGAATCGCAAAAAAAGTGGCGAGGCCTATCCCCAGTGGGAAACCATCATCGTTATCCGCAATCGTGCCGGGGAAATCACCAATTTCATTTCCATCTTCCACGATTTAACTGAAATTCGCGCCAGTCAGAAGGAACTGCATTTCAAGACCTATCACGATACGCTGACCGGGTTGCCCAATCGCGATTTGTTCATGGACCGCCTCAATCAAGCCGTCCTGAATGCCCAACGTAACGATGGCAAGGTATTAATTATTTTCCTCGGATTGGACCATTTTAAAAAAATCAACAATTCCCTCGGACATCAGTTGGGCGATCGGTTGCTGAAAGAGGTCTCCTCCCGCCTGAAGACGTTCATACGCGAAGGCGATACCCTGAGTCGGCTGGCGGGGGATTCGTTTGGCTTCATCATGCGTGAAATACGTAACAATCAAGATGCGGTCCTGGTGGCACGCAAGATCAACAGCGCCCTGGTGGAACCGTTCATCATCGAAGAACACAAACTGTTTTTGACGGCCAGTACGGGTATTACCTTGTTTCCGGATGATGGCGAGGATGCCGTAACCCTGATCAAGAATGCCGACATGGCCTTGAACCGCGCCAAGATTACCGGACGGGACACCTGTACGTTTTACCAGGCCACCATGGGTGAGCAAGCCAACCGTCGCTTGAAGTTGGAAAGAAACATGCGCCTGGCTTTGGAGCGGGAGGAGTTCGTTTTGTATTACCAGCCCAAGGTCTCTTTGGTGACGGGGCAGGTGGTGGGTATGGAAGCGTTGGTACGCTGGCTGCCACCCGATGGGGGTATGGTGTCACCCGGGGAATTCATTCCCGTTGCCGAAGAGACCGGTCTGATCCTGCCTTTGGGCGAATGGATCTTGAAAACCGCCTGCATGCAAAACCGTGTCTGGCGGGACGCCGGTTTTGATCGGTTGCGTATGGCGGTCAATCTGTCGGTGCGACAATTTCGTCAGCGAGACCTGTTCGATCGGGTACGGATGATTCTCCAGCAAACCGGGTTGACGCCGCAGCTCCTGGAATTGGAAATCACCGAAAGTATGGTGATGGATAATGTGGAATCGGTCATCGTCACGATGACCCGTCTGCGTTCTCTGGGACTGTTTATCGCGGTGGATGATTTTGGAACCGGCTATTCCTCCCTCAGCTACTTGAAACGATTTCCCATCCATACCTTAAAAATTGATCAATCTTTTGTGCGTGATTTAACCTTTGATTCCGATGATGCTTCAATCATCAACGCCATCATCGCCATGGCCAAAAGTTTAAAGTTGACTGTGGTTGCGGAAGGGGTGGAGACTGCGGAACAACTGAATTTTTTGCGTATGGAGGGATGCGATGAAATGCAGGGCTATTATTTCAGCAAACCGTTGTCCGCCGAGGAATTCACCGCACTGCTTGTCAGTGGTAGGAAATTGGCCGATTTCCTGACGGATTGACAATTGGGAGTATACCACCATGGGGCCGTGCGTTGTATCGAGCGAAGAAGAAATGGACGAAAATTATGCCGCCTTCATGGACATGCTACCCGAGCTGCTCAAGGAACATGCCGGGCGTTGGGTGATTTTGCGTCGCGGGGAATTGATTGAGTTCCACGATTCCATGGAAGCGGCATTGCAGGCGGGTGAAGCCCGTTTTGCCGACAAAAATTTTGGTATTCAGCAGGTTTCCGGCTCCATTCTGGCTTTGAACTGGATGACGTGCTGCGGAAGTTGAGGGAATATCTCAAGCAAAAAAATCATGCAGTTTTCGCCTGCAGCTTTTTTTGGTACAGGGCGTGGATCAAACCATCTGACAGACCGATTTGCGGCACGAAAATTTGCTGAATATTGCTCCATTGCATAATATTGGTATAGACCTGCCCGGCGGGGACGATGACATCGGCGCGGTCGGGTTTCAGTCCCAGTTTCACCATGCGCTCCTCGATGCTCAACTGGGACAACTCCTGGTGCAGTTGCAAGATCCGTTTCAAGGAGACGGGTTTATCCGGCCTGCTGTTGCTCAGGGAAAACAATTTGTTGATATTACCTCCCGAGCCGATGGCGGAGATGGGGGTGAGGGTGAGGCAATTTTCTTCGATCCATTGCTTCATGGTGAGCCATCTTTTTTCCGAAACCAAACCTTCTTTGATGCGAATGGTGCCGATCTTGAAAGATTTCGATGCTTTGAGTTTGCCATCCTGGTAGAGCGTCAGTTCGGTACTGCCGCCACCGACATCAATGTACAAAAAATTTCCTGTCAAAAAACGACCGTCCAGGCGGTTGAGGGCGATGAGTTCCGCCTCCTTGGACCCATCGATGATCTGGATATCCAATCCGACTTCGTGTCGGACCTGTTTGACCAGATCGTGGCCGTTTTCGGCGGTGCGCATGGCTGAGGTGGCGCATGCCAGATAATCGTCCACATGACAGGCGGCCATGAGGGCTTTGAATGCGGTCATGGCATGGATGAAATCTTTTATTCTTTCCTTGGAGATCATACCGCGCACAAAGGCGTCTTCACCCAGGCGTACCGGAACCCGGTAAAGGTCAGCTTTGCGGATGAACGGCTGCCATTCCCCAACTTCAAAGACGTTGGAGATCAAAAGACGGACGGCGTTGGAACCGCAATCGATGGCGGCCAGTTTCATAAGCGATCCTTGCTGGGGGGATGTGAATGGGAAGAATGGGATGCAAGGTCATCGACTGGGAGGGTGGCATGTCCCAGGCGCACATTCTTTTCATGGGTGGCTTGTTTCAATTGCTCCTGCAACGGCGTTGCCAGGGAACGCAACTCCTGGAGGCGTTGTTGTAATCTGGATCTTTCCCCCTCGGACACAGACGCTTTCAACTGGTTTTTAATATCCTTGGCCTGGCTCGACAGGTGGCGGATTTGCGCCATGAGGGCCAATTCTTCCTCCGAAACGGCGTCCAAAGTGGAACAAAAGCTGCCAACAACGCGCCCGCTTTGGGATTCGACGATGGGGATGGTGGGAAAGCGTCCAGGCTTCATAGGTTTAGAACGAATCCAGCATTTTATAGTTGATGCGGATGGCCGATGTCTGCCAAAGGCCATCAAGATAGGCGGTCAATTGTTCCACTCCCAGGACCTCTTTGAAATGGAGTGCTATCTTTTTCCGTTCCTGTTCCGTCAATTTGCCGCTATCCGCTTTTTCAATGTTGGTGAGACGCATCAGCGACAGACCCGTGGGGGTTTCGATGATGGTACGAAACACGGGGTTTTCCAAGGTGAGTTTGAAAGCGGCGGTGCGTACAGCCGGGTCCATCTTCGGCGTTTGCCCAACGCGTTGAAACGCTGTCACGGTTTCTTTCTTCAGGGCGGGGTGGGCAGTGATCGCCTTGTCCCAGGGGGTTCCTTGCGCCAGGTCTTTTTTGATGGTCTCCATCTGTTCCTGTGCCATGGCGGTAGACTTTTCCTGCCTGTAATTCTTGAGGAGTTGTTCTTTGGCTTCGGCCAACGTTAACGGACGTGGTTCATTGCGGTCAAGAACCTTGAGGACGCAAAAACGTCCTTCTGGCAATTCAATGACCGGACTCAATTCCCCCTTGGCGGTGGCAAAGGCGGCATCGAGGAATTTACTTTCTTGTTCAATGGCTTCCATCTTGTCGGCATCATTGCGGCTGAAAAGTTCCGTTTCCTTGTAGCGCAGATTCAAGTCTTGAGCGATAGCCTTCAGGTCACCCGATGAGAAAACTTGATCTTCCAGAACGGAGGAGCGCTCATAAACCAAGTCCATGGCTTTTTTGTCGGTGAGTAGGGTTTTGATTTCCGTTTTGACCTCTTGTTCGGGGCGCATTGCAGCGGGAAAAATGGCATCAACCCGAATCAGGTGGATGCCAAAGGGGGTCAATACCGGGGGTGAAATGCTGTTGGCGGGTTGAGCAAAAACGGCGTCCTCAAACGGTTTGATCATCATCCCCTTGACAATGATCCCCAGATCGCCACCCTGGGAGGCCGACACATCCTCGGAGAGTTCGCGTGCAACCGCTTCAAAGGATTCCCCCTTTTCAATACGACCCTGGGCCGCTTTGGCCTTTTCCCGGGCCTGATCTTCCGTGACGCCGCTGCCGATCTTGAACAAGATATGCCGTGCCTGGCGCTTTTCCTCCTGACGGTATTCCTCTTTGTGTTCGTTGTAATATTCGTCACTCTCGGCATCGGCAACGCTGACCGATCCTTTGAGGCTGTCGGCACTGAGCACGACATAAGCCAACCGTACCTGGACGGGGGAGAGATAGTGATCGCGATTTTTTTCCAGGTAGGCGGTCAATTCGTCATCGCTGGGCTGGATGCTGGCGTGAAACGCCTCGAAAGGAAGGGTCAGAACATCGATGCTCCGCTTTTCATTTTCAAGGTCGTAGACATCCTCAATGAGCAGATTGGGGATGAACAATGGTTCCGAGAGCATCTCCTTGATTTGGGCCGCAACCAGATCCGTCTTTAATTTCTGCTCATAATCACGCGGGGACATGCGATTATTTTGCAAAACCAATTCATAGCGTTGCGGATCAAATTTGCCATCGTTTTGGAAGGCCTCGGTGTTGGCAATGATTGTGCGCAGGGATTCGTTGGAGACGGTCAAACGCCACTCCCGGCTTTTGGCCAAAAGAAGGTTGCGATTGATCATGGCGTTGAGGGTCTTTTGTTTCAGGCCCATGCTTTCAGCCGCTTTTTTATCCAGGGCGTTGCCAAAGCGCTGGCGCAGCCGCTGGAATTCATTGTCGTAGGCAACGGCGAATTCCCTGGGGCCGATGGACCAGCGTTTGGCTTCAACGAAGGGTTCATTGCTGCGTTTGTTGACGTAATCGCCGACCCCCCAGACCATGAAGCTCAAGGCGATGAAAGCCAGTAGCAGTTTGACAATGAAGGTATTGGCGCCTTTGCGCAAAACGTTGAGCATGGTACAAATCTCCGCGCAGTGTGGAGGGGGGACTCGAAAGAGATCATCCCTTTGAAACCGTGAAGGATAGAGACACGAGACGGGAATTTCCAGTTTTTTGACCGATTCCCGTATGAAAAGCTCATTTTGGGCCATTGATCGCGAGTTGACGGCAACCTTGGCATCCGGTAGCTTTCTTTCAGGTTTTCCAAGTGTCAAGGTTGCCGGGGCTTGCCGCAGGCGACTTTCTAAAGTATCCGGCTTTGAGTTGGTATGGGGATCGATGTACATCATCCGCGGAAAGGTCAATATCATTCCAAGGTTTACCAATGCTGTGGTAACCATTGGCAATTTTGACGGTGTTCATTCCGGTCACCAGGCCATTTTCGCCCGGCTGGAATTGTTATCGCGCCAACATCGGGATGCCCCCAGGGTGGTGATCACCTTTGAACCCCATCCCAGACAGTTCTTGGGTACCGGTGAGCGATTGGCGCGCATCACCACCCTTCGGGCCAAGGCACGCCAGTTGCGGGAATTGGGGGTGGACGCAGTCTGTGTGCTGCGTTTTAACCGCGAGCTGGCCATGTTGCCGGCGGCGACATTTGTCGAACGCTATCTGGTTCAGGGTCTCGGCGTATGCGAAGTGTTGGTGGGGGAAAATTTTCGTTTTGGCGCAGGGGGTGCAGGTAACCTGGAAACGTTGCGTCATCTGGGTGATCGGTATGGCTTTGGCGTTCATGGACAACCTTTGGAACGAATGGGCGATACGGTTATATCCTCCTCGAAAATAAGAGAAGCCGTCCAACGAGGGGATATGGAGCAGGCAGGTACCATGCTGGGGCGACCCTTCGAGATGGAAGGACGGGTGCTGCCCGGGGCCAAACGGGGCCGGGTCTTGGGCTTTCCCACCGCCAATATCCGCGTCAACAACATGTTACACCCCTTGAAGGGGGTTTGGGTGGTCCAGTGCCGGGTGGCGGGTCGCTGGATGCCGGGGGTGGCCAATTTGGGCCATAATCCCACTTTTGGGCAAAGTTGGGTCAGTTTGGAAACCCATTTGTTCGACTACCAGGGCGATTTGTACCGCCAATGGTTGCGGGTCAAATTTTTAAAATATCTCCGTCCCGAACAAAAATTTGCCAGTTTGGACGCCCTGAAAAATCAAATCGCCCAAGATTGCCAGGTTGCTTTGGACCATTTTTCCGCCCCAAACCTTTTGTAAGGCTTAAGGAGCCTGATGAGCCGTGGATTACAAGGATACGGTATTTCTACCCCAGACCGGATTTGCCATGCGGGCCAACCTGCCGGCGCGGGAGCCGGACATGTTGCAACGGTGGCAGGAGATGGATCTTTATCAGCGGCTTCGACAGCAGGCGGCTGGCCGACCTACGTTCATTCTGCATGACGGTCCCCCCTATGCCAACGGCCATCTGCACATGGGGCACGCCATCAACAAGGTGCTGAAGGATATCATCGTCAAATCGCGGCAAATGATGGGGTTTGACGCCAACTATATCCCGGGTTGGGATTGCCACGGATTGCCCATCGAAACCAAGGTGGAGCAAGAGTTGAAAGGGGAGGGGATCGCCAGGGATTCGGTGGATACCGTAACCTTTCGCCGGCGGTGTCGCGACTATGCGCACCATTGGGTCGAGGTGCAGAAAAAAGAATTCGTCCGTCTCGGGGTGATCGGTCATTGGGACAAGCCCTATCGCACCATGGATTATGCCTTTGAGGCCGATATCGTTCGGGAATTGGGGAAATTTCTGGCCAATGGCGGGTTGTATAAAGGGTTGAAGCCGGTCTATTGGTGCGTCCATGACGTGACGGCATTGGCGGAAGCGGAGGTGGAATACCAGGACCATACTTCCCAGGCGATATATGTTGCCTTTCAACTGGCGGCGGGAGTCTCTTTGGCGGATGTGGCACCGGAACTTGAGGGTCGGTCAAACATTGCCGTGGTGATTTGGACGACGACAGCCTGGACTTTGCCCGCCAATCTGGCGGTGGCGGTGCATCCCCAGTTGATGTACGTCGCATTGGAAATTTTGGATCCCTGCGGTCATGACAATCTGAAGCGGGGGGAGGTTGTCATCGTCGCCGAAGGATTGTGGGAGGGGGTGGTGGATGCCATCGGTGTCGCGCGGGAACACGTGGCGGTATTGGCCCGCTTTCCCGGTGCCTCGTTGGAAGGGCGACGTTTCCGCCATCCCTGGCTCGATCAGGATGCCCCGATCGTTTTGGGTGATCATGTCACCTTGGAGGCGGGTTCGGGGTGTGTCCACATCGCCCCGGGTCATGGGCACGAAGATCATGATGTGGGTTTGCGCTATGGTTTGCCCGTCTTCAACCCTGTGGATGATCGGGGGCGTTTTAAACCCGAGACGCCACTGTTCGCCGGAGAGTTTATCTTTGCCGCCAACGAACATATCATCGACCATTTGCGACAGATTGGCGGTTTGTTGCAGCGTGCCCCCCTGCAACACAGTTATCCCCATTGTTGGCGCTGCCACAACCCGGTGATCATCCGTGCCACGCCCCAATGGTTCATTTCCATGGAGACGAACGATTTACGGCAGCGCGCCTTGCAGGCCATACGAGCCACCCGTTGGATACCCACCTGGGGTGAGGATCGTATCTTCAACATGGTTCACAACCGTCCCGACTGGTGCGTCTCCCGGCAGCGGGCCTGGGGTGTTCCGATCACGGTGATCACCTGTGGCGGCTGCGGTGCCATGGTGACCACGCCTGAGGTGATTGCGACCATAGCGGCGGCGGTGGAGCAGGGGAGCGCCGATGTCTGGTTTGAAAAGAGTGCGGAAGAGTTCCTGCCCAAGGGATTCTCCTGCCCCAAGTGCGGTGGTCAAACCCTGCATAAAGAATCGGATATTCTCGATGTTTGGTTCGATTCGGGGGTGACCCAGGCGGCGGTGCTGGATAATCCGCGCCAGGACGCCTGGGGTCTTCGGTGGCCAGCGGATCTTTATCTGGAAGGATCGGACCAGCACCGTGGCTGGTTTCATTCCAGTCTGCTCGCCAGTGTGGGAACGCGTGGGGCAGCGCCCTACAAGGCGGTTTTGACCCACGGATTCGTGGTCGATGGTCGTGGGCGCAAAATGTCCAAATCATTGGGCAATGTGATCGCACCCGACAAGGTGATCAAACAATACGGCGCCGACATCCTGAGAATGTGGGTGAGCGCCGAAGATTATGCCGGTGATATTCGCATCTCCGACGAAATTCTCAAAGGGTTGGCCGATAGTTATCGACGTATTCGCAACACCATGCGTTACTTGTTGGGTAATCTCCACGGATTCTCTCCCGAAAGGCATGGCGTCTCTGTGGAGCAAATGGCCGAGCTGGATCGGTGGGCGCTGGACCGTCTGGCAGTGTTGATACAGCAAGTTAAAACGGCTTACAACGATTATGCATTTCACCGGGTTTACCAGGATTTGCATTATTTTTGCGCCGTGGATATGGGGGCCTTTTACCTGGATATCCTGAAAGATCGTTTGTATTGCGATGCTCCCGATTCCGTGTCGCGGCGTTCGGCGCAAATGGTTTTATGGCACGTATTGCAGGCTCTGGTTCGTTTGATGGCACCGATCTTATCCTTTACCGCCGACGAAATCTGGCAACACATGGAGGAAAAAAAGGGCACATCGGTCCATCTGGAACCTTTCCCAGCCGATCATCCCGAATGGCGCAATGAGGAATTGGCGGAACGGTGGCGCAGGTTTCGCGAGGTGCGGACCGAGGTCTATCGCCTGTTGGAAGGTTTGCGCAATGATAAAGTGATCGGATCGTTCATGGAGGCTGGGGTGCGGTTCGTGGCCCATGGGGAATGGTTTGATTTCCTTAAATCTTTTAACGGACTGGCCAGATTGTTGCTCGTTGCCGGGGTTGAAATCGTCGTGCAGGATGATCCGGCATCGCCCCGGGGTAACGGTTTGCAAGGGTTGCACGTGGAAGTGGCGCGCTCTGGCGGTTTGAAGTGTCAGCGGTGTTGGAATTGGGGTGATGATGTGATCGGGGAGGGTGGCCAAGAGTTGTGCCCCCGTTGTGCCCAGGTGATTCAAGGGTTGACTTCATGATCTCCTGGGGCCGTAGCAAAAAAGGACTTTTTATCGGTATCCCTCTGGCATTCGGGGTGCTGGTGTTGGATCAATGGTCCAAGTGGGTGGCGGTGCAACAACTGGCCTTTGGTCGGCGTGTTCTTGTGTGGGAGAATTTTTTCGATCTGGTTTTGGTCCATAACGTTGGTGCTGCTTTTGGCATGTTTCAAAACATGACCCCTTTGTGGCGGCACCTGATCCTTGGCGGGGTGGCTGTAACAGCGGTGGTGGTCATTGTCGTCGCCCTCGGACGTACGGTAAATGGTTTGCTCATCGCCGGCATGGCCTTCATCCTGGGCGGGGCCTTGGGTAACCTTATGGACCGGATTCGTCTGGGAAAGGTGGTCGATTTCATTTATGTCCATTGGTACGATTACTCCTTTCCGGTGTTCAACCTGGCGGATAGTGCCATATCGGTGGGGGTGGGTATGCTTCTCTTGGACTATTTTCTGAACCCTGAAGATAAGGAGGCGGCATGATTAGCGACCGATTGCTTCTGACGTTCGTGGTTGGATGTGGGTTGTTGAGCGGGTGTTCAAGTACCATTGCTTTGCCGTGGGAAAAGGATAACCTGGATCCAAGTCGGGTTGCTACTCGGGAACCATTGGAAATTCCACCTGATTTAAGCGAATTGCCCAATCCGGATGCCAAAAATGTCAAGCAGGACTCGGAACGGGCGGCGGATGCTTGGGTCAATCCCGATGCGGTTGGAAAAAAGGGGGGGGGGAAACCAGGGGGCAATGCCGCGAGGGAAGGGGGCGATCCCAAACTGCCTTTCTCCATCCCGAAGGTCCACCAGGACAATGAAGGTCTCTCCCGCAATGAAAAAGAAAATTTGCCAGGTTGGATGGAAGCGCCCGTCAAGGTGCGTTGATGGTTTGACCGCACGCTTTATCGGTGTTCTCTTCCCCCTTCTCCTGCTCTGGGGGGGGGATGCACGGGCCTTGGAGGCTGAGGATTGGGTGTTGGATAACGGCTTGCGCGTTATCCTGGTCAACGAAGCCAAAGCCCCGGTGGTGGTGACCCAGGTGTGGTATCAGGTGGGGGGCATCGACGAAAAAGAAGGCAAAACCGGGCTGTCCCACATGCTGGAACACATGATGTTCCGCGGTACTCAGAACGTGCCAGCGGGTGAGTACAGCCGCATTATCGCCCGCAATGGCGGCGAGGACAATGCCTCCACATCCTGGGATTATACCGATTATTGGTCCAAGCTTTCTTCCGATCAACTGGATCTCGCCCTTAAACTGGAGGCGGATCGCATGCACAACCTGGTTTTAGACCCCGAAAAATTTCGTTCGGAAAACCTGGTGGTGCGTGAGGAGCGTCGCACCCGCTTTGAATCGAATCCCCAGGGACGTTTCTTTGAAAAATTCAAGCAACATCTCTTCCAGGATCATCCCTACGGTCGGTCCGTCATCGGCTCGATGCGGGATATCGTAAACTATACGGTACAGGATCTGGAGGCTTGGTATCACACCCACTATACCCCGGATAATGCCGTTTTGCTGGTTGTCGGGGATGTGGATTTCGTTCGCGCCAGGGCATTGATCCAACGCTATTTCGGGGCGCTGCCATCGGGTGGCGTGAATAAAAGGGTACGGTTACCGAAGGATCAGAATGTGGTTGGGGGGCGTCGCCTGATGGAGCAGGACAAAGAGGCGATGGGATCGGTTTTGCATGTGGCCTGGTTGGTTCCATCCCTCACCTTTGGCCGTACCGAGGACGTTTATCCTTTGGACGTATTGGCGGCAGTACTGGGTGGGGGGGGATCGGGCCGGTTGTATCGCCGAATTGTCGTGGAACAAAAAAAGGCGGTCTCGGTGCAGACGCAGTATGGGGGGACATCCTTGGGTCCGGAATCCTTTGAAATTTCTCTTGAGCCCCGTGATGGTCTGCCCGTGGCGGAATTGGAAGGGGCGGTTCTGTCGGAACTGGGTGCCATGATGGATGAAGTGGTCAGCGAATTGGAGTTGCAGCGGGCCAAGAATGGCCTATTGGCGGATCGGATTTATGCCATGGATTCCGTTGACCATTTGGCTGGAATGATTGGCCGATTGGCGATCAACGGTCTCGATTGGCGGGCGGTTGTGGAACACTACCCGGAAAAGGTCCAGGAGGTGACCGGCTTGCAGATTCGTGATGTCATGCGGCGCTACCTGTCTCGGGAAAAAGCAGTTGTGGGGGTTTTAATGCCATGAAATGGTGGATCATTGTGGGGATGGCATGGCTGATGGGTTGGGCTCCGATTTCCGAGTCTGCGGCATTGACCGAGGCGCGTTTTTTCCAGACCAGGAATGGTATTCGGGTTTACCTGTTGGAAAATCATGCCCATCCCATGGTGGAAATGCGCTTGTTAACCCGGGGTGGATCCGTTTTTGATCCCGTGGGTAAAGAGGGTGTGGCCTTCATGACCGCCTGGATGTTCAATGAGGGCGCGGGGGATATGGACGCAGAGTCGTTTCGTGATCGACTCGATTATTTTGGCATTGTCATGAACGGTGATGCTAAAAGGGATACCCTGGAGGTCAGCCTGACAACGCTGGCGGGGCACGTCGAGGAAGCCGTACGTTTGCTGGCATTGCGGCTGACCCAGCCGCGTTTCGCGACCCATGATTTTGAACGTGGGCTCCAGGAGACTATTGTTAATCTGAAACAAAATCAGGAACATGCCAGTTGGCGTGCCGCAATGCGGCTGTACGATCTGATGTATCGGGGGCATCCATACAGCCACCCCCCATCGGGTACATTGGCGGGCATGGCGCGGGTCACACGCAATGATGTCAGACAGTTTCATGTCAAAAGTTTCCGGGCACCACAAATGGTCTTGGCAGTGGCCGGGGACGTGACTGAGGAGACGCTGAAAACCATTTTGGAACGCTACCTGGGGGATGTGGATCCCCGCCCAACGCCGCATGGGGCGATTCCCCGGGTGTCGTCGGAGGGTCCGGGAAAAGTGGTTACGATCCCCATGACAATTCTCCAGACCGCCATTGAGATGGGGGTGGTCGCCATGGACCGGGAGGACCCGGATTATTATCCCATGGTGGTGATGACGCAAGTCTTTGGTGGCCCGGGATTGACCAGTCGTTTACATGAAGAGATTCGCGAAAAACGGGGTTTGACCTATGGGGTCCACGCCACTTTCATGCCATTGGAAGCACGGGGACCTTTTGTGATCTCCATGAAAACCAAAACCGAATCGTCTACGGAAGCAATCAGGTTGATCCGCAAGGAGATGACCCGTCTGGTCGAGGACGGCATCGGAGATGAAGAATTGGCTGATGTGAAGCGCTATCTGACCGGATCGTTCGCCCTTAACTTCGACACCCTGAAAAAGCAGGCATCCATCTGGGGTGCCATTGGTTATTATCGTCGGGGGCTGGACTATGTGCGTCGCTGGCCCGAGCGTATTCGCGGGGTGAGTGCTGCGGATGTCCAGCGGGTAGCCCGGCGTATCCTGGATCCAAAAAGTTATTTTTGTGTCACAGCAGGCAAACCTGTCAGCAGTGACAAACATGCGCCTTCAAGTTCGTTGCATCAGGAAACGAAATAGCCGAATCCGGTCATTTTATTGCGCTGCAAGTCAAAATGATCGTGGGATTACAATTCTATCCCACGATCATTTTGAGAATATTTTACGGATTTCTCAGGAGTTGGAGCAACGTTTGCGGCTGGAGATTGGCCTGAGCCAGCACAGCAATGCCCGCCTGTTGCAGGATGTTGTTGCGCGTTAAATTAGCGGTTTCCGAGGCAACATTGGCATCCATGATCGACGATTTGGCTGACGTGTAAGCGTCAGACATGCCATTGATTTGGTTGATGATGGACAAAAACCGGGTCTGCGCCCCACCCAGAGTTGCGCGTATGGACGAGACGCTGTCCAGCGCACTATCAACGAGCAGGATGGTTTTACTGGCATAAGTGGGTGCAGCGGCACCGCTGACCACAGCGGATGTTCCATTTGTGCCAAGCCCGAGCGTTCCCACACTGGCACCCTTGACGGTCATGAGCAGGGTGTTGCCTTGGTCGGGGCCAATTTGAAAAGAAAAATATCTCGTTGTCGAGCTGATAATCGTGTAGCCATTGAACTTGGTGGTGCTGGCGAGACGATTGATTTCCGAGATCATCAGATTGACCTCGGTCTGCATGGAGGCGCGATCTCCTGAGCTGGCCGTTGAACTTTTAGCGGCCACGGCCAAGTCGCGAATCCTTTGCAGGGAGTTGACGGTTTCAGACAAAGCTGTATCGGCTATCTGCGTCAGTGAAATTCCATCATTTACATTTTTTGAAGCTTGAGCCAGACCTCCGATTTTGGCGGTCATACGTGCGGCTATGCCGATTCCTGACGGATCATCACCAGCAGAGTTGACACGCAGTCCCGTTGACAGGCGCAGGTAGCTTTGACCTAAGGCTTGGCTGGTTTTGTTGATACCGCGCTGTACTGCCAGGGAAATAATATTTGAGGCAAGGGTGAGTGGCATGGGCCGGTTCCTCTCTCGACCTGGACCCCAGTACGGTAGGCACGGACGCTCGGCCACCCCCTGGAGGGCCAAGTTTATTTTTATTTAAACCGTCAGATCATGCCGCTTTTGTGAGTCTGTTCGCCAAGGACCATTTAAGGATAATCGGGTTGTTCAAGTCAAGACATTTTTTTTCCAAAATAAAAATCAACCAATTTAAGTCGAAGTTGGTTGATTGATTCGATGGTTGGTTGATTTTTTGTTGGATATTGCAGGATGATTGACTGCGCGTGTTTGCAATAAGTAATTATAAATCAATATTCTATGAAAATATTGTTTGTGTTGGAATTCGATAATACAGAGTTGATTTTGTTCTCATGTTTCATTGCGGAATGGACGATAGAACCCTCAGGACGCCATGACCGCCAAAGTTTGTTCTACCGCCAAAGAGTGTATTTTTACGTATTTCTGCCCTTGCCCGCTCCATGGAAAACGACATGGAAGGGTGGTGATTGCTGATGCCTTTGCTAAGTGGAGGATTGCTATCGAATTGACCTGCTACCAACCTTTCAGGTTTCTTTGCCTCGCTTTAGGAGGAGAAGACACCGTGATGCGCCCGCTGTTGGAACCGGATGCCAACTGCGGGCGCATGGTGCTGACGTGTAGATGGACGTAATACCCGAATAGACTCATGGATCCCGATAATTGGCGCGGGTTATGCATAACCTTGTTGGTCGGTTTGTTCCGTTCCGGTCGGTTAAGGAAGATCCTATGTCGTCTGTCATGGGGAGGCGTCCCATCATTTTGGTCGTGGACGACACACCTGAAAATATCGATGTCCTGAAAGGGGCGTTGATTCAGGAGTATACCGTTCGACCAGCCCCCAACGGTCAGATCGCCCTCAAAGCGGCTTTGGTTCCGCCGTATCCCGATTTGGTCCTCTTGGATATCATGATGCCCGGAATGGATGGGTATGAAGTCTGTCGGCGGCTGAAAGCTAACAAAGAAACCAGTGATATTCCCGTCATTTTTGTTACCGCCAGGTCTGAGGAGGCGGACGAAATAGAGGGACTGAAACTCGGGGCCGTCGATTATATCACCAAGCCGTTCAGTATTCCCATCGTCCAGGCGCGGATCAAAACGCACCTGGAAATGCGATTCATGTCCAGGGCTCTGAAAAAAAACAATCAAGACCTGATGTATGAACGCGAATTGATAGAAAATATCATCATCAAAATGCGCGGCGCGGATGCGTTGGATGAACGGTTCCTGCGACACCTCATCGCCCCGGTGGAACAGACCGCCGGTGATATGCTTTTGTCTGTCTTTACGCCACAGGGACGACAGTTGGTCTTGCTGGGGGATTTTACGGGTCATGGTCTGCCAGCGGCCATCGGTGGCCCGTTGGTCACCTACATTTTACACGAGCAAGCCGCCCGAGAAGTCTCTGGGCTGGCCATCATCTCTATGATCAATGCCCAACTTTTTAACCGACTCCCCACAGGGATTTTCTTTGCGGCTTTATTGTTGGAAATTTCGGCAACACGTCAGAAAGTTACTTTGTGGAATGCGGCGATTCCCGAAGCTTTGCTGTTTCGAAGGGGGCAGGTGGTGGGCCGGTTTCCATCCCTGATGCCGCCTTTGGGGGTAACGATTTCGTTGAATATTGCCGATGCAGAAACTGTCCATAGCTTGGAGCCGGGCGACCGTTTGTATGTTTATTCCGATGGTATTACCGAGGCTAAGGGCAGTCACCAGGAGATGTTCGGTGGCGAAAGATTGGAGGCGTTCTTGAAGTCAGCGGCGATCGAAGAGGCCCCCCTGGAAGGGTTGCTCAAGCAGCTTGCGCTTCATACCGGCTCCGACATTCAAAGTGATGATATCACCCTGGTCGAGATACGGGTTTGATCCCTTGAAGCAGTACTGGCATGGTTGAAGTGTGTTGCCAATCATGGTGCGAAAGGGGGGATTTGAACCCCCACGCCCGAAGGCACTGGATCCTAAGTCCAGGGCGTCTGCCAGTTCCGCCACTTTCGCGTTGATACTCCGGCTTGCTTGGTCCGATTCTGCCACCGCCGTATTGGCCAGGGCCATGAAAAAAATGATCACCAGTCACTTTGAAAGCCGAGTGTTGCCGGGCAAGGGGGCTACCCGAGCGATTCTAAAGCTTCGGTAATGCCATCCCAGGCGATATGCAGCTCTTCTTCGGTCAGGCAATACGGTGGCAACAGGTAAATGCAATCTCCCAGGGGGCGGATGAGCAGTCCCCGTTCCAGAAAGAAAGCCTTTAATTTTTGTCCGATGGCAGCGCTGTACCCCACGCCCCCGGTGCCGGTTACGTTCAGGGCGGCGATGATCCCTGTACAACGCGGTTTGCTGACCCGGGGGTGGGTGCTGAGGGCCTGCAAACGCTGCCGGTGGATGGTTTCCAGGGTACGTGCCTGGTGCAAGGGTTGGCCGGTGGCAAAAAGATCCAAAGAGGCCAGAGCAGCGGCACAACCCAGTGGGTTTGCAGTAAAGGAGTGGCCATGGGCCAGGGCGCGGTCGAAGGTTTCACCCAAGAAAGCCTCGTAAATAGCGTTCCGGCATACAGTGACGGCCATGGGCATGAATCCGCCGGTCAATCCTTTGGAGAGACAGATCAGATCGGGGGTGACCCCGGCCTTCTCGCAGGCAAATAACGTCCCGGTACGCCCAAAGCCGGTCATGACCTCATCAAGAATAATCAGTCCCCCTGCTTGGCGTATCTTTTGTGTCAACCTTTGCAGGAAAAGGGGACGACACATGCGCATGCCAGCGGCTCCCTGGACCAACGGTTCCAGGATGATTCCCGCCAGCTCCGATCCAAAGTCATGCAAGTAGCTATCCACGGCTGCCAAGGCTTTTTCTTCGTTGGTCTCTACCAAGTCATCCCCTTCCCAGGTGGCCGGAAAGGGAAGGGTGTCCACCTGGAACAGATAATCGTTGAAAGCATCGAAAAAACCTGAGGAACGGCCCAGGGACATGGCACCAACGGTATCCCCGTGGTACCCCCCTTCGAGAACCGCGATGCGCAGGCGTTTTTGACCTTGATTCCGGTGGTATTGGATGGCCATTTTCAGGGCAACCTCAACGGCGGTCGAACCATTGTCGGAATAAAAAACCCGGTTGAGGCCTTGGGGTAGTAGTTGGGTTAATCGTTGCGCCAGACGTACTGCGGGTTCGTGGGTGAAACCAGCGAAAATGACGTGTTCCAGCCTTTGCGCTTGCTCGGCTATGGCCCGGGCAATATGGGGATGGGCATGTCCATGTACGGAAAGCCACCAGGATGAAATCAAATCCATGATACGTTTCCCATCGGCACCCTGCAACCAGACTCCAGAAGCGGAAACAATGGGAACAGGGGGCGGAGAGGTGGCCTCCTGGGTGAACGGGTGCCATACATGCATCTGGTCAAGGCGGACCAACTCTTCGGCGAGATTTTCTTGAGACATGATCAGGACTCCAAAGGTTACTTGAGGTTATCCCCCGTTTCCCAGAATTTTCCACATCCATGCCCGATCCGGCTTGACATATCGAAACTTAAAGTGACAAAAGGGTGGGCCGAGGCCAATAGGGTCGGGTCGTTGTCACCAATCGCCATGAAGGAATGCCATGCTTCGATCGATTAAAAAAGTTGTCAGGCCCCTGTTGGAAAAGGTTGGATTGCTCACGCCATACGATCTGCCCAATTATCGCGAGGTCATATTTCAAGCCCTGACCCGTAAACTACCCAACTTGCACGGTAAAAAAATACTGGAAATCGGACCCAAGGATGGCAAGGATACTTATCGCTTGGCTTCTCTGGCACCAGAATCTTTCCTCATCATAGATATTCCTTCGGATTATACGCTGAATGTTACGTCGTCTTTTCGAGCCCCACGGGAAAAACTGCCGGCCTGGTTCCATGAAATTGCCTGCCAGAAGAAAACCTACCGTGAAGGTAACCTGGTTTATCTTACTCCTCAGGAGGTGGCTGATCTGGGGCAATTCGATCTGATATGGTGTACCGGTGTGCTGTATCACAACCCGGAACAATTGAGGTTTCTGAAACGCTTGTTCAACCTCCTCAGCCCTGGCGGTTTACTGGTTCTGGAAACATCCCTGACCAGGCATCCGCAGTTGAAACATCACAATTGCGTAGAAATCTTATGGCCAAAATCGCAATTGTGTCTCCGAGTCGGGGAAGATGATAACCGTTTGATTCCAAGCTTGCTAGCTCCAGATCAGAATCAATCTTTATCCATCCAAGCCAACGTGTCCCATTTGCCGTCTCGGAAGGCGGTACTCAGTTGGATGGAAATGTGTGGGTTTCAAAACATGGAAGAGGTTGAGATCCCCTTAGCCGCCCAATCCCGCATGGCTCTCTTCGCCACCAAAGGTCACTTCATGGGATATACCTACTCCAATCGCGGACCCTCGCCCTCGCCCTATGCCATCGGCGGTTCACTGTAATAGACGACTCGGAAGATTAAGGCGTACTTACGAAGCTTTTGCGGGGGACCGGGGGGAGGGGAACTGAGGTGGACCCCATTGCAAGGACAATTTTTCGGAAGAATTAAGCGACACTTTCCTCTCAATTTCGTCTTCTGTTTTACAAACCTTGACATGTCATCCAAAATGGCAAAGTTGGTGGTGCCGGATGAAACAGAGGCAGGCTCTGCTGAGGAGCAACCTGCCAAGGGATAGTCCGGTCAAGACTTACCAAAATGGTGATTGGGGTACGGAAAAAATGAATCCGTACCCCAACATACCAGATGGTAGAACTTGTCATGCCTAAAAAACCTTTCGCATGGATCTGTAAGGGGTTTTGGTCGCCATATGTTGATCATGCCACTTCCCGATTGAGGTGGATTCCTGCATCAATTTGGTCAGGCGTTCGGTAACCCAGTGACTCGTGAAGCCGTATGGCATTGTATTCCTGAACCATTCCCCGATCCCGTGTCTGGCCTCAGAACCGGTGGCATAGGCATTCAGGTAAACATTTTCATACTTCAAACTGCGCCAGAGACGTTCCACGAAAATAGTGTCCACGAACCGACCACGACCATCCATGCTGATTTTGACATCGTGGGACTTCAAAACCCCCGTGAATGCCTCACTCGTAAACTGGCTGCCCTGATCGGTATTGAAGATTTCCGGTTGACCGTACTTTGCCAATGCATCCTCCAAAGCTTCGATGCAAAAACCCGTTTCCATTGTGTTGGAAAGCCTCCAGGAAAGAACTTTCCTGCTGTACCAATCCATGATGGCCACCAGATATAGAAACCCTCTGGGCATTGGAATATAGCTGATGTCCGTCGCCCATACCTGATTGGGCCAACCAATCGTAACCCCACGAAGAAGATAGGGATATATCCTGTGTTCAGGATGCGGCTTGCTGGTATTTGGCTTCTGGTAAATGGTCTCAATGCCCATCAACCGCATTAGCCGCTGCACCCGCTTTCTGTTCCATTCTTTGGGTATGGCTCATGGACCGAGCCTTCTGGACAAAAAATCTTTCTCCACAGTGAGTTGCCCAATCTGTTTGTACAACTCCGAGATGAACGATTCCTGAACTTTGTTAGCCTTTTTTCCCTTCTCGAATAATTCTGCCGCCCCTTCCTGCAACATCTTTTTCCACGTGTGAATCATGGCTGGATGGATTCCATACCGACTGGCCAACTGAGCCACGGTTTCCTCATTCTTCAGTGCATCCATAGCCACCTTGGCTTTGAAGCCCGCATTATGTTGACGTCGTTTCGCTGTACTCATTTTCCGCCTCCTTTGTTGAATTTAGGAGAGGCAATTGTACTTAACCAACTGTCGCATTCTTGGGGTCCACCATACATCTTCGACGCCCAGTCCCTGGATGAAGTTTTTTCGGACACGGAGTGACACAAATTTCCAAGAACAATTTGTGTATTCCGGTGAGCGGAGATGGTGAAATCCTGAACAATCTGACTGTGGAAGAGTTGTTTCACCGTGTTCCAATACTTCGTCAGGGAGGATTTGGACAGATTTTTTTGACCATCAACGCTTCTTCCGAACTGGCCCGTACGTGCTGGGCGAGGTCGGCGTCTATGGTTTGCCAGGACACCGATGCGGCAATTTTGCCATAGAGCCAGTTCATAACCGGGTTTTTATGGCGGTTGTAGTTGGTCAGGGGGAGCAGACGATGCCCGGTCAATATTTTCGGGCCATAGCCCGTCTGGCCACTCTGGATGGACCGGATCCCATGACCCAGGGCCCAATCCACCGCCGCTTCCCACAGGCGGAAATAGAGCAACCATTCCGTCGGTCGATGATAATCGATGCCGATGAATTTGTTAATCATGGTGTTGGAAAAAACGAAACAGAGCATGAAAGCAACGATTTTATCGCTTTTCGGTTCTTTCAGCACAATGAAATGAGTAGACGATTCTTCGGCGAGAAGCTCGAAAAAACGGCGCGTGAGTCGTTCAAATTTGACCTGGGCCTTTTCATAGGTCTGGGAAAACAAGGCAAAGATCGTGTCTAGTGTTGCTTGATCGGGGTGCTGGAGGATTTCGCAGTCCAACGCGACTGCTTGGGCACTGCGCAGCCATTTCTTTTTAAGGTTGTGTCGCCGGCTTCCCTTCAAAGATGCCAGATAGTCCATTTTGCCGGGTCCGGGCAGATCGCACAGCGTTCCCGGAAAACAGACCACCGGAAACAGACCATACCTGTGCTGCAATCCTTGCAAGATAGAAATGTCCCGGGGGGGGAAATCTTTCCAGGAAAGCCATGTGGCTTTGAATCGTGCGACGCGTTCCGGCAAGGCTTCCTGGATGGTGATGAATACGGCCATGCGATCCACCCCGGGCAGGATGCCCACGTGTCCTTCATCCGAGCATGGCGAACCGACGAATACGGTGCGGTGGAACTGCAAGGAAGGGGCGATTCCTTTGAGTGCATGGATCACGGAACACAACCAGGGCGGTGCCAGAATGGTGATGGGGACATCCATGATGAAAACCGGGGCGATGGCAATCGCCCGGTCGGTATGGCTGACCACCCCATATTGGAATTGAAATTGAGCATCAAGGCCGCTCATTTCCAGGGCTTTGTACCACCATCGCCCTTCCAGGGGGGGTGGGAAACACATGTCCCACATGGACTCAGGGATATCGTCCGCAGCATCCAGCCAGGTAATTTTCCATGCCTTTGACATTTCAGGGGGGCGCTGTTTATTGATCGGGAACATCATACGGCGACCAAACTGCAACCTACCACGATCAGGACCAAGCCCAGCCAACGGCGTCGATCCATCCGTTCCCGTAACAACCACCAGGAGAGCAGAGAGGTCGTGACATATGTTAGGGCGCCCAACGTGTAGGCGGTGCTGACATCGAGCCAATGCAGCCCGAATGTATACAGAATGGCCTCACAGGCAAAAAAAGTAACGCCCAGGCCCATCCACAACCAGCGATTTTCCCGGGGGAGAACCGATTTTTTGAAGCAAATATGGGCAATGCCTTCGAGGGTGGCTGCCGCTATCACCAGCCAAATGCCAACGATGATTGAACTCACGGGATCATGTCTGCGGTGGGATTTTGCTGCGGCTCTCCCGACCCGATCAGGGCAACACCGGCCAGAACACAGGCGATACCCACCACCTTGGCGGTCCCCAGGGGTTCTCCCAACCACAGGTGCGACAAACCAGCGACCGTGACATAACTCAACGAGGTAATGGGCAGGGCAAAGCTCAGATCAGACTTTTCAAGGACTTCAAGCCAGTTGAACAATTGCAATAGTAAAACGCCTACCACCAGCAGAAACAAGGGTTGGTGCAGAATCGTATCGACGGCCTGCCACGGCGATTGCCAATCGGGGAGGTTTCCGACAGCAAACTTCCATAACAATTGCCCGGCGGTATCCAGTACAACGACCAATCCCAAGCCAATGGCGAGCTTTCGTTTCACGTTCTGCAAACTCATAATCAGACCAGGATCCAAAGGGCATGCGGATTGCTGTCAGGAAATGTGCTGAATATTTGGGCAAGTTTCATTAATTTATGCCCTGTTTTTCAGCATCCAGCATGCCATCAGTCCTCCGTGGCCCGCAAGGCCACGTTCAAAAAATCAGATCGATTTTTTCGTATTCCACCACAATACGTTTGCGCTTGGTTTTGTTCAGCATCCAGCCAAAAACCTTCATGACGGCCTTTTTTCCGTATACGGCCCAATAAAAATGCCTGGACATAATGCCCTCTCTTCCTCGTTGTCAGCCGGCGCATGGCGGCAAAAATTGCACTGCCCGTTACCCTTGGATTTGGTCTTAAGGCGCTATGGACCCTGGGTTTCAAGCCTGTTTGCCTGGATGTTCCATAGGGCGCTGAAGGATATAGCGCATGATACGTGCCAACCTTGAACGGGATTGCACCGGCACCAAGGGGGCTAGGGTCGCTTGATCGCTTTGGAGAAAGCAGCCGCCATGGCATTGTCCGACAAGTCGGATTCGGAAACTTTTGGGCTCTGAGGGCGATAGGGGGCATCTCGTTTGGGCTGGGTGGATGGTTCCATGGGATCGTGCAAACGCATGCTGAGGGCGATGCGACGGCGCTTCACGTCAATCTCGACGACTCGAACCTTGACGATCTCCCCGGCGCGGACAACGGTGTGGGGGTTCTTGACGAAATGATCAGCCATGACAGAGATATGCACCAGTCCATCCTGGTGGACGCCAATGTCGACAAAGGCACCAAAGTTGGTCACATTGCTGACCACGCCCTCCAATATCATCCCGGGTTGCAAATCCTTCAAATCTTCGACCCCCTCTTTGAACGTCGCGGTTTGAAAGACCGGTCGGGGATCCCGACCCGGTTTTTCCAATTCTTGCAAAATATCTTTGACCGTGGGTTCGCCAAAGCGGGCATCAATTACTTTGGTGGCGGGAAAGCTTTTTAATACTTTTTGATTTCCGATAAGCTGCGTTAAAGGAAGGCCGGTGATCTGCAAAATTTTTTCGACCAGTTCGTAAGATTCTGGATGGACCGCCGAATTGTCCAGGGGGGTGTCCCCGTTGTGGATGCGCAGGAAACCGGCAGCCAGTTCAAATGTTTTGTTGCCAAAGCGTGGTACTTTGTTCAAGGAGCGTCGATTGGGAAAGGGGCCATTTTTTTCCCGGTAACTGACAATGTTTTCAGCCAGGGTGGTGTTGAGGCCGGAAACACGCTGTAGCAGGGGTGGCGAAGCGGTATTGACATCCACACCCACCGCATTGACCGCATCTTCGACCACACCATCCAGGCTGACAGACAAACGTTTGGGGTCCACGTCATGTTGATACTGCCCCACGCCGATCGATTTGGGATCGATTTTGACCAATTCGGCCAAAGGATCTTGCAGCCGTCGGGCGATGGAAACCGCCCCACGCAGGGATACATCCATCTCCGGCAATTCTTTGGACGCATAGGCCGAAGCGGAATATACCGAGGCCCCCGCTTCACTCACCAGTACCCCTTCCATGTTGAGTTCGGGATGCTCTTTTTTCGCTTCAGCGACCAGGCGAGCCGTTTCTCTCGACCCAGTGCCATTGCCGATGGCAATCAAGCGTACGTTAAACTTTTTGGCCAAAAGGGCCAGGTTACGTTTGGCTTCCTGCCATTGGTTTTTCGGGGGGTGGGGGTAGAGTGTGGTGGTTATCTCCACCTTGCCTGTTTTGTCCACCACCGCCACCTTGACCCCGGTACGCAAACCGGGATCCAGACCAATCACCCCCACCATTCCCGCCGGTGCTGCCAACAATAAATCCCGTAAATTGGCGGAAAAAACCCGGACTGCTTCGTCCTGAGCTTTTTCTTCGAGTTGTTTGATCAGGTCGGTCACCGTATGGGGCTTGAGCTTTTTCAACCACGTGTCATGAACGACATCCAGAAGCCATGCATCTCCAGGACGCCCCTTATTCTGAATGGAAAAATAGTGACATATCAGGGATTCACCAAAGGTGAGGGTTTTACCTGAAGATGCCAGATCCTGCGCATGTTCCAACCCCAAGCGCAACACTCCGGCGTTTTTTCCGCGTAACAAAGCCAATATGCGGTGGGCAGGGAGCTTTTTCACCGGTTGATCAAACGCGAAATAGTCAGAAAATTTTTCTCCTTCCTCCTCTTTTCCTTTGACCAGCCGCGATTGCATGACGCCATACTCCCACAACGCTGTCCTGACCTGGCCGATCAGGGTGGCCTCCTCGGAGAGGAATTCGGCCAGGATATGTTTGGCCCCTTCCAATGCCGCTTCGCCATCCGCAACCCCCTTATCCGCGCTTGCGAAGGGGAGGGCTGCCTTTTCCGGGACCAAAGTTGGATCACCCAAGAGCATCATTGCCAAAGGTTCCAGCCCCGCTTCCCGCGCTTTCGCAGCCTTGGTACTGCGTTTGGGGCGATAGGGGAGGTAAAGATCTTCAAGCCGGGTTCGGGTATCGGCTTCCAGTATGGCTGTTTCCAACTCCGATGTTAGCTTGCCCTGCTGGCGAATGCTGTTGAGAACCGAAATTCGGCGTTCGGCCAATTCGCGCAACTGTACCAGCCGTTCGGACAACGTGCGAAGATGATCGTCGGTCAATCCCCCGGTAATTTCCTTGCGGTATCTGGCAATGAAGGGAACGGTCGCCCCTTCGTCCAACAACTGTACCGCCGCAGCAACCTGGTTTTCGTGAACGCCAAGCTCTTCGGCCAAGCGATGGTTGACCTTTCGCGTGGCCAAGGCATCCGACGAGGATAAGGTTTCGTGTGTTGTCATGGTAGGTTGTTTCTCCCGAATGATGACCGGAAATCAATATTTTAACCCTTGTGTATCCGTGTTTGTGCCAGGAATGCAAGCAATTTCAGCATGCGCTCACCCCGATTTTTTTGGTCGTCTGCGACCGGATGCCGTTTCCTTTTATTCGGTAAAAAGGTAACATCGCCGACCGTGCCAGAACGAAATGACATAGCAAATCCTTAATGGTCGTTTTCCTCCTTAACCCGGGAATATCCTCGTGAAGATTCTTCGGTTTGGTATGCCGCTGTTAATGGGCAAGGTGCGCCGTTACCTGATGGTTCGATTTCGCCCGGACACCATTGCCCGACGGACAGCAATGCGTCGGGGGGAATGCCATCGTTGCGCCATTTGTTGCCAGCTCCTTTACCGTTGTCCCATGCTGTCCAAGGACAATCTGTGTTCGATTTATCATTCCGCATTGCGTCCAGCGGTGTGTCAGCATTTTCCCCTGGATGACCGGGATGTTCGTGATGTGGCGCGTCTGGGTGTTGGTTGTGGTTATGTGTTTCCGTGCCACGCCGAAGAACATGTTCCCAACAAGGAATTGGCCAACCTGACGCAGTGTCCGCAAACCAACCCGGCATTGGTTGAACTTGAGCCCCGGTGTCCTTGATGACCAGTGCCCCGGCATCGTCAATTGACGATCACTTCCCGTGCTGATGATGGTGGTGATGTAAAATGGCCCGATGAATCTCGTGGCGACCGATATCGATGGTCGCACACAAAATCAGCAGGCGCTCCCGGTACAGGAAAGACAACAGGACATGGAGAACTCTGCACCATGTTGTCCCCGATCGGGGGAGCGTTTGCCCGGGGCTCAGGACCAAAATAACGGCGGGCAGTAGCAAACCTATCCAGCCACGGGTAATTTCGACCCCGACAATGTCCTGCCATGGGACGGCATGCTCACTCAGACGAAAATCGGTGACCCCGCCATGGTTAATCCTGAGGATCATTTTGCATCCGGGGCGCAGGAGTCGCCGTACGGCGACAACAGCGCAGGCGATGCCGGGCAGGGTCAACAGCAGGGTCCATAACCCGCTGAAGCCAAAAAATGGTCCGGGAAAAAACGTCCAAACGCCATAAACGATCGCAATACCTACAAGCAACAAAAAACCTATCCGGTTGTCATCCGATTGGGCCGTTACATTGGGTGGGGGGGTGGGGGTTGTCATGGTTTCACCGTGGGCAAGGGCCAAATGACCCCGATATCAGGATTCTCTTTTAAGATCACGTTCCATCAAGGCTGCTACCACCGACCGGGGTACTCGATGTTCATAGAGGATTTGGTAAACAGCGGTGGAAATGGGCATGTCGATCGCATGTTTGCCAGCCAGTTGGTAGACGGCTTCGGCTGTTCGCACCCCTTCAGCCACTTCACCGGATCCGATCCGTATGGCTTCCAAGGATTGGCCCTGGCCCAGATAAAAACCAACCTTGCGATTGCGGGAATTTTCGGAAGTGGCGGTCAACAACAAATCTCCCAAACCTGACAGCCCCGCAAATGTCCCCGGTTCGGCTCCCAGACACTCCCCCAGGCGAATCATTTCCGCCAATCCCCGGGTGATCAAGGCGGCACGGGCACTGTGACCAAAGCCAAGGCCATCGCTGATGCCCGCCGCCAGGGCAATGACGTTCTTCAAGGCACCACCCAGTTCCAGGCCAACCACATCATGGGTACGATAGATGCGGAAAAAAGAGTTGGAACAAAAATGTTGCAAGGATTGTACAAGGTCAGGACGATAACCCGCCAAGGCTACTGCTGTGGGCAATCCAGCCAAAACATCCCGCGCAAATGAGGGGCCGGATAAAAAACAGGTCCGGTCCAGGAAATCCTGGCCGAACACCTGCTGGTAGATGGTGGAAATCAGCGTCAACGTGGCACCTTCGATCCCCTTGGAGGCGGAAATAGCAACACAATCGTCGCCAACGTGGGGTTTCAAGGATTGCAACACGGTGCGGGTGAATTGGGTGGGGACTACGACGACAATCAGCTGACTGTCCGCAACATCCCGCATATGCGTTGTTGCCCGTATGTTGGCGGGCAAGGCATATTCGGAGACGAACAGGGGATTGCGGCGCTGTTGATTAATCCCTTGGGCGACCTGGGTTTCGTAACACCATAACGTTATGTTTTTGGCTTTTTCGGCCAGCAAAGCCGCCAGTGCTGTTCCCCAAGAACCGGCACCGATCACCGAAACATGCTGAAAATCCATGATCACTACGTTCCTTAATAAGAATCAACCCCAATTGTTGAGCATTTTGTTATTCCATAGGACCTTCCTCAGGAACAAAGGTCGATGATCGGCCAACGGGCGCGGGCATCCATTGTTTCCCAAGGGGGGAGTGTGGATGGTTCTTTCAAATGTACCCATCCCGCCAAGGCAATCATGGCGGCATTGTCAGTACACAGGGAAAGGGGCGGAAAATGCAGCATGATGTCCTCTTTCCCCAATTCGGCCAATCGTTCCCGCAACCTTTGGTTGGCTCCCACACCTCCGGCCACCAACAAACGTTGGCAGCCGACATGGCGGCAGGCGGCAATGGCCTTCAAAGCCAGGGTGTCCACGATGGCCTCCTGATAGGAAGCGGCCACATCGGCCAGTGTTTGTCCGGGGGTTTGACCACCCCGATGGGGTTGGATGTGAATTTTAAGGGCAGTTTTCAAGCCGGAAAAGGAAAAGTCAAATTTTTTTTTGTCGAGTAATATTCTGGGGAAGGCGATCCGATGGCGATCCCCCCCCCGTGCGGCGTGTTCAATGGCTGGTCCCCCTGGATATCCAAGGCCCAACAGCCTGGCTCCTTTATCGAAGGCTTCGCCAACGGCATCATCACGGGTTTGCCCCAAAAAAACATAATTCTGTAATCCACGGACGTGGAGCAGAATCGTATGTCCCCCCGACACCAGGAGGGCGACAAACGGAAAATCCAGGGGGGTGGCGGCAGTTCCGGCCAGAAAGGGGCTCAGCAAGTGACCTTCCATGTGGTGTACCCCCACCAGGGGGACGCGTGCCGCCAGGGCGATCCCTTTGGCGACTGCCAGTCCCACCAAAAGGCCACCAACCAGTCCAGGTCCTTGGGTGACTGCGACACCATCCAGATTTTTTGGTTCCAATGCGGCTTTCTGGAAGGCTTCTGTCAGGACGGAGCCAATATGGCGAATGTGTGATCGGCTGGCCAACTCCGGGACCACGCCACCATATTGGGCATGTTCCGCCAATTGGCTGACAACCACATTGGCCAATACCTTGGCCGCACCGGGATCGTCACCATCAACCATCTCGATAACGGCTGCTGCCGTTTCGTCGCAACTGGATTCCACTCCTAAAATAATCATCCCACGATCCTAAATAGATTTTCACAGCTTGTAAATTGTCGTCCGACAGTCGCGTAGAGGAATTGCATTTGGATTTTGTTAATTACTTCATAACAGCGTGCATCTACCAAATCTGGTAAAGATAGGCAGCGTACTGTACAATCGACTGCGGTCGGGGGTGTTCTCAAAATGTCCAACCGAGATGTGGTTCGATTCAGGGCTCGATCCCTGACCAGAAAACTGTCTTCGGAATTCCGATCCGACTACACCTTGAAATCGACGGGCTCATCCGCTCCTGTTATCGAGGGGCAGCGTAGCTGTTTTCCAAAGGTTGATCAAAGTGTTAAGATCTCACAAAATATAGCCTGGAACTTGCTCGCCTATACGTGATAGCCCTAAGAAGGAATTCACTATATGGATTTTCTGAAAAATTTCATTCGATTGGAATCCGCTGGCGGCATCGTACTGGTCATTGCGGCCGCCTTGGCCCTTGTTGTGGTCAATTCACCTCTGGAACCGTTCTACGCCGTCTTGCTCGACACGCCCGTGGCGGTTCAGGTCGGTGGTCTGGTTGTGGCCAAACCCCTTCTTTTGTGGATTAATGACGGCCTGATGGCGGTCTTTTTTCTGCTGGTGGGCCTGGAGATCAAACGGGAAATTCTTGAGGGGCACCTCTCCACCCCCTCGCAGATCGCGCTGCCGGCACTGGGGGCTCTGGGGGGTATGTCGGTTCCGGCGTTGATCTATATGCTCGTGAATTACGGTGATGAACAGGCCCTCAATGGTTGGGCCATTCCTACCGCCACGGACATTGCATTCTCTTTGGGTATCCTTTCTCTCCTGGGCACCCGGGTACCCACGAGCATGAAGATTTTTCTGATGACCTTGGCGGTGTTGGACGACCTTGCGGGCATTGTCATCATCGCCCTGTTCTACAGTGCCGATGTCTCCACCATGGCCCTGTCTCTGGCCGGTGCGGGGATCATTGCCCTGGTCATTCTCAATCTTCGCAAGGTGACCAGCATTGCCGCCTATGGCGTGGTTGGTCTTTTCCTGTGGATTTGCGTACTCAAATCTGGCGTGCATGCTACCTTGGCCGGCGTGGTGGTGGCCCTGGTGATTCCCTTGCGGGTCAAAATGGACGAGGGCAAACCGCCACTCAAGCAACTGGAACACGATCTGCATGGCGTGGTGGCCTTCGGCGTGTTGCCGGTATTCGCCTTTGCCAACGCCGGCGTGCCGCTCGGCGGGCTGAAACTGGACGACTTTTTCACCCCCATTCCCCTGGGCATCGCCCTGGGCCTGTTCGTCGGTAAACAGATCGGTGTATTCAGTTTCGTTTGGAGTGCCGTCAAGTTGGGGCTGGCGAAACTGCCGGAAGGCATGACCTGGGGACGACTCTATGGCATCACCATGCTGTGTGGCGTTGGTTTCACCATGAGCCTGTTCATTGGCTCCTTGGCATTCGAGCATGCCAGAGTTGCCGGAGGTAGCGTGGTCATGACCCATCGCCTGGGCATTCTGGTCGGCTCCCTGATCTCGGCATTGTGCGGTTATTTCCTGCTGCGCGGCCTGTTGAAGGACGAATCCTCCTCTTGAGCATCCCCACTTCAGCCAGTATCCTTGGACATGGGGTTGTGTTGATCAACGCGTGCCCATCCTATAGTCTGCTTACCAAGAATGACGGAAAAATAGTTGCCGGAGGTGATCGATCATGGCCGTGGGAAAAATAAAAATAGGTACCCGATCCAGTCCCCTGGCCATGTGGCAAGCCCATCTGGTGCAGTCCAAAATGCAATCCCTTCATCCCGGCCTGCATGTCGAACTGGTTCCCATGAAAACCCGGGGCGATCACATCCTCGATGTCCCGCTGGCCAAGGTGGGCGGTAAAGGATTGTTCGTCAAGGAATTGGAAGACGCCTTGCTGGATGGCCGTTGTGACCTGGCGGTTCATTCCATGAAGGATGTTCCGGCGGAATTTCCGAACGGATTGATGTTGGGTCCCGTGTTATGCCGGGAAGATCCGCGTGATGCGTTGTTGTCCTTGTCATGGCCCGGTTTCAGTGCTTTACCCATCGGGGCCAGGGTGGGTTCGTCATCTCTCAGGCGTCAGAGCCAATTGTTGGCCTTGCGCCCCGATTTGCATGTCATTCCCCTGCGTGGCAACGTGAACACCCGTATTAATAAATTGATCGATGGCTATTTTGATGCCATCGTCCTGGCTGCTGCGGGTGTCAAACGGCTCGGGGTGACCCAGCATGTCGTCGAATATTTCGATTTCGTGCGGATGCTTCCGGCCAACGGACAAGGGGCCATCGGTATTGAACTGCGCTCGGACGATCTGGAAACATCCGCTTTGTTGCAACCTCTCGACGATCTCGCGACCCGGCAGTGCGTCCGTGCCGAACGGGCTTTTTTGGGTACCCTGCAAGGGGGGTGTCAGACACCTATCGCCGGCCATGCGGTGCTGGACGGCGACCATCTGAAACTGGAGGGTCGGGTATTATCCCTGGATGGTCAAACCTGTTTTGCCGGCAGCATCGCAGGTCTGCTGCACGAAGCGGAAAGTTTGGGGGAACAATTGGCCAAACGTCTCCTGGATGCCGGGGCTGCGCAACTGTTACATGATTTACTGTTGCAGGCGCATGGGTGATGATGGGCGGATCGGTATGGGAGATGTGAGCGATTTGTCCGGCCTTGATGGCAAGCGGGTGCTGATCACCCGTCCCCTTCCAGAGGGTGAAACCACGGCCCGCCTGATACAACAACATGGTGGCGTGGTCCAACTGACTCCGGTGATGCGGGTTGCGCCTCCCGATGATCCCCAGCCGTTTTTCACGGGGCTTGCCAATCTTGGGCACTACCAGGGGATTGTTTTCACCAGTGCCCATGGCGCACGTGCCTTTCTCGAGCATGTCCCAACACCTTGTCAGATCGCGAAAATATACGCTGTGGGGGAAAAAACGGCTGTTCCACTGCTTCATGCCGGGTTGACCCCTGCCATTCCCGATCATCCTGTGGGGAGCTTGGAGTTGGCCCAGGATATTCTCCAGGGGAGTGTTCCGGGTGACCGGTTTTTGTTTGTCCGTGCCCAGGAGGGGCGGGACGATCTCATAACAATTCTTGTCAGGGAGGGGTGCCTGGTTGACAGGGTCGCGGCTTATAAAATGGCTCCGATCCCATTCCTCGACCAGCAAACCCTCGATCTTTTGCTCGAAGGGCGCATCGATGCCATCCCATTTTTCAGCGGTCGCTCGGCCCAGGTGTTTTTTAACCTGCTGCCAGCAGACCAAAGAGAATCCCTATTGAAAAAAACCGTGCTGGCGGCTCTTTCCCCTGCGACTGCCCGGGCCATGCAGTCCGTGGGAATGCGCGTCGATGTGATCAGCCCACGACCTCACGTCGAAGCTATGCTGGTTTCCCTGGCGCAAACCTTGGCAGCTTTAACCGGTTAAAAAGCTTTTTTGTTGAATTTCTATTGACTCTTCCCCATGAAACCACAAAAATCCCTATTGAGGCGGGGTCCGGTTGCAACTCCATCGGTGCTGCGGGCTGTTCCATCGAATTGTGTCGATTTGTCCTGTTATTTTTCGGAGCCTACTGTGGACGCAAAGGCCAAGCTTGTCATCAAAGTGGACAGGGATCTTGAGGATATTGCTCCAGGATATCTTGAGAACAGGCGGAAAGATGCGGAAATGATTTCCGTAGCCCTGGAGCGTAGCGATTTTGAGGCGCTTAAAATGATTGGTCACCGCATGAAGGGATCGGGGGCCGGTTATGGGTTTCAGCGTATTACGGACATTGGTACCCAACTTGAACAGGCCGCTACCCTCCAGAACCGGCAGACCGCCCGCGACAGTTTGGATCAACTTGTCGATTATCTTGACGCAATCGAAGTAGTTTACGTATGATGTGCGTTACTTGCTTGATGTTTCCGTTGTCCTTGAGGTGCCATGACAACCAGTGATCATATCCTTGTCATCGACGACGACCCGGAAATCTGTCAGCTTGTTAACGATTTTTTCCAGAAAAATGGCTTTCAGGTTACGTCGATCCCCAGCAGCAAGGGTTTGCAGGACGCCCTTGATCGTCAGAAGGTTGATCTCATCGTTCTTGATCTGATGCTTCCTGATGAGGACGGGCTCGTCGTTTGCCGTAACCTGCGTTCCCGCTCCAATATTCCCGTTATTATCCTGAGTGCCCGCGGTGAGGAGATGGATCGTATTATCGGTCTGGAGATGGGAGCGGATGATTATCTCCCCAAACCATTCCATCCCCGGGAGCTTTTGGCGCGGGTGAAAAGTGTCCTCAGGCGTACCAGGGCCGCACCCGAAGAGGTTGATGAGGATGATTCCCACGCCTTCTACCGTTTTGCCGGATGGACCCTCGATGTGGCAACGCGACAGCTCTATACCTCACGCAACGAAAAAATTTTTCTCAGTGGTGGTGAGTTCTCCTTGTTGCGTGTGTTTCTCAATCATCCCAACAGGGTCTTGACGCGAGACCAGCTATTGGCTTTTTCCCACGGTCGTGAGATTGAGCCTTACGACCGGACTATCGACATGCAAATCAGTCGGTTACGCCGTCGGCTCAACGATGATCCCAAAAGCCCTGAATTAATTAAGACCGTGCGTAGCCTCGGATACGTATTCTCCGCCCGTGTCGAAAGAACCGATTCCAAATCCTGATCCAGGCCAAGGAGCCAATTGCCATGGTTATGTCCCGATTTGATCACAGCGAAGGGGAGACGGCGGCCTTTGTTACGGGCACATTCCTGGACCTGAAAGAATTTGATAGCATGGCTGAGAACGAAAAGGAGTCAGCCCGCGTTTTCATCAAGGAGACCGTTCACTCGCAGCTTTCCTGTGTTCGTCGTGGCATGTGGGAGCAACTGCAAGAATGGATTCCCGCACCTCTGCGTCGCATGGCGCAACGTCACATTCACCCCGTTGTCCCCGGTGTTTCCCACCAGGAATCTCCCTTGCCCGAAACGATTCGACATGAATTCGAGGTGCTTAACGAACTGGCGTGGCTATTAACCTGGAAACACAAGCGTGTCTCGTCGGACGTCTCGGAGGAAGAACGCCACATGACGGAAAAATTGGATGTCGAAAGGGTCCGCCGGATCAAGGAGACGATTTTCCCCTATTTGGAGGAGAAAATGGCTCGTCTGGAAAAGGCGTCAACTCCCGGTGCGTCAACGTGATTTCATAGGTCCAACCACAGGGTGACGGGTCCGTCATTAATTAAATGTACCTGCATGTCGGCACCAAAACGTCCTTCGGCAACCGTGAGTTTTTTTTGTCGCAATCCTTCACAAAAGGCGTTTACGGACGCTTCAGCTATGGACGGGGCGGCGGCGGCAAAAAACGATGGTCGGTTGCCTTTATGTAACTGCGCGGCCAATGTGAATTGCGATACGACCAGCACTGCTTTGCCCGTTTCCTGGACCGAACGGTTCATTTTCCCTTCTGCGTCTGGGAAAATCCGTAAATCTGCAACCTTGTTGACCATTTTTCTGAGTTGTTCCTGAGTATCGTCTTGCATGATGGCCAAAAAGACCAGGAGACCCTGGCCAATGCGTCCGGTCTCTTCGCCATCAATGTTGACCCATGCCTGTGTAACGCGTTGCACCAAAGCTCGCATCCAAGCCCCTCCTTTATGCAGTCGATGGCGGTGTGATTGACGACTGATATGTTATTATTGGTTCAATAATTGCAAAGACGCCTCCGTTTGGTGTAATCGTCATTGACCCAGTCCTGTCCTGAGAATTTTCCCATGAAAAAAATGCTTCTAACTTTCGGAATTCTGACTCTCTGTTTTTCGATTGTCATGGGCTCAGATGCCTTGACTTTAAGTAACTTATCCGGCCAATCACTTGCCAATATTAATGATCCAAAAACATTGAAAATGTTACAAGGTGCCAAACCCGGTCGCGTCAATCCCCAGGACTATCGCCAGGACAATCGGCGCAGGGATAAACCGGACACCGTCAAAAATCCAGAGGAAGTACCTGCAGAACTCTTGGAAACTCCAGAAAAAAAACCGGTACCGTTTTATGTTGAGACCTATCCGGAAGATTTGCCTATTTTCGGTCAGGATCTATTTGTTGACAAGTACAGAAATGCCCCAGTGAAAGACGTGACTGCCACGGTTCCAGGTGATTACGTCATTGGTCCGGGTGATACGTTTCGCCTGTTGTTTTCCGGCAAGGACTTTAAGGAAGTTGAGGTTGCCGTGGATGGTGAGGGGATGGTTTTTGTTCCCGATATGGGGATGATTCCCGTGACTGGCTTGCGGTTTAACGAATTTAAAACCTTGTTGGCCAGTCAAACCAAACAAAAATTGATTGGTTATGAATTGACGCACGTTGCACTTTCTTCCCTACGTACCATGAGAATTTTCCTGCTCGGCAACGTAAAAAATCCGGGAACGCATCAAGTTCCCTCCCTGACATCCCTGATGCAATTGTTGATTGAAACAGGGGGCATTCTTCCCGTTGGTTCTTTGCGTAATGTACAGATCAAACGCAACGGTGTGCCCGATAAAACAGTCGATCTTTATAATGTTTTGTTGAGTGGTAAAGGAGATGGCGAGGTTCGCCTTCAGGATGGTGATACGGTGTTCGTGCCAATGATCGGCAATACCATCGCCTTGACCGGTACTGTCAAAAAACCGGCTATTTATGAAATCGCCAAGGAAGAAACGATTGCTGATATTGCCCAGCTTGCTGGAGGTTTGCTACCCAACGCCCAGTTTATCAAAATAGAGCGTATTGATGATAATAAAAATCGTACCATCGTCGATCTACATTTAGCGAAAAAAGAGAGTTTGCGTACCGCTATCAGATCGGGTGATATCGTCCACGTTTTACCATCGTCCGACTCCAGAAAAGAGACGGTCACTTTGACGGGCTATATTGATCGCGGCGGGGTGTTCCAGTGGTATAAAGGGATGAGGTTGTCCGATATCATTCCCAGTCCCGATATTTTGTTGCCCCAGACCGACCTGTCGCACTACCTGGTCGTTCGCACCAATATGAAGAATCGTCAACTGGAACCTCTCTCAGCCAATCTGGAGCGTGCCCTGAGCGATCGGGCTTCGGCAGATAACATTCTTCTCCAACCCAATGATCAAATTCAATTGTTCAGCATCAGCGCCGATCATTCCAAAAATTTGCAGTCTGTTGTGGAAAAATTACGTAATCAGGGGAGATTCAACAATACCGACAAGCTCGTGTCCATTGAGGGTAATGTTCGTTTTCCAGGGGAATACCCTTACGTTCCCAATATGAGTTTGAAACAGTTGGTAATGGCTTCTGGGGATATTCGTTCCAATACCGATATGGACTATTGTCTGATCGTCCGCTCCGATTATATGGGGCGCATCCAACCCTTTTCGGTGCGTTTGCGCGAAGTGTTTGGTATGGAAGGTGTTGCCAAGACCATAGCTCTGAAACCAAAAGATCAAGTTTTGGTTTTTACCCTTGATGAAAAACAAAAAACAAAAAACTCAGACAAAAATAATGAGAAGGGTGCCCCAGCGGAAGAACCGGAAGAGAGGAACGCAATTTTTTCCGGAACATCAAAAGAGAACGCTCGTAAGATTCCGGGACAAAATGTGCAGGGGTTAGACGTCGATCAATGGTCGATCGATGCCTTGAAGAAGGCCAAGGACAAAAAAGGGAATATCCAGGAACAGAACGAGGAGCGTGAGGAAGCGGATGGACAAAAACTACCCAAGCAACCAGGTGGCGCAAAAGGTGTTGATATTGCCCTGGAAAATGAAGAGATGGAAAATGTACTGGTTGGGTTCCTCCTGAAAAATTCCACCTCCGATCCCGTCGAAAACCGCAGCAATGAGGCCTATCGCAATCAATTGGTTGATCCAGCATTGCATGAGAATCAAAGTCGACTTTTGCAATTGCTGCTGAAAAAACGGGACCTGCGGCAAATGGTGCGAGAGGAGTTGCAACCCGTTAAAGAGAAACCGGTCAAATCGCGCCAGGCTTTGTTAAAACCCGTTTTGGAAAAATTGCAAGATCAGGCCACCAAAGAATTTCCAGCGCAGATCATTCAAATTGGTGGTGCGATACGCTATCCCGGCAAATATCCCCTGGAGCCTGGTATGCGTGTCAGCAACCTATTATTGGCTGGTGGGGGATTGGCAGAACCGGCTTATCATCTTGAAGCCGAAATCAACCATTTTGAGGTGGATGACAATCAATTCACCAGAATGCATCATGCCAGCGTCAACCTGTTCAAGATTACGCAGGGTGATCCCACCATGGACCAGGCGTTACGGCCCTATGATATAGTTATTGTTAAACAAAATCCAAAATGGGGCGACATTAATTCGGTGATGCTGGAGGGCAATGTGCGCTTTCCCGGAATTTATCCGATTCAAGCTGGGGAAAGATTGACTCAGGTGTTAAAAAGGGCCGGTGGCCTTACAGAATTGGCTTATCCCGAGGCCGCTGTATTTACCAGAACAAAGCTTATTGAAAAAGAGAAGCGGGAGAACGACAGTCTGATCGCCCGCATGGAGACCCAATTGGTTCAGACCCAGTATATGAAGCAGACTGAGAAGGAATCGGATACCCTTAATCCCAACTCGGCCATGATCCACGAGCTTATTGCCAAACTTAAAACAGCAAAACCGATAGGTCGATTGGCGATTGATCTGAACCAAGTCATGAGCAATCCCGGTGGGCAATACGATGTCATGCTTCAAGATGGTGACCATCTCATCATTCCGCAACGGACTGATGAGGTCACTGTCATGGGCGAGGTTTATTTTCCCACTTCCCACCAATTCATTGGTGACAAGGATCTGGAAGCCTATATTCAGGCCAGTGGTGGCTATACCAGCAATGCAGATGATAGTCGGGTTTATGTCGTCCGGGCTGATGGCCGGGTGACATCGAAAAAACAACCCGGTAAATTTCCTGTTGTCGGCTGGTTTTCGTCCAGCAACGCCATTACCATCGGACCGGGGGATACCGTTGTTGTCCCCATGAATGTCGAAAAAGTGGCCCCCATGGTACTCTGGAAAGATATCACCCAAATTTTGTATAATTTGGCTGTCACTTCCTCTGCTCTGAAGTCGGCTGGTGCCCTGTAACCGTGGGTGCGTCGTTTCTCTGGGCTCTCCTGCCGCCAAATCCTGGTAACCCCGTTAAGCCTCTTTAGTTCCCTGTTCGGGGCTTAACGGGGAAGACCAGTTGATCCGTCAAAATATCGTTGTCCGAACGCACAAAATCCCTCCAGTTGCGTATCCTGTTTGTGATACCATCTCCCTGAGATTCGTTAATAAGGTGGCCGTTCATCGTGAAATAGGATATTGCAATGAAAAATTTGTGGTCGGAGGAAGCGGCGCAACAATGGGTAGATCAATACGCACCTCGTTGGGGTGAACCTCTGGCCCTGAGAACCTACTCAAGCAGACTGTTGGGCAGTCATCCCGAATTGGTACTTCATGGCGGTGGCAATACCTCGGTCAAAGGGGATGTCACTGATATTTTTGGTCAAACCATAGCCGGTGTTTTTATCAAGGCTTCCGGGGTCAATCTGGCGCAAAGCTTGCCAACCGATCACCCGGCACTTAACCTGAATGCCTTGCAGAGGCTCACATTGTTGAACACTCTGTCGCCCTCTGCCATGGTGAATCAATTACGTTTAAACCTGTTTGATTCGAGCGCTCCGACTCCTTCGATTGAAGCGTTACTGCATGCTTTTCTGCCCCCGATTTTCATTGATCACACCCACCCTGACGCTCTCCTGACACTGGGCAATCAACCGGACGGTCGTCAGCGCCTCAAAGATGCTTTGGGGGCCGAATGTATCATTCTGGACTATATCCACCCTGGATTTGAATTGGCCAAAGCGGTTCTTGCCGCCTGGGAGGCCCAACCCAACGCCATTGGGATGGTTTTGCTGCATCATGGTCTGTTGACCTGGGGCGATTCGGTGCGGAAATCCTATGAAGCGACGTTGACGCTGGTGAATCGTGCCGAACAAGCCATTAACGCCGTTGCCAAAAAAGTTTTGCCGGTTCCAACACCGGCAGCCCCCTGGTGGGAATTGGCTCCTGTCCTTCGCGGTGCCTTGGCCGAACATGATGAAGATTCTGATCGTTCGTACAAGCGTTTCATCGTACGTTCTTTGGATGATTCGGAAACATTGAGTTTGTTGCACCAACCGGATGCCGCTAAGCTTTTTGTCAGTGCCCCATTGACATCGGACCATCTGATTCGTTGTAAGCCATGGCCATTGTGGATTGATAATCCCGGGGAAATCAGGGAGGCGGTACAACGTTACCGAGAAGACTACCGCAATTATTTCCAGCGCCATGCCGCATCGTTGGAAGGTTCGGTGCAGCCATTGGATTCATCGCCCCGGGTGGTATTGATTCCTGGTGTTGGTGGGTTCGTTGCGGGGGAAAGTGCCCATTTGGCCGATGTCGCCCGGGACATTACCCGACAAACCCTCAGGGTCAAAACCGATATCGCCCGCATGGGGAGTTATTGCGGTCTTGAGGAACAACACCTGTTTGCCATGGAATATTTTTCGTTGCAGCATGCCAAGCTTGTCCGCCACGTAACTTCAGGACTTCAGGGGTGCGTGGCCATCGTGACCGGGGCTGCCGGGGCGATTGGTTCCGGGATTTGTCGCAGGTTGCTCCAGGAAGGGGCGCATGTTGCCGCAACCGATTTACCGGGGGATGCCCTGGACACTCTGGTGCAGGGGCTTGCCGAGGGGGCGCCCGGTCGCATCATGGGCGTGGCCATGGATGTGACGGATGAAGACTCAGTGACCCAAGGGATCCAAAAAATTGTCCAAACGTGGGGGGGAATCGATTGTGTGATTATCAATGCGGGACTCGCCCATGTGGCTCCTCTCGCATCCTTGGGATTGGAAACATTTCGTAAGCTGTATCGCGTCAATGTCGAAGGAACCTTGTTGTTGTTATCGCATATGGCCAGGCTGTTTGAACGGCAGCGAACCGGGGGGGATGTCGTGGTGATCTCGACAAAAAATGTTTTTGCCCCGGGAGCCAGCTTTGGCGCTTACAGCGCCACCAAGGCGGCATCGCACCAACTGGCTCGCATTGCGTCTCTGGAACTGGCTCCCCTGGATGTTCGGGTCAACATGGTGGCCCCGGATGCCGTCTTTTCGGATGGTGCCCGTAAATCGGGGCTGTGGGCTGAAGTCGGTCCCGACCGGATGCGCGCCCGCGGTCTGGATGAAGCGGGGTTGGAAAATTATTATCGCAATCGTAATCTTTTGAAAGCCCGGGTGACTGCTGACCATGTTGCCAATGCGGTGCTGTTTTTTGTGACCCGGAAAACCCCCACGACGGGTGCGACCATCCCGGTGGATGGGGGGTTGCCCGATGCCACGCCACGATAACGGCATTTTGCTCAAATGTTTTCGCCCCGTCGCGACAAAATCAGATTATTGGATGAAGAATTGTTTCACAATCTGACCTCGTTTTCCGAACTTGAGGCCAGAATTTTCAGTTTGGATGATCCTGAACGGCGGAAAAGTGCTTTTGCCATGTTTGCCGAAGGTTATTTGGCCTTGCGTTCCATGCCAAGGAGCGCGGAAATATTGCCAACCCATCGGTTGCATGAAAATCATTATCATAACCTCTGCATTCCCAAGACCTTGACCGGGGTTGATGGGCTTTTGTTCATGGCCGAGAGTGGTTGTCATCCCTACCATCTCCTGTTGCATGATCCACGATCGGAAGTGTCTGCGGAAACAATGGCCCCGTTTGCGCGTCTTTTGGAGCAAAGCCATTGGCCCCTGCTGTTTACCAATCTGCGCCAACTTCCCATGCAATGGTTGGAACGTGAAGGTTTCCAACACATTTCCGGAAACCAACTGGATGGATTAACCATTTCATGGTTTTCCTATTTTTTGCGTTGGTTGCAAAGTGGTACGCCATCCCGGCGCCCCACCTTGCCATCCGAACCCATGGGCGAAATGATGCAACGCGTTCGCGCAATGGCCCCGGGTGTGGCCACGGTAACCTTACCGGATGGACCCATTCAGGATGAGTGGTTGTTTCACTTGGCGGTGAGCCCTGGACCCAAACGAATGACCTTGATCTTGACCCCGGGGGCGGGCCGCATCCTCGATCTGTTGCACCACTGGCGCAGACTGACGCCTCCAGTCCCATTATCATGCCTTTGGGTTGTTTCGGGAAAGGAATGGGATAAAAGTGAAAATCTTCTTCCCGGGGAGTTGGATTTTCTTCGGGTCCAGGATGTTGCAGGCATCCGTCACTTTTTGACCAGTCGTGACGGCAATCCCAGGATTCTCTGGGCGACTTTTGCCGCTATTCCCATGTTGAAAAAGGCACAATTGGGATTATCCCCCTTTGAGCTGACAGTGGTACTCGACAGTCATGTGCTGGCCCAACAGAGCAAATTGTATGAAACACTTTTGGCGCAGGAATTTCCCGTATCGCGGTTGCGCCTGCATGTGACCTCATTGCCACGCTGCACGACCCCATTTAAAAAAAATCGCCAGGAGCAGCCCGTTACCCTGTTCGCCATGGAAGACGATCAGCGGTTTGGTATTCCCGTTCGCTTCAGCATTGCGCCGAAACTCCGCGAATCCTTTGCGGGACGGGATTGGAAATTGGTTGTGGTACCTGTCCAAAGCGACATGTTGCATCATCCAGAAACCTGTGTGGTCCATGCCTTGTCGCGTTCTCTCACAATTCATCCCAACATCCATCATGTTCATATTCCGTTGGAATGGAATGTTTCCGATACGGTTTCGGTTTCGGGCATTGGGGAGTTCGTTACGAGAACCAGTAATACAGCATGGGATGTCCTGACCTGGTCGAAAGAGGTGCGCCATTTTTCCCGGTTGGATCGGGCACTCCTGCGTATTGCTTCAATTCCTGGCCATGTTCGCCATCTGGCAACGTGCGATTTGGCTTTGTTATCGTTTGATCCCGGTCAGGTCACTGCCTCGATTTACGAACGTCTGAGCGCCATCATGCGTCCCCATGCGGAGACAAGAACGGGGATTGCCGCTTCCTTGGTGGTGATTGATCCCATGTTTGCAGATGCCGAATCTTCCATGCGTCCCGACCTCGCTGCCCTTTGTCTGGTGGTGCAAGCGTTGCGTGACATGGATCCCGAGTTTGATCAGGCATTTTTTGAGGCGCGCCGGCATCGAGGTCGTACCGGTTCGTTCAACCTGGAACCCTTGCGGCGTTGGTTGCACGTTGCCGACCCCGGCACCAATGACGGTGCGAACACATTATTGGAATGGTTGTTAACCACCCTGACTTCTCCATGGGATCACTATTTGGGAGAACTCATGCGCTTCCATGAACAATGGGGTTCTGCCGAGGTTGCGGAAGCGGGGGATGAGCATTCCCAACTTGCGGCTTGGGTGGAAGTGCAACGCCGGGCGCGGGTCAAAGGCTGGCTGACTCGGGAACACATCACGCAACTGGATGCGTTGGGATTTGTCTGGGATCCGAAAAAATTGGCCTGGGAACGCATGCTGGCGGCGTTGAAAATCTTTCAGGCTCGTCATCGGCATTGCAATGTCCCTGATCCCTATCCCGAAGTGGATACGTTGCCCTTGTGGGTCAAGCAACAGCGCCGGGATCTCCTTCAGGGACGCTTGCTCCCAGCTCAGATGGAACAATTGGATGCCCTGGGATTCATTTGGGATCTGGAGGCCTGGGAATGGGAACAGTGTTATACCCGATTGCTCCGATTGAAACCTGTGACCGACCCTGCCAGGATCACCGTGCCATGTCACCAGGATCCTGAGTTGGGGGAATGGGCTGATCGTCAGCGTCAGTTATGGCAAAAACAACGTTTGGATGAAAGTCGACGCCAGCGCCTGGAGGCCGTTGGTTTTGTTTGGGATCTGGAGGCGACCGAATGGCAAGAGCGATTTCAACAATTCCGGATGATCGTGGTAACGTTGGGTCGATGGCCGGGCATTGATCATCCGCTTTTGGATGAATTGCGTTCATGGCTGGAAGAGCAGCGACAATTAAGGGCTAAAAATCGCTTGCATCCCACCCGTTGTAATCGACTCAATGCATTGGGTTTCATCTGGTCAACACGACAAGAACAGTGGCAACGGTTTTTTGATCGCTTTGTCTCTTTCAAACGGCTCCACGGCCATGGCCTCGTTCCTGAGCGGTATTCCGAGGATCCGGAGCTCTCTTCCTGGGTCCAGGATCAACGGAGGGACTATCGGCGTGGGGTCATGGTGGAAGAGATCCATGCTCGATTGGCCATGGTGGGCTTCGTTTTTGATCCACAAGCCTATCATTGGGACAGGATGCTGGCTCTCTTTGAACGTTACCAACGTCACCACGGTGATGATGATCCCGTGGCTGTGAATCCGCAGTTCGCCCCACTGAAAGATTGGATGGCCAGTCAACGGCGCATGCAGATGTCGGGTCGATTGCCGGAAATAGAGAGGGACAAACTGACCCGGTTGGGTTTTGTTTGGGATCCAGCGGCCAAACAGGAACAAACAATGCTCCGCGCCTTGCGCCGGTTCATGGAACAATACGGTCATTGTAACATTCCTGCCGATTTCAACCACCCCCCCACCTTGTCGAGCTGGGTCCGAAAACTGCGGACCCGCAGGATAACGGGCGGATTGTCCCAGGAATTGATGGACCATCTTGACCGGATGGGGTTCATCTGGGACGCAGGGGAGGCCGAATGGCAGGAAATGTTCCATGCCCTGAAGCAATTCAATCAGGAACGCCTCCATTGTATTGTCCCCGATCCCTACCCGGTTCATCCCAGACTGCCGGCTTGGGTCAAAAATATTCGTAAAATTTATAAAAACAATGCCTTGGATAAGAAAAAAACGGAAAGCCTCAACCAATTGGAGTTCGTTTGGGACGAAAAGGCCGTTTTTTGGGAGGAAATGTTTGTCGCCCTGGCGGCGTATCACGATCGATTTGGACACAGTTTGGTGCCGGAAAATGATAGCCAACATGCGCGATTGGCCTGGTGGGTTGCGGCGCAGCGTAAGGCCAGGATCGGTGGGCAGTTGGATGAAAAACAAATCCAACGCTTGGATCGGCTCCATTTCGTCTGGGACATCCATAGTGCCCAATGGTTGGAAATGTACCGGGAATTGTTCTTTTTCCACCAACGTCACGGCCATTGCCTGATCAAAAATGATTCCCCACATCACACCCGCTTGAATGATTGGTGTGCCATTCAGCGCAAGGCCAGAATGATGGGAAATCTTTCCGAGGAAAAACAGGCACGTCTCAACACTTTGGGGTTCATTTGGGATGCCAGGGAGATGGTCGCGGCCGAAATGCTGATGTACCTGGAACAGTATAAGGAACGTTTTGGTCATTGTAATGTTCCGGCACAGTGGCCAGAAAATCCTCAATTGGGATTATGGCTACAGTTCCAGCGCCAGTCCTTTCAGAAAGGTCAACTGGATCCGGAACGGCGGACCAAATTGGAAGAGATGGGAATCCTTTGGGATGAAGGAGATAAACGGTGAAACAGGTGGAACCAATCTGTGGCCGGGTAACTGATCAGACCACAATAATCTCGATGATTCTTCATGCGTGTGATGAAACCCAACAAATTCGTCTGCACATGGATCAACAATTCTTAGAATATATAACCCATTTTAAAACTGGCCCTGAACCAGATAAATTTTTATATCTCTATATCGGTGGTTTGGTGCCACCGGTCGGTAATATTAAAATTCGTAAAAGCCATGTTATTGAAATAACTTTCCAGACTAATACTCGCGTTGTGGAAACCAAGGTGCGCTTCCTGCGAGCTGTGACCAACGAGTTGTTTCGTTTATCCTTTCCCAAGTATGTGAAAATAATGGCGCAAAAACGTTCAGCAATCCGGGTTGCGCCCGTGGCCGCCATGAAAATTTCACTTGGTATCATTCGGCCCGATGGATTGGAATTGCCTGCCCAAATAGTCGATATCAGTGCCGAAGGTTTGTCATTCCTCTTTGAGAAATCAGAGTACTACCTCCCCAAGGAAGCATCCATTCAGATCGTGCTATCATGGGGGGGTGGATGCCATCACACAATAGTGGATGCCCAGGTTGTTGGTCATGTGACGCGGGATTTGGTGGAAGGACATCGTGCCAAATTTGTTTTCTCTACAGTCGAGCAATCCATGCGGATCGGGGAATTGGTTGCCAGTATTCAATGCGATATCCTGCAACACCGCGTCCAGGTATCCAGTGAGGAAAAGATCAAAACCTGGGAGGTGAAACCATTGGCAAAAGTGGATATTCCGACATCAAGCCTTGAGGATTGGCATGATCGATATTACAGCCAATGGATGGATAAGTCTTATTTTGTCGCATGGACTGGAAACATCCTGGGTATGTGCGCGGGGTTCTTGATTGCCTTGAATCTTTATATTCATTGGGCGTATCCCCTTTTAATCGTGGCCTCATTGGTGATGGGAGTGGGATTATCAGCGCGTCATCGCTCGCTTCCCCTATTGCTTATTGGTTTCATCCTGTTATTAGGCGTCATTGGAACCTTGCGTGTGTGGTGGTAATCCGTGCTGCTCACAGGATGCGAATTGCAACATGTTTGTATCTTTGGTTGGCTCGTCATCAGTGGTATGATTCGGCCCATGGAATCGTTTGATTGATCCTGCCTTGTTGACCCTTACTGCTGACGGAGAGTCGGATGACCCAGAAACATGTTCTTGTTACCGGTGGTATTGGTGGTATTGGTACCGCTATCGTCAAATATTTTGCACGGGATGGCTACAAAACCGCCGCAACCTATGCCCCCTTTGAAAGGGAAAAAGTCAAACCATGGCTGGAGATGATTGAAAAGGAGGTGTTGGAAGTCCATTTGTTTGAAGTGGATGTTGCCGATTTTGAATCCTGTCACGCCCTGTCCCACAAGGTGGCGGCAGAATTTGGCGCTGTGGATGTATTGGTCAATTGCGCCGGTATCATCCGCGATTCGGTGTTCAAAAAAATGCCCTTCGAAAACTGGGATCAGGTGATGAAAGTTAACCTGTATAGCATTTTTAACGTGACTCGGCATTTCTTTGAAGCCATGCTGATTCGCAAATGGGGACGGGTGATCAACATCACCTCAGTCAATGGTCAAAAGGGTCAGTTTGGCCAAGCCAACTATTCGGCAACCAAAGCGGGTGCCCACGGTCTGACCATGGCTTTGGCACAGGAAGGGGCCAAACATGGTGTTACCGTCAACTCCGTCGCTCCGGGGTATACAGCTACGGAAATGATGCTTCAGGTCCCCGAGGCTGTTTTGGACGATATCAAAAAACATATTCCAATGGGTCGATTGGCCAAGCCTGAGGAAATTGCCGCCGCAGTGTTGTTCCTGGCTTCTGAAGATGCCGCATTCATAACCGGTGTGAATCTGGATGTTAACGGCGGTCAGTGGATGCACCATTGATCGTTCAGTTGATGGAAGGTTTTTTGTTCGACCGGGAGCATCCCAGCGCCTCAAAAACAAACAAGCCCTGGATTAACAAATCCAGGGCTTGCTGGGTGCAAAATCACGCTAATGAGGCATACTGCCGTCCATGAAGGACGGAGCCGGCGAAAACTACAGTCTCTTCAATAGTTTTGAAATCGATGCAATCTGTTCGGCCATGGCAGCGAATTCGCCTTGAGCCCGTGCAAAGTTGATATCGCTCTTAACATTGACCACGGCTTCCTGGGCTTCTCGCCTTGCATCCGCAGCCATGGCAGCATCCAGGTCAGCGGCACGAACTATGGAATCGGCCAACACAGTAACAGCATTGGGATGGATCTCAAGGATACCCCCCGCAACGTAGAAAATCTCTTCTGGGCCAACATTTTCCACCTTGATGCGTACCGTGCCGGGTTTAATGCGCGTGATCAACGGTGCATGTTTGGGATAAATGCCAAGTTGCCCCACATCCCCAGACAAGATTAAATATTCAGCCTTGCCGGAAAATATGGATTCCTCAGCACTGACGACATAGACTTGCATGGAGCTCATAGCGGCTGACCTTGTCGCAGATAGGGGGCTCGGCATCTGGCGGCGTCAACCACCACCAGAACCACCGACCACACGCGCATTATTGAAACGTCTTGGCTTTTTCAAAAACTTCGTCAATGCCACCAACCATATAAAAGGCTTGTTCCGGAAGGGCATCGCACTCACCATCGACGATCATCTTAAAACTGCGAATGGTCTCTTTCAGTGGCACATACTTACCCTGCAAGCCTGTAAATACTTCGGCAACGTTGAATGGTTGCGACAGGAAGCGTTGAATCTTACGTGCCCGTCCCACAGCCAGTTTATCCTCTGGAGACAATTCGTCCATGCCAAGGATCGCAATGATATCACGCAACTCTTTGTAACGTTGCAGAACCGACTGCACTTTAAGCGTGACCGAATAATGTTCTTCCCCGATGACATTGGGATCGACCTGACGTGAGGTTGAATCCAACGGATCGACCGCTGGGTAGATACCCAGAGAGGCGATATCACGTGATAAAACGACCGTTGCGTCCAAGTGGGCAAATGTCGTGGCCGGGGAGGGGTCGGTCAAGTCATCCGCTGGCACGTAAACAGCTTGCACTGAGGTGATCGAGCCCGTTTTAGTGGAAGTGATACGTTCCTGGAAACGCCCCATTTCTTCTGCCAGTGTGGGCTGGTAACCCACCGCTGAGGGCATGCGTCCCAAAAGGGCTGACACTTCGGTACCCGCCATGGTGAAGCGGTAGATATTATCGACGAAGAGCAACACATCGCGCCCTTCATCCCGAAAATGCTCCGCAATGGTCAGACCGGTAAGGGCTACGCGCAGACGGTTGCCCGGAGGCTCGTTCATCTGGCCATAGACCAGTGACACCTTATCCAACACGTTGGACTCTTTCATTTCATGGTAAAAGTCGTTGCCCTCACGTGTGCGCTCGCCGACCCCGGCGAACACCGAATACCCGGAATGCTCGACGGCGATGTTGCGAATCAACTCCATCATGTTGACGGTCTTACCAACGCCTGCACCGCCAAACAGTCCCACCTTGCCACCTTTGGCAAATGGGCACATCAGATCGATCACTTTGATTCCCGTTTCCAATAGATCCTGAGAGGCCACCAAATCTTCAAACAATGGTGCCTTTTGGTGGATCGAGCGGGTGATTTCACCCGAAATCGGACCCGCTTCATCAATGGGTCTGCCAAGCACATCCATGATGCGACCCAGAGTGGCTTTTCCAGCCGGTACCTTGATCGGTCCCCCTGTGTTCGTCACTTTGGTACCGCGACGCAGCCCATCGGATGAGCCCAGGCAGATGGATCGTACAACACCATCACCCAACTGCTGCTGCACTTCAAGCGTCAGCGTAGAATTTTCCACGATCAGCGCATCGTACACACGCGGTAACTGATCACGGGGAAACTCCACATCGACCACAGCGCCGATGCACAGAACAATCTTTCCTTCAGCATTGGATTGAGCACTCACGGCATATCCTTCGTGTTAATTTATATCATCTATGGTTTGTGACAATACGAACACCGATGCGAAAAACAGATCTTATGCGATGGCGGCCGCGCCTCCGACAATTTCCGAGAGTTCCTTGGTAATCGCCGCTTGCCGCGCTTTGTTGTAACTCAACTGCAATAGCTCAATAACCGATTTGGCATTGTCAGAAGCCGCCTGCATGGCCACCATACGTGCGGATTGTTCGGAAGCCATGCTCTCGGTCACTGCCTGGTAGACCAAGGCTTCAATATAACGTACCAACAGCTCATCCAAAACGAGTTTAGAATCCGGCTCATAGATATAATCCCAACTATACCCGGAATCCTTTTTCACCGTATCGGGGGGAAGAGGCAACAGTTGGAGCAATCGTGTTTTTTGCACCATGGTGTTGATGAACTGCGAATAAGCCAAGTAAACTACATCGACTTGGCCATCCATATATGCGTCCAATTGAACTTTGATAGCCCCGATAAACTTATGCATATGCGGGACATCGCCCATATGAACAACATGCGATATTATCTTGACGCCAAGTCGATTAAGAAAGTTAAAACCTTTTTGGCCAATGGCCGTGGCCTGGAGGGTAATTCCAGCCTGTTCCAACTCCTGCATTTTTGATGTCACGGAACGCAGAACGTTGGTATTCAAGCCACCACATAAACCCTTATCGGTGGTTACCACAATAAATCCCGCCCCTTTGACCTCCTTGCGTCGCACTAAAAAGGGGTGGCGATATTCTGGGTTAGCACTGGCCAAATGCGCAGCAATGCGGCGTACCCGTTCTTCGTAAGGACGTGCGGCACGCATGCGATCCTGAGCACGACGCATTTTAGAAGCCGCAACCATTTCCATGGCTTTGGTAATCCGGCGCGTACTCTGCACACTCTTGATTTTGGAGCGGATCTCTTTTGAACCGGCCATCACCTTCTTCCCTTGGACTCTCGACTATCCGAGCTACCTGTTCGCTTCAGGCCAACAGGGGTACATGCAAGCCCTAGTAGACCCCTGTTTCTTTGAATTCCTTGACCGCAGCATGCAAAGCAGCCGTTGAACTTTCTGTCAGTTCTTTATCGCGCTCTATGACTGTGATCAGCTCCATGTGCTTATTTTCCATGAAGGCACGCATGGATTTCTCACAGGCTTGGGCTTTTTTGACATCAACATCGTCATAGTAGCCATTGTTGACGGCAAACAACACCAGCGCCATCTCCCAGACCTGCAAAGGTTGGTACCGTGGTTGCTTCATCAACTCGGTGACCATCCGTCCACGCTCAAGCTGCTTGCGGGTTGCCTCATCAAGGTCGGAGGCGAACTGGGCAAAGGCGGCCAGCTCCCGATATTGCGCCATGGCGAGACGGACGCCACCACCCAGACTCTTGATGATTTTCGTCTGTGCGGCACCACCCACGCGGGAGACCGAAATACCCGCATTAATTGCCGGGCGAATACCCGCATTGAACAGATCGGTTTCCAAAAAGATCTGTCCATCGGTAATGGAAATGACGTTTGTCGGCACGAATGCGGTCACGTCACCCGCTTGCGTTTCAATGACCGGCAAAGCCGTCAGTGAACCGGTCTTACCCTTGACCTCACCCTTGGTGAATCTTTCAACATACTCGGCATTCACCCGTGCGGCACGTTCCAGCAAGCGACTATGGAGATAAAATACGTCACCAGGGTAAGCCTCACGTCCTGGGGGACGGCGCAGCAGCAAAGAAATTTGCCGATAAGCCACAGCCTGTTTGGATAAATCGTCATAAACGATCAGGGCGTCTTGACCACGATCCCGAAAATATTCCCCCATGGTACAACCGGAGTACGGGGCCAAGTATTGCAGGGCGGGAGCTTCAGAAGCAGAAGCCACGACAATGATGGTATAGGCCATGGCACCGCTTTCTTCCAGTTTGCGGACCACGCTCCTGATTGATGAAGCCTTCTGACCAATCGCCACGTAAATACAAATGAGATCTTTCCCAGCCTGGTTGATGATCGCGTCCACAGCAACGGCCGTCTTACCCGTTTGCCGGTCACCGATGATCAACTCGCGCTGGCCACGTCCAATGGGCACCATGGAATCAATGGCTTTCAAGCCGGTCTGCACGGGCTGCGAAACCGATTTACGCTCAATCACACCCGGTGCCACCTTTTCGATAACATCCGTCATCTCAGCATTGATCGGCCCCTTGCCATCCGTTGGCCGGCCCAGGGCATCGACAACGCGTCCAATCAACTCAGGTCCAACGGGCACTTCCAGAATACGTCCGGTGCAACGGACCACGTCCCCTTCGGTGATATGCTCATATTCGCCCAAAATAACCGCACCAACCGAGTCACGCTCCAGATTGAGCGCCAAGCCGAACACATTACCCGGGAACTCCAGCATCTCGCCCTGCATGACATCTTCCAAGCCGTAGATGCGGCAAATGCCATCGGACACCGAAACAACGGTCCCCTGCGTTCTCGCCTCGGTCGTCACCCCCAATTTTTGTATTTTCTCTTGCAGCAGATCGCTGACTTCGGAAGGATTCAGTTGCATAGGTACACCTGGTTGACAGTCCAGTTAATAAGCGATTTATCGCCAATGGATTATTTCGGACACACTCCGAGAAAAATCAACCCAATGCGATGTTCATTAAACGTCGATCTCCTGCAATCAATCCGCGTACTCGTTCCCATCCGACCGGCCAAAATGTGCATCATGCGGTCAGACTGGCGTAGAGCGCCTCCAGCTTGGCCTGAACCGAACCATTCATCACTTGGTCACCAACGATAACTTTGACACCGCCAATCAACGCGGCATCAACGACCACCTGGACCTGAACCGACCGACCAAACTTTTTTGTCAAACGCTGGGTCAAAGTTTTCAACTGTTTGTCAGCAACCGGCAATGCCGAGTAAACAGTGGCCTCAACTGTCTGTTCACGCTCATTCTTCAAGGCTTCAAACTGAGCGGAAATGGCCGGCAGAAGGGCTATTTTTTTGGCATCGACGAGCATGCGAAGGAAATAGTTGGCTTCTGTGGAGAGATCGACAGAGATCAACGAGGTCAGCAAGGTCACCCGCTGCGTTGCACTCAAGTGGGGGTTGCCCAAGGCGCGACGGATACCTTCGTGGCTCGCTAATTCCGCCAATGCCGTTAACGCCTGGGACCACTCGACTAATTTGCCATTTGCCTCAGCCGCTGCGAAAGCAGCTTTTGAGTAGGGCCGTGCGACTGTCGCCAACTCAGCCATTACAGTTCATCCCGGAGCTGATTCAGAAGTTCAGTATGGGCTTTCGAGTCGATTTCCCGCCGTAAAATCCGTTCGGCACCCAGGACGGCCAGTCGACCAACTTCTCGACGCAGGGCATCTTTGGCTTTGGCGGTCTCGATTTCCGCCGTTTCCCGTGCGTGGGTGATAATGCGTTCGGCTTCGACTTTGGCACGTTCCTTGGCGTTGTCAATGATCTGAGCGGCACGTTTTTCGTGCGCCGTAATGATATCAACAGCCTTGCTACGTGCCTCTGCCTCAATGACGCCAACGCGATCCTGAGCTTGATCAAGGCTTTTCCTGCCCTCATCAGCCGCAGCAAGCCCTTCTGCGATGTATTTCTGGCGGTCTTCTATGGCCTTGAGCAAGGGCGGCCAAACAAACTTCACCGTGAACCAGATGAAGATCCCGAAGGCGAAGGCCTGCGAAAACAGAGTGAGATTGATATTCATGTCAGCACCCTAGCGAGGGATAATCCATTAGGCCAGTGGCTACTTGATTACGGCCAGGAGAGGATTACCAAACGCGAACAGCATTGCCAAACCCACAGCAATAATGAACGAGGCATCAATCAGACCGAGGAGTAGGAATACTTTCGCTTGTAACTGTGGGATCATCTCCGGCTGTCTGGCCGCACCCTCAAGAAAGCGGCTACTCATCACGCCCACGCCAATACAGGCTCCCAATGCCCCCAAACCGATCATGAGGCCAATACCGATACCCGTGGACGCCTGAATCATGGCTAAAAGTTGAAGCTTGTCCATTTTATTCCTTTCAAAGTTAAAAAATTGAACAAGTATTGATGATCAATGGCTCTCATGGGCCATCGCGATATAGACGACGGTCAGCATCATAAAGATGAATGCTTGCAGTGCAACGATCAGGATGTGGAAAATGGCCCATCCGGCACCCAGAACAATGCCAAAAAATGTCCCAACCATACCCGTTGCCGCCCACATTCCGAGTAAGAGAAATATTATTTCCCCGGCATACATGTTTCCATACAACCGCAGCGAATGCGACAAGGGCTTGGAAACCAGCTCCACGACATTGAACAGGAAATTGAGAACCCACAATGCCGGATGTTCACCAAAAGGGGTGCAGAAGAGTTCATGCACCCAACCGCCAAGGCCCTTCACGGCGATGTTGAAGTATATCATGACCATCCAGATCGTCAATGCCAGTGCAAAGGTGGTATTGACATCGGCTGTGGGCACGCCACGGAAATGATGCACATGCAGCAGGCGTTCGTAAAAACGCGACATGATGTCGACTGGCAGGAAATCCATGGAGTTCATCAGAAAGACCCAGACGAATACGGTCAGGGCCGTTGGTGCGACAAACTTATGCTGATCACCATGAAAAATACTGCGTACTTGATTGTCGACGAATTCAAAGGCGAGCTCAACAAATGCCTGGCGTTTGCTCGGCACGCCGCTGGTCGCACCATTCACGACCGTATACAGGAAACCGAGGCCGACAATTCCCAATAGCACTGCAATCAAGAGGGAATCCACGTGAACAACCCAGAAGGGGCTGTCACCCAGTGGCTTGGCCAACTGTGTCAGGTGGTGGTCTATATAAGACGTGGGTGTAAGCATTTGCTCTGTATTCACGTTGCTTAAGTACCCTGTTCGTGGGGTTGTTTAATGAAAAACAACGCCAAGCTGAAAACGACGACCGACAGGATGAAGGTCGAAATGAGTCCGACCATTTCCACATCTCTGTAGGCGACAACGACCAAACCCAGAAGCGCAAACATGACAACGAGCTTGATGACCTCGGCGATAAGGGCAGCCGTAAGGGCCTCAAAGGCAGTGGCAGTGTGCTTTCTTTTGTGTGCAACCATCAAGAAAGCAATATCTCCGATGATGCCTACACCACCTCCCAGAGTTGCGGAGATAGCGCTGCTTGCACCAGAAAGCCATGCCGCTACAATTGCTGCCAAGAGAACGGACAACAATTGCAGCCCTATCACTGGGCTGTACCCGTATAACGTGGCCTTCATGGCCCTCTGCGCACCTTTTCGCGCCTGTCATTTAAAACAGGCGCAATCGTAGGAGAGTGCGTAATCATTGTCAACGAATTTTTTTACTGCACAATGAGAAAAACGGCAAACATTTGCATAGCGTTTTTATTTCTACATCGTGGATAGTCATAATTGAATTTTTGTCTAGTAAAGTTTATTTTAACTTCCGGAGTGATCATTGGCTTTCACATCACTGAGGAGATCGGTTACTGCTTCTAATATTTCTTTGCGTGAGAATGGTTTGGCCAGGACGCGAACGGCACCGCACATTTTGGCGACATCCAGGGCGAATTGCGCTTTTTGCCCTGGTGCCCCCCCCGATATGGCGATGATGGGCAGATGGGGGTTCTGAGAAATCAGTTCTTCGATGGTTTCCAGACCGTCCTTGTTGGGCATGATGATATCGGTGATGACGATGTCTGCGGGAAGTTTGCGGAAAAGCTCCAGTCCACGGCGTCCATCCTCTGCGAGTTCCACTTCATAGTCCGACTTTTCAAGAATTTGTTTCAAAACCTCACGAATCTGGCGCTCATCCTCTATGACGAGAATTCGAGTCATGGCTCGTCCTCCCTTTCTGCATTGGTCCTTGCTGCGGTCTTGCCCTGTATGATTGGTAGATAGACCTGAAAGGTGGCACCCATGCCTGAGCTGCTCTCCACCTTGATGGCCCCTTCATGATTATGCACGATTCCATGGACTACCGACAGACCCAAACCGGAACCCTTGCCAATGTCCTTGGTGGTAAAAAAAGGTTCGTAGAGGTGATCCAAAATGGAAGGTTCGATGCCCGGTCCCTGGTCTTTAACGGATAGTACCATGTGGGGGCCGGGTTGGAGCCGCGACAGGGAGGCATGGTTGAGAATCATTTCCTCATCAACCCGGACTTTTTCCAGACTGACGCTTATGGTCCCACCCAGGTTCTCCATGGCTTCCACGGCATTGGTGCACAGGTTCATGACGACCTGATGAATTTGTAAGGGATCGATTAATACCAGGTCTTCAATCGCAGGGAGAATTGTTTCCAATACAATCTTGTCGGGAAGGGCTGTTTTAAGCAAGGATAGTGGTTCTTTGATTTCAGGTGATATCGGCAGGGGGACGCGCTGCTGTTTGTTGCGGCGGCTGAATGTCAGGAGTTGTTTGACCAGCTCTTTGGCACGGACAGCGGCTACCATGACTTCGTTTAGGTTGTGGTATTCCAGACTGGAGGCCTCCAGCTCATCCATGGTCAATTCTGTGTAGGAGAGAATGGCTGTTAGAATGTTATTGAAGTCATGGGCAATCCCCCCTGCCAATGTCCCGATGGATTCCAGTTGTCGTGATTTCAATAATTGTCGTCCGAGTTCCAATTCCCGGGTAACGTCTCGACCTATGATGACGTGGCTGGTGATCTGTTTTTTGGGGTCCTTGACTGGCGACCAGGTTAAATCCGCATGAAAATGGGAACCGTTCTTTTTCTGCGCTAAAAATCGTTGTTTGAAAGGAATGCCTTGGGATAAGGCCTGGGAAAGTTTGTCGTTCCAGGATTGTTTCCATTGCGTGATGGGAAAATGCGTCATGGCCGCTCCCAGGACTTCGTTGAGGCCATATCCTGTTATGGTTTCAAAGGCTGGGTTGGCATAGAGGATATGTCCATCGGGGTCGGTGATCAGGATCATTTCGGCGGTTTGATTGACGGCGGCGGCCAACCGGTTACGTTCCGCTTCTGTTTCCAGGCGTTGGCTGATATCTCGAAACGTGACGACCACACCGGTCTGATGGTGGTTGGGATCCAATGGCGTTGAGCTGTATTCCACCGGGAAAGGGCTGCCATCCTGACGATAAAAAAATTCCTGGGCAAATAAGTGAATCTGACCATTGGCCAAGGTTTTCTCCAAGGCACTGGTTGCGGTATGGGTTGTCTCACCCGGTGGTGCTTGCAGAATGGCGCTGACAGGTTTTTCCCACAGATTGTCGGGAGTCGTCCCCAACATGCGTGCTGCGGAATGGTTGATGAAGGTGATCTGACCGGAACCATTCACCCCGAATATCCCATCGCCAACCGCTTGCAGGATCCCTTCATTGCGTTGGTGCAGGCGGCGAATCGTCTCTTCATCCACCTGGAGGGCGTGGTTGAGCTGAAACAGGCGTAAGCTCAGATAAGTTAAAAACGGCAACACCAGAAGTAAAAGTAGAGAGGTCAGTTTATTCGGAAACCAGACATTGTCGTCCAATAGCCAAGTCGAATAAATGGAAAATATTCCATAAATTTCACTAATAAATTGCGACCCGATGGCAATAAATATCAGGACGGCTCCATAGATTATTTTATTTCGTTGTGGAATGATCCTGGAGTGTCGTGACTGTGATCGGCTTGCGACCATGGTCGGAACCTTAAGAGGGGATGAGAAAGCAGGCCATAGGGTGGATCGAATCGCGCAAGTCTCGCACCTTTAAGGGGTTTGGTCCAGATGTTGTTTGCGTTACGGGAAAATGGAAGATCCTCGACAGCATCAGGCCATTTTCAGTATCTTTGATAGCGGTCGCAGGTGGCGTCAATGCCGGGAGGCTGCGTCATCGATGCAATGGCAGTTGGCTTGCGTGGGATTGGAAAAAAAATGGGCTTGAAAGTCATGTTGATTGGTGGCGGCGGTCGCGAGCATGCTTTGGCATGGAAAATCGCCAGCTCACCCTTGGTCGAAAAATTGGTTTGTGTCCCCGGTAATCCAGGCATGGCACAGGTTGCAGAGTGCGTCTCCATGGGGACTTCGGATCTGGAGGCCCTGAAATCATGGGCTGTTTCCAACCGAATCGATCTGACGGTGATCGGTCCCGAAGCCCCCCTGGTCGCAGGTTTGGCGGATCATTTTCGCGCATCTGGATTGGCGGTTTTCGGTCCTTCGCAGGTGGCGGCGGCTCTTGAGGGCTCCAAGGCCTTTATGAAGGATCTCCTGAAACGGTATCACATTCCCACTGCCGGATATCAGGTGTTCACCGATGCAACGGCTGCGTTGGATCATATCCGCAGACAGGGGGCTCCCATCGTCGTCAAGGCTTCCGGATTGGCAGCAGGCAAGGGGGCCATGGTGTGCCATACCCTTGAAGAGGCGGAACAGGCCGTGCATCGTGCCATGGTTCAGCGCGAATTCGGTGCGGCGGGCCATGAGGTGGTGGTGGAGGAATTTTTAACGGGTGAAGAGGTATCCTTCATGGCATTCGCCGATGGGGAACGCCTCCTTCCCATGGCTAGTGCCCAGGACCACAAGGCGGTGGGAGAGGGGGATACCGGACCCAATACGGGGGGTATGGGAGCTTATTCCCCGGCACCCATCCTGACGCCCCGCCTGCATGATCGCATCATGGTTGAAATCATGCAGCCGGTTATCGATGCCATGGCGGCGGAAGGTCGACCTTATCGTGGCGTGTTGTACGCCGGTTTGATGATTGATGGTGATGTGCTGAAAGTTTTGGAGTTCAACGCCCGTTTTGGCGATCCTGAGACCCAGCCCCTGTTGATGCGTATGCGGAGTGATATCGTTCCATTTCTCATGGCCTCAGCCGTTGGATCCCTCGCGGGTATGACCATCGATTGGGATCCCCGGCCTGCCGTGTGTGTGGTGATGGCGGCGGGTGGTTATCCAGGGAGTTATACGAAGGATCATCTTATTTTTGGTTTGCAGACAGCGGCACGATTGGCGGATGTGCAAATTTTTCACGCCGGAACCCGTCGTTTGGGACAGAAACTTGTGACTGCGGGTGGTCGTGTGTTGGGCGTGACGGGTTTGGGGGATACCGTTACTCAAGCTCGCAAGGTGACCTATGCGGCAGTAGATCATATTCATTGGCAGGACGCCTATTTTCGCAGAGATATCGCCCACCGTGCCATATCCAGGGAGGCCCCATGAACGCATCTCCAGTCGTAGGAATTTTAATGGGTTCCGATTCTGACTTTGAAATCATGCGCGAAGCGGGGCGGGTCCTTAAAGATTTTGCCATCCCTTTCGAGATGCTGGTTACTTCGGCGCATCGTACCCCGGAACGAACCCACGATTACGCGACACGGGCGGCACAGCGTGGCCTGAAGGTGCTTATCGTCGGCGCGGGCGCGGCGGCGCATCTGGCAGGGGTGGTCGCAGCGGTTACCCCGTTGCCGGTCATTGGTGTCCCTTTGTCGGCAACCGACCTCAAAGGCATGGACGCCTTGTTGGCAACGGTGCAGATGCCTGGAGGGATCCCGGTGGCCACCATGGCCATAGGCAAGGCCGGGGCTATCAATGCGGCCTTGTTCGCAGCAAAAATTTTGGCGTTGACCCAGATTGGGCTTATGGAAAAGTTGCAAGCCTATCGCGATGCAATGGCTCAAGGGGTGGAAAAAAAGAATCAAGCCCTCCAGGAACAATTGGCGCGTTTATGAACATTGCGCTGTCAGGAATCGCTCCCGAAAGCGTTGGTCAGGAGGGGAGGATGGACTCTACGACACTCGTGATGTTTTTGCCATCCACAGGCTTGGCCAGAAAGCCGTTGGCACCGGCTTTGGCCCCGAGGCGTGCGTTTTGACTGGAGTGGTTCGCCGTTACAATAATGATTTTACCCGTGTATCCTTGTTTTCGAATGTTGGTGATCGCGGTAATCCCGTCCATTCCCGGCATGTTCAGATCCATGAAGATGAGATCCGGGTTCCACGAGGCTGCCAACTGGATGGCTTCCGCCCCGGATTCGCAGGATTTGGCATCATGCCTCTTGCCGGCCTCCACGAGAAATTTTTCTAATATCAGACAATTGATTGGTTCATCATCGACAATGAGTATCTTGGCCATGGATGTGTCTCCCCTTCTGACGACCACATTTTCCGAACCCAATTGGCGCGACGCTATAGTAACTTATTAAACATTACGACTACCTTAGTCCAGCAAAAAAACTTCCCACCGCTTCGGCTCCCCGGGAGAGGTGGATTTCAATGGCGGCTGTTCCCACCACGGCGATTTCCACTTTGCCGCGAAGGCTTTGAACATCCTCGCGGGAACGGACACCAAATCCCAAAGCCAAGGGTGTACGCGTGGCGGAACGACACCGCTTGATAAAAGCCATGACCTGGGGATCAAACTCGGTATGCCGCCCGGTGACACCCCGGCGCGCTACGCAATACACCAGACCGGAAGCTCCTTGACCCAGCAGTTCAAGTCGGGAGTCGGGGGTGGTGGGGGTGAACAGACGGATCCAATCGAGTTGATTGTTTCCATGGGTTTGACAGCTTTGGATGGCTTCACCCGCCTCCTCCAGGGGGAGGTCGGGGACGATCAATCCGCGGACGCCCATGGCAGCAGCCCGTTGGATGAATGCATCCATCCCCTGTGCCATGAGAATGTTGGTGTAGGTCATGATGATGATGGGGATGGGATAGCGCTGGACGCTTTCGGCGATAAAATTCAAGCCGGTTTCAACCCGAAAGCCATTGGCGAGGGATTCTTGATTGGCGCGAGCGATGACGGGGCCATCGGCGATCGGCTCGGAAAAAGGGATTTGCAACTCGATGATAGGGACGCCAGCGGCTACCATGGCATCCATCACCTTGCGGTTTTCTTCCAGCGATGGATATCCCAGAACCAGATGGGACATGAGCAGTATGGGATCCGGGGAGTTGCGAATACAGGTTTCAAGGAGACTGGGGGTCACGGCATGCATCGTAAGGATGTCCTGGTTTAAAATCTTGCCGAACAAACGAAGGATCGGAGCTGTCTTAATCTTTAAGATTTTTGATACTGGTGTGCCTTGTCCAGGATGAATGTACGCCATCCCGGATCGCCGAGGGCATCGGCGATGGTGAAAATGTCTTTGTCGCCGCGACCGGAAAGGTTAATGATAATAACGGAGTCCTTGGGCATGAGGGGCATTTCCGCAAATGCGCGGGCAACGGCATGGGTTGACTCCAGGGCACCGATCAAACCCTCCTTTTGCATCAAAATCTTTAATGCCGCAACCACTTCCTGGTCGCTGGCGGATGCAAATCGGACGCGTCCGGTGTTGTGGAGATGGGCCAGAATGGGGGATACCCCGACATAATCGAGCCCGGCTGCTACCGAATGGGTCTCGCGCATCTGTCCGTCATCGTCCTGGAGAAACAGGGTGCGATAACCGTGGGCGATCCCCAGACGACCGGCGTTGGAAGCCAGACGTGAGGCGTGGCGTCCCGATGCGATGCCCTCACCACCCGCCTCCACACCGATGAGTTCGACCTGGGGGTCATCCAGGAATCCCTGGAAAATACCCATGGCATTGGAACCGCCACCGACACAGGCATAAACCCGATGTGGCAGGCGTCCAGCCTGCTTTAAAATTTGTTGCCGGGCTTCGATGCCGATGATGGATTGAAACCAGGAGACCATTTCGGGAAAAGGATGTGCGCCACAGGCGGTTCCCAGGACATAATGGGTTTCATCCATGCTGCCGACCCAATCCCGCAAGGCTTCGTTGATGGCATCCTTGAGGATGCAGGAACCCGAAGTGACCGGGACGACGGTGGCACCCAATTGTTGCATCCAGAAGACGTTGGGACGTTGGCGTTCCACATCTTTGGCACCCATGTAGATCACGCATTCCAATCCCATTCTGGCGGCCATGGTGGCGGTGGCGACCCCGTGTTGCCCGGCACCGGTTTCGGCGATGACCCTTTTTTTGCCCATCCGCCGCACCAGGAGCCCTTGGCCCATGACATTGTTGGCCTTGTGAGCGCCGGTTTGATTCAGGTCTTCGCGTTTGATATAAACCTTGTGACCAAAGTGTGCGGAAAGATTTTCGGCGAAGGTCAAGGGGGTTGGCCGACCCGAATAATTTTCCATAAGATCCAGATATTCCTGCCAAAAATTGGGATCTTGACGCGCCTGTTCATAGGCTAGGGTCAGGCGACGAAAGGTCTCATGCAGGATTTCCGGTATATAGGCCCCGCCAAAAATGCCAAAATAGCCTTTTTTCATGGTTGATCCCTGGTAGATTATTCTGGAATACGGGCCACTATAGCCCGTTACGGGCCATCAGGGAAAGAGAACGTTTGGGCCACTCGGGAATTGGATGGTTATGGACACGATAGCAGCCTGGATTTGGAACCCTTTTTTCAGTTTGATCTATATTGAAATCGGCATTTTGTTCCTGCTGATCACTCGCGGGCTTTCCTTGCGGGAACCTTTCGTGATGTTTTGGCGTATCCGGTCACAGAAAATCCAGCAAAGCGGCAACGAACACCACATTTCCCATATGACGGCTTTGGGTGCGGCCCTGGCTTCCAGTGTTGGGGTCGGCAATTTGGCGGGTGTGGGTACCGCCATTCACCTTGGCGGACCGGGGGCCATGTTCTGGTTGTGGGTTTCGGCCATTGTTGGCGGTTCTTTCCAAATGTGTTCCGCCTATCTGGCTGTGCGCCATGGACCTAAAGACGTCCATTCCATCCATTATGCCACCCCCATGTCCTATCTGGTCAAATTTGTCGGTCATTCCTGGCCGATGCTGGCGCCGATCCTTGCGGGATTGATTTTGTTTTATGGCATGGTCAGCGCCAATTTGATCCAGGCCAATTCCGTATCCCGTGCCTTGGCCAACGAATTGGGTTCCTCCGATATTTGGGTGGCGATCACCCTGTTTGTTACGGTATCTGCCGTCATCGTTGGTGGCGTCAAATCCATTGTTCGCTTCAGTGCCATTATTGGTCCCTGGATCACCGCTCTTTTCGTGGCCTGTGGTTTGTTGATCCTCATCCTGAACCCGCTGGCCACTCTCAAGTCGTTGCAAACGATTTTCCAGGCGGCCTTTCACCCGTACGCCATCGGTGGCGGGGTGGCGGGATATACGGTCATGCAGGCGATGCAGTTTGGTGTGGCTCGTGGGGTTTTCACCCATTTCTCCGGTTTGGGAATCGCCCCGTTCTACCAGAGCGCCAATGACGATCATCCCGCTGTCGGTGCCCATTTGGCGGCATTGGTGCCTTTGATCGACTCTTTGCTGGTTTGCAGTATTACCGGTCTGGTTGTTTTGGACTTGGGTGACTGGCAGCAATTCACCGGGGCCTATCTGACCGCCACCGCCTTCCAAACGGGACTGGGTGACGGCGGTCGGTGGGTGTTGTTTTTGTGTCTGGGAGTCTTCGCCTATACCACCATCATCAGTTGGGCGCATTTTTCCGAGCGGTGTTATCATTATTTGGGGGGGCGCCGTGTGATCGCTTTTCGCTGGACATTTGCCGGCGTCACCTTTTGCGGTCCATTCATGCCGGTGGGCTTTATTTGGTCCATGGCCGATGTCGTTATTAGTTTAATGATCATGGTGCATCTTGTTCCAATGATCTATATTGTCATAAAAACATTGCCGGAGATGCTCGCCGATCTTCGATCACCTGTTTTCCGCCAATAACTTGGTTACGAAAGACAGCACGGGCCAACCAACCATCGCAGGTGTTGCAACGCTCCATGGAAGACCTCCTTTTTCTCAGCCATCGTATCCCCTATCCCCCCAACAAGGGGGATAAAGTGCGGTCTTATCACCTGCTGCGCTTTTTGGCTCGCCATTATCGGGTGCATGTCGGGGCTTTTATCGACACACCTGAAGATTGGGCCCATGTCCCTGTATTGCAGGAATTGTGTCATGGCGAAACCCATTGGGCCGCTTTAAATCCCCGTTGGGCCAAGGTGAAAGCCTTGCGTGGTCTTTGGCGGGATCAATCCCTTACTTTCCATTATTATGCCAACCGGGGCATGCAACATTGGGTCAATGACCTCATGGGGCGCCTGAAGGTGCCGCGTATCCTGGTTTATTCGGCGGCTCCCAGTCGTTTTGTCATGCATCCCTGGTCGCATCAGCCCAGGTGTGTGATTGATTTTGTCGATGTCGATTCGGTCAAATGGTTGGAGTACGCCCGGAGCAGTCGAGGTTTCATGAGTCGCATCCATGCCCGGGAGTCCAGGACCCTTCAGGAAATGGAACGTGCCATTGCCAGTCGTTTTGCCGCCTCATTGTTCGTCAGTCATGCGGAGGCGGAATTGTTCCGGCAGGTGGCTCCCGAATCGGCGGCTCGGGTTCACTATTGGGAAAATGGGGTGGACAGTGAGTTTTTCAATCCCCTGGAGGCCTATCCCAATCCCTATGGATCAGGTGAAACGTTGGTTTTTACCGGGGCCATGGACTATCGCCCGAATATTCAGGGAGTGGTTTGGTTTGCGGAACGTATTTTTTCCCGTATACGGCAAAAATCACCCACCGCTCGATTCGCCATTGTCGGTGCCAGACCCAATCGAGCGGTGAAGCGTTTGGCGACCCAAGAAGGGATTGAGGTGGTTGGTGCGGTGGCGGATGTGCGGCCCTATCTGGCGCATGCCCGTGCGGCAGTGGCACCATTGATGATTGCCCGTGGGGTGCAAAACAAGGTGTTGGAAGCGATGGCCATGGCCAAGCCGGTGATCGCCACGCCCCAGGCGATGGAGGGGATCCGTTACCATCCGGGTTTGCACAATTGGGTGACCGAGAAACCGGAATTATTTGCCCACTATGCTTTGAAACTTTTGGACCCGTTGGAAGGTGTTCAAAAGGCCGCCGAGTATGGCCAGATGGGGCGGCAATTCATCCTGGAACATTACCAGTGGGAGACCAATTTGCAAAAAGTCCTGGGGATCTTGGAGCCTTGAAAAAAATTTGTATCGCCCACGTGCTTTACCGTCTGGATGTTGGTGGTCTGGAGACCGTGGTCGTCAATCTGATGAACCGTCTTCCCCATGACCAATTTGAACACCATGTGATCGCCTTGACTCGCTGTGGCGATTTCAAAAACCGGGTCGAGCGTGCCGATGTTTGTTATTACGAATTGGATAAGAAGGCCGGCAAGGATTGGCTGGTGTGGTTGCGCTTGTGGAAACTGTTGAAAAAAATAAAACCGGATGTGGTCCATTCCTGTAATATTGCCACGTTGGAAGGGTCTATTCCCGCGTTTTTTGCGGGTCGTCCGCTTGTGGTGCATGCCGAACATGGTCGGGACAGTTACGACCCCCATGGCGAAAATCGGACTTACATCTGGCTGCGGCGGCTGCTTCATCCTTTTGTTGATACGTTTGTTTGCGTGTCGCGTGATTTGTATGGTTGGTTGCGGGATCGGGTTGGCATTCCAGAACGGAAAATCAGCTTGATTGTCAATGGTATCGACAGTCAACGTTATACACCTGGATCCAAAATGTCCTTGCCTTGCCCCGGTTTTGCCGATGAAACATCGTTCATTATTGGCAGCGTGGGTCGGCTTTGGTCCATCAAGGATCCGGCCAATTTGGTGCGGGCTTTGGCGCATTTGGGCCAAGTGGATCCTCCTGGATTGCAGCGGTGCCGTCTGGTATTGGTTGGTGATGGACCTGAGCGCCAGGCCGTGGAGCATTTGGCCAAAGAATTGGGGGTGTTCGATAAAATATGGATTACCGGCTGGCGCGATGATGTGGCGCAATTATTGCGGTCTTTTAATCTGTTTGTGTTGCCATCCCAGGCCGAAGGGACACCACTGACCATCTTGGAAGCCATGGCCTGTGGCCTGCCAGTGGTTGCAACACGGGTCGGTGGCGTTGCTGATCTGGTCGAGGAGGGTGTAACCGGTAACTTGGTGCCTCCCAAGGACGCGGAAGCCTTGTCACAGGCAATTCTGTGCCACTTGCAGAATCCCCGGTGGTCGCATAGCCTGGGTGCCGCAGCTCGAAGACGGGTGGAACGTGATTATTCGCTGGATGCTATGGTCGAGGTGTATCGTGTCTTGTTTCTGAACCGTTTGTTACAAAAAATAGAATAGATTACAATTCTTCTTTTGATTTTGTTTCGTAAAAAGCGTACTCTCACACTGAGATTTGGGTAAAAGGTGAGGCGCTTGCAAACTGCGCAATACTTGAAGGACAATCAGCCATGGTTGACGGTCAGGACGGTCCGAAACATATCCAACATATCTTGGATCCGGTGGCGTCAGGTGAGGTTGTCCCGGCTCAGACCAAGCTCGTGCGGCGCCGTCTCATCTTGAAGGGACTTGCTGCTGGCGTCCCTGCCGTTATCACCCTGCAGGGGGCCTCTTCGGCTGCGGCTGCGGCCACTTCCAACGGCAATTGTGTCACGAATAATAATATAACCTCTTTGGCCACCTATGGGACGAGCCGGTGCGTTTCCACCGCTGTCGCTGCAACCAGTATTATTCAGCGCTATATTCGTACCGAAACCTCCGTCTGGGGCTCTACTGCGGCGGCGCCATGTACAGCCGGGGCTCCCATGGGTGCCATCTATGTCAATTCTTCTGGCGTGGCGGCTACATCCAGTGCGGGAGGGGGTGCGAATTATTGGGGTGGTAATGCCGGTCAGAACGTTAATCCAGCTTCTGGATATTATGCAGTGACCAAATCATGCTGGGGTTCTTTCCACTAAAATAAATCAGCCCTACTGTATTTTTGCAACATGTCCATTCCCGCCCCTGCCCCTGATGACGGATTCCCGTTGCCAACGCCGCACAGGTGGACACGGGGGAAATGCCCACCACTCGTGCATGTCCCCTTGGGTGATCATCACATGATATTCAACCCCATGTCGGGTCATACTCATTGGATCAACGAGTTGGTCATCGACATGCTTGAAATATTGGCCCAGCACCCCATGGATGGTCGGGAGTTGATGACAGAGATGCAATTGGACCCTGCGGAGGGTGGCACCTTGGCGGAAATGGAACGCATCCTCAATGAACTGGATCGCTTAGGTTTGATTTTTCCGGTTGCATCGTGAACATCGGCCAACTCTCATCCCGAGAACTGTCCAACCAACTGCGATCAAACGGGTTACGTTGGGTTCTCGGTCCCTTTATCATCCATTTGCGCTCCCGGGTACCGGATTTTTATCGGCATTTGCAGATTTTTTATCATGAAAATGAGATATTGGAACAACCGTGGGACGATATCGCTGATTTTCACGCAACGTTGCATCCTTCCTTTGGCCTGCGGCGCTATTGGCGACCCAAAGTCAGTTTCCGTTTGGATGGCAACTCCTTTTTCACCCCCTTTCCTTTGAGTCATGCCCCCCCCATGTTTGAGTGGGGGATGAATATGGCCGTGGCTTCCCGAAGCAATCACTATCTATTATTACATGCGGCTGTTTTGGAAAAAAGGGGGGGGGCCTTGGTGTTACCGGGAACGCCGGGGTCCGGGAAAAGTACTTTGAGCGCAGCATTATCCCTGCGTGGGTTTCGTCTGCTTTCGGATGAATTTGGATTGTATTGCCCGCAAAAAAAAGTGTTCATGGCCAATGCCCGACCTGTTGGGTTGAAAAATGAATCCATTGACGTGATTCGTGCTTTCGAACCCCGGGCGGTACTGAGTGCGGAATATCCCCACACCCGAAAAGGAACGGTCAGTTTTTTGCGGGTTCCGGTCGGGAGCGTGCAGCGGATCGACCTTGGCGTGGTGCCACGCTGGATAGTTTTTCCCACGTTTGAACAGCAAAGCGCTACCTATTTGGAGAAAATCCCGCCAGGGGAAGGCTTTTTGCGGTTGGCTGCCAACGCTTTCAATTATGAAACCCTGGGACAGAGCGGATTTGGTGGCATTGCTGAGATGGTACGTGAATCGCAAATGATGCAACTGCGTTTTGGTCGCCTGGAAGAAGCGGTGGCCGAGTTGCAAAATTTGACTTCGGCAACACCATGAATCCTGTGAAAGGGATTGTTGCCCGGGTCAGGGCACGGCTTCCTTGGAGTCCAAGTCGACTCCCCCCAATGGTCACCGGCGTGATGATTGGGATTCTGGGTTGGTTCTTGCGATCTTTTCCCAACTATTGCCCCGTGTGGCATACACTGAATCGGTTGCTCATGGGCACCTATCGGTATGCTGATGCCTTGACCAGTCTACAGCGAACCGTGGCAAACGGTTGTGTCACGGCTCAGGTTCATGCCTATTTGGCGGTGGTATACAGGCATTCCCAGCGGCTGATAGCGGCTGAAAAATCGATGCGCTCCGCCTTGGAGCGGGAACCTGGCAATGCGAACTGGTGGACGGAACTGGGTGTTATTTTATCCCTGCGGCAGCAGCGCAATCCGGCCCTGCAGGCGTTTGCCAAGGCCATTGCGTTACAGCCTGATGCGGTGGAGGCATTGTTTCACCTGGCCAGGCTCCATCTGGAGGTTGGTTTTTTCAATGCCAGAGTGTCCGAAGAGTATAGCCGTCGTGCCCTGCAGGTTGATCCCAATCATCTCGGCTGTCTTTCCAGTCGTGCTTATGCCCTTGGATTATTGGGGAAATTGCAGGAAGCGGCCCTCCTTCATAAAAAAATTCTGACATTATCTCCGAACAATGCTTATGCCCTGGAAGATTTGCTGTCCATGGATTGCCTTTCCCAGGGACACAAGGGGGAAGAGCTGCAATTCACCATGACCGGCATGGTTCCCGTTGATCAGGCCAAAAGTCATTTTGCCCTGGCCAAGATCCATATGAAAAAGAAGGATATTGATCAAGCTTTTGCCAGTTACCAACAGGGCAATCGCATCATGCGCCAAAGTTTTTTTTACGCCATTGATCAGGATGCCATGAATGCACAACGTGTCCAAACGGTATTTGATCAGCGTTTCTTTTCAGACCGTGCCGGTTGGGGTGATCCTGCGGACAAGCCGATTTTTATTGTGGGGATGCCACGTTCTGGAACCACCCTGGTGGAGCAGATTCTGGCGGCGCACCCGTTATGCCATGGTGGTGGGGAACGATTCGAAGTCTTCGAACTTGCCAACACCATGGGGACCTTGTCCCGAACGCATCTGGCTTATCCCGAGGCGACCCGGGAATTGACACGGGAAGAGGTACGAATACTCGGGCACAGTTGCGTACAATCCTTGACCCTGTTGAATCCTTCAGCCATCCGGATTACTGATAAATTACCCCATAATTTTCATTATGTTGGCTTGATTCATCTCCTCATGCCCAATGCACGTATCATTCATTGCCGGCGTCATCCCCTGGATACCTGCCTGAGTTGCTTCCAACAATTATTTGCTGGCCATATACCTTACGCCTATGATCTGGAGGAATTGGGGCGATACTACCGAATTTATCATCACCTGATGCAGCATTGGCAACAAACCTTGCCGGGACGCATGTTGGATATCCACTATGAACAGGTTGTCGATGACCTGGAGATGATGGTCGGTCGTATTCTTGATTATTGTGGTTTGCCCTGGCATGCTGATTGTCTGAATTTTCATCAAGTCGAGCGGCAAGTGGATACAGCTAGTTTTATTGAAGTGCGGCAACCCCTGTACCGAACTTCGGCGGGACGATGGAAGGTTTTTGCAGAACATTTGCAACCATTGCGGCACGCCCTGGGGGATGTGCTTGAAGGTGCGGAAGGGTATTGATTCGGCAATGATTGAAAGAAGTCGGCCAGAGGGATAAAAAACATGGACTGTATCACCATTCGCGACTTGCACTTGCGGTGTATCATCGGTATTCAGGATTGGGAGCGCACCACCTTGCAGGATGTGTTTCTCTCCTTGACTCTGGAGACTGATCTTGAATTGGCGGGAAAATCAGATCGGATTGAGGATACCGTCAATTATAAAACATTGACTAAAAGGATTATCCAGCACGTGGAAAATTCCAACCATTTTTTGGTGGAAGCACTGGCCGCCGACGTTGCCCGGTTGGCGTTGGAGGATGTGCGGGTTGTACGCGTGCGGGTGGGCCTGGAAAAACCGGGGGCATTGCGTTTTGCCCGAAGCGTGGGTGTGGTGATTGAGCGGGACCGGCAATGGTTGACGAACGTATCCTGATCGCCTTTGGATCCAATATTGATCCCTTGGCGAACGTGAGCCGGGGACTTGAATTGCTGAACCAGCAGATGGGTATCGATAAAATGTCCACGGTTTGGCGTACGGTTGCGTTATGCGACCCGGATCAGCCAGGGGAAAAGGATGTGGGGGGGGAATATCTGAACGGCGTGGTTTTATTGCGGGTTGGTGCTTCGGCCGTACGCCCCTTGGAACTGCGGCAAATGCTGCGGTCCCTTGAGTATCGCTGTGGGAGGAGACGTGGCCCGAAAAGATACGCCCCTCGTACCTTGGATCTCGATATCGTCTTGATGGGCTCCACGGTCTTTGACAGCGACGGGTTGGTTCTTCCCGATCCAGACCTGATGCGGCGACCTTTTCTTGTGATGCCCTGCGCCGAGCTGGCTCCCGATCTGATACACCCTCGAGAACATCTTTCTTTGGCCGAGCTGGTTCAAGATTTGCCAGCGCCCGAACTGACCATGCGCCGGGATGGGGCCGCTGAAAGCGCGTTGCTCGCCCTGCTACAGTGTCATTCTGGCGTCCCTTGAGACCAGGATCGTTTTTGGGCTAACCTGATATCTTGGATGAAAGTTGCAGTTTATTTAATCTTGCATTCCATTGCCCCGGGGAGTGTGCAGCGGTGACCCGGTGGCTTCGTAGACCATCAACTTGGGACTTAATGACCATGTTTAAAGGGGTTTATACCGCCCTGATCACCCCATTCAAAGACGGTGGCATCGATTGGGATGCGTTGGGTCGGTTGCTGGATGATCAGGTTGAAGCTGGCGTAAGTGGAGTTGTCCCTTGTGGTACCACCGGCGAATCAGCAACTCTGGACCATGACGAGCATCGTCAGGTTATTCAATTTTGTGTGGAACGGGTGCAAAAACGTTTGCACGTGGTGGCGGGGACAGGGTCCAATTCTACCCGGGAATCCATTGCCCTGACACGCCATGCCCGTGATGTCGGTGCCGATGGGGCGCTGATCATCACCCCGTACTACAACAAACCGGGTCAGGAAGGTCTGGTGCAGCACTATACCCGGATTGCCGAGGCGGTGGATTTTCCCATCGTCCTCTACAACGTCCCCGGACGTACCGCTGTCGATATGACCGCCGATACGGTGATCCGCCTGTCTCAGGTCAAGGGCATTGTGGCCATCAAGGAGGCCACGGCCAATATGGAACGGGCTGCCGTCATTCACCAACGCTGCGGTGCGGCCATGACCTTGCTGTCCGGGGACGACGCAACGTTCCTGCCGTTTTTGGCGGTCGGTGGTCAGGGGATCATTTCCGTCACGGCCAATATCGCACCACGTCTCATGGTTGGCGTCTGGCAAGCTTGGCAGCGGGGTGACGTGGGTCTGGCGCGCAGTCGCCATGAACAACTTCTGGATCTCAATCGGATCCTGTTTTGTGAAACCAACCCCATTCCGGTTAAGGCCGCCGCTGCCATGCTGGGGTTTTGTTCCGAGGAAATCCGTCTTCCCCTGACACCATTGGCCAAAGATAACCAACAACGAGTGCGCGGTGTCATGGAAGAATTGGGTCTGTTTAATGCGGTGGGGAAATAATCCAGGGAACCTTTATGGGCGTTTATGTTACCAATGTGTGGAAGTTATTCGGGAAAGTGTCGTTAAAAAAAGTTGCAAACAGCGATGTGTTCGTGTCTAATGTTCAACAAATCAATCCCCCATTTCTTTTTAAGGTGAATGTTATGAACAAATCAGTGCTTTTCCTGTCCGCAGCCGCCTTTGCCCTGTCCATGGCTTGCTCCAGCGCCTGGGCTGCCGGTGATGCCGAAAAAGGCAAAAAACTGGTTGAGGCCAAATGCACCACCTGCCATGCTTTTGGTAAGGCTATTGCCAAGTCCGGCAAGGTTGGCCCCTCCCTGGAGGCCGGTATTGTGGGCAAGCCCGCTGGTAAAGTCGCCGGTTTCGCCTATTCCCCGGGTCTGACGAAAATGTCTGGCGAGGGACTGGTGTGGGCCGAGGATAAGCTTAACGCATTCTTGAAAAATCCCAAGGAATTCATCCAAGGCACCAAGATGATGGCGTTCCCCGGATTGGCCAGCGATGAAGAGCGGGCCGATGTCATTGCTTTCTTGAAGACACTTCCGACCCCCTGATAGGTTGATTATAACCTTCGGTTGGAGTTGAACGATGGGCGGCCTCGTGCCGCCCTTTTTTTCTGTGCGCCCGGCAGGGCGCACTTATTTGGGGGTGAAAGTCCCCTACAGGCCCGGCAAGGGGAACTGTTAGCCGGACGGCAAGGGTGTCCACCGTGAGGTGGGATCTGAAGGAAGCCGCAGGCAAAGCACTGGTCCGACGTACAGA
>PEAK01000009.1 GCA_002753515.1 Magnetococcales bacterium
ATGGAATCCATTGAGGCACGTTTGGAGCGAAAAAATGGCCTCGAGTGGTGGTCAATAAACATTTATCCCATGACTGGCTCATCGACTGGTTTGGGATAGTTTATTTTTTCCTCGAGCCTTAGCGCGACTGGCCGTTTCAGCATCCTGTTTGGAGCGATTGAGAGCGAATTCGTGCCGCTTGCGTTCGGTGATATCGCGGCAGATTCCAATCAGTCCAAGTGGCTCGTGTTCGGCATCGTAGAATGGAGTCTTGATGGTTTCGTAGTAGTGCCGTTCCCCGGATTTGGTTTCCACGACTTCTTCGAGCGAAACGCTGTTGCCTTTTGCCAGCATTTGTAAGTCTGAGTTGTAGTAAGAGAGGGCCTCATCTGCCGGGAACAGGTCGAAACAGTTTGTGCCCAGTATCTCCTGTTCACTGCGTCCAGTCCGAATTTCGAACGCCCGATTGCAGCCAATAAAGCGCAGGTCATTGTCTTTGATGAATATCAGATCAGGAATCGTGTCTATGAGGGAGCGTATCAGTGCATAGTCGTGCGCAAGGCGGGTTTCGTAGTTCTTGCGATCATTAATGTCAATTATCTGGGAGACGAAATGGTGGGGGTGCCCCAGAGGATCCCGAATCAAGGAGACACTGAGCAGAACCCACACATCTGAGCCATCCTTGCGGAGATAGCGCTTTTCCATTTGATAGCTGTTGGTCATGCCGGAGAGCAGCTCATGAACTTGTTGCAGATCCAGCTCCAGATCTTCAGGATGGGTAATATCCTGGAAGGTCCGCATCAGCAACTCCCGTTCATCATAGCCGGTGATTTCGCACAGGGCTCGGTTTACCTTGAGCCACTGCCCGTCGAGAGCGACCAGAGCCATACCGTGGGCGGCGAAGATGAAGGCATTGCGGAATTGAGGATCCAAAAAGGCGATGTCGAAGTCCGGCATGGGCTGGGTAACTTGCCGCAGTCGTTTTTCCTTCCTTCGGCGCAGTTGACGGTTTTCATTTTGCAACCGTTTGTTGTCCCGTTCCAGATATGCGAGACGTTTTTGCAGCGTGGTGCTGGGCAGGGGGGGGCGAGGATCATTCGATTGGTCGGCGTTGTCCAGGTGGCGGGCAATGTAGAGAAAGAAATTGGTATTCAAAGGGATGTATTGATGTTCCCAGATCTCCCCATCCAGAACACGTCTGATCTTGTTGGGCTGTTGACGTGCCAGGGTTTCGTCCGCCTTGCAGTGGGTACATCGGGTGCCTGCTCGGGGGATTCCGGTAGTTGCGAAACAAATCCGATCCTCTGCCGAAACAAACTGGCCCCGGCCCAGGGTGTTCCAACAGTAGCACGGGGGCTGAACCCCGCAATCCCGGGCCAAAAGGTTTGCATCCAACACCATCCGGTCCTTGCGCACCACCATGGCAGGGACGTCAAATGCGTTCAGAATGGCCGCATAGGAGATCTCCTGCGTTGTTTTAACTGGGTAATCGAGAGTTTGTTTCATTTCTGGGTTGCTCTGCAATTTAAGCTGGTATAGTCCACAAAAACAGGGGACTGGAAGCGCATTCACCCAGACATACCTGCAGTGGCTAATTATAAAATTCAAATTTTATCATAAATTACCAAGCATACAAAGTGTTTTGTGGATGAACCATTAACTTTATATGGCTAGCATTGATCTTTCATAGATATAAGGCATGATTTTATTTTAAGAGTCTCTCAGACTACCCAGGCAGTCGGGCCACCAATAGATGGTGTCCGAGTCTTTTTGAACCAATCCAGCCACCGGACCATCCTGGGATATGACGAAAGCGATGGCCCCGGCACAATGACCAATAAAATTGACCGCAGAGGTATGTCTGGCCCCCAGGCGAGACAAATCCATGCGCACCGAGGGAAAAAACTGCTCTTCCACCCAGGAAACGATGCCCCCTTTCCAGGGGTTGGCCGTGATCATGGAGCCGAACGTCAACGGGGACAATCGGTCCGATAAAAACAAGGCCCCATCCACCAGGGTCAATCGGGACAGGAGATCGGCATAACCCATCAATTCCCGCTTCAGACGCAAGCGCGACATCTCCCGTTGATGCCAATCTTTTTGATCATAATTGGCCGCGCTCCACTCTTCCATTTCGCGAAATGACTCCAACATGGCCGCGCCATCGGGTACCTTGTCCAGGGAAAACCTGGGCTCGGCCCCTCTCCAGGCACACTCTTCCAATGATTGCGGCAACCACAGGATGGTCCCCCCATTTTTTTTCGCCGCAGTGGCCAACAACAGTCGATCAATGAAATCCCGATAGACGTGCCAATATCCCATACCAAAACGCTGGTAACCGGAATGATTTTGCACCTCACGCAACAGGTTCCACGCCAAAGGGCTGTCGGTGAATTGCGGCGGCAAAGGCTCCGAAAAGAAACCGGAATCGATCCCGCCAATGACCTCGGTTCCCTTGAAAATTTGCAAACATCCCACCTTGCGCACCATGACGGTCAACATGGTATCGGGCGAACGATTAAAGCTGTGCGCATCAAAACGGTGGTGCGAGGCGCAATTGAAGTAGATGGTACCAAATATTTCCAAATCTTCGGGATTATCCTCAGCAGGCACAAGACCCAGAGTCGTGGTAACCGGATCGAAGGAGTGCGCCAATGCCACCAGGGCATCCACTTGAAAAGGGATGGCATGGTGAAATTTCAACACCATGGCATGACACTCCTCGGTGCGATAATCAGCCCACCCGGGAGGAAGTAGCGATACACTCAGTTCAACACCAACCTCTTCCTTACGTTGCAGGCTCGCTTGAAACACAACTTCCAACATGCGCTCCACATGGGAAGGCTTGGGCACATATCCCTCACTCTGACCATTCCTCCGCCACAGCTCCACCAATTTTTGAATGGTATGGGGATTGAACATTCCCTTGGAAGTCTGACGCCGCACCGCCAGATCCAAATCTTCCCGGGCTTGTTGCAAGGCCAGTTCACCTTGTTTCCTTTCAATGATTCCCGCCAAGGTACTCGATATCGCCAGAAGAAAATCTTCCTCGATTTCCTCACGTCGATGTCCTGCGGGCACATAGGTATTGATGACACCCAACAACCGTTTGCGCGACAAGATGGGAATACAATAATGCCCATGGTCTTCCATGGCGGTGTAAGTGACATCGTGATGATCGTCAACATGGGGAGCGAAAATAACTTTTTTTGTCGATGCTGCCCGCCCACACAGGCAATATCCTTGGGGAATATTGGAACAAAGAGCGGTCTGCCGTTCAGAAAAACCGCGATTGACAATCAGTTTGAGGCCATCGGTTCGTTCGTCCAGCAAAAAAATAGCCCCTTTGCCCAACGACACCAACCCGGGGATGGAGAGTATCAACTCCAACATCCGTCCCAGTTGTTCTTCCAAGGTTAAGGGCTCCAGGGCCATGCTCAAGGCACGTTGTATTATTTTTTGTAATGTTTCGTAGTAGGAAACCCTTTTTTCAAGATCACACATGCCTCTTCCCCCGGATTGCACCTCGCCCAAGCCTTCTTGGAACCACTCGCAACAGAGTAACGGTTGGCCGACCGGAATCTCAACATAATTTTTCCTGGTCAACCAACCTTTGGCCCCAATTGACGTTGAAAACGTCTCGGTTTTGGCAAATCTCGATCCCCCTGATAGCTGACAAATCAGGCTGATGCTGCTTTCAGACTCAAGAAATAATCGTAAGCCTCTTTGGGACGCATGTTTTCATGGACCACTTTCCGCACCGCCTGAATCATGGCTACAGGTGCCTCCGATTGAAAGATGTTCCGCCCCATATCAACGCCAGCGGCCCCCTGATCCACCGCTTGAAACGCCATGTTCAAAGCTTCATCCTCCGGCATTTTTTTGCCGCCGGCAATGACAATGGGTACTGGACACGAAGCGGTTACGGTCTCAAAGCCTTCTGAAACAAAATAGGTTTTGACGTAGGTAGCCCCCAACTCGGCACAAATACGGGTCGCCAAACGCATGTATTGGGCATCGCGGGTCAATTGTTTCCCCACCGCCGTGACCCCCAGAACCGGGACGCCATAACGATTTCCCGCATCAACCAATTGGGTCATGTTATGGACGGAACGGCTTTCAAACTCGCCGCCGATGAACACTTGAACCGCCACCGCCGCAACGTTGAGCCGAATGGCATCCTCCATGGACACGGCAATCTGCTCATCCGAAAGTTCTTTAAGTATGCTCGGACCGCCACTGGCCCGCAGAACCACCCCCTTGTTAAAAGTCGGAGGGGTCATCGAGCGCAACACACCCCGGGTACACATCAAGGTGTCGGCATAACCCAATAAGGGATTGATCGTTATATCAATACGCTCCAATCCTGACGTCGGACCCATGAAATAACCATGGTCCACCGCCAGCATCACCGTTCGTCCACTTGCCGGTGAAAAGATATGCGCCAAACGGTTTTTCATCCCCCAATCCAAATTTTGGCACCCTTTCAATGGAAAAGGTGCCGCAGTCTGCGGGCGATCCAAAAAGTATTCCTTGGTTTCTGTCATGTTGTCGGTATCGGCCATGTTTTATATTTCCCGGGCTAGCGATTGATTGAAAAACAATAAAAATACGCTTCTCGTACTGCGATTAACACAACGCGAAAGACTTCCATGCTTGATTACCGCGTATCAACACATGAAGAGGGTTCGCGTGGCACCCTATTTAACGCATACCCGCCCGGCTGGGGTCGATGATGGGCAGTCTCACCGTCACCGTGGTCATTCCCTCACGGGAAGTATCCAGAGAAATGTTCCCGCCGTGCATTTTGGTAACCAACCAAGCTGAATAGGTCCCCAGTCCGGTGCCCGTTAACTTCCCGAAGGTGACATATTTTTCGAAAAATCGTTGCCGAATGGCTTCGGGAACTGCCCCGGTATTGGTGATTTGGATGACCTCTTCATCTCCCTGGCGATTCAACGACACCTGGAGTACCCCTCCCATGGGTGAAGCCTCGATGGCGTTCAACAGCAAATTATACAGCATGGGATAACACAGCATTCTTTCACCAAATACCGGAAAAACAGGCCCGGAATTCCCAGTGCCGTCACAGTGAACAATGGTCTGAATCCGTTTGTTGGCGATGTGCTTGCGCAAATCGTTGAGGATTCTTTCCACTTCAGAGTAAAGGTCAAACCGCTCCGGCTGCAATGTGTATTGACCCGACTCCATTTTGATCAAATCAGTAGAACGATTGATCATCTCCAACAGGGTATAACCGTTTCTCTCTATCATCTTCAGCAAGGCCTTCTGGCCCTCGGTGAGATTGTCGTCCTCCAACATCACCTCCGGCACCCCGATGATCCCCGCCAAGGGTCCCTTGAGGTCATGGCGAGAGAGTCGTTCCACATCCTCGCGAATCTTCAAAGCCTCTTCCAGTTCACGATTTTTTTTCTCCAGCTCCCGTCTGGCAACCAGCAGGTCGTAGGTATTTTTCACCCGCGCCAAGACAATGGCCGCGCTGGAGGGTTTGCGGATGTAGTCGACGGCACCCATGGCCAAACCCATGGTCTCATCCTGAAAATCCTGTTTGGCAGTGAGAAAAAGAATTGGAATCTCGGCAGCACTCGGAATAGACTTGAGTTGCCGACAGGTTTCGTAACCATCCATGCCAGGCATGAGGATGTCCAACAAGATAACGTCGGGCAAGGTTCGCTGAATGACCTTCAAGGCCATCTGCCCATGGGTAGCCACAAGAACCTGGAAGTGGGTTGCCAAAGCAGCTCGTATGGTATGGATGCTCTCCGGGGCATCATCAACGATCAGAACGACCCCGGCCACGGTAGATGGTGTCCCATTGACGTACGGTGTATTCATGGCCAGCCCCCCCTTTCGATTCATTGATCATGGTACCCCTCCAGTTGCACCCCGACTTGCAACGCCCACTTCTCCAATGTTTCCAGACATCCTTCGTAATCGTAGTCACCCAATTGCTGTCTCAGGATATTCAGTTGTTCGCGGTCGCTGGCTCTTTTGGCGAATTTTCCCATTTCCTCAATCACCATCTCCGCCTCCGCATTGTAATTGCGCAATAATGTTGCAGCCTGCTGGAACAGGGGAATCAGCATGACCATATTACTGGGGGCGTCACGTGCTGGAGGTCGGCTTTCCACCGGCTTCGGCAAGACCGATTCAAGGGTCAGGAGAACCGCCGTCAACTCCCGGGAAGCACTCTCCAGCAGAAAACCGATCTGTTCCACCCCCACTTTTTTCCGGGCAGCATCTTCGATCAATTGCGCTGCCCGACTCAAGGTGGTTGCACCAATGGTGGCCGAGACACCCTTGAGGGTGTGAGCGGTACGTTCCAAATCAGACCACGCCCTGGCCTCCAGGAGGTTGGCCATGGTGCGGCAGGAATCCGCCTGTAACCGGGCAAAGCGGGAAAGAATATTCAGATACAGTTCCACATCATTGCCCATGTGGCTCAAGGCGGAACGGGTGTCAAGACCTGGCAACTCGGGAAGTCCTTCCGGCACCTGGGAGTCGGCAATCACGGCGATACCCGCATCCGCTAAAGGTTCGTCGACCACGGTAATCCATTTGGCCAACGTAGCGTAAAGCAACTTGGGATCGATTGGCTTGGAAACATAATCGTTCATACCCGCCGCCAGACAAATTTCCCGATCCCCCATCATGGCATTGGCAGTCATGGCGATAATGGGCAATTTCTCAAAGCCTTTCTCCTGCCGGATGCGACGGGTGGCCTCATAGCCGTCCATCACCGGCATCTGAACATCCATGAGGACGGCATCAAACGGACGTTCAAAAACCCTCTCGACAGCTTCCACACCGTTGGTAACTATTTCCACCTGAAGTCCGACCTGGCTCAAGATTCCCGAAGCCACCTCCTGATTGATTTCGTTATCTTCCACCAGCAGCACCTTTTTGCCGACCATTTGTCGCGGGTGGTACTCCCCGATACGGGGAACGGCTTGCCCCCCCAAGGCATGCGCAATCATCTCCACCAGGGTTGAAGCGGTTACCGGCTTCATCAGGAAATGGGAAACGCCCTCCCGAACCGAGGTGGACATCAACTCCTCTCGGCCATAGGCGGTAACCAGAACCATGTTCGGAGCGCAATCCCCCAGTTCAACGCGAATGGTATGGATTGCCTCCAGTCCGTCCATGCCCGGCATACGCCAATCCATCAGCACCAGATCGAACGGCGTGCCGTCTTGAGCAGCCCGGACGGCCATTTCCACGGCTTGTTGACCATTTTCCGCCTCTTCAACCAAACATTGAAAAGGGACCAACATGTCACGGCAAACGCGGCGCGCCATGGAATGATCATCCACCACAAGAATATGCAACCCGGCGAGCTGGGAAGGGGAGACCAGGGGCGCGGAAAGATTTTCCTCCCTGGCCAAAGGCAAGGCGAGCTGGAAGCTGAAAACACTTCCCCGGCTCGGTTCGCTGGTCATGTGCATTTGGCCACCCATCTGTTCCACCAGGTGACGACTGATGGCCAACCCGAGCCCGGTGCCGCCAAATTTGCGGGTCGTCGAAGCATCCGCCTGTGTAAAGGAGCTGAAGAGCCGCTCCATCTGCTCAGGGGTCATGCCAATGCCCGTGTCCCGGACCCGGAAAAGTACCCGGGCATCATTTTCGTTGCTATCGACAAGCTGAATCTCAAAGCAAACTTCGCCGTGTTCGGTAAATTTGATGGCATTACCCACCAGATTGAGCAAAACCTGCCCAAGGCGTAACGGATCACCCATCAGCAACTTGGGAATCCGATGATCCACAGCCACGATCAACTCCAGGGATTTATCCTGCGCCTTCGGTGCCACCATGGCCGTCACCTGATCCGCCACTTTGTCCACCGAAAAAGGGATGGTTTCCAACGTCAGTTTGCCCGCCTCGATCTTGGAAAAATCCAAAATATCGTTGATGATGTGCAACAATGATCGACTGGCCTCATCGATGCGGGAAAGATAATGCATCTGTTGGGAAGCAAGGGGGGATTGCATGATCAGGTGGGTCATCCCCATGATGGCATTGATGGGGGTGCGAATTTCATGGCTCATATTGGCCAGGAATAGCGATTTGGTCCGGCTGGCACCCTCGGCCAATTTTTTCGCTGCGGACAAAACGCTCGTCTCGCGATGCAGCACCAAGTAATAGGCGAGCATCAACAGGCTGACCAACAGGGTGATGAAAATGCCCAGCATCCGATTAACCAGAGTGGCTACTTCAGGCTGAAGCATCAGCATCGACCAACCATCCCGATTGATCAAGAGACGCCCGACCAGGTATTGTTTATGGTTCAGGGTCAGTTTATCGCCATTGTGCAACTCCCCCTTGAAGAGGGGTGGAATATCGGCCAACGATCCGAACTGTTTGGTCTTTTCCAATTGTTGCATGGTATCCCGGGACAACGGCCACAACGGTTGCGGGGGGATCCCCTTTTGGCTGGACAACAACGCCACACCCTCCGCGTTGAGCAAAAAGACTTCGCCAAACTGTTTGAATCCCAACTCGTCCGGGCTCAAAGTTTTCTTGACCACCGCCACGCCAATAACTTTTTTGTGGTCATCGGAAAAGATGGAAGCGCCAGAAAAATAACCGGGTTCCTTGCTTGTAACGCCGTAGGCGAAATAGCTGCCTTTCTTTCCCTCCATGGCTTGCTGAAAGTAGGGGCGAAATTTAAAATTTTGTCCGATAAAGCTGGTCGGGGTGTTGCGATTGGACGATGCCAGCGTCACCCCTTCGCTGTCCATGAGGTAAGCGATGCCATTGTCTACTGTGGAGGCGATCTGATCCACGGCATGATTGGCCGTACTGATCATTTCCGGCGGCAAAACACCTTCCCGAAAATAATCATCAGTAATCCCGGCCAAGGCGACCACCCCACCATCCACAGCGTAAATCTCTCGGTTCAAGCGATTGACCAGGGAGTCCAGGTTGACGCGCAGGAGTCCTGATCGTTCCTGTTGGTAGAGTTTTCCCAACAGTTCGGTCAGGGTCCAACCACCCCCGATCAGCAGGGTGAACCCCAGCATGAAAGCAATAAAATAGTATCTGTTTTTTTGGAAGAGCGGGGAATCGTCGGAGCGCCCGGTTTCCATTCTCCAGATGGCCAGAGTCAGGATTCCCGCCATCGAAGCCCGGGCCAGTTGAATGGGAAAGCCTATCCCATGCAGAAATGTCTCATAGTTCAGGATAACGGTAGTCCAGATGGCGGTTTGGGGAACCACCAACCCGCTGACAACGCCATATCCCGCCATGGCCAAGGAGCCGATTCGCAACCATCCCCTCTGTTGTTTGGAATTTCTCGCCCCCTCACGCCACAGCAGCCAAGCGCCTGCCACACAGGCGGGAAAAGCCAATCCGTAGCGGACCATGCTGGGAAAAACCTCCACCCCCTGACTCCAGGAGAACACCCCCACGGCAGCCAACGGCACCAGGGAAATGCCAGGACGATACGTTCGACCCAGATAATGAGCGCCCCCCCGCAGGGTGAACTCCGCCAAAAAGAGATAAGACAAGGTCAGCAGAGTCGTCACGCCGAAGCGATACCCCGGAAAATCTCCCACCGCCATGCCGATCAATTCCAACCATTCCACCACACCGTGTACCAGCGCGAATCGCCCCAGAAGTCGCCAGGAGAGGGGGGATGTTTCTTCTCTGGGCATCGACAGGCAGACCACGCCCAAAATCAGGAAGCTGAGCCCGTAGATAAAATAAATATAATCCATCTGCTCTACAAAAAAACCGTCTCGCAAAAACGCCAGCGCGTGGAAGCCATCGGTAAGATTGGATGACAAATGAGACATGCTATTTCCCGATCACTAGCAAAACTTGCGAAACAACCGAACGGCGTCCCCTATGGAAGTGGGTCGGTTATCCTTAAACGTCACCGAAAAACCTTGTAAACAGATGGGCCTGAGGGTTAATGTATATTAATCTTGCAAATATTGCAAGCACTGCAAAGCATATAATCCCGAAATATTACCGTCATCAAAACCCTGGCAGAAGCCACCGCCCTGGACGACCATGATCCGGTTTAAAATGACGCAATCTCAGGGCGTTGGTCACCACGGTTACACTGGAAAGGGCCATGGCTCCCGCAGCAAACACCGGCGACAGCAAAACACCTAGCCAGGGAAACCAGACGCCTGCCGCCAAAGGGATGAGAATGACGTTGTAGGCAAAGGCCCAAAATAAATTTTGCCGAATGTTGTTCATGGTAGCCCGGGACAGCGCGATCGCCACCGCCACACCTCGGGGGTCACCGGAAATGAGGGTCATGTCGGCACTTTCCATCGCGACATCGGTACCCGTCCCCAGGGCAATGCCCACATCCGCCTGGGCCAGGGCAGGGGCATCGTTGATGCCATCGCCAACCATGGCCACCATTTTTCCCAATGTTTGCAGCCGGCGTATTTCCGCCGCCTTATGTTCCGGCAACACTTCCGCAACGATTTGCGTAATGCCGATCTCACGCGCAATCGCCTCCGCAGTCACACGGTTGTCCCCGGTCAGCATAACGACTTCGATTCCCAAAGCCTGTAAACGTGCCACCGCCATCTTGCTCTGCTTTTTAACCACATCGGCCACCGCCATAATGCCAACCATTTGGCCGTCAACAGCGGCCAGCATGGCAGTTTTCCCATTTCCTTCAAACGTTTTTAGTGCCGTTTCGGCAGAACGCAATGCGATACCCTGTTGCTCAAACAATCGGCGAGTCCCCACCACGATATCCCGGTTGTCAATCCTGGCGCGAACACCCAACCCGGCCAAAGCTTCAAAGGATTCCACGGCTGCCAGGGCCATTTTTTGCTCCCGCGCCTTGGCGACAACCGCCCGGGCAATCGGATGCTCCGAATGTTGTTCCGCTGCGGCAACCAAAGCCCAATCTTCCTGTGTACCGGTCCAATCGGTGACAACCGGTCGACCTTCTGTCAAAGTCCCGGTTTTATCGAAGACCACAACATGAACTTTGTGAGCGATTTCCAGGGCATCGCCCCCCTTGACCAGAATGCCATGCTCCGCCCCCTTGCCGGTCCCGACCAGAATGGAGGTCGGTGTGGCCAATCCCAGGGCACACGGGCAGGCAATGATCAACACCGAAACAAAATTGAGCAGTGCATATGTCAGGGAGGGTTCGGGACCCCACACCCACCAAACAATAAAGGTCACCGTGGCAATCGCCAAAACCGTCGGAACAAAAATACTCGCGATGGTATCCGCCAACCGGGCGATGGGAGGTTTGGCCGCCTGGGCATGTTGCACCATTGCCGTGATACGTGCCAGGGCGGTATCCCGGCCAACACGGGTCGCTTCAAAGGTAAAAGCCCCGGTCTGATTGAGGGTGCCACCCGTGACCGGATCACCGATCCCTCGGGTCACTGGCATGGATTCCCCGGTCAGCATGGATTCATCCAAGGTGGAACGCCCTTGGAGAATCACGCCATCCACGGGAACCTTTTCCCCGGGACGAACGATGACGCGATCACCAACCACGACCGCGCCCAGGGGAATGTCCAATTCCTCCCCATCCCGAGCCACACGGGCCCGGGTGGGTGCCAGATGCATCAAGGCACGGATTGCCATGGAGGTCCGCCCTTTGGCACGAATCTCCAAAAAACGGCCCAGCAGGATTAACACGATGATGGAACCGGATGTTTCAAAATAGACTTCCGCCGCCACTCCGGTAACCGTAAAAAGACCCGGGGCAACAATCACCAGCAATGAATAAATAAACGCACTGAAGGTACCCAGGGATACCAGGCTGTGCATGTTGGTCGATCCATGGCGGGCGGTAGCCAACGCGTTGGCATGGAACAACCAACCCGACCAAAATTGCACCGGCACCGTCAACAGGCATTGTAACCATTGGTTGGTGGTCTTGGACAGGGGAATCGCATGCCCCAGGCCCCACATGTCCCAATGCACCAGCAGAAAGGTCAAACCCACCAAAATGGCACCCGGCCACAGCCGTTTCCGAATGGCTCGATACTCTTCAAGCCGTTCCGCCTCGGCCAGATCCACGTTTTCCGTATCGGATTCGTTCCGCCGCAGACGAATTCCCAAAGCCTCGGCGACCTGAATCACTTTTTCCAGGGTCACGGTACCCGGGATATAGGTCACCGTAACGCTGTTCATAGCCAAATCAACCCGACGCACCCCGGGAACTTCCCGCAGGGCACCGGTTAGCTCAGCCGCATGGCCATCCGCGCCATCCCCCTCAAGCGCCCATGTTTCGGTGGTGGCGGGAACCCGAAAACCCAACTGTTCCACCGCCGCCACCGCATCATCCACCTTGAGGGCACCCGTCAGGGCAACCTGAGCCATGGCGAGATTGACAGAAGCCTCTTGGACACCGGGCAAAGCCTGCAAACAACGCTCAACCCGACCCGAACAAGAGGCGCATTTCATCCCACTGACCGGCAACACCAGCGTCCGGGCAGGGCGCACTGTAGTATCCATGAACATTCTCTCTCAGTTAATAAAATGCGACCCGCCCGGTGGATCCAATCTGGGTTTACAATTGAGATTACAATCTGAGATGACAATCTGAAGATGACAACCCAGCCATTACTCGCTGACGCTCATGTAAAGAAATTCAACCATCGGTTTTTGCATGGCGGTCAATTGATCGTGCAGGGTACGAAAATCCTGGAACAAAACCCGTTGCTGCTTCACCGCCGTCTCCATGGCGGTCAAATGCCGTTCGGTACGATCCATGGGATTATCAAGCATGGCCTTGCGCATGGAATTCATAACATTGATGCGCGTCGATATCTGGTTCATAACCGATTGGGCAAAGGCATTCCACGCCTTTTCCTGGGCACTGCTGATGTTGATCCTTTGTTTTTGGTCATAGAGATAGCGTTCCACTGATTCGGTATCGGGTGCCAGACGGGCAAAGCCATAGGAAGGGACTGGTGACACCGGTACCATCTTGGCGGCGTTCGGATCCTGCACCCCTTGCGTGGCCGCAGGTCCCTGATTTTTGGATGGATGTGCGGTGGTGTTCGTGGAACCGGGTCCACCGGGCATCATGCCAAAGGGATTTCCCATAGGCCAAACTGTTTGTTGGGAGCCCACCCCACCAGCCGCTGGACCCTCCACTTTGGCCCCCGGGACCGGACGATCATCCTTGCTGTCCAAAGCCATGGCAATCGTGGGAATCCCCATTGCCAGCAGAACAAAAAAAGTCGCCTTCCCAAGAGTCTTTCCGTGCAAAAGTTTCATTGGTTTCAATCCTTTCTTTGCGTTGAACACCATCAAACAAGTCGATTAAGAGCGCATCGGTCCTCATGGTACCCCCAACCGGCGCATTATCAATAGTAAAAATAGGGCATTTGGGATCAATAGGACCAGCTTTTGTTCCCACGTATCGCAAGTTATGCCAAACTGTTACGCAACGGACAGGTCTGAACATACAATTCAAGCAGGTCGCAATGAATAACTCTCCAGAGCAATTCCAAATCCACCTTGTAGTAGCCCTGCGATAGACGGTTTCTTAAGGCATAAAGGATAGCCCAGGGCACTTGCGGATGTTCCGCAGCAAAAACAGGATGGTAACGCCCCATGTTATGCGCCGCCTCACCGATTATTTCAAGGTTACGAATAACGGCATCCTGCGTCTTTTCTTCCGCCAGAAAATTGGTCTCGGTCATACCCAACACGTAGCGATCAATGCGTTCAATTGCCTCAGAAATGTGTTCACTATAATCGTGGATACGCACAGCATCGCGATGATTCTGCAAGGCAAGGGATGGTCGCATGCGTTCCTCACTTTTAGAAAATTCGGTAAAAAAACAGGTACGCGTGATCAACGCATCATCTCAACAGCTACCCTTCCGTTTTCTTTCTCCGGTCCCGCCAATAATCCCCGGGAACCGTCACAGGATTAGGTTTGTCCGGGTTTATTTTAAAATTTTTGATCGCCTCGACGACAACCTCCTGCTTCATCTTGCCAAGTTTTTGCAGGCTGTTCAACGCCGCCAAGGCGATGGAATACCGATCCACCTCAAAAAACTCCCGTAACGAGGCCCGGCCATCGCTGCGACCGAAACCATCGGTACCCAGACTGGTCCAGGAGTGGGAACCGTGGGGAATCCACCGGGCCACGCTATCGGGTAGCGCCGTCACATAGTCGCTGGCCGCCACCACCGGCCCCGGCATCCCTTGCAGACAGCGGGTTATATAGGGAATTCGTGGCATCTCATGGGGATTCAGGCGATTGTAACGTTCCAAATCAAGCGCCTCCCGCCGCAGCTCCTTGTAACTGGTCACCGACCAGACCAAAGCGGCTACGCCATACGGTTGCAACAATTCCTGAGCCGCCAACGCTTCATTGAGGATAGCCCCACTTCCAAAGAGATGGACCCGGCGTTCCTGGTCCGGGAGGTCAGAAGATCGCAAAAGATACATGCCACGCAATATCCCTTCCCGAGCCCCTTCGGGCATGGGTGGATGGCAATAATTTTCATTCATCACCGTGATATAATAAAAACAATCGGCCCGCTCCACGAACATACGCTGCATCCCCTCTTCGATGATGACCTCCAGCTCGTAAGCGAAGGCGGGGTCGTAAGCCCGTACCGTGGGCACCGGCAAGGCCAGGAGATGACTCGCCCCATCCTGATGTTGCAACCCTTCCCCGGCCAGGGTGGTACGTCCAGCGGTGGCACCAATGAGAAACCCCCGCGCTCCCATGTCGGTCCCGGCCCAAATCAGGTCGCCAACCCTCTGAAAACCAAACATGGAGTAATAGATGAAGAAAGGCGCCATGGTGACGCCAAAATTGGCAAACGAGGTCCCGGCAGCGATAAAAGAACCCATGGCCCCCGCCTCGGTGATCCCCTCCTCCAAAATTTGCCCATCCCGTGCCTCTTTGTAGTAAAGCAAGGTTTTGGAATCCACCGGTTCGTAGAGTTGTCCCGCGTGGGCATAAATGCCACATTGGCGAAATAACGCTTCCATGCCAAAGGTGCGCGCCTCGTCGGAAACAATGGGGACAATCCTCTCGCCCACCCCTTTTTCCCGCAACAATTTACCCAAGAGACGCACAAACACCATCGTGGTGGACATGGCATGTTCCCCCGTCCCGGAATAAAATTCCCGGAACACCCCGGGGTCGGGCATCGGCATCGGGGCCGCCGGGGTGCGGCGCAATGGCAGGCTGCCCCCCAAATTTTCGCGCATCCGTTTTATATAACGCATCTCCTCGGCCTCCTCCCCCGGCTTGAAGAACGGCATGCGCGCCGCCTCTTCATCGGAAAAAGGGAGGTCGAATCGGGCGCGAAACCGCTGCACATCGGCCACCGAAAGCTGTTTTTGGGTGTGGGTGATGTTCATCGCCTCACCCGCCGGTCCCATGCCGTACCCTTTGATGGTTTTGGCAAGGATCACCGTGGGCCGACCGCGATGGTGCATGGCGGCATGAAAAGCGGCATACACCTTTTCACGATCATGCCCCCCACGACTCAGTTTGCGCAGTTGATCATCCGACAACCGCCCGGCCAAGCGTTCCAGTCGCGGATCACCACCAAACACTTTGCGGCGTACATAATCCCCCGTTTCGATGGCCAATTTTTGATATTCGCCATCCACCAATTCCTGCAACCGTTGCCGCAGCAATCCCTCATGATCGCGCTCAAACAAAGGATCCCAGTCCGAGCCCCAGAGAACCTTGATAACGTTCCAACCAACACCGCGGAAATTGGCTTCCAATTCTTGAATGATATGGCCATTACCCCGTACCGGACCATCCAGGCGTTGCAGGTTGCAGTTGATGACAAAAACCAGGTTGTCCAATCCTTCCCGAGCCGCCAGGGAAATGGCTCCCAAGGCTTCAGGTTCATCGGTTTCGCCATCGCCGATAAAGGACCATATTTTGGCATCATTCCGTTCTTTCAAACCCCGATCTTCCAGGTAGCGGCGAAACCGGGCCAAATAGATGGCCAAGAGGGGGCCCAACCCCATGGAAGCCGTGGGAACCTGCCAAAAATGGGGCATCAGGCGCGGATGGGGATAGGAGGGCAACCCACCCCCCTCCCGCAATTCGCGCCGATAATTGACCAGATCGAGTTCCTCCAGGCGTCCTTCCAAAAAGGCCCGGGCGTAGATTCCAGGTGCCGCGTGGGCCTGGACAAAAACCATATCGCCACCACAAGGATGATCGGGTCCGCGAAAAAAATGGTTGAAACCCACCTCGAACAAGGTCGCCGCCGAAGCGTAGGTGGATATATGACCGCCAATGCCCGACTCCTCATTGTTGGCCCGCACCACCATGGCCATGGCATTCCAACGGATCAAACTTTCCAGCCGCCGTTCCATCTCCCGGTCCCCGGGAAATATCGGCTGCTCCTCGGCAGCAATGGTATTTGTGTAGGAGGTATTGGCAGAAAAAGGAACCTTCACCCCCAAAGCTTCCGCCTGGTCCTGGAGTACATGCAGCAATTCGACAACACGATCACCACCCGATGCCCGAAAGACATGTTCCAGGGATTCTCGCCATTCCCGGTTTTCCAACTCCTGTTCGCTCTCCTGATTGGTGTTTTTTGATGGATTCATGTTGGTCTCCTAAAGCAATCTCTTATCAAGGGAGCAAATGCTGACCACAGGCCAAAGAAATAACAGTACCCTCTTCAATCCTCCCACTCACAACCCACCCACGCGCTGGTCAATGATGGTTGCTTCCGGCAGCGGGAAATACCGCACCCGCTCCAGGAGATACCCCAAACAATCCTGGCGAATGATCTGGTGGTTCCAAGTCAACATGGCCGGTATCAAATCACACGCCGCCTTAATCCGACCCTCTTCCCAGACGAAATAACGGGCAAACACATCCCGATGATTTTCATCCGTCACCCGGAAGCGATGCCCCTCTTCACGGGAACAGGTTCCCCATACCGTCCCCTTGGCTACAACCTGAAAATTTTGCCGTGGCGGATCGACAGACAACACCAACGCCTCCCCCTCCCCGGGTGCAAAACCGAACGAGAGCCCCTCGGGAATTGTGATGGTGGCCACGATTCGGTAAAGGGTCATGGGTTCCTCGGGATCGAATTCCAGAGGTAACTCTCCAAGCTCAAGCACGTGTTGCAAAAAAAGGCGACTCCTTTGTGTGCCCGCAGGATCCCCTGGAATGCCACACTCAATGGTGACGGCTGGGCACACCTCCCCAAATGCAGAGGATTGCATGGAATTGGGCTGGGTGGAAAAGACAACCTGATCGCTGAACAGGCGCGCCAGCTTCAAGCTGGGGGGATCCAGGCGCGTTACAATGGCATAGTGGGGATTGGGGGCGGAATTGTTGTGAACGTCCACTGCCGCGAATACCCGGCGCTCAATCATCTCCTGCAACACCACCTGGGCCATGGCAAATTCGTCCCCCCCCTCCCCACACCAGATGCGGTTGTAGTCGGGTTGGCCATGCAAGTGGCGCTGTTCGTGCCGGGCCGCCGCAATGTTGCCGATCAACAGGGAAAGCGCCCGGGGCAATCTTTGGCCCTGATGGCGTTGCAACAATTCCTGCACAGCCAACAACCCCGTTGTTTCATTGCCGTGCAACAACACCGACACAAACAAAGGCTCCGGACGGACCCCATCAAGGTGGCACAACGTTGGGCCAGATAAAACCCGATGCAAGTCGGTCGGCGGTACCGTCAACAATCCCTCGGGCACATGATCAAGAACAGTAAGCATGGTTAGAGTGTCCAGAGATGCACCGGATCCATGGTGCGCTGGCGTTCCAGATAGGCCACCGCCAATTCTCCCATGTCCGGGCCGTGTTGCGCCACAAATGCCCGTTGCCACGATGCCCCGTTTTGGCCGGTCCTGAGCCGACCTGCAATAATATCCAGGAAAGCCCCTATGTCGGTCGCGTCAAGCCCCAGAATTTCCAACCCACGCCTAGCCAAGGGTAACAAATCCTGATACAGCAATTGTCTCATCCCAATCCGATTACCATGCAACCAGGGGATCTGAGCGTCCAGACCATGACGAGCCGCCAGATAAAATCCGTTCTGAGTCTCAAAAAAGGGCATCAAGGATTCTGGTGGAACCTTGTCGGTCGCCAAGGCGTACACCAAGCCGTAAAACATGGCCGCGTTGGCGATACAATCCGCCACCGTGGGACCGGCGGACGTAACCCTGTGTTCCAAACGCAAATGGGGGCGACCCAGGGCATCGAAACCCACCAAGGGCCGATTCCAGCGCCAGATGGTACTGTTGTGCATGCGCACATGATGCATGTGTTCCGGTCGATCATTGGAACCGATGGGCAACAAAGGGGGAAACGATTGTTGGTTTTCCAAAAAGAGTTCCAACAAAGATTCCCGAATATAACAATGGCCAAAACTCACCCGGGGCAAGGGACCGCTCAAAGCCCGATCCCGGCCCAAGGGAACCGATTGTTCAAACACGGGGATCCGCGTCTCCTCCCACAAAGATTTGCCGAATAAAAAGGGGGCATTGGCCGCAATGGCGACCATGGGAGCGGAGGCGATCAGGGCCGCATTGTACATGCGCACCGCCTGATCCTGGTTGATTTGCAGATGAATTTGCAACGATGTCGTCGCCGCTTCGACCAGGATGTCATGGTGTTCCAGGTGCAAATGTTCCCGGCCCTGGATGTCGAGTTCAAACGGGGAATCCCCGTGCATGCGAATAACCTGCTCATTGAGCGCCATATAGCGACTGAGGGGCGTCATATTTTTAGAAGTCAGATCCGCATGGGTCACCGTCGGCAGGATACCGATCATCATCATGCCCATCCCCATTTCCGATGCTTTCCGATCACAAAAAGTCCAGGTTTCGGCCAACGCATCGTGCATGTGATGCAGGGCATCCCCTCGCAACAGGCGCTCCTCGGTATTCAACTCCACATTGAACAAAGATAATTCCGGAACCAATGGGGAATCACCCAACCGTTCCAAAAACTCCTGGTTCAAAGGCATGGGATAGCCCCTGGCATCCACCAGCCAAGCCTCCAACTCAAATCCCCCCCAACCATGATCCTGCATGAATCTGTTGTCCGTGAACCAACCACGCAAGACCTCCGTCTCGCGGTTGAGCCGGGAGCCAAACAGAAAAAAATCAAACGGATTGAAGCGGCTGGGCGCTGTCTGGATTGGCATGAATCACCTATCTAGAAGAAAGGGAATCACTGAAATAATTGAATATACATCCTGTTCGAATTCTGCTCATGGCATCCCTGCCCCCCGCTTTTCCCAAGTATATCCCAAGCGGATAGCAAAAATCCAAATGATGCCTTTTAAAACCATGTTTTCGTAACCCCCTCCGATATGGTAGGATCAAGGATTCATCGCCTTCAATCCGGACACAGGAATCATCCATGCCCAGAAGCCCCAATCGCCATACCATAGTGGCTTTCGACCAGGAACTTGAACAGTTGGACGCCCTGCTCATTCGCCAATTCGCCGTCGTGCGCAACATGATCGACGATTCCAGAACCGCTGTGTCCCACTACGACGTTGCGCTGGCCAAGCAGGTCATTCTCAAAGATCCCGAAGTGGACGAGTTGGAACTCACCATCGAGGAAAGGTGTATCAAAATTCTCGCCCTGCGTAACCCTATGGCAGACGATTTGCGCTGGGTGGTAGCCACGCAAAAAGCTTCGTCGGAACTGGAACGGATCGGCGACTTCAGTAAAAATATTGGCAAACGGGTCGGCGTACTGGCGCTCAATCCCCTCCCCGAAGCCTGTAACGGCCTGCATATGATGAACACGATCATCCTGGAACAGCTCGATCGCGTACTCGAAGCCTGGGTCGAGGAAACGGCAGAGGCCGCCATCAAGGTTTGGGAAGGCGATGAGGCGGTCGATGCCTTGTACGACAGCCTGTTCCGCGAATTGTTGACCCATATGATGGAAGCACCAAAAAATATCAGTTCCTGCATCCATCTTTTGTTCATCGCCAAAAATTTGGAGCGGATCGGGGATCACATCACCAACATTGCCGAAGATGTATACTACCGCATCACCGGTAAAAAACCCCCTGCAGAGCGTCCCAAGGCGGATAAAACGTGTTCCGCCTCCAGCTATTGCATACACGTCAACCCAGTGCCGAACGAAACAATCCAGGAAAACGAATAACCGTCACCAACCCGTTTCACGGACCCACAATGCCGCCACATTTTTCCACACCCTTCCGGCCAAGGTGTCGGGTTCGCCACGTACAATGACCGTTCCAGGAATGCTCTGGGCAATGGAAGACCCCTCTCCCGCACCCGTCCGTTGAAAGCGAATGATGAAATGGGGCTGAATGGGGCGCAGGGTATCGCGCTCCATGCGTTCAGCCTCGATAGGCCCTCCGTAAAGGGAGGCCAACTTGAGATCTTCCAGTTTGGCCACCGCAAACGGATCGCTATCGACCCATTGCACCTCCATGACCGGATAATTGGCGTGATCGGGATAAAACGCCCCCCGGGATCCCGGAATCACCTGAGACCGATCTTTTTCCGCCACATAGGCGAAGACCCGTTCGGAACCAAATTGCCGGATTTCCAACAAGGCATCCTCTTTGCCCACCCACAATCCCGGGGTCAAGCCTTCCTTGATCAGGGTCACCGTTCCCGAAACAGGTGCCCTGATGACAAGACGTTCCCTTTGGGCCAACAAACCGGCCATTTGCACCTGGGCCGCCACCCGTTTTTGTTCGGCAACCAAGCGGTTGGCAAAAAATTTCGGGCCATAAAGCAACAACTCTTCGCGAAAACGCACCTCTTCCAGACGACTTTGGGTTAAACGCCAATTGAGTTCCGGGGCCGCCATGGACAATAGGGGATCACCCTGTGCCACCCGTTGCCCCCCGGTGACCTTGAGGGTTTCGATCACCCCGCCCATAGGTGGGAACACACCGGCATATACCGAACAGCGCCATACCGCCGGCATGGTGATCGCGCTTTGCCAGGGGAGGAAAAACACCATCCCCGCTAACACGCTCATAAGCATCCACAAGCGAACATGGCCCGCAGCCATTTCCCGACGATTGGAAAACCACCAGCTCCATTCACGTACGATCGGCCCCAACAAGAACCAATACAGTTCAACCCCCATGAGAAACGCCCCCAACCATTTAAAAAACAGATGGTAAACCAACAAGGCGATGCCGAGATAAAGAAAAAATCGATAGACCCAGGTGATTAATGCAAAACCTATCAAAAAGGAGCGCATACCCCGCGACCACCGTTCCGGTGGGGGGAGGGTGGCCCCCAATAGAACCTTGCGGATGAACCATTTGCCCATGGCAAAAGAACGTTCGTGCAAATTGGGCATATCCAAGGCGTCGGATAGCATGAAATAGCCATCAAAACGCATGAAAGGATTGATATTAAGCAACAGTGTGCCGGTCCAAACGACCGCGACCAACGAAAACAACGCCCCGCGCCATGGTCCCTCTTCCACCAGCGCCCAGGCCAGCAAAGCCCAAATAGCCAGCAAGGATTCGGCAGCCACGCCTGCCAAGGCCACCTTGAAACGATCTTTTTTTCGCGTTAAACGCCAGGTTTCGTTGGTATCGGTGTACAGCAAGGGCCACATCACCAAGAAAGCGACACCCATGGCCGGAATGCGACACCCCAAGCGTTTGGCCACCAGGGCATGCCCCAGCTCATGCACCAATTTGGCGGACAGCAGGGTCACGAACAAGGTGGCCACCCCCGCAGGCGTTGTCATGCCGTTCAGCGACCCCACAAAAGCATCCCATTGCCTTAAGGTGAGAAATCCCCCCAAAAGCAGGGCCAACCCGGTCACAAGCAAAAAGCTCCAGTGGGTCAGCAGCGTGACAACCGGCACCAAAGTGTGCAAGAACGCATCGGGACGCGCCAAGGGAATACGGAAAAACAGGTAATGATGCAAAAGTTTGGTAAACCAACCCACGGGTTGCATACGTTGTGCAACATCAACGCTGGATGGTTGTGTCAACCCTTGCACGGTCAAAAAATGGACCAGAAGGATCAAGCGTTCCTCGCTGATCGTCAGGGTGGTTTCGCGATGAACCCGGTCGAGCAAATCCTGGGGACCGGTTGCTTCGCCCCAGCGGGCGACCATTTCAAACTCAGGCCAGCCCAAGCGAAAAAATTGATTGCGCGGTTGATCCCATAACAACCAGGTCGGTGCCCCACCCGGCCCGGTCCCCCCGGGTAAGAGGCGTAGATCCTGGCGTAACAAAGGCAGATGTGGCGTCCCGGTCACAACACGGCCATTCGCCGCAAAGCCGCCAGCGGACGGTGAAACAAGGCATGAAACAGCGATACTTCAGGACCATAGATCTTGGCGGTCCCTTTCAATCCCAGGCGTGGCAAGGGATGACCGTTCGCCATCTCCGCCTTGAGTTGATAGACCAGCTTGCCTTCAGCCGAAGGGGTCGCTTCATAGGCGGCAAAACGTAACCGTCCCGCCAAGGGGCGCAAGGGATCACTATCAAGATACAGCACCACCTCCGAACCCATTGCTAACGGCATGGCCTCCGCTGCCGGCAGCTCCATGGTCATCTCGACATGCTCGGGGGCAGCGATCTCCAACACCTTTTCACCCAACCGTACCGGTCTACCCAGCCAAGCATACGGATCGCTAAACACCGCGATACCGTCAACGGCCGCATGGATCCAGGCTCGTTCCAACAACTCCGCAGCATAGGCAACCTTGGCAGAGGCCTCACGAACCAAATTTTTATGGGTAGCGATTTCCGCCATGCGCTCCTTGTCGGAAAAGGCGAGCTGCTCCACCTTGCGCAACTGGGTCTCAGCCAAAGCCAATTCTTCCTGGGCCAGTTGATGCCGCGATTTCAACTCGGTAACATCCAGGGCAAACAACAATGCCCCCTTTTTGACCGCAGCATGGGGTTCGATAAAAAATTGCGCCACCATCCCATCCATTGGGGCGGTCACCAAAGAAGGATTGACCGCCGCCACCCGCGCAGGTGCCAATACCGATTGGCGCACATCGATTGCAAACATCGCCAGCAGGACCACCAGAACCAAAAGCAACCACAAGCCTTCCCGCAATTTTTTCAGCACCTGCCTCCCGGAATATCTCTTCCCCTGCCACAGCGCCACGGATTCACCATAACCTTGCAGCAAATGCTCCAGGAGTATGCGTTCCCCTTCTTCCCATGCCCGATCCCTGGTCAACCAAAGACCACCCAACACATCCCCTGTTCGCGGGTGTTTGAGCGGCAACCACAAGCCACTCGCATGTATCCACGATTCCCCTTCGACAGCCAATTCCTTGGGAAGACGATCCAGTGGCAATTCTTGAATCTGGTCGAACCCCGGGGCCTGATGCACCTGGTCGATGGCCTTTTGGTACCAAACCATTTGCGGGGCATTGGCATCAAACCGGGGCACTCCGGAAACCGCCGCAATGGTCACTTTACCCGATGCCGACCAGCGCCAAAAAATGGCCTGGGCATAAAAAACCAACCTCAGGGTTTCATTGACCACCACAAAGCCCAATTGCGCCAGGCTTTCCGCTTTACGCGCCTCCTCCTGTAGCGTCAGCAGGGTTGTCAACCCCTGGACCTGGCGCTCCAGCAATTCGACTGGTGGATGATGGACGGATTGGGTCATGGTTGTGGCCAACGAACAAAAGAAAACAGCCCGATTATCCAGCGTGACCCATGGATTTGGAATGCAGCAGAACAGGCATCAGGTCACATCCCGGGCTGAAAGAAAGGGAGCCGGTCTGCAACAAGGTTTCATCGTAAACACGGTTTAAATCAGGAATCACCCCGGTTCCAAAGAGGGCAAACGGCACCGGATCCGAGTTATGGGTCCTGGAGGCTATCGGAGTCGGGTGATCGGGCAGGGACAAGACACGGAAGTTCCCACGTTTGTCCAAGGCTTCCAAGACAGGTCCCACCAACCTCCGGTCAAAATCTTCAATGGCTTGAATCTTTAGATCCAGCCGTCCGCCATGACCCGCCTCATCCGGGGCCTCCACGTGAACAAACATGAGATCATGGCGTTGCAACCCTTCCAGGCACGCGGCAACCTTACCTTCATAATTGGTATCCAACCATCCCGTCGCCCCGGGTACCGTAAACGGTTCAAAGCCAATATGAACAGCTATCCCACGCATCAGGTCAACGGCGGAAATCATCCCACCGGTTTTGCCATACCGATCAACGAACAATGGCAGCTCGGGCCTGCGCCCCTGGCCCCAGAGCCATATGGCGTTGGCCGGTTTAAGACCCTCGGCCAAGCGTTTCTGGTTGACCGGATGCGCCAGCAGGAATTGTTGCGATTGTTCCATCAAACGATGTATGGGAGCCGCATCGGCACCATTGGGGAGATACTCTTCAATCAAGCGACCGGAAATATCGTGCGGTGGAGTGGTCGTAACCTTGTCGCCCCCCCCATGCCATACCAGGAGATGACGATAGCTGACCCCGGGATAGAAACGGAACGCATCACTGCCCAGTTCGTCATTGAGGAGGGGTATGATTGCAGCCGCTTCCGAGGTGGCGATGTGCCCCGCCGCAAAGTCGTCCATGCGGCTGAAACCGTCTTCAAGAGTCACCAAGTTGCAGCGGAATGCCAGATCATCCGCGCCCAATGTGACCCCCATGGCAGCCGCCTCCAAGGGGGAACGACCGGTGTACCCTTGGGTGACATCGTAGCCCAACACCCCGAGATTGGCGACATCACTACCCGGATAGTAGCCCGTAGGGGTATTTAATGACCACCCCCCGATCCCATCACGGACCATACGATCCAGGTTGGGGGTATTGGCCACCATCAGGGGGGTGCGTCCACCCAGCTCGGCGATGGGCTGATCACTCATCCCATCGCCGAGCAATATAACGTACTTCATTTCCGGCATGAACCGACTCCGGGAAATGTTATTTCAGGAGATGTTTAACAACCTCCCTCTCCTTGCGCAACTCGTCATGCACAGCATCAAACTTGGCCTTGGCCCAAGGGGTCATGGGCAATCCCTCGACCACTTCATAGGAGCCGTCCTTGGTGGTACGCACCGGATAGCCGAAAATAAGCCCTTTGTCGGCGCCGTATTGACCATTGGAACACACGGCCACGGAACGCCAATCCCCAGCGGGAGTGGGATTCATCAGGTCAATGACGTGATCCAGGGCCGCATTGGCAGCGGAAGCCGCGCTGGAAGCGCCACGGGCTTTGATGATGTCGGCACCGCGATTTTGCACCGTCTTGACGAAGGTTTCCTGCAACCAGGTCTGATCGGTAATCACTTGGGCCGCCGGTTTGCCGCCAATCTTGGCATTTTCAAAATCGGGGTATTGATTGTTGGAATGGTTACCCCAGATGGCCATATTGGTCACTGCCGTAACCGGTTGACCCGACTTTTCCGCAAGCAGGCTTTGCGCCCGATTCTGGTCCAAACGCATCATGGCGGAAAAACGATCCTTCGGGACATCGGAGTTGTTCATGGCAATCAGACAGTTGGTGTTGCAGGGGTTACCCACAACCATGGCCCGCACATCATTGGCACCCCGGTTCAACGCCTTGCCCTGCCCGACAAAAATCGGCCCGTTCTCCTTGATCAGGTCACCCCGTTCCATGCCCGGTCCCCGGGGTTTGGCACCGACCATGAAGACCCAGTTGATACCGTCAAAAGCTTCTTCCGCTTTGTCCGTGAGGTCCATACCGGACAAAAGTGGAAAAGCGCAGTCAGCGAGTTCCATTGCGACCCCTTGCAGGGCTTTCATGGCGGGGGTGATTTCCAACAGTTTCAGGTGGACGGGACGATCCTTCCCAAAAACCTGACCAGAGGCAACACGAAATAAAATGCTGTACGCAATTTGCCCGGCAGCACCGGTTACAGCGACTCGAATTGGATTGGCCACGAATATACTCCTTGTCAATTGTTTAGGTCTGGGGCGCTAGTTTGCATCAGGATGAGGCCAATGGCAACCATTTCATTCCTGGACCCGGTCCTTTTTTTCGCGCTGTTGAGCCGCCTCCAGTATCATCTGCTCGGCTCCCAGCCGGTCACCTCGGGCATAGCGATCCAGTAACCCGCACGCAAAGAGATGGCGCCAAAAACGACCGCGTTCTTCAAGAGAAGATAACGCAGGAGCCATCTTCTTCCGCCATTGAGAAAACCATAACGCCATCTCCCCCAGATTATCCGGGAGTTGTTCGGCGATTTTTTGCCGCAGCCAACCCGATAACGCCGGTCCCGTACCCCCGGTGGAGATGGCCACCGCAACCGGGGAACGGCGAATCAACGCCGGCCAGATGGCGCTACAAAATTCGGGCTGATCCACCACGTTGACAAACACCCCCCGTGCCTCCGCCTCCCTGCGAATAGTCCGGTTGATGGCATCGTTCGCGTGCGTGCTGACAACCAACCAGACACCCTCAAGGTGATCGGGGCTGAAGGTGGTGCCGAGCCAATCAATACGTCCCTGGTGCGTCTCAGGCCATAAAGCCACCATCTCCTGCGGTGCAACCAACCGCAAACGGGCACCCGCCTGCAACAACAAATCCCCCTTGCGTAACAATTCCTCGCCCGCGCCAACCAACAGACAGGCCCGACCTTTCATATCGAGAAACAATGGCAAAAAGGCCCCTTCCATCACCCACATCTCCTTTGAGTACCCTCACACCCACTTAAATAATAAGGATTGACAATGCCATCGTGATCATGAAAATGCGAACACTCCCCCTAACGTCACAACCTGCGGAAGGCCCTCCATGCAATCCACCCCTGAACCAACCCTTGAATTGGACGTACGCCTCCACCCGCCACCGCAACCCATGGTACTGATCCTTGAGGCAACGGCCAAGCTTGCACCGGGTTCCTCCCTGAAAGTCATCCATAGCCGGATACCCCACCCGCTCTATCCCCGCCTCCAGGAACGCGGCCTATTGGTGGAAACCCACGAACATGCCGATGGGACGGTCGAATTGGTGATCAGCAGACCCCTTTAGATTGTCAAGCGGATGGCGGAAATTTACCCACGCACGGGTGGGAACAATCCATCCAGATAGCTTTTGAGGTCCCGATTGATGGGCATGAAATAGACATGCTGACCGCGACGAATTGCAAAATCCATGGCGGCATGGGCAAATTCGATATTCCATTCCTCTGTCGGCTGGAAAGAACGGGGGAAAATAGCCAGATTCCGTTTTTCCCAATACCCCTGGGATTGCGCGGTGGTCACGGGGGAAATTCCCCAATAAATATCTTGCCCTTCCAGCAATTCGGCATAAATTTGCATCAATCGCAGATCAAAAAATGGTTGGGTGAAAAATCCATCCGCTCCGGCACTCAACTTTTCCCGAACGTAAGACATCTCCTCTTGAAAACCGGATCGATAGGGATCGATGGCGGCATAGACTTTGACTTCCGGCATCTCCGCCTTGAATTTTCGAATCACATCCACCGAGCGGATTTTATATTGCGGAAAAAAGGGATCGGGATGAACATCCCCGGTGACCACCAGCACTTGGTTGATACGATGCTCACGCAAATAATCCACCATGGGCAGGGGGTGATCGGGATTCAGATCGCGGGCACGGATGTGCGGAATCGCCGCAGCGAAATGTTGGCGCGCCAATGCGCAGCCCTCCCAGGAACGCATGGAAAAACGCGGGAGATCGGGAATATTGATCAATGAAACAGCTTTGTAGCCCATCTTGATCATTGTCAGCTCTTCATGGAGGGATTCTTGATCCCTGGGCACAAGCTCAAATGAAACCAAGGATTTATGACTTCCAGAAATGTCTTGATTCTCGCCCATCATGTCACTCTCCATTTTTTTTGTCCTCTTTATTTTATAGATCGCAAAGGATGGGTAACCCGTGCCTTCAGCCCCTTTGCTATAAAACGAAACAGTTTCACGGTTTTTGACAAACGTATTCCTTGAAGATTGGCAACGCCAAAATCAAGAGCCAAACAATAACCATGAATTCTGATATATTTCAACTTGTTGTCTATTTTCTTGAAAAATTTGTGAGTCTATTTCATTTTTCCGTTGTCGTATGAAAAAGAGGAAAAAGCATATCCTGCTACTTCCTGCCTAACAACTCTTTCAGATTTTCAAAGGGATTGTATTTGGCCAAATCCTGTTCGTCCCTTGCCATCGTGATAGCCTCGTCCGGCTGATATTCCACGTACCGTGAATGTTCGTTATCATGGCAATATATACAAAGATTTTCCCAATTACTGCCATCGGCGGGGTTATTGTCGTGATTATGGTCCTTATGATGAACGGTCAGCTCCGTGATATTCGACTGATCAAATACACGCCCACAACGGGCACAGACCCAGGGGTGAATGCGCAACGATTGCTCTCGGTAACCCGCCATGCGTTTGTCCCGGTTGCCAATCGCCCCACCGACAATACGTTGCATCGCCTGTTCCCTTTCCTCCGGGCTGCGATCTTTGGGCTGTTTGGGTTTTGGCGAAAAACCTTTCCTTTTCATGAAGTGCCTCCTGTGACAAGCTACCATAACGGAAGAGTATTGATACTTAAATCATTTTTTTGGATTGTAAACGCCGATTCAGTTTCACAAAAAGTGGAAATGTCTATTAATATCAATATTCTATGAAACTTTGTACAATTTCAACCCGTCTGAACCGACTATTTGCCCTTTTTGAAAAAAAATGACCGATCTATAGACAAGGACACTTGAATGCCCGCAATTAAAGAATTATTCTCATCTAACTTGGACCCCTAGATTCAGGGACCTGTCCAGCAGTACCCCGGAAACACTGAAGCTGCCTGCTGTTCCCTGTAAGGTTCAAACCAAGGATAGCGCGCATCGGAAAGGAGTACCCTTACTCCAACATTGAAGTCGTACCCGACAGTGTTTATTCTAAAATTCTTTAAGTGAGAATGTTTTTTTCTCACCGTCACACTGGCCCAGACAAGCTGTTTGACCCAGTTGACCCAAACACAACAGGAGGCAACAATTTACCATGACTAACACTCTGAGCGAACGAATTCAACAAGCCAGAAAGCATGCGGGACTCACGCAAAAGGAACTCGCCGATAAGGTGGGAATCAGCCAAACAGCCGTTCATAAACTGGAATGCGGACGCTCCCGCTCATCCCGCAGAACCGTCGCCATCGCTTTGACCTGTGGCGTCGATCCCATCTGGTTGGATAACGGTCGCGGTGAAATGGCGCTCCCGGGTGCCGCCCCCTATTCCGCTGAGTTCAACGGTGTCCGGGAAGATGGGGAAACCTATCGTTCCTACCCGCTCATTGCCCGTATCCCCCTCATTTCCTGGGACGAAATGGACAAATATTGCGGTCGGGCCGCAGAAGAATTCACGCCCGATGTTTCCTCCTGGGTTCCGGTTGCCCCTCGAGCCAGTGATCGCTCCTTTGCCCTGAAGGTTCCCGACGACTCCATGGAGCCCGAATTTTACGAGGGTGAAGTCATCATCATTGATCCGACCCGCAAAGGTTCACACAACCAATTCCTGGTCGCCCGTGAGGGAAGAAATCGCCCAACCTTCAAACAGTTGATCCTTCATGGGAACCAGCAATATCTCAAACCCCTTAATTCCCGCTACCCGCTTATCGATGTCAAAAGCGAAATTCAAGTGTGCGGTGTGGTCGTCTGCAAATACAAAGATTATATGTAAACCGCAACCAACGCGGGATACGTAGTTTTCCTGCGTCATTCCCGCGAAAGCGGGAATCCAGAAAATCAGGGAAAGTAGGAAGGTTCTCTGGATCCCCGCTTTCGCGGGGATGACAATAACTGCACATTCCAAGATAGCTGCGGTTTAACCAAACCCTCCAACACCCCTTCAAAAAAGACACCATCAAGTCGGAGAACCAGGACAACCTCACCCCCAGCGCCCGACCGACCGGGCATGGGGTAAGACCATCCTTAAGAAGCTTACAGACCCGCACCCCAATCGTTGCGCACCCAAATGATCACGGGAATCCAAATCTGACCTGACTTGGATTCCCGTGTGCGCAAGGGTGCTTAATCCCAAGATATCTTCAATAATAGGCAGTTTTACCGAATATCAAACTAAGCTGATCCACTCGCGATCAAAAAATACCACCTGACCTGACAGCCATCCCGGATCCATCCCGCCTGAACGTCACCAGCACCATTACTTATGGTACCAGGGTGACGCCACCATTGCTGCTGCCGGTGATATTGAATTGAATAGTGGAAATCTTCCCCGGGAGATAATGGTCCAAACGTATCCCGGTTGCCGCATTGGGAACATTGGAGGAATTACCGGTGACCGCTGACCAGATACCCTGGGCGACCATCCCACTGTAGGTGGAATCACCCGAGCTTCCCAATACCCCGGTCACGACATATTTGGGTACACCTCCCCCCTGGAAAAAGGTCAGATTGCCATCTGTCTTCAGGCTCGCCAAAATTCCATCATAGGAAGAGATCAACGTATCCAGATTGATGGAAGAAATTGAGATCCCGGAAAATGAAACATCTACCTTGGAGTTGGTTCCGTCAAAGGTGATCATGTTACCCGCGATAGATGGTATCACCGTTACCAGGATATCGACGGTTGAATTACCAACGTAAGGGGCGGCATTGACCAATACACCTGCCAAAAGGGAATTCTTCACCGAACTGGGAAGCCGCGCCAACACGGTACCCAAAGCCTGAACACGCATTCCTACAAGAATCTTGGGGGTGTTTGTGACCGAAACATCCATTGTGTCGATAATATCCCCGACACTGGAGATACCCGCTGTGCTTCCAGTGAGTTGATGGTTCAATTTGGATAATATCATGGTTCTGATATTATCATTGATAAAGGTAATACTCTGGGGCGTGGCACCCGCCAAACTGGTCACGGCATTCCTGAAAAAGGTATTGGCATTGGCGGATAAAGCCGCCACTGCCGCTGCATTACCCACCGTGGTGTTCTTCGCCACCACAGTCACCTGGGAAATATACGATGCTGTGGTTTTAGGATCGGACTGGGGAGTGCTTTGAACAACCCCACCGCTTAAATAACTGGTACCGGCATCCGTTACCGTATAAGTGATGGAGCGCACAGAAGCCGTGGGACTGGCGTTGCTGGCATTCTTATATTGCACCGCCCTCAAAGCCGCTTGATAAGCCGCAATAGTACCATTACCCGTGATTGTCAAAGTTCCACCCGCATAGGAACTGGTTGCGCCGGTAATATAGGTGCTGGCCGCAGCAGGAAGACTCAGGACATCATCTGCAGCGGTATAATTACCACTGATGACGACAGAAGCACCGGAGATGGTATCGCTCTCACTATCCGTGAAAACAACTCCACTATCGATCGTAGTCGCCACATTTTTATTTGGATCCAGACTCACATTATAAGTAGATGTGGCTGGCGTGGAAGTAAACACCGGTACATCATTGATGGGATAAACAGTCACCGTACTCTGCATACTCGCCAGCGCCGTAGTCGAACTGCCGGATCCACCGGAATCGGTAACCACATATTGGACCAGGCGAGAACCGTAAGTTGGGTTGTCACTGGTATTTTGATAGGTTACCGTTCGCAATACCGTTTGATAGGTTGCCTTGGTATCGGTCCCAGTAAGAGTCAACGTCCCCGTTCCGGCACTCCAGGTGGCCGTCACATTGCCCGAGACGGTCGCCGCCAAGGCGTCCTGTCCATTGATATAGGTAGCCGGGGTAATGGTAACCGTTGCGCCTGAAAGGGTACCATTGTCTGGATCCGTGACGGTCGCAGTGGAACTGATCACCTTTTTGTGCTTCAGATTGGTAGTGCCTATAGGTTCCTGATCCTCAACATAACTGACGCTGGAAGCGGCGTTGGCCACCGTGGGGGGATCATTGACCACAGTCACCGTCATCGAACTGGTTACCGCAGTACTGGTCGGATTGCCGCCATTCGTTGAACCCCCAACATCCGTAACCTGCCACGTCAAGGTCCGAGTCCCAGCACCCGGATCACGGCTGTTGTTGATATAGGTCACTGACCGCAGCGCCGTTTGATAATTGGCAAGGGTCGTCGTTCCAGTCAAAGTCAAAATATGAGTGGTAGTATCCCAGGTGGCAGAGATGCCGTTTTGTGTCGTCATTTGCAATGTATCAGCCGGGCCATCTCCGGAGGTCGTCGGAATCCCAGTCAGAGTGATAGTAGCCCCTTGAATATCATTAGACTCCGAATCGGTAATGGTGAGCTGGTTGCTGGGATCAATGGAGATCGCCGGCGTGATCACTCCCGGTGTGGCATCTTCGGCATAGGTCACCGCTGCGGTGGGGGCCGTCACCACCGGGGGATCGTTCACCGGAACCACCGTTACCGTTGCAGTCACCATGCTGCTGGTCGCAACCAAGGGAACGCCCGAATCCGTAAGGGTGAAACCAACCTTGCGAATCCCGCCGGTCGGGTTGTAGTTGATCAGACCCGTCACCGCATCATAATTGGCATAGGTCACCGTTGCCAACGCCGCTTTGTACTTGGCCAATGTTGCCGTGCCGGTCATCGTCAAAATGCCGGTTGTCTTGTCATAGGTTCCCGTGATGCCATCGGCATTGGCATAACCCCCGGACACATTCGTCTGACCCGCAAACGCGAGACGATCCTCGGGATAAACCGTGACGCCATTGTTATCGGTAATCTTAACCGTTGCACCGGTTATGGTATCCCCTTCCGCATCGGTCGCAGCAATAGCACTGTCTATGATGGTCGCTGCCGCTTTTTCGATATAGGTAATGGCACCTGTTGTCGTCAAGGCCGGGGGATCATTGACCGCCACCACGGTCAGACTGCTGGTCACGGAAATACTGGTGGGATTGCCGCCATTCGCAACACCGCCGTTATCCGTCATCGTCCAGGTCAAGGTCCGGGTTCCGGCTCCCGGATCGCGACTGTTATTGATATAGGTCACCGATCTGAGCGCCGTTTGATAGTTGGCTATGGAGGCCGTTCCCGTCAACGTCAACGTGTGCGTAACCGCACTCCAGGTTCCGGTAATGCCATTTTGACTGGTAAACTGCAGTGTGTCAGCCGGACCCACCCCATTGGTGGTCGGAATTCCCGACAGGACAATCGTTGCGCCCAATATCTGGTTCGATTCCGAATCCGTCACGGTGAACTGGCTATTGGGATCAATGCTCATAGCCGGCGTGATCACTCCCGGCGTGGCATCTTCGGTATAGGTCACCGTTGCGGTGGGTGCCGTCAAAACCGGGGGATCGTTGACCGGAACCACCGTCACCGTATCGGACACAGCCGTGCTGGTCATGGGTGCGGGCGGCGTACCCGTATCGGTAACCGTAAATTTAACCTTACGGAAACCACCTGTGACATTGTAGTTGATCAATCCAGTGGTGGCGTCATAGTTGGCATAGGTCACCGTGGCCAATGCCGCCTGATATTGGGCTACGGTTGCCGTCCCGGTCAAAGTCAACACCCCGGTCGTCTTGCTGTAGGTCCCGGTAATACCATCCGCATTGGAATAGGCCAGGGCAACATCGGTTTGTCCAGCAAAGGCAAGGCGGTCTTCCGGGTAGATCGTCGTCCCATCGCTGCCGGTAATCGATACCGTCGCCGAAGCAATGGAATCCCCCTCGGCATCGCTTATCGTGATGGCTGCGTCAATGACAACCGGTGCAGCCTTTTCCAGATAAGTTACGGCTCCCGTGGACACAATCACCGGGGCATCGTTGACGGGTGTCACCTTGACCGTACTGGTCACAGCGACAGAACTGTCGGTTCCATCCGTGATCGTCGTCGCAAGAATACGATCCGTAGCCGTGGGGTTGGACCCATTATGATAAAATGTCACCGATTTAAGGGCAGCGAGATAGGCCGTTGTACTCGCTACCCCCGCCAGCGTCAATTTGCCTGCGGTTGCATCCCAGGTTCCGGTAATCTTGGTCGTATTGGTAAAGCCCAGGACATCGTAATCTTTCACATCTTTTTGATAGCCGCTGGTAATCGTCACCGTTGCCCCGGCCATGGTCACATTGTCGGGATCGGAGATGGTCAACGTCGTATCAAAAGGGGTCGCTGCATCTTTTTCAGTGTAATTTAACGTGCCACCCGCAGTCATGAGGGGGGGATTGTTGATTGGAACAACGGTTACGGTATAGATCACCGCTGTACTGGAATCGGTTCCATCCGACACGGTGACCGTAATCTCTCGATCACCCGCCGCCGGATCATGACTGGAGGATGTATAAGTTACGGCACGCAGAGCCAGTTGATAATCTGCAACCGTAGTCATTCCCGTCAACGTCAATACACCCGTTGTCGCGTTCCAGTTTGTTTTAATTTTGGTGGTTCCGACAAAACTCAATAGATCTTTGCCTGGATCAAATCCGCTGGATAGGGCAATGGTAGCACTGGTCAGATTGGCATTATCGACATCGACAACCTGGACGGTTTTATCCAGCAAAATCGGTGTATTGGTACCCAACCCCTCGGTCTCAGTGAAAGTTGACGCCGCAGTCCCCTGGGTCACCACCGGGGGATGGTTCACGTGCGTCAGGGTAATGGTCAGGGACTTGGTGTCGGTCAAGGGGGTGTTCACAGCCCCGGAATTGCCCAGATCATCCACTTTCACCGTTAACGTGTCGGTACCGTAAAACAAGTAGTCCCCCAGATACGTCAAACCCGCCAACGCCGTATTCAGATCGGCCAGGGTACCTGAAAAAATCATCGCGGAAGAATTATTGCTGCCGGAATTAAAGGTGAGCCCCTTGGTAGTGCCCAAGGTCAATTTCCCATGATTCACCGTCAAGGTCACCTTTTCCGTACCCGTTCCAACATCAACATCAGCAATACTTAAACCCAGAATTTTCAACGCGGTTTCCTGCAAGCCGCTTTGATCCTCCGGCATGGTGAGTACTGGGGCATCATTGACAGCCGTCACAGTGATCACCGCCGTCGCTTTGTCCGGCCCCACCTTGTTGGCAGCGGCACCCGTCGCAGCAAACACATCAAAACCAAAGACAGTGCCATCCGCAGAATTCTGGTTCAGCTTCGGAGTAAACCGCAACCCGGTCGCCCCTTCATCGACGGTAATGAAATCTCCCTCCGCGATCATCGTTTTACCATCGGTTTTGAAGAGAGTACCGTTGGTAATATTGGCAATTTTAAAATGGGTCACTTCGGCACCATCGACACTGTTGCGCCCTATCACCAATCCCGATGTGGTCTGAACATCCTCATTGGTGGTCGCAGGGGTCACAGTGGGTCGGTCGGCCACTGGATTGACCGTCACTTTAAAGCTTTTGGAAGTCGAACCAACCGTTTTACTGCCATCGGAAACCGTCAGCGTTATGGTGGCGGATCCAAACTGACTTGCAACGGGTGCAATCGTTACTGTCCTGTTGGCATCTGTACCGGAAATCACCACATTGACAACAGGAATCAGAGTGGGATTGGATGAATCGGCCGTGACCGTCAGCGTATTGGCCGCAGTATCCAGATCCGCAACCTGAAAGGAGAGCGGACCCACTGTCGCATTTTCATTGACTGTGACATCAGCGATGGCGGTCAGGGTTGGCGCATGATTAATCGCAGTCAGCGTCATGGCGACGGTCGTTGCGGCGGGAACCGTTGTTCCGCTACCCACATTGCCCATATCGTTCAATTCGATCGCAAGCGAATCGGCCCCATAATACAGGGTGTCCCCGAGATAGTTCAGATTGGTCAATGCTTTGGTCAAGTTGGCAAGGGTATCCAACAACACCAGCGATTTACTGGACTGACTGTGATCCGAAAAAACGGACAAGGTTCCATGTTGTACCGTCAACGTCAGTTGGATTTTTTCCGGGCTGATCAGGGTCAAATCGGGATCGCCGATCTGAATGCCGGTGATAGTGGCCTGGGTCTCTTCCAAAACGTTGAGAGTGGAGGGGGCGGTAATAAACGGTGGCCTGTTCATTTTCTTGAGGGAAATGGTCACCTTGGCAGGTACGATGGCCACCGCCGGGGATGCATCGGGCCCGTCCTGGGCACTCACCGTCAATGTATACACCGGGAGGTTTAGATAATTCAGATTGGCGTTGGCGGCAACGGTAATCTGCCCCGTCGTTGCATCAATGGCAAACGCGTTGCCGGTATTACCACCCGTGATCGCGTAGGTTGGCGGATCCTTTTCAATGTCGGTCGTACTCACCGAGCCCACGACAGTCCCAACCTTCGCCGTCTCATCAACGGAGAAGTTATAGGTGGTGCTGACAAAAACAGGTGGGTAGTTGACAAATTTTACCGTAATAACGGTCGAACCACTGACAGTCAAAGGATTTCCAGAACCTATGTTACCCATATCGTTGATTTCAACGCTTAAGGTATCACTACCGCTATAATGCAGTTCCGGGGCATAGCTCAATTGAGACATAACCTTGTTCAAGGCGCTCATTTTACCTTGGAGCGTCACGCTTTTCGACCCGGATCCCCCCGCAATGACCGTAGCACCGGTCAAATCACTCAACGTCAGCACCCCATGCAAAACCGCCAGTCTGGCCGTCATGTCCCCACCCGGGGTTTTGGACGTGATATCTGGATCCGCGATAACAATGCCCGTGATCTCCGCCTTGCCATCTTCCAACACACTCACCGGTGCGGGCATAACCACAGTGGGTGGCTCATTAACATTGTTGATCTGTATGGTAACCACCGCGTTGCCATCGGCAAGCGTCAATGGCGGCGTATTATTATCGGTTACCGACACCTCCAGGGTATAGGTTGACAAGGTTTCAAAATCGAGTTTGGCATCCTTGTTCACGGTGATCTGCCCCGTGGCGGCATCGATGGCAAACGTATTACCCACATTACCCTTGGCAATGGCATAGGTCAGTTTGGGGGCATGCGGGGCAGAAGCCTGTACGGCCCCAACGACTGTCACAGCGGGACTGTTTTCATCGACCGAGAAGGTCAGGTTGGTATTGGTCAGTACCGGGGGGAAATTGACCGGTTTGATAGCGATTGTAGCACTTCCAGATGCCGTTAACGACCCCCCGCTCCCCTGAAATCCCAGATCATCGACCGACACGCTCAGGGTATCGGTGCCCCGATAATATTGATTGGGATTGTAAACGATTTTCCCCAGAACGTTGTTCAAGGAAACAACCGTCCCATTGATGGTCAAACTCTTGCTACCCGAAGCCCCAGCCGTTACCGTCACCCCCGCACTGTCGGTCAGATTCAGCACACCATTGTTGACTTCCAGCTTGACCGATTCCACCCCTTTGTCCCCACCCGTCAGCAAGCTGTCGGGATCGGCAACCACAACACCCGCAAGCGGCAATTGGCCATTCTCATTGACGCTGAAGGAACCAGGGACCGTAACGGTCGGCGGTTTGTTGATCTTGCTTAAATTGATGGTAATTGTAGCCGTAACATAGGTGATCTTTTGCGTAAAGGTATCGGCCACATTGTCGGTGACCGTCGCTGTCAAGGTGTACGATGAGGCCTTGCCATAGTCCAACGCGGCAACCGTTGTAATGGTTCCAGTCGCCGAATCCACGGTGAATACATCACTGGGGGTCAGAGTATACGCCAGAACTTTGGAAGTGTCCGTCGTCGTTGCCACCAATTTCCCGACTATGGTTTGCGGTGGAACATCATCATTGACAGCAAATGTCTGCGCCGTCATGACTGGAGGGACATAAAAGGTGGCTGTCTTAAGAACCGGCCTGTTATTTGAATTCGTATTGGAAGAAGAGGCCGGCGTGCTTGCTGTGGGAGCCGGAGTCGCCGCAGCCGATTGAGACGCATTATTAAAAACTGAATTGGGATCGGAAGCAGCGGTTGGCGTTGTCTTCGCCCCGGTATCAACCGGTTTGGCGGAAGTATCCGATTTGGCAGAAGTATCCGGTTTGGCGGAAGTATCCGATTTGACGGAAGTATCCGATTTGGTGGAAGTATCCCCGGCAACCGCTGTATCACCTTTTCCGGTACCGCCAGTGGTTGCAGCCGTATCCTTGGAACCTCCCGCTGCATCGCTACCACCCGTCTTGGCACCGGTCTCAGTACCTACCGGCTTGGTTGTGTCACCCGGGGTTGGCGGCTTGCCACCACTCTCCGTCAAGGGTGCGGAGCCAGCCTTGACGGCATTTCCCAACTGCTTAGCCACGTCATAATCCTGAATACCAATGGCTTTGGCCTGGTCTTTGATCTCCTGCTTCACTTCCCTGGCTGTTTTTTCGAGGATCTCAGACAAACCTTTGCCTTCTTTCACCTCCTTTGACACTTCTTTGGAAAAATCTTCCACTTTGCTGGCGGTTTTTTCGAGGGCAGCCGCCGCAGCCGTGTCATCCACCTTGGCATTGGCAACAGCTTCCGGACTGACAGATTTACTCTCCAACGCCGCTTTCTTGTCGGTCAACTCGGCAAGCTTCTCCTTGTCTCCAGACGTTTCCGCCGCTTTCATCTCTTCCTTGATCTGGTCCAGCTGTTTCTCCGTCTCGATGGCCTTGACGATATCCTCCTTGGTTTTCTCCTGCAATTTTTCTTCAGCCGCCGCCACTAATTTGTCCAAGGCTTCCGGTGACCTATCCAAAATCTTTTTGACCTCTTCAACACTGGAAGCCGCCCCTTTGGCCACCAAAGACTTGGCGAGATTGTCCGCCAAGGCTTGTTTCGCCGCCGCCGGAAGCCTTTGCACAGCAGTGCTGGCATAAGCATTTGCCAGCTTGGCCGGCGGAGCCGAAAAAACAACAGGCGGTGTTTTCTTGGAACCGCTTAACATCTGGTCTCTTTTGACCACCTCGGGTGCCTTGCTCAGATCAGCAGCCTCAGCATTGGCAATCAGGGCAGTCAAAAAAAGAATCTCGCCAGAGGAAGAACTGACCTTTTTGTCAATTTCCTCCATCCACACCAGCACCTCGTCCCTGAGAGAAATGACCTCGATCCCCTGATCGTCACCCAAACCGTTCAGTTGAATAAACCCTTCCGTACCACGAACCCCCATGGTCGCGACCGGGGTCACCATGTGAAATGGTTTGCTCTTGAGCTGGCCCAGGCGTCCCGAAGTGAATTTGGCCGATCCCTTGTTCAACTTCACCTCGCCCTTGTTGCCATCCTCTTCATTGACCGTATTATCCGGTCGCACCTTGAAGGCGTATTTCTGCACCAGGAATTCGCTGTCCTCACCCAGTGCAATGACGGCATCATCTTTCATTTTGAGGATCAACCGCGCCTTGGAGCCGGTCACGATGCGATCACCTTCAAATACGGGTGAACCTTCGTCCAGAACCCGTTTTTCCTTGTCTATTTCGGCGAAAGCCAAGCCTTTCAACTGGGTAACCGAAGCCACCGCCTCCCGTTGCGGCGCTGTTTCCGTTGCTTTGGTGGTTTTGGACTCTTTTTCTTCACCAGGGGATGGCTTGGCCCGTTGCGAAAGCTTGTCGCGATCCAGGGCAATACCCTTGTGTTCCACAGACTTTTGCGATCCAAGCAAAAGGAACACGGCAACAGCGGCAATGCCGATGATGATCAGAAAAGCTACAAACCATTTATTTTGGAACAAGTTTCGCATCGCCGTGTACCCCTGACACCCACGGGAAGGGGCTGGTCACTATCCCCCGGGTTGGATAGCCCAGTTCACCCAGTCTTGCATCATGTTATCTGATTACCCCTTAAATTTCCACGATTATTCAGTAAAATATCGTAACCGGGAAGTTTCTTTTGTCAAACACAAAACGAACCGATCAAAGGTGCTTTCCAGCGTGGCTTTTGAAGGCCGTTCCTTTGATCGGTCCTGTTCCCACCCCCGAATCTTTTTCAGAATCGGGATCAATCGTCTCTTTGTGTAACAAACACGCCTGGAAATCCAGATCCCCTATTGCGATGCCAGACGCGCCTGGATCCCGGTCAGACTGGCAATGCGATCCCGCGCCTGATTCGCCTCCTTCTGACTGCCGTAAGGGCCAGAACGAACCCGCTGATAGGGCGTACCCGCCACAATCGCCTGTTCCCGCGTAATCGGCAAACCCATGGCGCTGATCTGGGACTGCACGTTATCCGCCAACGCCTTTTGCCGATAGGAACCCAGTTCCAAAAACACATCACCCCGGCCGACCGCAGCATGATTGTTGCCCCTGCCCGGACCCGGCGAGCGGGTGAAACCCGGAGGCAGTTGCGACAGTTGATTCAAGGCCGGCTGCCGATCATAGGCTTGACGATCCGCATTATCCATGGGCATGGAGGGATCCTCCTGCTCTTCCGGCGGTAATGCGGGCCGTGCCGGAGTTGGGGCAATCGTATTGGCCGCACTCTGCCCAACATCCGCTGGCAGCCCACCGGTAGGTGCCGGATTGCCACCATTGGTCCCGAGACTCCCCACGCCCCCGGGCATGGTGAAATCAAGGTAAGACCCACCCGGTGCCATGGCCGACGGCGATGGAATTTCCTGATTTTTCACAGCAGGTTCCGTAGGGACCAACTCGTTACCTTTCCGACCACCCTTTTCCGGGGTCTCTTTCTTCTCCGGAACCGGATTATCCTTCGCAGGTTGCCCCATGTCCTTGCCGGGTTGACCGGGTTGCGACCCATCCTTGCCGGCCCCGGGTTGTTGGTTCGCCTTTCTCACCGGTTGTGCCGTCGCATGAACCATTTTCTGCGCATTCTTCGCCTGTTGCGGCTTCATCTCCCTGGGCTTGCCCTGGGTCATGACCACTGGCCGCAAGAAAATCACCAGTTCCGTCTTTTTCGCCTGATGCTCCTGATTACTGAACAAGAATCCCACTCCAGGCAAACGACCCAGCACCGGCAAACCATTGGTCAGTTCCTTGGTTTCATCCTGCATCAGACCACCCATGACAGCAACCTGCCCGGAATGCACCCGCATCATGGTCTCCATCTCCTTGACTTCAATCTCGGGGATCTGGCTGATAACAGGCGCTTCCAAACCGGTGGTGGTCGTATTTCTCTGCAAAGCGGGGTTGGGATCGTTCTTCCATGCGTAAATACGTGAAATCGTTGGCCGGACATTCAGGTTAACAATATCCTGGTCCGATATCTGCGGCGTCACCGACATGATCAAACCCACTGGAACCGTATTGACCCGGGTATTGAATACCGGAACCTGGGCCGTAGCCGCCGCTGCGGTACCCGTCGTCGTCGTGGTCCCATTATTGGTGGTGGCTGTGGCCGTGGATTCCAAAGTGAAAAACACCTCGTTCCTCACCACTTTGAGCAATGCCGCCTGGTTGTTGAGGGCCATGATCTTGGGCGATGAAAGAACTTTGGTATTACCAAACGATTCCAAAGCCTTCAAGGCAACACCGATCGGCCCGTTGGACCCCTGACCCGTGTTATGATTGATGGTGAAGAAATCCATCGGGGAATCAACAGGATTCATTTTGGAGAAAGCCCCGGTGAACGTTACCCCCGACGTGTGGCTGAATACCTGGTTCCAATCGACACCTTCGCGAAAGTCATCGTTCAGCTCAACTTCAACAACGGTCGATTCAATCAACACCTGGCGGTGTACATTATCGAGGACGGTGTCCAAATATTTTTGGATGCGATCATGCTGGGCCGACGAAGCGAATACCGAAATGATACCCGCCTCAGGATTGATGGAAACCGTACCGGGCGGTTCACTTCCCGAGCTGACATTGGTATCCAAACCACCGCCCGTGGGTGGCACGATGCCCCCCAGAATATCGCCCGCTCCCGCTGCCGGAATCACCCCGGGAATTGGCCCAGAGCTGGACCCACTCTTGCCCATTTTATCGCCCAAGCCCACAGATGTTCCCCCCCCGGAGGTTGCCGAGGTACCGCTATCAACCATCGAAACCCGGGCTTCGCTACCGAGAATGGATTGAATATTCTGCGTCAACGTACGCCAAAACCGGCTGCTCGATGACGTTGTCAGGTGGGTCATCGATTGATTGGCATCATTACTCGACGTATCACTGCTCGTCAAATTGGTCGTACCCTTATTGGCACTATTGGTCTCACCCGTCGAGACCTGACTGGAAACCTTGTTGCCGCTCTTGGCATCACGTTCCACGTTGATGTAGTCCACCTGGTAAATCTTCAGATAAGCCTTATCCGGTGAAACAATGACGGTCTCGCCATCAATTTCGTAGCGGATTCCAACCTGCTTGGACACCCGATCCAAAATTTGCGGCAGGGTCTGGTCGATGGCACTCAGTGTCACCCGACCGGAAATCCCGGGATAAACGTCAATATTTTTGTTGGCATCCCGGGCCAGGGCAAACAATAAATCTCGCACTGGCATTTCCGTGACCGTAATGGTGTAAACCTCTTCACGTGTCCCGGGATCAACCCCATCCTTCTGGGCAATCACATCCGGCGGTAAATCCGCACCCGCCGTAATATGGGCAGGGGGATCGGTGGGACGCAAAAAATGGGATTTTGATGCTTTGATGTCGGTAGTTTGACAAGATGCGATCAAAACACCTCCCAACACCGCCCCCAGGAAAAGGGCACTTCGACGGCCAAATTTCCGGGTTTTGGGTTGCATCGGGCGTCCCCGGGGGCGAATAGGCTTCATATTTTTTTCCCCAATCGTCGTAAAGAAACACACCCCATGGAACATCCCAAGGATGTGATCGGCCACTGTCAGTCAAGCGGATGAGCAAGTTTCAGGCCAGCGACAAGACGTAATTGAAGGAACCAAAAGGATACCGCTGTTTTTCGCAGTTACGGGTTCGTTGGACAGGTGTCCCGGGAAACCTGCCAACTCCCTGCGGAGACGCCATGCAGACGAACCCGTGCCAAAATGGCCAAGAATTCATCCCGGGAAATTTCCCGGGCGCCAAAACGGAGCAGATGCTGAGTGGTCATTTGACAGTCGATGATGGAAAAACCCCAACGTTGTAGATCGGTAACCAACGTGGCGAAAGCCACCTTGGAAGCATCGGGCTGGTCATGAAACATCGATTCCCCAAAAAAACATCCCCCCAATGCGACCCCATACAACCCACCCACCAGTTTTGACACCCCATCCACCCCGGGTATCCAGGCTTCAACTGAGTGGGCATACCCCAACTTATGCAACCGGATATAAGCCGATTTCATCTCCCTGGTGATCCAGGTGCCCGCCCCCTCGGGACGTCTGGCACGCGCACAAGCGGCAATCACCTCGTTAAATGCCCGGTCATAGGTGATGTTGAACACCCCCCTTTTGATCACTTTCTTCAGGGAACCCGGAACATGCAACCACTCCGGTCGCAATACCAACCGGGGATCCGTACTCCACCACAGCAGGGGATCCCCATTGGAAAACCAGGGGAAGATACCCCGGGAATAGGCTTCCAACAATCTTTGGGGCGACAAATCGCCACCAATGGCAAGCAATCCATTGCCCTCAGCCAGGGTCGCCGGCGGAAACACCGGATCCTTATCCAGAAAAAAAATGGCCAAGGCTTCAGTGGGCCTCCCCCCAATTGTGACCCGTACCGATATCCACCTTGAGGGGTACCGCCAGAGTCATGGCCGACTCCATGGTTGATCGGACCAATCCCTGAACAGTTTCCACTTCATCCCCGGGGGTTTCCAGAACCAATTCATCATGTACCTGCAGGATCATGCGACTCCGCAACCCCGTCTCCTGCAACTGCCGATGCAAACGTATCATGGCCATTTTGATCAGGTCAGCCGCCGATCCCTGGATGGGGGCGTTGATGGCGGTCCGTTCCGCCAATTCGCGCAAGTTACGATTGGAATGGTTGATCTCACGAATGGGACAGCGCCGCCCCCCCAACGTGGTCACATAACCGTGGCTCTTGGCAAACGCCACGGTCCGATCCATGAAATCACGCACACCCCGATAGCGGTTGAAATACACTTCCATGTAACGCGCTGCCTGAAAATTGGATATCTCCAGCCGTTTGGCCAAACCATACGAACTCATCCCGTAAATAAGACCAAAATTGATGGTCTTGGCCATGCGCCGTTCCTCCGGACCCACATGCCTCCCATCGGCGGCAAACAATTCCCGCGCCGTGGCGGTATGGATATCCTCATCGGCGGCAAAGGCCTCCTTGAGACGGTCCACATCCGCCAAATGCGCCAACAGTCGCAATTCGATCTGCGAATAATCGGCTGACAGCAACACCCATCCCGGCGGGGCGATGAACGCCTTGCGTATGGCGCGCCCATCGGCTGAACGTACGGGAATGTTTTGCAGGTTGGGCTCCGAAGATGAAAGACGCCCGGTCAAAGCAATGGCTTGGTTAAAACTGGTATGCAAACGCCCGGTCCCCGGGTGAACGAGCTGCCGCAAATTATCGGTGTATGTCGACTGCAACTTGGTCAACGAGCGATATTCCAACACCTGGGCGGCAATGGGATGCCCCTCCTCCGCCAATTTGGTCAATACCGTCACATCGGTAGAAAAACCGGTCTTGGTTTTTTTGCCCCCCTTGATCCCCATCTCGTTAAACAATATCTCCCCCAGTTGCTGGGTCGAGTTCACGTTGAATTCTTTACCCGCCAACCGATGTATTTCGTGAACCAAGATCTCACTGCGCCGCCCCAAATCAACCGAAATGGTTTGCAACACCCCCTGGTCGATGAGGACACCATTGTTTTCCATATCCCCCAAAACCGGGATCAACGGCATTTCCACGTCAGTGAATAGCTTCCAGGAATCCGCCACGCCGGACAAAAGAGATGCCATTTTGGCCGCCGCTTCCCACGCCACCTCTGCATCTTCGCACGCATACGGTCCCGCTTTATCCAATGGAACGTGGTCAAACGTAACCTGATTCTTTCCCGTTCCCGCCACCTCCTTGAACGTGATGGTGGTACGGCCCAACTCTTCCAGGGCGATGGTATCCAGATTGTGTCGGCGGTTGGCACCCTGGAGCATGTGCGACAACACCATGGCATCCTTGAAGGGTCCACAAAGAGCAATCCCATATTTTTTTAATAAAACATATTCATACTTTAAATTTTGCCCCACCTTGACCACATGGGGATTTTCCAGGATGGGCTGCAAACGTTGCAGCACCGGCTCCAATTGCAACTGTCCCTCCGGGGCTGCCGCAGCAACATGGGCGACCGGCAAATACCACGCCCGCCCCCCACCCCAGGAAAACGACAGCCCCACCAAACGGGCCTGTACCGGGTCGGTTCCTGTCGTTTCGGTATCCATGGAAAATTCCCCTTGCCTTTCCAATTCCTGGGCAAAGGCTGCAAAATGATCCATGGTGGTAATGAGTTGATAATCGGTTTGACATGTCGTCGGACTTGCAGCCACCACCTGCGGCCCCGCATCGGGGGCAGCCATCTGCAGTTGCCTGACCAACGAGGTGAATTCCATCTCGGTATAAAACGCCAGCAACCGTTCCCGATCAATCGGGCAACGTTTTAAATCTTCCAGTGAAATATCCAGAGGAATATTGTTGTTGATGGTCACCAACTGCAATGCCAGACGCACCTGATCCTGACTTTGCTCCAGATTGGCCCGTCGTTGCTTTTGCGGTATCTCGGACAACCGGGCATACAGGGCGTCCAGACTGCCAAACCGCTGCAACAATTCCGCCGCCGTTTTCGGGCCAATCTTGGGCGCTCCGATAATATTGTCCGAGCTGTCACCCACCAACGCCATGGCCTGCGTCAAGCGATCAACCGGTACCCCCCAGATCTCTTCCACCTCCCGAGGCCCAAGCCAACGATCCTTGCCAGTGTCCAATATTTTGATCGCGGGAGAAACCAATTGCATCAGGTCCTTATCCCCAGAAACAAGAACCACTTCCATCCCGGCCTCCTCCCCTTTGCGCGCCAAGGTGCCCAGAATATCGTCAGCCTCATAACCTGGCAGTACAAAAGAGGGAATGCGAAAGGCCTCGACCAGCCGAAAAATGGGTTCTATCTGACATAAAAGCTCATCCGGCATGGCTTTGCGGTTGGCTTTGTAGTTTTTATCCAGGGCGTGTCGAAATGTGGGCCCTTTGGCATCAAAGGCCACGGCGAGGTATTCCGGCCTATGCTCATCCAAAACCTTCTGAACCATTTTCAAAAAACCAAAAATGGCATTCGTGGGAAAACCATCGCGTCGCGCCAAATTGCGCACACCATGAAACGCACGGTAGATATATCCGTGGCCATCGATCAAAAATAACCTAGCTGGCGTATCCGTTACCATGACTGCTGCCTTTGATGGTCTTGCCACCCCATTGATGGGCTCGTGGTCGCGCAACGGCCCACACCCCAACAAAACACGGCCGCGCCCCTCTGTAACATCACCGAGGGATGCGACCGTCTCCAATAGGTGGCCTTGCCGTGTTTCGTCAAAAATTCAACAAAGCGGCATCCATGCGTTAAGCCGCTTTTTCGCCCGCCAAGGCCCCTTTGCCTTGCGCACCCGCATTTTGCAGTAACGAAAGCTCTGACGAGGAAAAAATTTTGTCGGTATCCAGAAGAATGACAAAATGGTCGCCTTGTTTACCCATCCCCCGCATAAAATCGGTACGCATTCCCGTACCAATCTTGGGGGCGGGATCAATATGTTCTGGATCCAGCTCCATCACTTCCTTGACCGAATCCGCCATGGCCCCGATCACCGTCGTCACCTCTTCCTGCACCACATCGATAATGATGATACAGGTATTGACCGTCCTTTCACTCTTGGCCATGCCAAACTTTAAACGCAAATCCACGACTGGTACCACACTGCCACGCAGATTGATCACCCCACACATGAAATCGGGAGTCCTCGGAATCTTGGTCAAAGAGGTCCATTCCAAGACTTCCTTGATTTTGGAAATCTCAATGGCATACACCTCTTTATCCAGGTGAAACGTCAAAAATTGCGTTGATACGGTAATCCCCGGTACGCTCATAGCCCTATCCTCCCCTGGTCAATCAATCAAAATGATTCAAACTCATCATCGGCATGTTTGTCTTGGCCCATCTTGAGATCCACCCCATCCGATTTGGGTGGAGGCAAGGCCACCGCCTTTTTCTTCCCGGCATGAAGAACCGGTTTTTTAATATGGGCGACCTGGGTCTTGTGATGAGACTTGGACGGCGTGCCACGCCCCACTATCCTGGACTGATTCCCCAGATTGAAAAAAGCAACGGATTGGCCCATCATGTCGGCCTGGGCATTCAGCTCTTCCGCCGTGGCCGCCATTTCCTCTGAAGCACCTGCATTTTGCTGGATCACCTGATCCAATTGTTGAATCGCCTGGTTAATCTGCGATGCCCCTTGATTCTGTTCCTGGCTTGAAGCGGCAATTTCCTGGATTAGTTCTGCGGTTTTTTGTATGTCAGGGACCAGTTTGTTGATAATCCCGCCCGCTTTCTCCGCCACGCTGACACTTGAAGCGGACAATTGACTGATCTCGCCCGCAGCCGACTGACTGCGTTCCGCCAGTTTTCTCACCTCGGCGGCGACCACCGCGAACCCCTTGCCATGCTCCCCCGCACGAGCTGCTTCGATAGCGGCGTTCAAGGCCAACAGATTCGTCTGCCGCGCAATTTCTTCAATGATTCCGATCTTGGAAGCAATCTCCTTCATGGCCTGTACCGCTTCACCGACAGCCGCGCCCCCTTCCTCCGCATCCTTGGCCGCTTTTTGTGCAATGGTCTGGGTGGTTGAGGAATTATCGGTGTTCTGCGAAATATTGGACGACATCTCCTCCATGGCCGAAGAGGTTTCCTCAATGGAAGCGGCCTGTTGCGTAGCCCCCTGAGACAATCCCTGCGCCGCATCGGAAATTTGCGTACTCCCCGAAGAAACCTGCGCCGAAGCCGCGGCGACATCGCCAATCACCTGCCTGAGCTTGTCCGTCATCTTGTTCATCGCCGCACCCAGGGTTCCCACCTCATCGTGCCGATCAATGGTAACCGATTGCGTCAAATCGCCATTCGCCAAGGCTTCGGCTAGCCGCACCCCCTCGTTTAATGGAACGGTAATGGAACGGGATATGCTAAATCCCAGCAACAGTCCAAAAACCAGAGCAAATACGGTAAATCCCACGATCAGATTGCGACTGGCGTGGTACAGCGCCGTGTTGTCGTCCGATACTTGCTTGGCGCGGGCTTCCTTGAAGTGAGATATTTCCTCGACCCGTTTATCAACCACATTGAGCTTTTCCCGAGCCTTGCCAAAACTCAACTCGGTAGCTTTTTTGAGAGCATCCGCACCCTCGCCCTGAGCCATTTTGATCACTTCCTTATGAACCAATTGCCATTCGGCAATCTCCGACTCCAACTTACCCACCAAGTCCTTACCCTTTTCGGTATAAAACTTGGTCTTGGTTTCCGCCATATCTTTCTGGAGTTCTTGATAGAGTGCAGGTAGCTGACCTAAATATCTCTCTTTCATCTCCTTGGAGGCTGCAAGTAAAAAATTTTTTTCTGCACGGACGATTTTATTAATATCAATATAGACCTCCTTGATGATTTTCACCCCTTGCAATTCATACTCATACATTTGCGTGTCGGCCGCATCCAACGCACCCATATTGACGATGCCAATTCCCCCAACACCTGCCATCAGAGCCAAGATGAATAAAAAGGCAGCAATCAGCTTGGTGCCAATTTTCATATCTTTAATCCACTGCATCGCCCTCTTCTCCCACGATTGTTTGTTGAACAATTATACAATCTATTTATCACTCCATCAAATCCATTTGGAGCAATCTTGATGAATAACCCGATTCAATGAACACCCGTACATATCCGTTGAACTCCTACACGATCCAACGGCCCTAAGCAAATCAAATATTTTATTGTTTATGTCAACCAAATCTATCATCCTGAGCTCTACCACGATTGTTTGCTTCCGTTTCAGTCGGCCCGGGAAGGATACCAATAAAAAAGCGGCCCCGAAGAGCCGCCTTGAACACCATCCGAAGCAACCGGCTTATTTGCCGGGAGCGGCCTCTGCAGGTGCTGGAGAAGCCGGAGGGGCACCCCAACCCGGGCCACCATAACCACCTCCCGGATAACCACCACCCCAACCCGGACCACCGTAACCACCTCCCGGATAACCACCACCCCAACCCGGACCACCCCAACCACCACCCGGGTATCCGCCATAGGGACCATAGCCATAGCCGTTGTTCATACCGTTGTTCCAACCGTTGTTCCAACCGTTGTTCCAACCATTATTACCCGAACCACCGCCATCGCCGCTCATATTGAAACCAAAGCTTCCTGAACCCCGGCCACTCCCACTACCATTGCCGTTGCCATTGCCGTTGTTCATCCAATTGTTGCCCCAGTTGCCATTATTATAGCCGGGACCATTACCCCACCAAGCCGATGCCTCCTTGGCCTGGATCATACCCATGCCACCCAACAAGGCGGCGACTGCCATCGCAGTCAGTGTTTTTTTCATACATTTTCTCCATCAGGTTGATTAAAAAACAAAATTTCGGACAAAAAATCGAACTATCCAAACTACCACCCCCAGCCACCAGGACCTCCCCAGCCGCCAGGACCTCCCCAACCGCCAGGACCCCAACCACCAGGCCCCCAACCACCGGGTCCCCAACCATTATTGCCCCAGCCATTGTTACCCCAGCCGTTGTTCCACATGTTGTTCCAGCCATCGCGGGTCCAGCCGTCCACATCGCCTTCAATTTTAAAATTGAGCCGCCCCGAACCACGACCGCTACCATTATTGTTCCAATTATTGTTATTACCCCAATTATTTCCCCAGTTATTCCATCCCGGACCATCGCCCCATCCCGGCCCCCACCAAGCCAGAGAGTCCGCAGGAGCCATTGCCAGAATACCACCGAGCAACGCCAGCAAAGTTACCATATAATATTTTTTTCTCATAACCATACTCCTCGCCACAAGAAAAGGAAAACCACCACCCTGCGACCTGCCGGAAAAGCAAAGGATCCTCATCCACGGGAAGACCCCCAGCACGCCTGCGGTGAATAAAACACCGGCGAACCACCCCTGGTCCCCCGGACATGCCAACAACTCAAAATACCCTTGATCTTTCGTAATCAAGAAATGCTCTCAGCCAACCCACTCAACCTACGGGTAATTGCCACCCCACGCACGATCATCCCACCGATAAGGCGACCCGTAGTACCGATTTCCTAACGTATCCCACGGTCGGTCCATACCATACCCGGGACCATAGCCATTTTGGATACCATAGCGGTTCCCATTCCAGGAACCATCGGGACCCGGTAACAGGGGTGCCCCGTGTTCCCATGGTGCCACGGCTCCAGCCCCGTAATACCCTTTACTCATCTCCCAGTCCCAATCCGCATAGGGGGAAGAGGAGATCCAAGGGTCATACTCCATCAGTGGAGAACCCCAATACCCCCCCCACTGGTTCGCCCCCCAAGGGTCATACATGGGAACCGGGGCCCGATAGCGCCGCACGTCACGTGCCCGCCCCTCTCCCGTACCATACCCGCCTTCCCCCCACCTGGGATCGTATCTTTCACCATGAGCACGGTCCCGATTCCAATCCGTTCCCCTGCCTCCCAAGCGGCCATCACCAGCATCACGATCCCGATTTGCCGCTGATTGTCCCATCTCGTGGACAAACGAACCCATAAACCTGCCAAACCGCCCCCCCAAATCCTGAAGCTCCCCACCATCACCCGCACAGGCCACCCCACTCGCCATCAGTAGCGCCAATCCCGAAAAACCCGTGGACAGTGATCGCATCTTCCCACCCCCAACCACAGTGCGCGGCAAACCATTTTCCTGAATCACTACAAGTTATCCAAAACTCGCCCATCGATTATGGCTGTGATCCCTGCCAAAGACCAGGGGATAAATTCTGATTATGTCATTATTCTAATATTATTAATTTCTAATATACAGGGTTCCAAGAGGCTTGGCAAGAAAAAATATCCCCCCCTCTATTTATTTTCCGTCCCACCCGCAACCGATGCGGGTTGCACCTTTTTAAATCCTTCCGGCACCTCAAAAAGGGCGGCTGCCTGGGGCTCGATGCGAATATTCTCCAAAGTGACTTCCAACCCATCGACATAAAGCTCACGGACAGCAATCCTCAAAAGCCTGTCCACCCACATCCGCCCATAAGGCTTGACCCCCCCCTGATCGGAACGCAAGGATATCTCCCAAAGACGCGTCTCCCGCCCTCCAACACTTTGAACCCCCATCTCACGACAAACAAACCGTCGATCCTTGCGACACGGACTTTCCGGCTCATCCGGAAGCGGAGGACGTGCAATGTCCAATCCTTCCGACTCCGTGTATTCCTTGGTTGTGGGAGACAGCATCCACATCCGTTTTTCCCGAGGACGGAAAATCATCCACACCGACTGCCCCATCCTTTCCCCTTCGGTTCGCACCCCATCGCGACCGACATACATCCGTCCCCTGCTCGTTCCATTGTTATCCTTGGCACCCTTACGCACCACATCAGCGGAAAATTCCTGAATCGGATCCACCATCGAACTTTTTTTATCCTCAGCACGCACCCATGACGCGCAGCATAAAAAGGCCAGAAGCAAAGCCCCCAGCCTGACCACATCCAACCGCAAACCAAACGGCAAAACGTTGTAAAAGAAGGCCATCACAACCTGCCATGGCATGCATGAATTTCTGAAAGACCAGACCTGACCCGGCCACTCCTGACGTCAATCATCCGCAACCCAACTCCCAATAAATCCGGTTTCACACTCACCAATCAAAGGGATCTGGATAATAATAAGGAGGCCCCATTCTATTGCCCCACCACCCGGGATCCGCATACCTTTCCCCCAACCTGCGCCATCCCCAGCCGGAACTTCGAGACCAAGATCCCACACCGAGAGCATCATAATTAAAATCGGGCCAACCAAAAGTGTAGGGCATCGATGGCCTCTGGTACATGCCCATGGTACCCCAGCGACCACCATCAACACGTTCCTCATCGCCACGTCCGGTTTGCTGCCGATCCGCATTCCCTTCAGCAAACTCCGCAGGCACTTCCCCCCACGGACGCCTCTTTTCAGCACCCCCGGACTTGGATTCAGGCAAAGTTGGCTCGGCACCTACCCCATGATCGCGACGAAACGTCCCTGTGCCGCCATCAGTCCCAGGACGCAGACGGTAATACTCGCTACCCCACGGCAGCTCACCCGCTTGACCTGTACCAATGGACATCCCAACCAACAACGCAGTCACTGCCACTCGAAGATATGTCGACATGTCGTCCCAACCCACCGTCGACCCAAAACCAATGCCTTCATTGTTAAATCACATCCTTGAAGAAAACCGACAGCCCCGACAACTGACAAACATCATACCAAGTCTAACGCCACGGGCCACGATAGCCGCCACCATTGAGTGAAAAATCCTCCGGCCCCAGGTAAGGATCCGTGGGAAATCGGTTCCATCCATCCCGCTCATATCCAGAATCGTACGGGCGCATCCACGTGTTTGGAGAAGAATTCCATCCTGATCCCCGACTATCGCGATTCACCGCATCATAGCGACTGCCCCAGGAAAATGCCGCACCACCTGTGCTGTTACCACTTCTGGAGGCATCATACCCCCCGCGCCCGGAATAATCACCAGCCCACCCTCGATCCAAGGCCGGACCTTCGCCATAGCGGTTGGCATAAGGGGGGGCATCTCGGTATCCGACGGATCCGGAATAATCACCCGGGTAACCCGCTCCGGGGTTCACCCGGTAGCCATTCTCCTGACCATAGCCCCCGAGACCATCACCCCGATTCCCGGCATTCAATCCATTCTGGCCAACCGGAGGGAGCCCTGGCCCGACCGGATACGCAGGACGACGCCCTTTGCGCAAATAGTAGGGGTCAATTTCACGCCTGGGGTCCAAAGTATCCGGATCCACATCCTGCCCAGGTGGAGCAACAGGGGCCATCGCCTCACGCCCAGCATCGTACACCCCCATTTTCGGTGACACATAAGGCGCGTCAAACACCGGCACCCCGACAGCTCGATCACCGGAATACCGGCCTCCATCCGTACCCGAACGATCTCGAACACCCTCACCTTCATCGCGGAATCCGGGGGGAGGATCCCAATAACGACCATCCCGACCTTGCGATTCCAAGCCCCGACCCGGGGGCGGCGTCTCCAAACCTCGCGTCGGCAAATCCTTGGCTTGTCCTGTGCCCGGCTTGCTGTCCTCGCCAAACACCAATCCTGGAATCAAACTTAAAACACCCAGCAGCGAACATCCAATCTTTGCCAAACACGATCGAGGCATCATAAGTCCCCGTTACCACCTTCATTAAAACTCTTTGGTTTCAAACGAATTCCCCTACGCCCGGCAGTTCCACCCTGACCCTTCTGACCTCGAACCGGGGCGGAAGTTCCAACACCGGTCACATGTCCCGACTCCGGTTGCACCTCCGCTTTGGGCAACTCTGCGTTCTCCTGAGTGCTGGACACAATCACGGGAGTCACTGGCACCTCTAAACCCGGCACTTCCTGACGCGAAGAAACCTCACCTTCCCCAGATGCAGCCAACGTTGCTTCACCCTTGTCAGTCTCAGTAACACCCGCAACCGGTGAAACAACAATCTGGGGATCCACAACCGGAACGGACGCCGCTTCTTCCGAAGGGGTTGTCTTGCCTTTTTTCGCCGACCGGCCTTTATTCGTGGAAGAACCTCCCAGTCGCAAATCTTCGTCCGATACGGTTTTGCTGGCCACCGTTTTACGCATCTCGTTCTTGACAGCCGTATAGTCCGATTTGTGTGCCCCGTGCAACTCCACCGGGGCAGCACCGGCATCCGGGTCACAAGCCACACCCCGCAACGGAATCTCGATACCCGATGCACCCATGGCCGCGAGTTCCGCAGGATCAGGATGCACAAAAGCTTTCTGTGCCGTCACACAACCCAGTGGAATAACCAACAACGTCAACAGCGTCGAGACCAGGGAGCCGAACAGCAATGAAATCGCCATCCCCTGAAAGATAAAATCGCCCAGGATGACACTCGACCCGGCCACCAAAGCCAGAGCCGTAATCAGAATGGGACGCGTTCTGGCCTTGCACGACAGGATAACCGCATCCCGTACCGAGGCCCCCTTCAGAATCTCTTGCTGGGCAAAGTCGACCAGCAGGATGGAGTTGCGGACAATGATACCCGCCAGGGCGATGAAACCAATCATCGACGTTGCCGTAAACTTGGCATTCAGCAACATATGGCCGGGTATGATGCCCAGCAACGTCAGCGGAATCGGTGCCATGATGATAGCCGGCAAAATAAAGTTGCCGAACTCCCAAACCACCAACATGTAGATCAGGATCAACGCCGCACCGAAAGCCATCCCCATGTCGCGGAAAGTCTCATAGGTGACCGTCCATTCGCCGGTCCACTCAAAACCCGATTGGCTGTAATTTTCCGGCGGTCCGAGATAATTACCCGACATGTAGACCCCATCCGGCGTCTTGTAGGTTTTAAGCACCTTTTCCACATCCGACATGGCATAAATCGGCGCATCCAATCGTCCCGTCACCTCCCCGGTCACGAATTCCACCGGACGCAAATCCTTGTGGAAGATAACCGGATCCTGCATATCCTTGACAAAGCGACCCAACTCACCCAGCGGCACCGCCGTCCCTTCCGGAGTGGAGATGGGCAGATCACTCAAACTGGAAATTTTGGATCTGATTTCCAACGGCACCTGGATGACGATATAGGTGGGCTCCAGGATGCTCCCCCCCTTGACATCACCGAGCTGCGCACCACCCATGGCCATGCCCAGATTACGGTTGATGGCATCCACGGAGATACCCCGGCGTACCGCCTTCTCGGTATCCACCTCGAAGCGCCAGAATTCAAAAGGTTTTTGGATATAATTGTCAGCATCGACAATGTTTGGGGTATTTTCAAAAATTTGTGTCAAATGCTCCGCCACCTGCCGGCGAATCGCCGCAGTCGGACCCGTCACCTCCGCCACCACCGATTGCAAAACCGGTGGTCCAGGAGGCATCTCCACAACCTGGATGCGCGCCCCCACCCTCTTGGCATAGGGGGTCAAAATCTCGCGTGCCGCAACAGCCAAATCATGGCTGGTACGCTTGCGCAGCTTTTTATGCAGAAGCTGCACCTGAATATCCCCCTCCCACGAGTTGCGGCGCAAATAATAGTGCCGCACCATGCCATTGAAGTTGAATGGCGATGCCGAGCCAACATACGTTTGCATGGCCGTGATTTCAGGCACCTGTTCCCGCAACATTTCGGTCATACGGTTGGCAACGTTGACCGTCCTGGGTAACGCCGTCCCCTCCGGCATATGCAGGACAACGTCAAACTCCGGTTTGTTGTCCAACGGCAGGATTTTCACCGTGACCGCCGTGGTATAAAACAACAGCATTGAGGCAAAAAATCCCGCCACCAACAAACCCAGAAAGGCAAAACCTTTAAACCGGCTATCCAGCAAACCAGGGATAACCCAACGAAAGAACCGTTCCAGACGTTCCGTGGAACGATGCTCCTTTTCCGAATGCATATGCAGCGAACGCATGCTGGGTTTGATCAATTGCGCCAGCCATGGGGTGAAAATAAATGCGGCGAACAAGGAAAACAGCATTGCCACCGAACCCAGGGCCGGAATCGGCAACATGTAGGGCCCCATCATACCCCGGACAAATCCCATGGGCAGCAGGGCGGCAATCACGGTGAACGTTGCCAAAATGGTCGGGTTTCCCACCTCGCGCACAGCATCGATGGAAATCAAATGGCAACACCTGTCTTCCAAGAGCCAGCGCCGGTAGATGTTTTCCACCACCACGATGGCATCGTCCACCAGAATACCAATAGAAAAAATAAGGGCGAACAAGGAGACACGGTCAATCGTGTAGCCCATGATCAAGGCCGCGAAGACCGTCATCAAAATCACCACCGGGATCACCACCAATGTCACCACCGCCGGCTTGAATCCCAAGGAATACCAAACCAACAAGGTCACCGCGATGGTGGCAATGAACAGTTTAAACAACAACTCGTTCACCTTTTCGTTCGCCGTTTCCCCATAATTGCGCGTGACCGATACATGGACATTCTTGGGGATCAAATGGCCCTTCAACTCCGCCACCTTCGCCAACACCCCATTGGCCACCGTGACACCATTGGAACCCTTTTTCTTGGCAATGGCCAATGTCACTGCCGGTACACCGTTGGCCGGAGGGGTGTCACCCTGATAAGCGGGACCCGTGGTATAGGTGACCACCTGGCGGGTCTCCTCAGGACCGGCGAATACCCTGGCCACATCCCGGACATAAATCGGCGAATTAAAACGCGTCCCGACCATCAAACGCGAAACATCCTGGGCCGTCTTGAGAAAGGAACCCGTGTAAACCGTATAGCCCTGATCACCATTCTCCAGATGACCAATACCCTGCTCGCTATTGGCGGTCTTGATCGTCTGGGCGATCTGATCCAGACTGATCCCATAACCCGATAACCGTTCCGGGAATACCTCGACCCGGATCTGCTCGGCGCGACCACCAACCACAAACCCCTGGCTGGTGTTCTCAACCTGTTTGATTTGTTGCAACACGTCCAAGGTCAAAGCCCTGAGGGCGCTGTCGTTGATATCCTCCGACCACAGCGTCAACGTAACAATGGGGACATCGTCCACCGCCTTGGGCTTCACCAGGGGACGTTGCACCCCCGGGGGCACCTTGTCCATATTGGACTCGATCCGGTCGTACAGCTTGACCAGCGACTGCTCCATGTCCTGGCCCACGTCATATTCCACCGTGATCATCGCCTGACCACGCATGGAGGAAGAATAAACATGCTTCACCCCGTGGATTTCGCTCATGATCCGTTCCAGGGGATCGGTAACCAGGGTCGCCACCTGTTCCGATGAGGCACCGGGATATTGCACAAAAATATCAACCATCGGCACCGAAATTTGCGGATCCTCCTGCCGAGGCGTCAAGAACAAACCCATGACCCCCATGGCCAGACACGCAAACAAAAACAACGGTGACAGGGGGGAATGGATAAAGGCTTTGGCCATCGTGCCGGCCACGCCAAGGTTGTGGTGAGGCCCTTCCATCTTTTCAGGTGGTGGGGGCAATTTGTTTCCGCTGGAATCGGAGGCTTTGATCATGGTCCTTGTTACATCCGGAAATTAAGGGTGTATAAACACGAGTCCACAAACACGCCCCACTGCCACATCCTCAACTTGAGAGAACGGCCCTGGAGCCAAACACGATCACTTCCCTGGGGATATTCCGACCATCGACCCGACTTGGCAAGGTCTTCAATCACACCCCCCTACACGCAACTGGCAACACTCCCCCGATCAGATCGGTGGTTCAGCCAAACAAACCGCTAAAAAGCCTTGGACGGCTTTTCCACTTCCTTGCCATGGGTATCCCAACCACCAATCATGGCAGTCGGTGGCTCGGCATAAACCTTTTCCCCCACCTGCAAGCCGGACAAGACGCTGACCGATTCCTTCTCCACATGCCCCCCGAGGCGAACCATGCGTAACTCCGGTTCTTTCCCTTCATTCGCGATCAGGACAGCCGGTAAAGAGCCGCGCCAAATCACCGCTGTTTTGGGTATGATCGGCATGTTGCGCACCGGCGTGGTCACATCGGGTATCATCACCTCGGCATACATCCCCGGCCCCGCCAACGACCCCTTGGCCAGATCCAACTTGACCGTCACCGTATGCCGCTGCGGATCCGCCATGGGAAATACCTGCGCCACCTGCGCCTCCGCTTCGATACCCCCTACATCCAACTTGGCGGGCACCGTCATCCCTTTTTTGATTCCGGTCATGAGGCGTGCCGGAACCTCCACCTTGATTTGGAGACGCCGTGTATCCGCAAAGCTGATCAATGGCATTCCCGGCTGCACGGTGTCACCCACTTCGACACGTTTGGCCACAATCACCCCGGCAAACGGGGCAATGGACTTGGTATCCCGTAATTTGGCCTCAAGCTCCTGCAAGGCGGCCTGCGCCTGGGCAAGGGCATACCTGGCCTGATCAATCTGCGTCCCCTGGGCGTAAATCTGCGCCCTGCGCGTCAATTCAGGACTGTCCACCCCCAACATATCGGACATGGGACGGGTCATCACCCGGTCGAACATACGCGGCATGTCCATCCCCATATTGTCCGAAGCCATGCTCGATCCCGAATAAACCTGACGGGTATACTGCACTCGGGCATTGCGCCAGTTGGAGGTCGCCGTTGCCAAGGCCGCCTCAGCCGATCGATGCTTGGCCAGGAGGTCGTCCTCATCCAAAGCAACCAGGATGACACCCTTCTTGAACCAATCCCCCTCGACGCCGGCTACATACTCAACCCGCCCGGGCATTTGCGCCGCAAAAGAGACTTCCCGGTATGGCACAACCGTTCCACCCAAGGTTGTCGTAGCGCCAATAGCTGCCTCCTCCACGGTGACGACCCGCAAACCAGGGGCCGCAGTCGCACCTGTTGCCACCGGAGCCGCACTGCCACCTGCAGCCCAAGAGACCTCCCGGTGGCTGACCCAGACCGCAAGCGCTATCGACAACGCTATCAACGCGACAAATTGCCTCATGGAACCAACCACCTTAAAAGCCCAGGGCCCCACCATCAAGCGCACCTCACCTGAAAAAAACGGGTTGCGGTACGACAAAATACTGACTTCAGACGCGTCCCATCACCGAGAAGGATTTGATGAATGGTCCTGCCATGCGAGGATCTTTAATCATGGCACCGTAGTCACCCACATTAAATTTCAGCTTACGCGATGTATAGGCCATACCGAGCCCCATCATGCCGATCCCCTTGGAAATCCACTTCTCCCAATTGGCTTTGCTGGCGCGCAAATCCCAATTGACCGGTTCCCCACCATAAGCACCGCTCTTAACGACCCTGCCCTTTTGCACTACGATCACTCCAATCGGTTTATCGTCACCTTCAAACCCGTAAGCGATGCTCGAATTGAAGTCGATCTCGGCCAAAGCGTCAGCCAACTCCTTTTCCTTGTTCCACTCTTCCTGAAACTTGTTCATCCATTCTGCGGAAAATAACTCAGCCATTTCAGCTCCTTTATTATGTTAAGAAAGGTTAGCGCATCGCCATCGGGGGAAGTCCCGTTGCCCGGGATCGCCATAGCACATCCCCCCGTGCAGAGTCCCATTTGCTCTTTGGTTTTGTTAATTTTTTCGCCAAGAGACCACTCTCCCGAAAAGCGCTTCACCATACCGCATCACAACCCGTTTGACAATCCCGATCTTCCCGCCCCGGAAAATTTCGGTAGTTCCTTACGTTAAACTGGCCGGCAATTCCCCTGGTTCCAACCGGTCCCACGCCACCAACACCAGCCGAGCGGCACGGTATTCACCGAATATTTTTATCTCATTGTTCTTGAAAATGCGGAAGGTTCCACTGGGATGGTCCGGCTTCATGACATCCGCAGGGTCAAGGATGTAGCACAGTTCGTCACTGCTCACCTGCTCCTGAATCTCCACCCACACGAACAGCTCATCTTCGTAATGCCAGAAATCAGAGAAAAACGTATTCGTTTTCAAAGAAGTTCGAGGAGCATGAGGCTGTGAGTCGGTTGATGGTGTCCCATTACAACTTCTGTTGGCAGCCTCGAACCTTGCGGATCCCTATTGGGAACCGGCACTATCAGTGCCGTACTGCCATGGCCGTCAGGCTGACGGATCACTCCTGGCACCACAATTTTCTGTGATTATTAGCGTAAACGAACCCACCCCCCCCCTATTCCGCATCTTCCACGACCTGCTGTACCTCTCCCCCAGCGGGAAAGCGATTCATCATCCACAACAACAGCAAAAGTCCCGGCATACCTGCCAGAGAGGTCGCCCAAAAATACCACTCCCAAGTCATGTGATCGGCCATCCATCCCCCAGCCGATGACAGAACGGTACGCGCAAACGCCATAAACGATGAAAGCAAGGCATACTGGGTGGCCGTGTAAGCAATGTTACACAGTGAAGACAGGTAAGCCACGAAAGCGGCGGTTCCCATGCCGCCCGCCAAATGTTCAATCAGGACGGTTGCCGCAAACACTGCCATATCATGGCCAGAGCGCGCCAAAACAACGAAGGTCAGGTTGGAAAGCAATTGCAATACGCCACAAACCAGCAAGGCTTTCATAATGCCCAAGCGTTGCACAACCCAGCCACCAAAAAAAGCCCCGACAATGGTCGCCGTCAAGCCGACGACCTTGCTGATTTCCGCAATTTCGATACGGGAAAAACCCAGCTCGGTGTAAAAAGGATTGCCCATGACCCCGGTCAAGGCGTCACCCAATTTATAAAGCAATATGAACAGCAGTACTTGAACCCAACCTTTTCGCGACATGAATTCGGCAAACGGACCAACCACCGCTGCCGATATCCATAATACGACCCGACGTCCCCTATCGTTCAAGCCATGGATACCGGCAATCCGTGCCCGCATCCTTTTTTCCAGTTTGATGGAAGCGCCACTAATTGGCACCTCCGGTTCCGGAGTCAGCAGGATGGTCACCATCCCCACACTCATAAGCCCCGCCATGATCAGATAGGTCATGGTCCAACCGAACCAAGTCGCCAGATACAACGCCAAGGCACCCGAGGTCAACATGCCCAAACGGTACCCCAGGACCACAACCGCAGCCCCGGCACCATATTGTTCCTCCTCAAGGATTTCCACCCTGTAAGCGTCAATGACAATATCCTGGGTCGCCGACCAGAATGCGGTCACCAGGGCGAATACAGCGGTCCACCAGGGAACCTCCCCGGGATGGGTAAAGCCCATGGCGGCAATGGAAAGCATGAGAAACAATTGCGTCAACAATGCCCAACTCCGGCGCCGACCCAGAATATCCGTCAGCCATGGCACCGGCATGCGATCCACCAACGGCGACCATAAAAATTTAAACGTGTAAGGCACACCCGAAAGGGCAAAAAGGCCTATGGATGTTTTACTGACCCCCGCCTCGGACAACCACAGCGATAACGTTCCAAAGGTCAGGGCCAACGGCAATCCACTGGAAAACCCCAGCATCAAGACCGCAACGATTCTGGGATGCCCATAAATATGTAAGAACTCAGCTATGGCCTCCAGCAGGTTGGACGAACCCCATCGCATGATCGATTACCCTTCCCTGCTGCCCAACGAACCATCCCCCCGAGGCCACACTGTAATGTAACTCGCCTGCAATGGCCAATGAATTATGCACGGGCAGCAGAATGCGAACAGGATTGTCCGAAGGAATCAACGTCTTTGAAAAAACCAGTGCCTCTCCAGAGCAAAGCGGAACGCCCGCGCCAGCATGCGACGACTCAGATTGTGTTTGATGAGAAAATCCTGGGCGCCTTCATGAATACCTCTTGATTGCATCTCTTCATTTTCCCTGTCGGCCATCATCAGAATGGGCGTATCCGCCGCCTTGGACTTGACCGCACGAAATGTGTTCAAACCATCGCTGTCCGGCAAGGATAGATCCAACAAGATCCAATCAAAAGAGACCCTTGGCAAAATTTCAAGGGCCTGCTGCAAATTTTCAACAAGGGACACCGTTATTTTCTTCGGAAGCATTTTGTCCTCTTTGCCATCCGCATCACCGTCAAACCACTCTTTGACCAGCATGGCAAACAGGGGATCATCCTCCACTACCAATAGTCTGTATTCCCGATCAAGGTCCAACTCCACATCATCCACTTCCAGATACCCGGTAATCATCGTCCGAATCAATGCCATGGGCGGATCGCTGACAAACGCCATATAAAAATGCAGGATGAAGAAACAAATCATGGCGTAGGCCATCGACACATGGATACCCGCAACAACCGATAGCCATTCCGAAGGAATACCCATTTTCGGCCATTCCTTGTAATACACGAACAAGAGACCGCTAATCCACAATACAGGCGATATCAAGGCGTTCAGAACAAGGTAGGCCACCCGTTGCAAAGGATTGTGTTTCAACCGACGCGTTTTTTTGAAAGGGTGACTCAGGTTGGGATTAAAAATTCCCCTTGAATAATAATGAATAACCTCAATCATCTTTTCCATGGTTGGAATGTATTGCCGCCACTCCCCGGTGATCAAGTGCCAAAAAATGGTAAAGATCCACAACCAGATGAGACTGAATGCCAAGGTTCGATGCCAGCGCGCCGCCCGCTCATAATCCAACCAATCCAACAACCCGGTCACATGAAAGCCGGTAATGATCAAACAAGTGATCAACAAAGCCTGGGACCAATGCCAAAATCGTTCGTATCGGGTGAAAAAAATCTCGCGATGTTTGATCATGGCACCTCACTTTCTGCGCCGCCGGCGCAGAATGACACGCATGGTAGCGTGCATCAAAGTCCCGGACACGGTCAAAACAACAAACCCCCTGCCAATGACATGCAACAGCGGATTGTTTTTCCGTCCAGGCATATAAATCCCCTCCACCCCATCCATACGGCCACCGTTACGATGACAATCCTTACATGTCAAAGAGAGTTCCTTGGGGGCCACCATGTGGGTCAGGGGAAAATTCATAACAGCTTTGACAAAACCAACCTCACCACTGAACGGAACACCCGCCGCTGCCATGCCGACGCGCACGGAACGTTGCCAATCACCTGAAACTTCAAATGCTTCCCGATCATCTACGTCACTCTTGAGCAAATGATTGGCCACCAAATGCCGGTTGACGGAATCGTACGGCATCACAGCCCACATGCGTTTAAAAGGCCAAATTCTGGAATCGGGATCCCGCGCCTCACCATGGATGTGATTGAGTTGCACACTGTCCCCGTCCGGCAATTTATCCCCCGGCCCCACATAATCCACCCGACCGTTGAACCAGGCATAACGCGGAGTCAGGTTTTCCGCCCAGATCGAGGTCCCGTGGGTACTCGTGTGTTTGAAGTTCAATTTTTCAGCGATATGCCCTTCCTGCCGCAATATATCGGGGACATCGGTATTGCCGGTTTTTTTCCCCGCCGTACGCCAATCCCAATGAACCATGGTCTCCACACCACCGCGAGCCATAACGGGAATGTGACAGGTCTGGCAAGCAACCCGATTCACATGATCATCCAGTTTGAAATTACCGGGGTGGGGTGTATTACCATGACACGAGGCACAGGAGGCACGCGTATGATCCGTCTTTCCGGGGCGGTCGATACCCAAGGAATCTTGTGCTTTCATGCGATACCGCGACCCGGTGATACGATGCCCGTTGGAGGTATGACAAATAATACAGCCGAAATCGAGACCACTGGCATTCATGTGCACGTCCAGGAAACGATCTGGATGTGTCAATGAGGAATCCAAATCGCCATGTTTGGCGCCATCCCCCGACCCCCCCCGAAAATGACAAAACCCACAATTGGCACGGCTCGGACGGCCCACGCTCTGGGCCAAGGCCGCATAGTCGGGTTTTTTTAATATCTTATCCTTGTACCGCAGTTCCGAGTAACCATAATTATATTTTTTATAGCCTCCTGTCTGCTCATGGCAGACCAGGCAATCCACCTTATCGTCTGCATCCTGACGATCTTCGGGATCCTGCCAGCCAAAACCAGGATGACAGGTCGTACATTCGCGAAAATTACTCACCGTGGAACCACAAAAAGCATTCAGGACATGTTTTTTTCCGAAAACCTTGCCACTGGTGGTATCGGTGAACTCCCAGGTCCAATGAATATCCTTGCGCACCATGGCCGCCGCTTCGGTATGACAACTCAAACACGCCCGTGTAACCTCGCGACCCGACTGAAAAGGCCCCGCCAAAGCGGAAAGCATACGATGCTTGGTAGTGGAAATCGGGATATCAACCCTGCCCTCGCCAGAAGCCCCACCCACGAATCCGACAATACACCCGGGGAGCAAACACAAAAAAAAACCTACTAAACGCCAATTTATTGCTCGGACCATGACAGTTTCTCCCGTTGGTCCCGCCGCACAAAGCCCAAAAGACCACGCGACTGACTATCCATTCAGCCTGTCCAAGGATACTCAAGTATGTCGCAAACAGTGCTTTAGAACAGGGGATGGCGACGCACGCAGTCCAAAAGCGCGACGACAGTCGCCTCCATATTTTCTAACCCATAATGCTTACGGACCGAGTCCATCCGCTCCACAGTTTCCCTGCTCAGGAGAATGCTGGAAAAAACGAAGTTTTTTTCAACGCTCTCAAATATTTCCAACTGCTGCCTCGGGGTCAGAAACCTTTCCATCCACAACCGCAAAGCCATCACAGCGCTGTCAGAAGGGTTGTTGGAAATATCATTGAACTGATCCACCACCCACTTTTCAATATTAATGCGATAGTGGTCGATCATGAATTGAATATTTTTATGGACGTCAGCAAAATTCAATAGCGTCAGTGATCCTGCCATAGCTCTGTCCTCCAAGCGATCAACCGTCACTGTGAGATCATCACATGCAGCGTCCCCCAGCCTCCTTAAGAATCATGTCCACCGCATCATGGCCGTTTTCTTTTGCCAGCAAACGTGCCGTAGCCCCCTCTTTATTCATCAGATTAACCGTGGCATTAGCCGCAACCAAGACTGCAACCGCATCGGCATGACCAGCCTGCGAGGCAAACATCAATGCCGTCATGCCGTCCTTGTTTTGAACATTGACATCCGCGCCACGGTCCACCAAAAGTTGAACCACCTCTTGTTTGCCATGCTTTGCCGCCACAATGATCGTCGTATTACCAGAATCATCTTTAGTGTTTACAGCTTCCCCCTGATCCAAAAGGGCTTTAACCTGGGCCACTGAGCCATTCTCCGCCTCTTTGAACAATCGAGACGCCCCCTTGGCATCCTTGGCCGTATCCGTGACAGGCTTGGAAACCTCCATTTTTTTTCCAGCCTCAGCAGGCACTGCCGCCGGTTTGGCAGCCTCAACTTTCTTTCCACTTTCCTCGGTTGCCGATGCCGCATGACCTGCAACGGAATACAGGGAAACGAACGAAACCATGAGTAAGATGGACCAACCGTATTTCATAATGAAACGAACTCCTATTAAGCTATGGAAAAACGGCCTTTGTAGCACCCTACTGATGCCTGACGATACGAGCAAATGGAGAGAATAACTCCCGACGGGATATCTCCGTCTGCGTGGAACAAACCCGACCGGTCCGAGCCATAATGGCATCGCGGGTCTCTATAATTTTTTCATGGGCCAGGAACACCGCATCGTTGTTGATGAAACCCGCCACATTCAAAACCAATGGTTCAAGAAAATGCAAACCAAGGTGATCATGGAACTGCACATGCGCCTTGCGTTGACCTTGATTCACAACGATTGAAACCAAGGGACCCAGGCCTGACGCACCATGACTCCGAACCATTCGCAACCACTCGGCGGTATCCGCATGGTCTTGGGGCGGAACAAGAATGCGTACCAACCTGTAGGGGGACAGCAGCAAGAACATCCGCCAACCATCCACCTCTCGGAAAGCCCGAGTACAGGGGGACAAGTTACCATTACCCCCTGACCCGACCCCAACCAGATCCAGCTCCCACGATTCAACCGGTTGACACTCTATCACTCCAGCGTAGTAGCTGGCAAACGCATCCATCAAACTTTGCCCAGCCTCGGAAACAACTTCTTCGGAGTTGCCCATGCCCCCTCCTCGCCCTCAGGTCAACGTCATCTCCAGACGATCCGCCAAAGATCGATAAAGTTGCAGCGCGCTCCCTTCGCGAAGTGCCGATACAAAACGCTGTATCCAGGGTTGAATGAATCGCTCCTTGAATACAGCACCACTCATGGAACCGGGAGCCCGGGAACTCTCCTGCAAATAAACCAGGAATTCCAACAAGGTTCCCAAATAGTCAGCCGGCATCCCTTCCACCGGTTCCAATCCCGCTTCGCGAAAAACCTCTTGTAACGCCCCAACCCCGTTCCCCCCCATCAACCCCTCGTTCCACACCGATAGGAATGGAGGGGCAATGGTACGGGGAAAACCATTGATGAAGAGGCGGGTATGTTCCCCCTGCCATTCCTCCAGGGTAATACGTTGCAACTCCAACACCGGCTCCACCAACCAGGGGCAATGCTCTGACCACTCTCGAACATTGTCCAGGGCATCCCCCTGGGGGTGGGCCAACAGTCCAACCAGAATACGCAATTCCAGATTGGCGTCCATGATCACCACGGGTAAGCGTAAATGCCAGCAGCCATGAAATAAGCCCGCAATTGAAACCCACCATTCAGTACCAAAAGCGAAGCCGTCACGATGGGAGCCTTGCCACTCCACGAGCCGAACACACACTTCAGCTCCATGGCCAAGGGGACGATCAGTCCGAACAACACGAATCCGAACAACCAACCATTGCTGCCCCACAACATTTCTGCCGAGCGATACCCGCCTTCGGACCCGGACAGGGTAAAGTTGAAGAACGAAAACACAATGATCAATTCCGCCGTGATCAAACCAAGGTCAATCCGTTCATATAACGCACGGATCGAGTGATCGACCCGGTGATAGATGAATGTATACATGACGATGAGCAACCACGCCATGGCCGTGGAAAACGCTGATACGGTAAAGAGGATGGGAACCGCCGGGTTATGCCACAGGGTGACCGCCGGAAAACTTTGCAACAACAACCCGGTGTACACCGCCGTGCCGATACCGGTCACAATGCCCACCCAACCGAGGATGGGATGAATCTTTTTGGCAACCCCCGCCACCTGCAACACGATGGGCATCTTGAGGACATTGCCAACGACAGGCCACCCCAAAAGGCGAGGTTTTTCGACCATGTACGGCAGGGCATAAAGCACTGCGGCAATTTGAATCCAGACGATGAATTGCGAACCCCAGGCGATCCAGGAATCGGGCTTGTGAAACACCCCGTAGGGCGACACGATGTAGAAAATTGCCCATTTGTTCAGCAGATGCAAAAATAACATCCCCGAACCAACCACCATCATGGCCACCCCGGAAAGCGCCCCCCACATCACCAGTTCTTTTTCTTCCCGGAGATACATGTGGGTCAGAAAGCTGACCGCGACCACCGCTGCTCCCATCCCTCCCAGGAACAAATATACCGCAAACCATGTCGTCCAATGTTGCTGGGTTGTGAAAGTCAAAATATCCATGGACCCCTCCTCATCTTTCGGGAATGTAGTAAACGTTGGGGCGGGTGCCCAGATGGGCCATCAGTGGCCGCGCCTTGCCCGATCGAACCAGTTGTGTAACCGGATCATTGGGTTGATCCAGATCCCCGAACATACGTGCATAACCAACACAGGTTTGCACGCAAGCCGGCTCGCCTTCCTTCAGCAAACGGTGATAACAGAATGAGCATTTGTCCATGCTGGGGGATTTTCTCTGCAACTTGCCGTAATACTCCTTGCCCGTGTCGATATCATCCGAAGTAGCTGGATACCGGGCATCATAAGGACAGGCCATGGCACAGGCACCACACCCCAGGCAGCGTTCCACTTCCACCAACACCACCCCTTCCTTCGTTTTATAGGTGGCACCGCTGGGGCAAACCGTCATACAGGGCGGGTTGTCGCAGTGGTTACACAACCGGGGGATGAAACGACGCGTAATCCCATGTCCATCGCCCACCTCCCGATCATGAACCTTGGTCCTCCAGTGATCCGCCCAGACCGGCGTCTGGTTTTCCAATGAACAGGCGGCCATGCAGGCATTGCAACCGACACAGGTAGCCAGGTCAATGACCATTGCATAATGAGTCATGATGTATTCTCCTCGTCGGCGCTCTTAGATTTTTTCAATCTTGATGGTAAATTCCTGCGAACGAAACCCCGCCACCACAGGTTCCACCCAATTGGGAATCAACTTGTTGGTCGCCGTCCCAATACCATAGCTCAAGCGTAACGCCTTGTTCTCCACACCAAAGGAGGAATGAAGGAACAGGGAATCGGGATGCAACTGTGCCGTCACATAGGCAGTACCAGTCGCCTGCTGCCCGGAACGACTGTTGGTCAGACGGATGGGGTCGCCCGTTTTAATTTTCAAGACCTTGGCCCGGTCGGGATGAATCCATATGCCCGTATAAATATCCTTCTTGAAGCGGTTGATGGCCGCCAGGACCGGATTGTTGCTGTTGGTGGAGCCATAGGATACGGTCGGCGTCTTACCGTAGGTGAAGTAAAACTCATTCGGCTCCAGGGCATCCGCCATGGACTTGTTTTCCCGACACTGCGCCGGCATGGTAGATGCCAATACATTGAATGACGCCCCCTTGCCACCCATGGTCTGCAACCATTGAAACAGGGTGCCAAAAAATTCCAGGCGACCACTGGTCGTTGGAACGGCCATGTGTCGCGGCATGGAATGGGCATGCAGCAATTCATCCCGCCGCTCTTCGAAATAGATGCCCTGCTCCTTCAGTTCAGTATACAGCTTGTCGCGACTGACGTGGATCCGCTCCGCAGTCGAAGAAAAAGAGGTGTCCCGACAAGCCCGGGAAAATGGGCTGTTCACCCCCTCCGCCTTGTATTTTTCAAAGGCCGTGCGCGTTGCCGCTGCCGGAATGCCACTCAGCCCCTCCAACATTTTGTGGAAGTTTTCATCGCTTCCACTGATGATCTGACTCATTTTCAGCAAAATATCCGGTGTTTCCAGTGTGTCATACAACGGGTCAATGGCGCGAAACCGGGTCACCAAAGCCAGATCATGGTTCACCCCGTTGCCATAAAGCGTCGGCTCATCCCGTTCCAGGTAGGTGGGATTGGGCAGAATGACATCGGCATAGGGAACCGTGTCGGACGGCAGCACGTCCACCAACACCACCAGTTCCATGTTTTTATGGGCCATGATCTCCTTCCAGTTGGAATCTGGATAATAATGGCGCACTGGATTGGCAGCATTAATCAAAATGGCCCGGGCCAGGTAAGGTTCACCGTTCAACATGACCTTGCCTTCCACAGCCTCACGCAAACCGGTGTCGGCCAGGGCGGGCACGGCCACCCCCTCACGCCCGGCAGCCCGTTCCTGGGCGGCGAACACAAAGGACCATGCCGGATGTTTGTGGGGAAAGGTATCGGGGTTGGACAGAGCCTTGATCAATTCCGCGACAAAGGGAACCCCCGCCATGGTTGTCATAAGCGGGCCGGGCATCGCCTTGCCCTCGCTCTTGGCCTTGTGCCAATTGGTAATCTTGTGGCGGTATTCCGCCGCCATGATCCAGCCGCCCTTGCGATCAATACCACCCACCAACGTTTGCAACATGGCCTGCGTCCGACGCAACATGTTGATGTTGGCGTACCGCGCCCCATGCCAACCCGGGTCAATGATGGGCCGACCGGCGTGGGAAAATTCCTCGGCGATGCGACGAATCACCTCGGCGGGAATACCCGTTACCTTGCTGGCAGCCTCCGGGGTTTTATCCTTGATCTCAAGCTTTTGTGCCTGAAACACCGTCATGACGGGTTTGCCGGCAACGGCCAAATTCTCGGCAACGGTCAACGCCGGCTTGATTTTGCGCCCCCCGACATCCAAGGCATTCTGGTTGCTGTAACTCGGCAAGGCAACGACTTCACCAGACATTTCATCCAACACCAGCGGATGCCCTGCGGGGTCGGTGGAGAGTTGCCATTGGCCGTCCGCGGCACGTTGCACCAGGAATGGTAGATTGGTGTGGTTGCGAATAAAATCGGCGTCGTACCAACCTTCCTCCATCATCACCTGCATCACCGCAATCAAAAAGTCCAGGTCGGTCCCGGGTCTGATGCGAATCCATTCATCCGCTTTGGCAGCCGTCTCGGAAAGACGTGTGTCCAAAGCGACCACCCGCGCCCCACGCTTGCGCCCCGTCGCAAAACGCACCATGCGCGAGGTCGACACCGCGCCAATGGAAGCGTTGTTGGCGATGAACAAAATATAATTGGCATTGTCGAAGTCAGGCAGCACTTCATCGTGAATATTGAAGTTGCCGGTCACCGAATCGGTCCCCAGATGCCCGGAAGCCACGCAATGCTGCATCGGCGATGCCACAATGTTGGGGACGCCATTGGACAGGGCAAACGGGACCGCCCAGTTCATGTAAAACACGCAGGAGGTCCACCCCCCCACCATGGTCCACTCCCACGGCTGAATCTTGGCAGCCTTGGACTTGGACTCGATATAACTCCAAGCCTCCGCCCAAGTAGCCGTCCGGAATTTCCCTTCGCCGCGCTTACTCCCTTCAACCCGTATCATCGGCGTTTTGATCCGATCCACATCATAGACCTGCCGGACACCAGCCTGACCACGGGCACACATCTTGCCGCGATTCAGGGTTGAATTGGGGTTGCCGTCCAATTTGACAATCCGCCGATCCTTCCCCTTGCCAACCACCGTTGCCTTGATGTTGCACAAGGATGAACAAAAATTACAAATACTGTGTACCACCTCCTCTTGGTTTTGATCCTTATCCTTCACTGTCGCCCAGGCCTCGCTGACCAAATCGAGAGGCTTGAGAAGACTCAACCCGGCCAAACCACCACCGGTTGCCCACATGAAACCACGTCTTGTCAATTTTGGATAATGCCATGCCATTCCCTGTTCTCCCAGTCTTGTTCACCCTGAATGATCGGTTCACATCCTCACTACTTGTCAAGCTTTGTGCCAAAACCGAGAAAAATATGCGTCATTGATTGACTATGCAGATAATTTATTGTTAAAATTGTCAAATTACATACCATCCCGAGTACCTGTCCATGCCGACTGCGACCTTTTCCCAGGGAGAATGATCCCGCCAACTGTCTTTCGTGGCAGTTGCGAACACCCCTAACTGACAACCGTGACAAAGTGACCCCCCCTTCCATGTCCCAAAATCCGATTCCCGAACCCATCACCACCCTTCCCTTACAGGATCTCCTGGACAGCTATGCCGAACCGGCCATCCTCATGGACAAACACTATGTGATTCACGGATGCAACTCTGCCTACGTCACGCAATTCGGCCAGGTGAATTTGTCCAAGGGATTAAAATGTTATGAAGTGTCCCATTCCTTTGCCAAACCATGCGACCAGGAGGGGGAATCCTGTCCCATGCTGGCCTGTGTCGATTCAGGTCTGCCCGACAGACTCATGCATGTTCACGTCACCTCCCGTGGTCGCGAATATGTCGAAGTCGAAATGCGGCCTATCGCCATACACGGTGGCAAACCAGAATTTTTCCTGGAAATACTCAAACCCAGCCATATCGCCCAAGCCACGCCCTCACCAGTCGGCCTGGTAGGTGCCTCGGAACCGTTCAACCAGATGCTGGATCTGATCCGACGCGTCGCCCCCAGTCGGGTATCGGTCTTTTTATCCGGTGCCTCCGGAACCGGAAAAGAAGTCGTCGCACGCGCCATCCACGATGCATCCGACCGTTCTGACAAACCTTTTGTCCCGGTGGAATGTTCGGGGCTCACAGAATCTTTGTTTGAAAGTGAATTGTTTGGTCACGAAAAAGGGGCCTTTACCGGTGCCTACTCCAACAAGAAGGGGCTCGTTGAAGCGGCTCATGGCGGTACTTTGTTTCTCGATGAGATTGGCGACGTCCCCATGCCGTTACAGGTCAAACTGCTCAGACTCCTTGAAACCAAAACCTACCGCAAGGTGGGTAGCGTCGATACCCGGCATACCGATTTCCGTCTGATCTCCGCCACCAATCAGGACCTGACATCCATGGTGGAATCAGGAACCTTCCGTCTGGACCTTTACTACCGCATTTCTGTTTTCCCCATTCATATCCCATCACTCAGCGAACGCAAAAAAGATATCCCCCTGCTGATTGAAACCTTGCTACAACGGATGGAAGGATTTCGAGGCTTCGGTATCACGACCCAAGCCGTTGAGGCTCTACAAAACTATGATTTCCCAGGAAATATACGGGAACTGCTCAACTTTCTGGAACGCGCTTCGCTGTTGGCGGAAAACAAACCCATCGATATCAAGCATCTGCCGCAGGTGTGCCAAATCATGCCATCCGCATCCAACTCGGAAGAAGAAAACCTGGATGATACCATCCTTTCCCTCAAGGAGGTTGAACGACGCTATATCAAACGGGTTCTTACTCGAAACCAGGAAGATCGGCGTGTTTTAGCGGAAAAATTAGGTGTCAGTGAGCGCACTCTGTATCGCAAGATCGAAGAGGCCAACCTGGGGGGGACCGGCGAACCATCCCCATCCGCAGGTGACAACAGTCCGGATGCCGCCGAATTGTGATTTTTCAAAGCATGGCGGGGATGGTCAATAAATATACAATTCATCAAAAGTGCGGACAGTTCGCAACAATTCCAGCAGTGGCTGTTGCAGCTCTCCGGGCGATTGCACAGCGCCAATCCGTCGCAGATTGTTGATAATCAAACCCCACGTTTCCAAATGATCCATGTCGATCTGCGCCGCCAATACCGACATGGCTTCAAAGGAGACAATGGCCATATTGGCATTTTCGCTCATTTTTTTTGCCATTTGTTCAGAAATTCCCCGTTCCGATAGATCCTGCTCGGTACGCGTCAAGGCATGGGGCAGGGACAATACCCCCTTGGTTGTAACGCTTTCGACAACCACCAAAGGACGTATCAACGAGGCAATGGCGCTACGCAACGCAAATTTGTGGCCGCGCATTGCTTGAATGGTGGAACGCTTTTCGTAGATGGCAAAGACCACCACCAAAAACGCCCCTTGCAAACAAAATCCAATCAATTGCGGCAACAAACTCAAGCTCAAACTGGCCGCCGAATACAACCACAGGGTCAAAAACGGTGCCGATGCAAAAAAAATCACCAGAAAAATCAAATACAGGGCCAAAATACCCCTGACAAACGCCATGTGCCGACCAAACCGGGGGGGAATCATAAGCTACCTCCTTGTGGCTAACAGCTTGCTACTGGCATGACTTTGGAACAGCGAGCATGCACGATTCCAGCGTATATCCACACAAAACGATGGCGCCATGATGCAGGCTCCAATCGCCGTCCAGATACCTGAATTCATAGACCCGCCGCAATACCAAACGCCCACGTTCATTGCGTTGGATCCCCATATGACTCAATGCCACCGTATCATCCACCAACTCAACGCCCATGCTCCGACACACTTCCCGGGCCGTTTCATGGCATTGTTCCCGAGCTTTCATACTGGCATACCAAATCCAGCCTATCAAAACCAGTATACCTGTCGCCATCAGGTCCATTCCGCGTTTCCATTCAGGATTTAAATTTTGGCCAAGTCTTCCTGCCCCACATCAGCAACCAGCAGACGGGATTTGATTTTTTCCAGGACCATCTCGGTACACGTCTCTACCGAATCCTCCCCGGTCTTAAGAAGCAAATCGGGACGGATCGGCTCCTCATAAGGAGATGATATTCCGGTAAAATCATCTATTTCCCCCGCCCGTGCCCTCTTATAGAGCCCCTTGGAATCCCTGGATTCACAAATGTCCAGGGGACAGTCACAAAACACCTCAATAAAATCCCCGGCGGCCATAAGGTTTCGTACCTTTTGTCGATCCGCCCGGAACGGTGAAATAAAAGCGGCCAGGACGATAACCCCTGCCTGAGTCAGCAGCTTGGCCGCCTCACCAACGCGGCGAATGTTTTCGCTCCGATCCCTGTGAGAAAATCCAAGGTCAGCGCACAACCCATGGCGAACATTATCACCATCCAGTGCAAATGTCCGATACCCCCATTTATAGAGCCGTTCCTCCAACGCATAGACCAAGGTCGATTTCCCTGACCCGGACAACCCGGTAAACCAAACCAGAAAACTGCGGTGCCCTTGCAAACGTTCACGCTCATCGCGCGAAATGGACATGACCTGCCAGATGGTATTCGTACTTTTTTGGTTCATCTCTTTTTCAGGCATGATTCGCTGCTCAACGTCCATTGCTGGATGCAAAAATGACCGCCAATTGATCTTTAATCTGCAATTTCCTCTTTTTCAAACGTTCCACCGCAAACTGGTCCATCGTACGACCTGAATCAGCAATCTGCATTTTCAAGGATTGATGCTCTTCGTACAATGTCCGGAATTCATCGTTCTTCGCCAGAAGGTCCTTGACCCGATCAGATTGATCCTCAAACATTTTGAACCCCCATTCCTTGTTTAATTTGACTCATCATGGTCGGCCATCGCAACACCAGCACCCAAGACAAATACAAAATATTCATCCCCAATAAAAACATAAAGAGTATCACGCAGGTTCATTCGACGCCATCCCATCGTCCTCTGGTGATAAATCTCCTGCGCGACCCAGACGAACGGCCTCCCTGGCGAGCCAGTCGGCCTTCTCATTATCCGGATGACCAGCATGACCCTTGACCCATCGCCATTCTATATCATGTTTTTGGCACACTGCGTCCAATCTTTTCCATAAATCACTATTGGATACCGGCTTGCCATCAGATTTCAACCATCCCCGCCGTTTCCAATTCGGCATCCACTGCGTCATACCATTTTGAACATAGGCGGAATCGGTAACCAGAACCACACGGCAACTGCGTTTGAGCGCCTCCAACCCGCAGATCGCCGCCATCAATTCCATACGATTATTGGTCGTGTCAACATGATAGCCACAAAGATGCTTTTCATGCTCTCCGTAACGTAAGACCACACCCCATCCACCAGGACCAGGGTTACCACTGCAGGCACCATCGGTAATAATGGAAACTGTTTTTTGATCTGTAGATGGTTGCGAACCGGGCCTGTGCAATGTTTAATTTCCGAACCAGGATAGGAGTGCCACAGACGATCCCACTATGATATACAATTGCGACCGCAGTCTGGAAGACTTCATTTGGGATCTTACCACAAAGGATGGAAACTCATGGCAAACGTTCTCGTGACAGGGGTGGCTGGATTTATCGGCTTTCACTTGGCAAAACACCTCCTGGCCAGAGAAGATCATGTCGTTGGACTTGATAATATGAATAATTATTATGCCCCACAATTGAAACATGATCGTCTCGATATATTGTTGAAGCACCATAATTTTAAATTTTCCGCCATGGATCTGGCTGATCGCAAATCTTTGCAGCAACTATTCCATCAGTACCGTTTTGACAAGGTCGTCAATCTCGCAGCCCAGGCAGGCGTTCGCTATTCCGTTGAAAATCCGGATACATACATTCAAAGCAATCTGCTGGGATTTGCCAACCTCCTCGAAGATTGCAAAAAGCACCAGGTCGGTCATCTGGTATTTGCTTCCTCATCATCGGTTTACGGTGCCAATACCCGCATGCCCTTTTCGGTCCATCAAAACGTCGATCATCCCCTTTCCCTCTACGCCGCGACCAAAAAAGCAAACGAACTCATGGCACACTCTTATGCCCACCTGTTTGCCCTGCCGGCCACCGGTTTGCGTTTTTTTACCGTCTATGGACCCTGGGGGCGACCCGACATGGCATTGTTCAAATTTACCCGTGCCATACTCGCCGATCAGCCGATGGATATCTTTAACCATGGAAATATGAAACGAGACTTCACTTACATCGATGACATCATCGAAGGCATCGTCCGGGTCATGGACCGACCGCCAGCTCCCAATAGCCGTTGGGATAGCAACAACCCCGATCCCGCCTCCAGCAAGGCCCCTTACCGCATCTACAACATCGGCAACAATAATCCCGTTGAACTCATGCGCTACATCGAAGCCTTGGAACACTCCCTGGGCAAAAAAGGAATCAAAAACATGTTACCCATGCAAATGGGTGATGTTCCGGCAACCTGGGCCGACACGGATGATCTGATGGCCGACATCGGATTCCAACCTCAGACCTCTATCGAAACTGGAATCGAGCAGTTCGTGCGCTGGTACCGTGATTATTACCAAGTGTAACACCGCATCCAGACAGATACGCGAGCATGCCGACATGAACACATCCACCCCTTGGCCCAGCGATAAAGAACCCATGACCCAGAATCTCACGCAGGTCTCCGTCCTGGAGCCTTTGGTCGGGACCATGATGGAATGGTTCGCATACCTGGCACCCTCCGGATTTCCAAAAGCGATCCTGTTCCGATTCGCCGACCGGCTCCCAGCCCCTCTGGCCTCTTTAAGCCCCGAAAAATTCCTCACCCTTTTCGATCTTATGGATAAAGCTGGTTTGGTCATCCACGCCAAAACCGAAGTCCATCTTTTTGCGCCGGTACTGAAGGTTGTTCAGGAAACCCTTCCCATTCCCCGCATCCAACACGCCATCCAGAATGCAGGAAGAGTGTTATTGGCCACTCTTGCCACCGGCGACACATCACCCATGGGTCACCACGAAATAAACCGGCTTGCCTGGCATGTGCAAATGCTCGCGGCAAACGCCTTGAAATCACAAGATACCTCTCTGGCCACCCAGTTACTGCAATGGTTGGACCGTGCAGGTCGACTGCTCATCGACCCATGGCCCGATCGTGCCATCAATGCGCACCAAAGCGCGTTGAACCTATCGCGACAAATCCTGGGATCGCATCACCCTCTGACGATCACCCGTCTCAACAATCTCGGGGAAACATGGCGGCGCCTCGGGGAATTCTCCCAGGCCGAACAGTGTCTTCTTAGCGCCCTCTCCCTGCAACAACAGCACCTGAAAGGACATCGGCACCTCCAGGCCAACTGCCTGGGCAATCTTGGCCTGCTCAAAATGGACCAGAACCAACTGGCGGATGCTCGTAACAACCTGACTCAAGCCTGGTCCTTTGCCAGTGTCACACGGGGTTTGGATGATCCCCTGGTGTTCCTGTGCATCAACAACCTGGCAAAAATTGGGACCATCCTAAACGACAACGAACACGTCATTCAACTGATACATCAAGCCTTGGCAAGGCACAACAAGGTCAGCCGCATCGGATCGCACCTGAATATTGCCATCATTCTGAACAACCTTGCCATCGTGGAAAACAAAGCGGGCCATTTGGAAGTAGCCCGGGAAACCTCCAGAAAAGCCGCCGCCATGGCCCGCCATTGCCTTCCCAACGGCCACCCCCAACTCACCCGATTCATCAGCCAAAACGCCTCCCGACCGATCCCGTAAGAAAAAATACGACCTTTCGTTGCAGCGCTGCCTCGGGCACTGCCCATACCCGTCATTTCCCCGCACAAAGAAAAACCCCGGCGCATGGCCGGGGCATTTCCTACTAAATACAACACGACAACATCGGCGCTATCAACCGTGTGCTTTGATCCAGGTCGCAATAGCTGGCGGTACTTCTGCCATGGAACGGCCAGAAGTAAAAATACCAATATGGCCACCCTTGAAGGGGAATTCAGAATAATCCCTGCTGTTGGCATACTTCCCCAGAGCTTGTGAAGCGGGGGGGGGAACCAGGTGATCCTTGGTTGCGAACACATTGAAAACCGGCATGGTGATGTTTTTCATATCCACCCGTTTGCCACCAATGCGCACTTCACCCTTGATCAATTTGTTATCCTGGAAGAAATCCTTGACAAACTGACGGAAGGTTTCGCCCGGTTGGTCGGGGGAATCGAAAATCCACTTTTCCATCCGCAAAAAGTTCATCAGCCCCGTTGGATCATCCAGGGTCGGAATCATATCCAGATATTTCTGACCCGTAAGACGATACGGATTCATGGTCAGGAAGGTGAAATTCAACAGATCACCCGAAACATTGCCCATGGCATCAACGATCAGATCAACATCCAAATCCTTGCCCCAGGATCCCAACACATTTTTGCCCCCGTGAAAATCGACCGGGGTCACCACTGTCACCAGGTTTTTAACCTTTTCAGGATACAGCGAGGTAAAACAAATGCTGAACGTCCCACCCTGGCAAATGCCCAATATGTTGATGCTCGGCAGATCGTATTTGGCGCAGATGAAATCGACACAACGACGAACATAGCCATTGATGTGATCGTCCAACTCCTGGTAGCGGTCCGATGCATCGGGATAGCCCCAGTCGATGATGTACACATCCAACCCCTGATCCAGCAAACCACGGATCAAGGACCGGTCTTCCTGCATATCTGCCACATAGGGGCGGTTGACCAAGGCATAGATCACCAACACCGGGATGGCATGCGGCTTTTCCACCCGCGGGGTGTAATGGTACAGGACAACCTTGTCCTCTTCGTAGGCCGCTTCCTTGGCACTAATCCCCTCACTGATGGGTCCAAGCTCACTCAAGACCTTCATACCACCGGCCAAGTGCTTGTAGTATTGGTTCAATTCCTTGGCTGCTGCCTCGGGTTTAATATTGAACGGCGTCATGGATTAGGCTCCTTTATTCTCGGTTTCACCTTTGGCGGCGTGGGCCTTCTTGTTCCCTGGCTTTCTTTCACTGGCCGGTACCGGGCCAAGAGTCTTTTCTGCATGCGCCTTCAGTGCTTCCAGATCATGCCGCATGTTCTCCAGCTCACCACTCCTGGCGCGAAGTTCTTTCAGCTCATCGTCCATCTCGCGCATCTGACGCTTCAAAACCTGAATTTTTTTGTAGGCCGAATCCACTTCCCGACGGTTGGGAATATTGGCCGCTTCCAGCATGTCGTCCATCAAGCCCTGGAAGGTTTTACGGAAATTCATCATATCCTTGACCATACGGGCGTTGGTCTCAAGATATTTCTCGCTGACCACCAGCTCAGCATGCGCTTCCTCCAGACAGTCGATCCACAGAACAAAGGCATCGCGTAACGTCTCGATCTTTTTCTCACCCTTGCCCAGATCCAGCAACTTGGCATGGAGTTTTTCCAATGCCTTGACCTTCATACCATTCTTCAGTTGCGAATATTCGGCGAAGGATTTTTGGAAATCCATGCCGTAAGACATGGCGCGTTGGATCACTTCCTGCTTTTCGCGACCGATGCCCACCCCGGGAAAGGCAAGGATGGTTTGCAACAACGCCACCGGTCCGGCAGAAGCGGGAAGGGCGCTGTTCAGTTGGGAAAACAACGGATTGCCGGCCAGCACCTGGTTGAACATATCCAAAGACTGGTTCATCGGCCCGGTGGGATTGAAAAACGGAAAAGCGAACGGGTTATCCTGGGCACTTGCCATCAGGCTGCGAAACTGTTCAACGATCTTTTCCACGGCTGCAGGCCATTCCCCGGCCTTGGAAAGATCGCCTGCGGATTGCACCATGGTCATCATGGCCTGGGCCATCTGAGTGAAACCATTCATGGAGGCCATCATGTTTTTGATCAGCGTTTCCTGGGTTCCCGATGTTTGGAACGCGGCAAACGGATTGGTCATGGATGGCATGGCCCCCATGGCCTTGGTGAAAAAGTCCATCGGGTTACCGGGCATGCTGGGCATGGCCGTCTTCCACCAATTGAAGTCCATCGGCATGTTGGGCATGGCCGTCTTCCACCAGCCATTCTGGGCCATGTTGGATGACTCCTGCCAGAATTTTTGCTGAAGCTCTACCCAACTTCGCATCCAGTCCGTTGATGAAAACGGCGAATTTTCCATGGTGTTCTCCTTAAAGAGCCTTTTTTAGGCACCTATCCTGATTGATTGATTTCGAAATATGATGACAAACAAAAACACCCGATTCCCTCTAAAGGGTCGGGTATGGTTTGGAAGGCGCGTCCCTGCGCCATGTACTCGGGTCATTCACCACCTTCTCCCCAAAGGGGAGGAGATGTCCCCGCAACCGGACCGGTTGCAACATCCCTATTCCGTTCCGGCTTGACTACTTCACACCACCCTTGGCTTTCTCCATCAAATCCTTGATGTTTTGGTCGATCAAATTTTTCAACTCCGATTGACCACGGGTCAACACTTCCATGCTCTTCTGGGCATTGGAAAGGATCATCTTGCCCACCTCGGAAGCCAGCTCCGCCTGGTTGGTCACGGCATCCTGGACTGTCTTGATGCTGCCCATGTGCTTCATCTGCTCAGCGCCCGACTTGATGAAATTCTCGGCCGCTTCCAGCTGCTGCTTGGCCAGATCCTGAACGGTCCGGTCATTGATTTTTTGCAGTGTCGTGACGGTATCCATCATCTTTTGCGACAGTTCCGTCAACTGTTCGGCGATCTTCTTGTCCATATTCTCTCTCCCTTAGGGGCGGTCAGTTTGCTGCATTGCAACAATGTTGCGTTGCAGCATATTAGGCTTGGTCCACCAAGTCAACGTTTTTTTTCAATCCATACCAAAAAAAACAAGTCACGAATCTTTCCAACCATTCACACGCCACACATGACAAAAAAATATCTAAAAAAATCAATGCTCAGAAGGATCATCCCGCTTGGAACCGAGAACGCTCGACGACCCGGGGAAAAAATTATTCCAAAATGACAGACTCCTGTCTGTCATCTGCGACATGAGGGCCACGGGATCTGCGGCCGCACGGATACGATTCTGCTGGTCGAGAAAAAAATCCATACTCTGCTGCAGATATTCCCCCAAAATACCCTGCGACTGCAACGAATCACCGTAAAATCGGATGATACTCTGCAACAGATCGGTGGTTAAGACTGGCGCTCCCCCCTCCTCACGCTCGCTGATAATCTGCAAAAGTATGGCTCGGGTGATATCGGCCCCGGATTTATTGTCCACCACCTTGAAAGGGGATCCGGCCAAAACCAGCCGCCGGATCCCTTCCAAGGTTACGTAGGTCGAGGATTCGGTGTCGTAAAGACGCCGATTGGGGTACTTTTTGATGATGCGAACGGATTCGGTCATGGTTTCGTCTGCTGATTCATGGACTGTTTGGTGACCGAATTGCGCCTCATTATTCCTCAGATGTCAATAGCCGGTGTATTGGGCACCATTGACGTCAATGTTGGTACCGTTGATGAAACCGGCATCATCATCGGCCAAAAAGGTGACCACGCGGGCAATTTCCTTGGGTTCGGCCATGCGGCCGGCGGGAATCTGGGCCAAAATACCCTGCATGACCTTTTCAGGGATCGTCTTCATCATGGCCGTTGCCGTGTAACCGGGACATACCGTGTTGCTGGTCACATTCTTCTTGGCCCCTTCCAAGGCCACGGACATGGAGAACCCGGCCATGCCAGATTTGGTCGCGGCATAGTTGGCCTGACCAAACATACCCCGGCGGCCATTCATGGAGGAGATGTGAATGATACGGCCAAAACCACGATCCACCATGCCGGAGAACACCTGCTTGGTCATGTTGAAAACGCTGTTCAGGTTGACACTGATGACCTGATTCCAGGCAGCCACTTCCATCTTCTTGAGGGAAGCGTCCTTGGTGATACCGGCGCAGTTAACCAAAATATCAACCGGGCCGAGCTTGGCTTCAACTTCCTTGACCGCATTGGCACAGGAATCAAAGTTGGACACGTCGCATTCCACCAAAAAACAATCAACCCCCTCCTTCTTCAAACCGGCGGTCCAGGCGGGAACATTGTCTTTCTCAAACGCCGCATACGTTGACGCAACAGTTTTTCCTGCCTTGGCAAGATCGCGAATGATGTCGGTGCCGATACCGCCCATGCCACCCGTGACCAATGCAACTCTCTTCGTCATTGCTCTCTCCTCCTGAAAAAAAACATGAATTTTTAGTTAAACCGCAGCTATTTTGGGATGCGTAGTTTTTGTCATCCCCGCGAAAGCGGGGATCCAGGAGATCTTACTATCTCCCATGACTTTCTGGATTCCCGCATTCGCGGGAATGACGCTGGAAAATTACGTATCCCGAGTTGGTTTCGGTATAGTATCCATCCGTTGATCAGATTAGTCTCTTTCCACCGCAATGGCTATACCTTGACCACCGCCGATGCACAAGGTCGCCAAGCCTTTTTTGGCGTTGCGACGTTGCATTTCATACAACAGCGTGACCAACACCCGGCAACCCGAAGCCCCAACCGGATGACCCAGGGCAATGGCGCCACCATTGACGTTCACCTTGCTCAAATCCCAACCCATGTCGTTGTTGACCTTGATGGCCTGAGCGGCAAAGGCTTCATTGGCTTCGATCAGATCCAGATCGGCAACCTTCCAACCCGCTTTTTGCAGGCACAGACGGCTGGCGGGAATGGGACCGGTACCCATGATGGCGGGATCAACACCGGCACTGGCATAGGCCACGATACGGGCCAAGGGTTTGATACCCAATTCTTTGGCTTTGTCCTTGGACATCAAAACCACGGCAGCGGCACCATCGTTGATGCCAGAGGCGTTGCCGGCGGAAACCGAACCACCCTTTTTGAAGGCGGCAGGGATCTTGGCGATGGCTTCGATCGTCGCGCCCTTGCGCACAAATTCGTCGGTGTCAAAAACCAGAGGCGGTTTTTTTCCCTGGGGAACCTCGATGGGAATGATTTCATCCTTGAAAGTCCCAGCCTTTTGGGCCGCTTCCGCTTTATTCTGCGAACTTACGGCAAACTTGTCCTGCTCATCCTTGGAAATCTTGAACCGCTCAGCAATATTTTCTGCGGTGACGCCCATGTGATATTCGTTGAACACGTCGGTCAGACCATCATAAATCAAGCTGTCTTCCATCCGCCCGGGTCCCATGCGGGTTCCGGTACGGCCATCCAGGATCAGATGCGGCGCCAAGGTCATATTCTCCTGACCACCTGCAACGATGATGTCCGCATCGCCCAATTTAATCGCCATGGTGGCCAAATGCACCGATTTCATGCCGCTGCCACACAGCTTGTCAACCGTCATGGCGGGGGTGGTATCAGGGATCCCGGCTCCCATGGAGGCTTGGCGGGCGGGATTTTGCCGGGCACCGGCAGTCAAAATCTGACCCATGATCACTTCTTGAACCTGTTCCGGCTTGATTCCGGCACGTTGTATGACTCCCGCAATCACCTTGGAACCGAGAACCGTGGCTGGAATCTTGGAAAGGGTACCCAAAAAATTGCCCACTGCGGTACGCCCTGCGGCGACAATGACGACTTCTTTCATCTAAATCCTCCTGAAAAAGTAAGTTCAAATCGGTCTGGCACAAAGATAACGCCGGATACCCTCGCCTTAACGAATTGTGGCGATTGTGTCCCAGAACGTGACTTCTGCAACCAAAAATGTGGTGACCCCGATTTGTTACCATGTTTGCGGAAATTTGGAAAGGAAAACCTTAAAATCAACAAAAATAAATTGGCCAATAAAGTGGTATAATACGTCGATTCTTGATATTGATCGGAGCCGCAATGCCGGTAGGCGATCAGAATAAAAACAAATATATATTGTATTACATGTGACAAAAAAAGACGGAGGGCCCATTCACTGCCCTCCGTCTGTTGAACTACGTCAACTGCGATTTCTTACCAGCCAATCAGTTCCATGTTATCAAACTGGATGTGCGTTCCATCTTCCAACGTAATGGTCCCAGAAGCATTGACTTCATCAAACCGGATCTGGTGATGCTCCATATCAACGGTGTAATTAAACTCGGTCTCGAGCGTCCAGTTGCCACCGGGATTGGCGGGAGTGGCCGGACCACCATTGACATCCTGTAACCGAATTTCATCCTCCCAACCCGCACCCTCACCCCCATCTATTTTTTCTTCACCACCACCATGTTTGCCGACGGTGAACAAATCGTTCCCTTCGCCGCCATTGAGCTGATCATTCCCCGCACTTCCAGCATAGAGGATATCGTCCCCGGCACCACCAGAGATCACATCATCCCCGGCACCGCCTTGCAACACATCACTACCCTCCGTACCTGTCGTGTGTTGATCCAGGGTTGCTTCCACCGGAGTGGCATCTTCATGGTCCGCAGGGAGTGAAAATACCAGGGCACTGTCTTGATTCAACTTGACGCCATCTTCATGGATATCCCCGTCACCAACCAACTGACCTGCGCTTTCCGCTTGCATGGTCTGGCCGTTCAAGGAGATGGAATCCACCACGATGTGGGAGCCAGCCTGCACCGGTTCAATGCGAATCTCATGGGCCTGATCGGAAGCGAGATTCAAATGATCCAGGGTAATGGTACCCATACCACCATGGTGCCAATGTCCATCCGTTTCAACTGAGTACCGACCCACGGTTTCACCGTCGATCACCACATCAAACATCCCATCGTGACCCTCGCCTACGCGAGCGATGTGTACTGCCAAGCTATCGTGACCGCTGCCAACGATCTCCTGACTTTTGAGGCCATGATCCCCATCCCAGTCAACCTTCATCATCCCCTCGGTCAACCGGGTATTGTCACCATCCTGGGTCGTTACCTGAATTCCCAAGGCAAAACCTGGTTGTTGATCCTCGGGCAGAACAATCCCCAATTGCGGAACATTCCAGGCAATGGCATCTCCAGCAGCGTTGAAAGCGGCGGGAACCAGATGCTCGGGACCGATAGACCAAGTGTGACCATCCGCATCCAACGTACCCAAAGTCAATGCCGCCCCGTTCGGTACACCCGTAATCACAACACCACCTGCTAAAGATTCCGATCCATCGGTATCCTGGAGGTTGATCTGCAATCCCAACGGCACCACATGATGATCGTCGCCATGTGCGTGCATGGAATGATGCCCCTCGCCCGGATGGTCACGCGCATTGTCCTCCCGATGGTTCGCATGCCTGTCATGATCGGATCCCGCATGTTCATCCCTGGCAAAACCTTGATGCTGATTGCCCCTCTCATGATCATCAACCGGATGGTCACGCGCATCGTCCTCCCGATGGTTCGCATGCCTGCCATGATCCGATCCATCATGATCATCCCTGGCAAAACCTTGATGCTGATTGCCCCTCTCATGATCATCAACACCATGCTCCGCTCGGACATCCGCATGGTGCGCATCATCCCTCCCCGAACCATTTTGGCCATGCGCCGACCGGGCTGCCACATCGGCCTGATCGGCTTCTTGCTGCGCCTTGTCAGCATCTGCGTGCGCTTTGGCCGCCATCCCGCGGGCATGGTCTAAATCTTTTTCTGCCTGTGCAACATGGGCGTTATGTTGGGCATCGCTGACCCCATGTTTACCATGTTGCTCCTTCTGGGCATTATCAAGATCTTTTTCCGCCGCTTTGACATCCTTGTCGGCTTTGTCAGCCGCCTTATCCAAAGCATCGGCACGAGCGTGCGCCAACTCTGCCGTCTTATCCGCAGCCACGGCCTTGCCGGCTTCTGACGCCCCTTTATCATCATGGTCATGACGATCTTTATCATTCCCATGACCCCGCAGACCAGCGTGGTCCACATCATCCCTACCCCGTGAGCCGCCCCGTGAGCCACCCCGTGAACCGCCCCGTGACCCACCTTGTGAACCGCCCCGTGCAAAATGATCCTCACCATGGTGACTGCCGCCCGAATGCTGAACCGCATCGGGAATACTGAAGGTCACCGCATCGGCCACCGGATGGACGACAACATCCACCGTTCCTTCGGTGACCAAAGCCCGAGGACCATCCATGGTTACCAGGCGCACCCCAATGGCAAAATCGGCATCGCTATCATGCGGTGGTGTAATGGTCAGATGCGGTACCTCCCAGGCGATGGGGGCCCCAGCGGCATTGTGCGCCGTAACGGCCAAAGCATCGTGGGGAATCACCCAGGTATTGCCCGGTCCCGCTTCACCAATGTTCAACACCGCACCTTGGGGAATGTCGGTCAGAACCACATTGCCCGACAACTTTTCTGAACCATCCTGGTCCTGAAGGGCAAAAGAGAGTTCCAACGGAATGGTGGTATCTTCGTTACCCACGGCCTGGGGAAGCAGCACATCGACGGGGTCGGGCACGGGTGCCACATCCACATGCAGGGTGCCCACCGTTGTCGCGGAATCGCTCCCATCAAGCGATGTCACCTTCACCGTCAGATCAAACGCCACATCGGAATCGTGGGGTGGGGTGATCTTCAAACCAACCAAATCCTCCGCCGTCAACGTCCATGTCCCATCGCCATTGTCCTGACCCGCCGACAAAACCGCCCCATGCGGTACATTTTCAATAACCGTCATCCCCAACGTTTCCGATCCGTCCACATCGGTTACATAGGCACTGATGTTTAAGGGAATGGCCTTGTCTTCCAGACCAGCCGCATCGCTTAACACCAACTCTGGCGGATCAGCAAGCGGTGACACATCCACATGCAGGGTACCCACCGTCGTCGCCGAATCACTCCCATCATGCGATGTTGCTTTCACCGTCAAGTCAAACGCCACATCGGAATCGTGGGGCGGGGTGATCTTCAAGCCAACCAAATCCTCGGCCGTCAACGTCCATGTCCCATCGCCATTGTCCGTACCCGCCGACAAAACCGCCCCATTCGGAACATTTTCAATAATCGTCATCCCCAACGTTTCCGATCCATCCACATCGGTGAGCTGCGCACTGATGTTCAAGGGAATGGCGGCGTCTTCCTGACCTGCTGCATTGTTCATTATCAATTCCGGTGCATCGGCAAGCGGCGACACATCCACATGCAGGGTGCCCACCGTCGTCGCAGAAGTGCTGCCATCAAGCGACGTCACCTTCACCGTTAAATCGAACGCCATATCGGAATCGTGGAGCGGGGTGATCTTCAAACCAACCAAATCCTCTGCCGTCAACGTCCATGTCCCATCACCATTGTCCATTCCCGCCGACAAAACCGCCCCATTCGGAACGTTTTCAATAATCGTCATCCCCAACGTTTCCGATCCATCCACATCGGTGAGTTGCGCACTGATGTTCAAGGGAATGGCGGCGTCTTCCTGGCCTGCCGCATTGCTCACCATCAATACCGGTGCATCGGCAAGCGGCGACACATCCACATGCAAGGTACCCACTGTCGTCGCCGAATCGCTTCCCTCATGCGATGCCACCTTTACCGTCAAATCAAACGCACCATCGGCATCGTGGGGCGGGGTGATCTTCAAGCCAACCAAATCCTCTGCCGTCAACGTCCATGTTCCATTGCCAATGTCCGTACCCGCCGACAAAACCGCCCCTTGCGGGACGTTTTCAATAATCGTCATCCCCAACGTTTCCGATCCATCCACATCGGTCAGTTGCGCACTGATGTTTAAGGGAATGGCGGTGTCTTCCTGACCTGCCGCATTGTTCACAATCAATTCCGGTGCATCGGCCAGCGGTGACACATCCACATGCAGGGTGCCCAGCGTCGTCGCCGTATCGCTCCCATCATGCGACATCACCTTCACCGTCAGATCAAACGCCACATCGGAATCATGCGGCGGGGTGATCTTCAAACCGACCAAATCCTGTGCCGTCAACGACCAGGTCCCATCACCATTGTTGGTACCAGCCGACAAAACCGCCCCATTCGGAACATTTTCAATAACCGTCATCCCCAACGTTTCCGATCCATCCACATCGGTGAGTTGCGCGCTGATGTTCAAGGGAATGGCGGTGTCTTCCTGACCTGCCGCATTGTTCACAATCAATACCGGTGCATCGGCAACCTCAGAGACGTCCACATGGATCGTGCCCGTCACCGTAGCCGAGTCGGAACCATCCGAAGCCGTTGCCCGTACCGTCAAATCAAAATCGGTAGCGGAATCCTGGGGGGGGATCACCTTCAATCCGACAAGTTCCTCGGGAGCAAAGGTCCAAGTACCATCCCCATTATCGCTGCCCGCCGAAAAAACAACGCCATGCGGGACATTTTCAAAGATGGTAATACCCAACGTCTCCATTGGGTTGGAATCGGTCAACTGCGCAACGATATTCAAGGGAATGGCCGTATCCTCGTTGCCCGCCGAATCGCTCAAGATCAACTTGGGTGGGTCAAGAACCGAGGCAACATCCACATGGATGGTACCCACCGTCGTCGCCGTATCGCTACCATCCACCGATGCCGTTTTCACCGTTAAATCAAAAGCGGCTTCGGAATTGCCGGGAGGGGTGATCTTCAAGCCAACGAGATCCTGACTCGTCAACGCCCAGACCCCATCACCAATTTCGGCACCCGCCGACAACACCGCACCGGCGGGAACATTTTCGATGATCGTATTCCCCAATGTCTCCGAGCCATCGACATCGGTCAGATGGGCGCTGATATCCAAAGGAATCGCGGTATCTTCCTGGCCAGCCGTATTATTTAATACCAGCTCAGGCGGGTCCGCGACGGCGGTGACATCCACATGAATGGTACCTGTCACAGTCACCGAATCGGAACCGTCCGAGGAGGTTGCCCGCACTGTCAGATCAAAATCGGTATCGGAATCTTTTGGAGGAATAACCTTCAAACCGGTGAGTTCCTCGGGCGCAAAGGTCCATGTCCCATCACCATTGTCACTCCCCGCGGAGAATGTAACCCCATGCGGCACGTTTTCAAAGATGGTAATGCCCAGCGTCTCGATAGGGTTGACGTCAGTCAACTTGGCAACGATGTTCAAAGGGATCTCGGTATCTTCCGCCCCTTTGGAATCTTGCACGGTTAGAGAGGGGGCGGAAACCGTGCCGGTACCCATACCGGCCGTTGGATCAAACGACGAGGGAATGCCAACTCCGGAGGAACCGGAGGGCAGTGGTGCCCCAAAACCCGCTGTCGGGTCAAACGACGAAGGAATCCCGACTCCGGTGGGATCGGTCGGAGGAGGTGCCCCCATACCTGCCGTTGGGTCAAACGACGAGGGAACACCCATCCCGCCTGTCGGGTCAAATGACGAGGGAACACCCAAGCCACCCGTCGGGTCAAATGAGGAAGGAACCCCCATTCCGCCCGTCGGGTCAAACGACGAGGGAATACCAGCCCCTGATGTACCAAGGGTGGGATCCACCGGGATCGCCGTAGGGTCACCAAGGGTGGGATCCACAATACCCGGGATGCCGGGACCTCCCATGACACCCAATGCCGCCGCATCGCTGAGTGCCGCAAGTGTCGTTGGATCTATTGTTGTGCTGTTGAACTCAGCCATGGCCGTCTCTCCGATTTGCTTCTGGCATCTGTTTTTGCGGTCTGAGCAGCTCCTGCCACCAACCACCTGATGCTGGGGCTTTTGCCCTCATGGGTTAATCGATTGGCCGATTCCCAAGGACCCCATTGAGCGACGGCAGAACAACTTCCTAAAGCAACCTTGCCGCAACACCCAACCGACCTTGCAGGGAGCCATCCCTGTCAACCATATTCGCAAGTTTCAGACCACTCTAAAGATAACGTTGCGCCATCGCAATCATTTTATTTTTCTCTTGTTATTTAAGTAGGTTGCTGTTCATTTCGATCATAGCCATAACGCGTGGAACAGGGTATGATGGTCTTCATTTTCACAACAATGTAAAAAAATATGTCTATGAAAGTCAAACAATCTGACATTCCCCGCCTGCGCTCCCAAGGGTTCCTCCCCCCCTGCATCCTCCTCCACGGCCAGGATCAGGGAATGATCCAGAGGGAGAGCCAAACCATCCGTCGCATGGTCCTGGGAGATGGGTCAGAAGATGGTTTCGACTGCGAATCCTTTCTGGGAGGCGAACTCGACGAAGAACGCTTTCTCGCCGCCTGTCATGCCTTCCCGTTCTTTTCCGCCAAACGTCTGGTACTCCTCAAAGATGTGGACAAACTGGCGGTGGGCATGCGCAAAACAGTGACCGACTACTTAAAAAAACCCACCTTGTCCACCGTGCTGCTTATCCTGGGTGGTAATCTCCCCGCCAACCACACCATCCGTGCCGCCTGCGATTATGATAAGAAATATTGGTCGGTGGCCTATTATCCCCTCGATGCCGCCAATCTGAAAACATGGTTGCATCAGTATTTAACACAGGCCGGTTTTACGGTCGAAGCGGATGCATTGCGTTTCTTGGCCAGCCGACTGGATGGCGATACCCTGTCCGCTGAGGCAGAAATGGAAAAACTGATCCTCTTCATGGGTAAGGAACGACAAATCGGTCTGGATGATTGCTTGGCCATGGTTGGAGAAACCCGGGTTCACAGCGGCTTTGGCCTCATGGATGCCCTGTTTGCCGGTCGCAAACAGGAAGCCATGGCCATTCTGGATCGGCTGCTCAAAGCCGATGAGGAACCTCTGCAATTGCTGGGGCTTGTGACAAATCGTTTGCGCCGTTTCGTCCGGGCCAGAGCCATGCTCCAAGCGGGGGAAAATCAACAAACCGTTGCGAAAACCCTCAATGTATTCTGGAAAGAAAATGATAGTTTTTTTGCCCAATGCCGGCAATGGCGGGAGGAATCTCTGGCCCAGGGATTACTCGATTGCCTGGAAGCCGATATCGCCTTGAAAAGCGGCGGCGATCACGAACGGGTTTTGGGAGGCTTGGTCATGCGCTTGGTTGTACGTGGTCCCAATGCCCATTAATGAATGCAATCCTGCATGTTCGTCTCCATTTCCTACTGGGCTATCCAAATTTTGAGGAATTTCGCCCCATGACCATTCGTATGCTGCTCACCCTGTTGCTCGTCTCAAGTCCGGCACTGGCCGATGAAATCCAAGTCGCCGTGGCGGCCAATTTTACCGCCCCCGCCAAAGTGATCTCTGCCAACTTCGAGAAGGAAACCGGGCATAAAGTGGAACTCTCCTTCGGTGCCACCGGAAAATTTTATGCCCAAATCAAGAATGGCGCCCCCTTTGAGGTGCTGCTTGCCGCCGACTCCGATACCCCGGCCAAATTGGAGCAAGAGGGAGCAGCCATCCCCGGAAGCCGTTTCACCTATGCCATCGGCCAATTGGTCTTGTGGTCATCGAAACCGGGGGTGGTCGATCCCGCAGGCGATGTTCTGAAAAAGAATTCCTTCAACCATCTGGCTATCGCTGACCCCAAGCTGGCACCCTACGGTGCCGCCGCTATGGAAACGCTTACCGCCCTCGGATTATTGGAGGCGGTACAATCCAAGTTCGTCCAAGCGGAAAATATTGCGCAAACTCATCAATTCGTCGCGTCCGGCAATGCCGAACTGGGGTTTGTCGCCCTGTCGCAAATCATCAAAGACGGCCAGATCGTCGATGGTTCAGCATGGACCGTTCCCACCCAACTCCACAAACCGATCCGGCAAGACGCCCTCCTCCTCAATAAGGGTAAGGACAAAGCCGCCGTCCATGCTTGGCTCAACTATCTCAAGGGTGAAAAAGCACAATCTGTCATGCGTTCCTTCGGCTACCATTTTTAGCTGGTCATGCTTGATCCGTCTGATGTTGCCGCTATCTGGCTCACCATTAGACTTGCCACGACGACAACACTGCTCTTGCTTTTGTTGGGTACGCCGCTGGCGTGGTGGCTTGCGCACACACGCTCCCGATGGAAGGGGCCGGTCGAGGCCATAATCGCCTTGCCTCTGGTACTGCCTCCCACCGTGCTGGGCTTCTATCTCCTGGTAACCATGGGACCGGATGGTCCTCTGGGACGCCTGACCCAAACCTTGGGATTGGGGCTCTTGCCCTTCACCTTCTGGGGGTTGGTAGTAGCGTCGGTTATCTATTCGCTCCCTTTTGTCGTGCAACCCCTGCAAAATGCCTTTGCATCCCTGGGGGAACGCCCCCTGGAGGTGGCCGCCACATTACGTGCATCACCGTTAAACGCCTTTTTTACCGTTGCCATTCCCCTGGCACGACCGGGTTTCCTGTCCGCTACCGTCCTTGGCTTTGCGCACACGGTGGGAGAATTTGGCGTAGTCCTGATGATCGGTGGCAATATCCCTGGCAAAACCCGCGTCGTTTCGGTGCAAATGTATGCGCACGTCGAAGCCCTGGAGTACACCCAAGCCCACTGGTTGGCCGGATCTATGGTGGCTTTTTCCTTTTTGATACTCATGGCGCTTTACACCTTCAATCCCGGCGGTCAGACTCATGACCATTGAAGCCAGATTCAAACTGACTTATCCAGGATTTTCGCTGGACGTTAACCTGGAAATCCCTGGATGCGGGGTGACAGCGTTGTTCGGTCACTCAGGCTCGGGCAAAACCACCTTATTGCGCGCCATCGCTGGATTGGAGCTGGTCCCTGGCGGGAGACTGTCGGTGAACGGCCACGTATGGCAGGATGAAAAAACATGGCTGCCAACGCATTTGCGTCCTCTGGGCTACGTCTTTCAAGAGGCCAGTCTGTTTCCCCATTTGACAGTGCAGGGCAACCTGGAATTCGGCATGCGCCGCGTCGGAAATACCGACAGTTTACACTTTAAAGCCATGGTAACGCTGATGGGTCTGGAAGATTTACTCCAGCGCAAGCCCAAACGGTTATCGGGCGGCGAACGACAACGCGTCGCCATTGCCCGCGCCCTGCTGACCAAACCACAACTCCTGCTGATGGACGAACCTTTGGCGTCCCTGGATCAGGAGCGCAAAAAAGAGATTTTGCCCTACCTTGAAGAATTGCACGCCACCCTGGAAATTCCTTTGCTCTACGTCAGTCACGCCCCCGATGAAATCGCCCGTCTCGCAGACCACCTGGTGGTTCTCAGTGGAGGTCAGGTTTTGGGAATGGGAACGCTGACAGAAATGCTCGCCCGACTCGACCTCCCCATCCGTCTCGGAGAGGAGACCGGGGTCGTTTTAAAAACAGTGATTGTGGAACGTGACCTGGAATGGCATTTGGCAAAAGTTGCTTTTCCCGGAGGTCAGCTCTGGGTACGCGACAACGGCTTTCCCATCGGCCACCCTGTGCGGGTACGTGTCCTGGCGCGTGATGTCAGCTTGGCCCGGGAACACATCGAAGGGACCAGCATTATCAACACCGTGCCTGCATATGTCACGGATCTCGGAGAGGATGCCCACCCAGCACTGTGTTTGGTGCGTCTGGATGCCAGCGGATCACCCTTGCTCGCCAGACTGACCAAACGATCCGCAGCAGCCCTGGCACTGACGCCGGGGTTGCCGGTATGGGTTCAGATCAAAGCTGTCGCCTTGATCGCCTGATGACACGAACATGCTAAACCGCAACCAACACGGGAAACGTAGTTTTCCAGTGTCATTCCCGCGAAAGCGGGAATCCAGAAAGTCAGGGGAGGTAGGAAAGTCCTCTGGATCCCCGCTGAAGCCTGCCCTCGAAT
>PEAK01000063.1 GCA_002753515.1 Magnetococcales bacterium
TAAACCGCAACCAGCGCGAGATACGTAGTTTTCTAGCGTCATCCCCGCGAAAGCGGGGATCCAGGGAGTCTACACACCTTTCCCTGACTTTCTGGATCCCCGCTTTCGCGGGGATGACAAGAACTGCGCATCCCAAGATAGCTGCGGTTTAAACCGCAACCAGCGCGAGATACGTAGTTTTCTAGCGTCATCCCCGCGAAAGCGGGGATCCAGGGAGTCTACACACCTTTCCCTGACTTTCTGGATCCCCGCTTTCGCGGGGATGACAAGAACTGCGCATCCCAAGATAGCTGCGGTTTAGCTTGTCAAAAAGAGGCAATTGTTGGATTCCTTCTGAGACAAAATATTTTTATCGTCTCTTGAGCAGGGAATACTCCAGCCCGAGTTCAGGTACAGACCCGTTATCATCGGCAGGGAATGATCAGGTTAAAGATTGTAGCAGGTGTCCGCACGACGAAGGTGTGGTGACATTCAAAATCTTTTTACTATAAATGGTTGTCAGCGTAATGGTGGAGCGATGGCGGGTGCTGGTGCCGCTGGTGAAAGGGTCGATGATGCCGGTGCCGGGGATGTGGTTACGGGGGGTGCCGGCAACCGCATTTCCTGGAAGGGGGGCGTATTATATCCGGCGGGTTGCGGGTTGGGCTGGTTCATCTTCATGACAGCGAATACCGCGCCGACAATGAGAGCCGTTTGCGCGACGAACATCCCTGCCGTCCATTTGATGGTATCCACTTTGGCGGATTCGATGTCCTTGCGTAATTCAAGGTTGCTTGTCGCAATGACGGTTTGAAGCCTGACATCCAGTTCCTTGATGTCCCGTTTGATCTCGGCCTTTGTGACTTCAACCTTGGCATCCATTTCCCGGAATCGGGTTTCGATCTCCCGGAATCGGGTTTCGGCTTTGACATCCAGTTCTTTGATATCCCGTTTCAAGTCGGCACGCACCACTTCCAGTTCCACCTTGGTGGCCAGTTTGTCATCCATCCATTCCATGATGGTTTCGGCCTGTATCTCCGCCTGGGCTTCAGGCATCCCGGCGGCCTTCAATTTTTTGGCGTATGCCAGCGAATCGAACATGAGTGACATGGGATTGGCTTCTTTGCGGGTGGATCCTCCGACGCTCGTGGTTATACTACCCCACATCGTCCGACACCGTCCAGATATTCGTCAGACCGGCTGTTGCAAGCCGTGGAGGATTTCATGTTGCAATTGGTGGACTATTGCAATGGGATCGGCGGCGTTTTTGATGGGGCGTCCGACGACGACATGATCCGCCCCGGCCCGGATGGCCGACAAGGCGGTGGTGGCACGTTTTTGCTCATCCCCGCCATCGGCATCGGCGAAGGATCCCGGGCGAATTCCCGGGGTGACGATTAAAAAGCCGTCGCCCACCTGCTGGCGCATGCGTTGTGCTTCCAGTCCCGAGGCCACGACGCCGTCGCAACCCGCTTCCATGGCGCGTCTGGCGCGGCTCAACACCAACTGTTCCACTTCCACATCCGGGAGTCCCAGATCGGCCAGGTCGTGTTTATCAAACGAGGTCAACACGGTTACCGCCAGGATGCGCATGGTATCGCCTTTGGCGGCCACGGCTGCCCGGACGATGGATTCGGGTCCGTGAACGGTCGTATAGGTGACGGGATGTTTGGCCAACTCGCGAACGGCCAATTCCACGGTTTTATCGATATCGAACAGTTTCAGGTCCACCATGACTTTGTGGCCGCGCGCGGAGATTTCCTCGATCAGTCCCAGCCCCCCCGCCAGGAACAATTGCAGACCGACCTTGTAGAATCGCACGTGTGTTCCGAGACGATCCAGCCATTTCCGGGCTTCATCGGGGCTGTCCACATCCAGGGCGAAGATGATACGTTCTTCGAGGGGGATGTCTGGTTTCATGGTACTCTCATGTCCGTGATACGGGAAATCAAGGCAACTGTCCCTGGTATTTCAGGTTTGCGAACGTTGCGCAATCAATGCAGGGGCATATAATTGGATGCCGCTTCGGGTTGTTGATCGTAAATCAGGGCGTGGGCGCTACGCCTGAGGGTGGGATGGGGTTGATGTTCGATGAAGCCGCGTCCTTCCACCAGATGGATGATGCGATGACCTTGAAAGGTGAGGTAATCGGCGATCAAGGAGCGGTGACATTGATTGGGATGCGTGGGGGCTCCCATGATCACGGTACCGAAGCGGAAGGAGAGGTTGAGCAATAGTTTGATACCGGTGGCGAAGGTTCCCGATTCCATGTGGTGGGCGTAGGCCATTTTATCGGGGGTTTGCAGGCCCCAATGCCGATCGATGTGCATGGGGGTGCGTTCACCCAGGTGTTTCCCACCCAGATGATAGATGATTTCCATATCGTTGAGCACGGGCCTGAGGTTGGTTTCGTGGAACCAGAAGGGGTAGTTGGAACCGTTGGGATTAGAACGGATATCGATCAGGGTCTGGGCATCAACATAGGTTAATATTTCAACAAAGGTATCGAGCGACATGTCACCATGGCCGATGGTATAGATCGTCTGCCACCTGGAATTCATGAACTTGGACCCCTTCAACGACATAACAAAACACGCCCCCATTTTGAAAACGACGTACCACCAACCCGACCTCCCAGCCGATCCACGTTTGGCTGAGGTTTCAGGTTGCATGAGTTGTCCTTGGACTCCGGGGGATTTCAGGCGACTGCAACCTGAGATGTATCCCTTACGGACCGATGGCGGTACCATCGTGATGCCACCCATACTCATGGGATGGTGGAGCAACCGGGGCCAAGGATCGCCGAGACTTCTTAAAGAATCATCGGGGACGACCTCTCTGATCGGGCTTTTTTACGCCATTCCCCACCAAGATACAAGGAAAGACCGAAAAAAAAATGCACTAGATGTTAGTGTAATGATATCAATGAGATATACCATAATAATTTTAACGATAGCACCATTTGCGACGGTGAAAAAATCAAGTGATTGGCAATGCAGGTTTTTATCTTTTTCAGCGCATTTTTTCGGGAATTCTTCACCACGATATACCGTTTCAGGCTTGTAATAACGGGCCTTGATCATCGTTTCGTCCGAGCCAACTCATTCTGGATTCCCGCTTTCGCGGGAATGACGAAAAAAACGCTGAAATTGCAATTGTTTGTCATTCCCGCTTTCGCGGGAATGACGAAAAAAACGCTGAAATTGCAGTTGTTTGTCATTCCCGCTTTCGCGGGAATGACGAAAAAAACGCTGAAATTGCAGTTGTTTGTCATTCCCGCGAAAGCGGGAATCCAGACGGAACCGAAGCCTCTTCGATGCGCTTTGGCCGAAACGATGATCAAGGCCTAATAACGGGTTGTCACATTTCCTGTTGCAACGGGTGGAAACGTGCCATGCTTGACCCGGTTGCCGTAACCCGAACGGATGCGGGGAGTGCCCGTTCGGGTTATGGAAGGCTTGGGAACAGTTCGGAAAGGTGACGATGGGTACCCTTTATTTTTCCCTCGTGATGCTCGTATTCAGCTTGTACCATGTGCATTTGTTCAGGGGAATCAACCATATCTTCAAGCCGGGTACGCATGCGAAATGGATCGTTGTCGCCCTGCTCGCCCTGTTTTGGGGTGGCATTCCACTATCCAGAGCGGTATCGAAGCTGGATTGGTTGTTGGCTGGGCAATTATTGTTCAGGATGGGATCCCTCTGGTTGGGTTTCCTATTATTATTTTTTTGTATTGAAATGATACTGTATGCCCTGGAGGGGGGTATCCGGTTGTGGGGGCGCCGGGGAGGCGGCTTTGCTTGGCGAAAAAACAAGAAAGCATGGTTTTTTCACGTCGCCCTGACCCTGACGGCCTGCCTGTATGGCTATCAGGAAGCCGGACGGTTCACGGTATCGCGCTTGCAGATGACGGTTCCCGCCATGCCCCCGGGGGCGGCGCCGATCACCATCGTGCAAGTTTCCGATGCCCACTACGGCAATTTCGTCCTGTATGCCCGGCACGAGGGATTGTTGCGCCTGATACGTCACGAAAAACCGGATATGATCGTCGAGACGGGGGATTTCATCGACTTCGGCGCCGGGATGCGGGATCCCTGGGTCGCGGATTGGCGGGCCATTCAGCCCCCCCTGGGCAAATGGGCCGTACTCGGCAATCATGAATACCTGGCCGGTCTCTCAAACTCGATCACGCTGCTCGAGCAATGCGGTTTCCGCATTCTCAGGAATGAAATGATCCCCTTTGAAGGTTTCGCGCTCCTGGGGGTGGATGATCCCAGTGTCACCCCGACCCGGGATCTCGTCATCGACCCTTGGCGCGCCAAGCCCGGTGACAGTGTATTGTTGCTTCATCATCAACCCCTGTGGCCGGCGCCGCTCACCGGACGCTTCGACCTGGGATTGGCGGGCCATACCCATGGGGGCCAAATCGTGCCGTTGGGGGTACTGGTGACCCTGAATTATGGCGTTTTGTCAGGATTGCGCCCAACGCCTTGGGGCGGTGACTATTACATCAGTCGTGGTATCGGCACCTGGGGACCACCCATCCGCATCGCTTCCCCCCCGGAAATCACGGTGATCACCCTGAGTCCCGGTCGCGAACGCAGCATCCGATGGGAACACCCCTGAGCATTCAGTACCCCATCCCTTGCGGCGCATACATTCGTTCGAGAATGGCGACGATGCGTCCCCCCGTCCCGCCGTCCCATTTCTCTGGAATCCCCCCCTGTTTCCACTGCCCTGCGAAGAGACGATCCAGATAAGGCTTCAGGTTGGCGGGATCGGTACCAATCAATTCGTTGGTTCCCAAGGTGATGGTTTCCGGCCGTTCGGTACTGTTGCGCAAGGTCAGGCAGGGGATTCCCAAAACGGTTGTCTCTTCGGTGATGCCGCCTGAATCGGTGATGACCGCCTTGGCGTGGCGAACCAGATGATTGAATTCCAGGTAGGGTTGCGGTTCCACCAGATGCAGATGTTCCGGCAGGGGATCCAGGGTGCCGAGCATCTTGGCGGTGCGCGGGTGAACGGGAAAAATGACCGGCAGGCCACGGGATTGTGCGCCGATGGTGTGCAAAAGGTGGGACAAGGGGGCACTGGAGTCCACGTTGGACGGGCGATGCAGGGTGAGAACCAGATAAGACCCGGGTTGCAAGGCCAATGATTCCCAGAACGGGGGGGGGCGTAGTCGCGGCAGGTTGGCCAACAGGGTGTCGATCATGGTGTTGCCGACGAAGAAAATACGCCCCGCATCGACCCCGGTGTTGCGAAGATTGTCGTTGGCCACGGTACTCGTCGTGAAGAAAAAGTTGGTTATGGCATCGGTGACCAGGCGATTGATCTCCTCGGGCATGCCCCAATCGCCGGAGCGGATCCCCGCTTCGACGTGGGCCACCGGAACCCGGCATTTTTGCGCCACGATTGCGCAGGCCATGGTGGATGTCACATCACCGACAACCAGACAGAGCTGGCAAGGTTGTGCCTGCAACACCCGTTCGTAGCCGAGCATGATGGCGGCGGTTTGTTCCGCCTGGCTACCGGATCCCACTTCCAGATTGACATGGGGGTGCGGAATGGACAATTGGGTGAAGAAATCGCCCGACATGCGGGCATCGTAGTGTTGTCCGGTATGCACCAGGCGATAGTTCAACCGTCCCCCTTGCCGCTTCCGGGTCTCCAGGGCATGGATGATGGGGGCGATCTTCATGAAATTGGGTCGGGCCCCGGCGATGATATCGATGAAGGGTGGTGCGATGGCGTCCACGTGATTCGGACCCCTTCAACTTTCCATCAGGATGGTTTCAACGCGGTGGATGATGTCCCAGTACAGCCAATAATGATAGCCGACGCCAACGGGATCCGGGATTTGAATGTTGACCCCTTTGTCGTTGACCCATATTTCGCTGGTACTGGTGCGAAACCAGGTGGGTCTGAGGCCGAAACGATCCTTGAGGACATCATGTAATTCGATCTGGGAATAGTCGCGGTTGACAGCCATAGTTTCACGACTCCAATACGGTAAACGCCCACATGAGGCGATCCAGGGTACGGGGGTGTTTCTTGACGATCTCATCACCCGGGATGACGCTGCCCACGCGTATCTTCAAGCCGTAATTCAATTCAAAGAGGAGTTCGATGGATCCCGGGATGTCTTGCAACAGCTTGTCAACACTTTCGCCGGCGAGATGGAGGCTGGGCATGTCTTTGCTGGTTATGGCGTAGCAATTGTCCTGTTTTTCTTCGATGTCGATGCGCACAATGCCGAATCGTTCCATTGCTTTGGTCATTGGATACCCGTATTTGGTGACGTTTCCGGGTTGATGCCCGTGTGGTGTGGGGAGCCAAGCCGTCATTGTCGCCCCTCGCCGACGAAGACGACCTCCACATCGTGCCACACCCGCTTGATCGTGGTGATGATTTCCATCAAAGCCCGCTCGGGGTCTTTGTGTTCGGTATAGTCCAGCAAGGCGTATTCGGCGTGCATGCCCACCAGGGGCCATTCCCCGACGTCGTCGAGATAGGATTTGGCCAGGGCGAAGGCCCAGAATGGCACATCGTCCATGGCATCCAGATACGCGGAACTGGGCACGTCCGCGCCCACGCCATGCCCCCCGGTGACCACCACCACCGGGGCGTTTTCCGATGCCACATACCGTGCCAGCCATTCGGGGGGATGTTTGTTGCCCAGGGCGAGCCAGCGTATCCTTTTCTCTTCAAACGTAATCTCGTTCTCATCGTCATCCATAGGGGATTCCAGTCTTGCAGAAATTCTCATGGAATGTCCAAGTCACCATTGCACCAGGAATACTCTAAAGCTACCATGAACTCAATGTGGCACGCTTGCGGTTCGTTCGTGGCGTTCCAGCCATTCCTCATACGTGGTGGTGCCAAGACCATGGAACTGAAACCCACCCCATTCCGGGATGAATTCCCGCGTGCCGATGGTGCCGTCTGCCTGAATCATGCCGGTATTTCCCCCATTCCGCAACGTACCGCCCGCACCATCACCCAACTGGCCACCTTCATGACCCGGCAACAATCGTTTCGCTATGCCGTGCTGGAAGAGACGTTGCAAAAGGCGCGCATGACCATCGCCGCCCTCATCGGTTGCCATGCCACGGAAGTGGCTTTCACCCGCAACACCTCCGAGGCCCTGTCCCATGTCGCCCTGGGTCTCGATTGGCGTGCCGGGGATGAAATCGTGACCACCGATCAGGAATTCCCTTCCAACCTGGTCGTATGGCTGGATATCGCCCGCAGAAAAGGGGTGACGGTGCATCAGGTCCCCTCGTTGCCGAACCGTGGGGTATCGACGGCGGCACTCCTGGAGCGGGTCAACCACCGTACCCGGGTGCTGACGGTTTCTTCCGTCCAATATGCCACCGGGGCGGGGGTGGATCTGGAGGCGATGGGGGCCGCACTCAAAAATACCCCGACCCTGTTCGTCGTCGATGCCGTGCAAAGCCTGGGGGCGCTCCCCTTGGACGTCAAGCGCATGGGGATCGACGCCCTGGCGGCGGGGGGGCACAAGTGGCTCCTGGCCCCGGAAGGGTGTGGGTTGTTCCATCTCTCCCCCAAAGCCTTGTCGCAGGTGCAACCGCGCATCCTGGGATGGCATTCGGTGCAGAACGCCGGGGATTACACGCACATCACCATCGAACCCCGCGAGGGCGTGCTGCGTTTCGAGGCGGGAACGCACAACGTCATCGGGGCGGCGGCACTGGCCGAAAGCATTGCCCTGCTTTTGGAAGCGGGTAGGGAAACCGTGGCGCAACGCATCAGGCTCTTGACGCGATCCTTCATTCAGGAGTTGACCCGCAGGGGATGTGTGGTGATCACGCCGCTGGATCAGGACCATCAGTGCGTGGCGGGGATCCTGGTCTTCAAACATCCAACAGTCGATGCCACGACATTGCACCGCCATTTCCTGGCCAATAACATCGAACAGGTTTCCCGCTCCGGGGGCATTCGTTTCGCCCCGCATTTCTACCAGGATCAGGGTGATGTGTTAAAGGTGATGGAGGTGATGGATCGCGCTGTAACCACGCCTGCCGTGCAACGGCATTGATCATCGTTTCGTCCGAGCCAACTCATTCTGGATTCCCGCTTTCGCGGGAATGACGAAAAAAACGCTGAGATTGCAGTTGTTTGTCATTCCCGCGAAAGCGGGAATCCAGACGGAACCGAAGCATCTTCGATGCGCTTTGGCCGAAACGATGATCAAGGCCTGTGCAACAATAGCAGGAATAGCAGGAATAGCAATAGCAATGCCCCGTATGCCCCGAGGCCCTTGTGCCCGGACACCCCAGCAGCTAAATATTACTTAATATATATAATATATATAAATATATTATATATTAATATATATATAACAATAATTAAATATAAATGAAAACTTTATTTGACACCGTCCATGCAGTATCGGGGTGATCAGCCATTGCTATTGCTATTCCTGCTATTCCTGCTATTTTCATTTCCCTGGTGGAACATTGCCATTGCTATTGCTATTCCTGCTATTCCTGCTATTCTCATGCAGGTCTTCTCCCCTGGTGGACCATTCCCATTATTTCCGCAAACTTTCGAAGAGAACATTGAAATCCTCCGGGGGCGTGGCGGTGAAGCGCAGATCCCCACCGGTTATCGGATGACGAAACCCTAAAATGCCGGCATGCAACGCCTGACGTTGGAAGCTGGCGACGATTTGCCGGGTTCTCTCGGGCCAGAGTTTGGCCGGGGCGGAACCGGCACCATACACCGGATCCCCCAATACCGCATGGCCGATATGCGCCATATGCACCCGGATTTGATGGGTGCGTCCCGTTTGCAGGTGACAATGGATCAGGGTGGCGTCCAGCAAAGGCGCAACGATTTCGTAACGGGTGATGGCCGCACGCCCCCCCTGCTGCCGCACCGCCATTTTGGTTCGGGCCGTGGGGTGCCGCCCGATGGGGGCATCGATGGTCCCGGATCGATCGCGGGGAACGCCTCGCACAATGGCCGTGTAACGGCGCTGTACCGTGTGGGCGGCGAATTGCCGGGTCAAATCCTGATGCACCGCATCGCTTTTGGCAACCACCAGCAAGCCGCTGGTATCCTTGTCCAGCCGATGCACGATCCCGGGGCGCAAAACGCCGCCAATCCCGGATAATTCCCCACCACAATGCCCCAAAACAGCATGCACCAGCGTTCCGCAATTGACGCCAGCCCCCGGATGCACCACCATGCCGGCGGGCTTGTTGATGACCAGGACATGGTCGTCTTCAAAAGTGATCTCCAGGGGGATGGTTTCCGGTTGCAGTCCCAAAGGTTCGGGATCGGGTATCGTCCACTGCACCAGCGCCCCCGGACGCAAGCGGTGTGCGGCGGTGGGGATCGGTACACCATCGATCCATACCAGGCCGTCGCGGATCAGGCGTTGAATGGCCGCCCGGCTCAAAGAGTCGTCCAGGGCCACCAGCGCCTTATCCAAACGCGCCCCCACCAGTTCCGGGGGCAGGGGGGTGCTACGGACCCGGTTCATGGGCGCGGGCGACCCGGGAAAGACTTGGCAACGTAAAGGGAGGTTTTCATGACCGGCATGCGTTTCCTCAAGGGTGTGGTTGTGTTCGGCGGGGTGTTGATCCTTCTGGGTTCCCTCCTGTTGGTGATGCGCGTGGCCACACGGGTCGATCCCTCCCGGGACACGGTGGTTCGGGAGGGATCCCCCCCCACGACTGTCATCACCCTGGATGCCGACAATCCCGTACATCAGGTGGTGGCTACCGAACACGGGTTCGCCGTTTGGGCCGGTGGTCGTGACGGCAACGCCGAAATCCTGGTGTTCGGCAATGCCGGCAACCTGCAAAAGCACCTGTTGGTGAAACGACCCGCGTCTCTGGATCTCAAGTCCCCTGATAGCGGGCGAACCCCAGAAAATTGACGCTGACATCGTCATCGAGGCGCCATTGTCCCGACAAGGGGGCGTAGGTCATCCCCTTGAGTTCGACCATGCTGAGGCCGGCTCGCCGCAGGTGCTGGTCCAATTCCGAGGGGCGGATGAATTTATCGTGACTGTGTGTCCCCCGGGGTAGCCAACCCAGGATATATTCCGCCCCGACGATGGCCTTGAGCCAGGATTGCCAGGTGCGGTTGAGGGTGGCGAAGAACAACAAACCGCCCGGTTTCAGGACTGATGTTGATTCTACAAGGAATTCATAGACATCGGGGACGTGTTCTAAGACTTCCATGGCCATGACGATGTCGAACGGTCCCTTTCCAGCTTCTGTTAATTGGCTTGGTGTTTGCATAAGGTAGGCAACGTCCGAACCGGATTGACGCTGGTGTGCCTTGGCCACCTCGATGATGGTTTCGGAGCGGTCGATGGCGACGACATGGGCACCGTGTTGCCAAAGTTCTTCCGCCAAGAGGCCGCCGCCGCAGCCGATGTCCAGTATGGATAGTCCGCTGAGACCCGAGCTGTGGAATCGGTTGGCGCATTGGGCGATGTAGGCCATGCGAAGGGGATTGATCTGGTGCAAAGGTTTGAATTTGCCCTCGGGATCCCACCATTCATGGGCCATGGCGGCAAATTTGGCGATTTCGTCTGGATCAACGCTGGACATTGCGGACTCCGAATAGTCTTGTTTTGGTTTGCACTAAGGGATACAGACTACCATGATTTCATCCGTTCGGGTACGAAACAAGCTTGATTGGGACGCGGGAAAGCGCACCTCACGGCGGGAACTGCTGAAATTTCTCGCCCTGTCGTCGGCGGCGGGCCTGCTGCTGCCGAATCCCTTGGCCCATGCCTCCCTGCGCCCGGCCAATCGCATCACCGATCTGCGTGTCTGGACCGCCCCGGACCACACACGGGTGGTGTTCGACTTGAGTCAGGTGGCCAAACACAGCCTGATCAAGTTGAGCAATCCCGAGCGCATCGTCGTCGATCTCCAGGATGCCTATCTGGATGTCAATCCGCAACGCATGAATCAAACCGATTCGGTGGTGACCCGTATTCGCACCAGTAATCCGGCTTCCAACGTGGTGCGCACCATCTTTGAATTGAATGAGGAAATCCGTCCCCGTTCCTTTGTCCTCAAGGCGACCGGGGACAAAGGGCACCGTTTGGTCCTCGACCTGTTGCGCAAGGATTACGTCGAGGCGAAAAAAGCCCCGGAACCCGCCAAAAAAGGGAATAATTCACGTGATGTCACCATTGTCATCGATCCGGGGCACGGGGGCGAGGATCCGGGGGCCATCGGTTTCGGCGGTACCATGGAAAAAGATGTCGTATTGCAGGTGGCCCTGAAATTGGCGCGGCAAATCAATCAAATACCCGGTTTCCAGGCGCAGTTGACCCGGACGGGTGATTATTATGTATCCCTCAACCGCCGGGTCGCCTTGGCGCGATTGCATGGGGCGGATTTGTTCGTCAGCCTGCATGCCGACGCCTTTCGTACCGGCAATGCCCAGGGGGCCTCGGTGTATACCCTGTCGGAGCGGGGGAAACCGGCTCCGGATCGCGCCATCAGCAATCTGGTGCAGCATGAGAATGATGCGGATTTGATCGGCGGCGTCGATTTCACCCTCGTTCCCGATCCCGAGGTTCGCGGCATCCTGATGGATTTGTCGCAACGGGATTCCCTGAACCGCGCCTTGGTGTTCGGTAAAAAATTGTTGCAGGAGATGGGCGGCGTGCCCTCCATGTCCTTGCACTTCAACGAAGTGAAACAGGCGGGATTCGCGGTTCTCAAGGCCCCGGACGTGCCATCGGTGCTGGTGGAACTCGCTTTCCTGAGCAATCGTCGCGAGGAAAACCTGCTGCGTCAGCCCGCGCACCAGGAGACGCTGGCACGGGCATTGGCCAGCGGTACACGTAAGTTCGTGACCTCTTCCCTATTGGCTTGAGGGGGGGCTTGGTCAACGTGGCAACAGTTTCAGCTCCAATCGGCAGCCTACAGCAGCGGCATACCGGCGCAGTGTTGCCAAGGATGGTGACATCTTACCATTCCCGAGTGATGACTCCAATCGGGAAATAGCACTTTTAGTGGTACCCATGCGACTGGCGATCTCGTCCTGAGTCAACCCGGCAGATTTGCGGGCATCAAGGAAGGCTGAGATTGCCGAATATTCTTCCTCCAGGGCGTCATAGGCGGATTTAACCGCGGGATTGGAAAGTACACGCGCCACGAAGGCTTCATCGTGAGGCACGGGGTCATAACGGTCAGCGTCCATGATGCAACTCCTTCAAGCGTTTGCGTGCCAGATCAATCTCAGGCTTCGGTATTTCCTGAGTTTTTTTGACAAATGAATGCAACACCACGATTACTTGGCCGACCTGAGAGCAATTTCATGGGAACATGTTGCCCGATACGCTAACCTTGGGCAAGGGAATTGTTACATGGGTATCCGATTGCTACAGGGCGGTTGTTTCATGAAAAAAAATTATTACTTGCGATGCCAAAGGCAACGGTATCCAGTCCGTACTCGCCTGCCAAGACCAACTTCAGACGGGAAATGATCGTTTACCGGCCATCGTTGGTAGCGGTTAAACCGCAACCAGTACGGGATATGTAGTTTTTCAGCGTCATCCCCGCGAAAGCGGGGATCCAAAAAGCTAGGGAATGGTGTGTAGATTTTCTGGATCCCCGCTTTCGCGGGGATGACAATAATTCTACTTTGTCACATTAGAATATACGCCCTGGATCCCCGCTTTCGCGGGGATGACAGAGCAGAAAATCCGTTGAAAAAGGGCAACCGTCATCCCCGCGAAAGCGGGGATCCAGAAGCTACAAACGCCGAACTGGAAATGTGACAAAGTAGAAATAACTACACATTCCAAGATGGCTGCGGTTTAACAAAGAAAGGGAATTCCCTGAACAACCTGAAAAATCGCAAATAGACCCCCCTGTAGCAACCTGATACCCACGACATGGGATTAAACCGCAGCCATCTTGGAATGTGTAGTTATTGTCATCCCCGCGAAAGCGGGGATCCAGAAAGTCAGGGAAAGGTGTGTAGACTCCCTGGATCCCCGCTTTCGCGGGGATGACGCTGAAAAACTACGTATCCCGTGTTGGTTGCGGTTTAAGATGCCGGATTGGCATCGCCGAGCAACGTTTCGTCCTGGAACCAGGACAGGATGGAGCGGTAGTTGACCACGTCACCCACGACGATGATGGCGGGGGGGAGTACGTTACGGGTTTTGATATCGGCGACGATATCGCCCAGGGTGGAGACCAGTGTTTGCTGTCGCTTGGTGGTGGCCCAGCGGATCAGGGCCACGGGGGTGTCCTTGGAGCGCCCGGCGGCGATGAGGCGTTCCGTGACGTGCGGCAGATTTTTGATGGCCATGTACAGGACCATGACCGGGAATGTCCGGGCCACCCCTTCCCAATCGATGCGGGTGGCGTGGGAGTCGTCGTTATCGGGGGCGTGTTCCCGGGATTCGTGGCCGGTGATGAAAGCGACATGGGCATTGATGTCGCGATGGGTGACCGGGATTCCGGCATAGGCGGGTCCGGCGATCCCCGATGTCAGGCCGGGTACGATGTAAAAAGGGATGCCTTCGGCGACCAGGCGGCAGGCTTCCTCGCCACCACGCCCGAAAACAAAGGGATCCCCACCTTTCAGGCGAACCACCTCGCGGTTGGAACGCGCCAGACGCACCAGGAGGTCGCTGATCTCCCTCTGACTCATCGAGGGGTGTCCACCGCGTTTGCCGACATAGATTTGTTCGATATCCGGGGGTACCAGGGCGAGGATTTCCGGGGAAACCAGGGCATCGTAAACGATGACCCCGGCCCGGGTAATGGCCCGATAGGCGGCGAGTGTCAACAATTCCGGATCGCCCGGTCCCGCGCCGACAAGGGCGACGACACCGGGGGCGGGGGTACGGACCCCATCGTGCAAGGGCAAGGGAACGGCATCGGATAAGGGATCGGTCATCGGGATGCTCAAGGGCTACTTTTTCGCCTCGGCGCTTTCGATGAAGGCTCGTAGCACCCCACACCATCCATGGCCGATGTTGGTGGAATTATAGCCGCCACCCCCCACCCCCACGATGCGGCCATGTCCGAGGCTGTCGGCGATTTGCGCGAGACGCAGGGCCACGTGATAATGCGCGGTGGGGGACAGACGCATGTTGGTGATGGGATCACCGGCTATGGAATCGGCACCACACTGGAAAAAGATGAATTCGGGTTCGGCCCGGGTCAAGAACTCGGCCACCCCGGGCCAGCTCTGGAAGAAAAGGGTATCGCCCGTACCCGGGGGCAGGGGGATGTTCATCTTGGTCCCCGCCGCAGCACCCTTGCCGGTTTCGTGGGCGTGGCCCGTACCCGGATAGAGGGTGCGACCATCCTGATGCAAATCGACGATGTAAACCTCGGGATCGGTTTCAAAGCCGTAGAACACCCCGTCGCCATGGTGGGCATCGATGTCGATGTAGGCGATCCGTTTCATGCCGTATTCGTCGCGCAGGCAGTGGATGGCGACCCCGACATCGTTGAACACGCAAAAGCCGCCCGCCCGGTCGCGCCTGGCGTGATGCAGACCGGCGATGGGGATGAAGGCGTTGGCGATCTCGCCCGCCATGATTTTACGCGTGGCATCGACGGTACACCCCACCACATGCGATGCGGCTTCGAAGATGCCGGGAAACGCCGGGGTATCGCCGTAATCGAGATATCCCTCCCCGGTTTGCGAGCGATCCTCCACCAGATCGACGTAGTCTTTCGTGTGGAACTTTTCCAACAGGGCGCGTTCGGCGAATACGGGTGTTTTAACGAGTGCCCGTTGGTCCAATCCCTGGAGTTTGGCGGCGGACCAGAAGGCTTCCATCCGATGGGGGCCGAAGGGGTGACCGCCACCGAAACCGTAGTCACCGATCTCTTTGCCGACATAGACGCTTGCGGGTTTTGCCATCGTTGCCTCTCCAGGTTACCGGGTGATGACCACTTTTTGGTAAAGCCCGCCGAAGGAGACCTCTTTGTGAACCTTTTGCGGGGGCATCCCCTTGGGGAGCCAATCGGTGATTTCGTTATTCCACATGTCCATGGCGAAAGGTTCCAGGGTGATGAGGATCGGGGCCATGACATAGCGGAACGGGTTGAACAGGTCGGGTCGGTGATAGTCGGTGAAAATGACCCGTCCCCCCGGTTTGACGACGCGCATGGCTTCCGCCACGGTTTCCCGGCGCACTTCCAGGGGTTGTTCGTGCAGCAGGAAGAATACCACGACCTGATCGAAGGTGCCGTCCGGGAACTCCAGCCGAGAGGAATCCTGACGATGCAGGGTGACATTGCCGTGATCTTTGATTTTTTTGGCGACGTTGTCCAACTGCACCTGGGCGACGTCGATGATGTCGAACCGGCTTTCCGGTGCGAGGCGGGCGGCGACGCTGGGGGAGAAATCGCCGTAGACACAAGCCACCTGCAACACGCGCCCGGAGATGGTCTGGCCCAAGGTGTCCAGGACGTCATCGCGCAGGCGGGCGAAATTGCCCCACAGGATCAGGTTGACGATCCATTGCCGCTCGAAGACACGTACCCCCGTGGGATGCAGGTAAGCCCACCAATAGGTCTCTTTCAGGTATTCCGGGACATCGGGGTATTTCTCCGATGTTTGGGTACCCATGGCTGGCGCAGGATCGTTTTCCAGGGCGGCGTAGGGGGATGATGCTCCCGCTGCCGAGGCTTTTTCCATGGACCACTCCCGATTGGTTGGCAAGGTTGTCGTGATTGTTGGATGAAGGGGGCACACTACTAAAACCACGGCCAAAAAACAAGGGGGCGTTGTTGAAATGGGTGGCGGGGGTGGGGGACCGAGCCGGTGTCCATGTGCGAAGGGGGGGCGGTGGGGTCACCATCCCCATGTCGTTGCGTCAGGGGTCCAACGTTTCCCACACTTGTTCCAGAAAGGCCCTCGCCCGGGCGTGGATACCGCGATTTTCACTTTCCCGGGGCCCGGCGATGTTGATCACCCGGATCGGATGGCGTTCGATCCATTGTGTGACGGCGTTGACGGCATCCTCGGCGTGCAGATCGACCTCCTGACAGGGCAAGCCATGCTGACGGGCGATTTTGACCGTCAGGGCGCTGCCGCCGGTTAACCTGCCTTGATGCAGGACCAGGGTACCGTCCGCATTGATGACATTCAGGGTGGTGCGATAAGGGTAGTCGGTGCGATGGGTTTCCTCAAGGGGATAGCGACTCGGGATGGATCCATCCTCGGCCCTGCGTCCCTTGGGGCACCAACCACCGATTTCAATGTTGTGTGCCAGGCCGAAATCCAGGGCGGCCCGGTCAACTCCAGTCTGTCCACCGGATATAATCTTGTTTATCTTAACCATTATAGTCCATCTTCATTCATGATTAAAATTGATTCCGTAAGAGAATCATCTTTTGGAAAATTTTTCAACAAGAAAATCATCCATGGATTGTGGAATGCGGCTAAGGTAGCATGCACGCGAAATGGGGCAGGTACACTTGGAGGAGCTAAGAGCACATGGCCAGATTATCCGACGAAGAACTCATCTCCGAACTCAAGAAACGTTTTGACGCCACCAAACAGGCGCTCTACGACGTCAAAATGGTGACCAGCAAGCTGGAGGAAGTGAATAAAAAGCTCCAAGCCTCCGAGCAGATCAAAAGCAACTTCATCTCCCACATGAAGAACGAGATCAACAACCCGTTGACCTCGATCCTGGGACTGTCGGAACAATTGAAATCCAGTGACATGCCCCCCGAGTTGATCCAAACCATTGCCACCTCCATCCATGCCGAGGCCTTCAGCCTTGATTTCCAGTTGCGTAACATCTTCGCGGCAGCGGAAATGGAGTCCGGGGAATCGGAGTTGCAGGTTTCCCGTACCGATGTCCTGACTCTGATCAGGGATGCCATCGACTCGTTCAAACATCTGATCGCGGACAAGAACTTGAAGGTGAAAATCCCCGAATTGAAGGGCGATGCCGAACCCCTCCTGTTCAAGACCGATCCGGAAAAATTGAGCCTGATACTCAGCAATCTGATTTCCAACGCGGTGGAGTTCAATAACGATCACGGCAAGATCGATGTCAAAGCCACTATCGTCGACGGTCGGTTGAACATCACCGTTCGCGATTCCGGTCCCGGCATCGATCCCGGTAAGATCAATGTGATCTTCGACCGTTTCGTGCAGTTGGAATCCGGGGCGCGCAAGAGTCACAAGGGGCATGGATTGGGCTTGAGCATCGTTCAGGCCTCGGTGGAAATGATGCAGGGTGATATCACGGTTGATTCGGTTGCCAAGGGCAAGGGGACCATTTTTTCAGTATCCATCCCCGAGGTGGAAACCGATACCGAAGCGGATGCCTTCTCGGTGGACGGCAATGAATTTTTCTTTGACGATGAAGAGGTCAAGGCCTTCTGATCATGGCGGGTGCCGATAAAGACAACAAGCCATTCCTGCTGCCAGGGGCGTTATTCGCCAAAGATGGCGACTATATCATTACAACGGTACTCGGTTCGTGTATCGCCGTGTGCCTGTGGGACCGTGTCAAAAAGCGCGGGGGGATGAACCATTACAAACTCCCCCTGTGGAACGGTGACGGTTTGCCATCCCCCAAATTCGGCAACATCGCCATTGAAAAATTGATTGAGAATTTGGTGGGCTTTGGCTGTACGCAACGCAACCTGATCGCCAAAGTGTTTGGTGGCGCGGCGGTGATTCAAAGCTCCAGCGGCTTGCTGAATGTCGGGGAACGCAACATCGAGGTGGCACGGGATTATTTGGCGCAGGCGCGCATTCCCATCGCCGCTTCCGATATCGGCGGTACCCAGAGCCGCAAGGTGATCTTCAACACTGCGGACGGAAGCATCTTGATGAAAAAAGCGGCACCACAATAAGAACTAAACCGCAACCAACACGGGAAACGTAGCTTTCCAGTGTCGTTCCCGCGAAAGCGGGAACCTCGAATGCTATAATTCTACTTTGTCACATTAGAATATACGCTCTGGATCCCCGCTTTCGCGGGGATGACGAAGCAGAAAATCCGTTGAAAAAAGGTAACCGTCATTCCCGCGAATGCGGGGATCCAGAGGCCACAAACTCCGAACTGGAAATGTGACAAAGTAGAATTAATCGGGGGCGGGGATGACGATAACTACACATTCCAAGATGGCTTCGGTTTAAGTGTGTCTGACAGGTTCCTGTTTCGGCTACTGCTTTAATTCTACTTTGTCACATTAGAATATACGCTCTGGATCCCCGCATTCGCGGGGATGACGAAGCAGAAAATCCGTTGAAAAAAGGTAACCGTCATTCCCGCGAATGCGGGGATCCAGAGGCCACAAACTCCGAACTGGAAATGTGACGAAGTAGAATTAATCGGGGGCGGGGATGACGATAACTACACATTCCAAGATGGCTTCGGTTTAAGTGTGTCTGACAGGTTCTTGTTTCGGCTACGCCTTATGAAAACAATGATTCCATCCGTTATTTTGTGTCTCGGCGACAGCCTTACGGAGGGATTCGGCGTTGCCGATGCCCACTGTTACCCCCATCTCTTGCAGCAGCGTCTGCGGGCACAGGGGAGCGGCATGCGGGTCATCAACGCCGGAATCTCGGGGGATACCACCGGGGGTGTCCTGGGGCGTCTGGAGGCGCTGTTGGACCACCCCGTGGCCATGGCCATTGTGACCATCGGCTTGAACGATGCCTTCATGGGTATCCCCGTGGCCGCCATCCGGGATAACGTCGCGGCCATCATCCAAACCTTGCAACGGCATCGCATCGCCGTTGTCCTCAGCGGTTTGCAACTCCCCACGGACTTCCCCCCGGACGTTCGCCAGGGATTCAGCGCCATTTACCCCCATCTGGCGAGCCAACACGGGGTACCCCTGATCCCGTTCTTCCAAGAGGGGGTGTTCGAGGAGAGCCGCTACAATCAGTGGGACAATGTGCATCCCAATGCCGCCGGTTACCGGATCATCCTGGACAATGTGTGGCGTGTCATCCAACCCATACTCGCAACCTTCCCGCGGGGTGACACCCATGGATGATGCATCGGCTCCGGAACCACGGGAAAGCCGTCGGGATACCGTCCTGGTGCGACCGGTTTTGGATGCGGACCTGGGGGCGGTATGCCAGTTCTTCCACGAACACCTGGGTGGCGGGATGAGCGTGGAGGTGTGGAAAAACGCCTTCAGCCAGCAGTGGATGCCCGACCGTCCCAATCATGGCTACATGTTGCTCGATGGCGAGCGGGTGGTGGGTGCATTCGGTGCCATCTACGCCCAGAGGAGCATTCGCGGCAACCTGGAAACGTTTTGCAACCACAACAGCTGGGTGGTCTTGCCGGCCTATCGTGCCAAAAGTTTGGGTTTGCTCCATGCCCTGCTGCGACAAAAGGGGTATCACGTCACGGTGGTGACACCCAATCCCAAGGTGGCGCGGATCTACGAATTGCGGGGGTATCGCCCACTCGGGGGGGAAATCCTGGTTTTGTCCCCGTTGACATCCTGGCATCCGGCCCCGGGTGCCCGTGTTATTGCCGATGCCGAGGGTATTGTCGCCGCCCTGCCAGCGGATGCGGCTCGGGATTTTAGCAATCACCGCATGTTCCCATGGTTGCGGCAATTGGCCTGTGGCGATTCCTCAGGGATGTGTCACATCGTTTACCGGCTGGGCCGATGGAAGCGTATGCCCGCAGCCAAAATTCTCCACGTGGGTGACGGTGACGTGTTCAATCGGGTTCATGCGGCGTTGGGGCGATATCTGCTCCTCAAGCATGGGGTGATGACGATGCATGTGCCTTCGCGCCTTGTGCCGGATCGCCCGTGGGGATCCTTCACCCTGGTCGATGGTCAGGCACGCCTGTTCCATTCCGAAACATTGAACGAACGGGATATTTCGTATCTCTATACCGAATTGGCAGCTTTGGATTTGCCTTGAACCCCGGGATCACGAACAATCCGTGGCCATGTCCCCATGCCGGTTCGACGTATTTTTTTTATTGCGACCCGACGGCCCCTGACACTACACTCCAAACCAGGGCGAACAGGGCCAACGGCGTGGATCAGCCTTTGTATTGATTAACATAAATAATTAGGTAAATGGTAACGGGATGACCATGTCGATGTCTCATGCAACCATGACCAAGTCCCCGATACCACGGGAACGTGAAAATAATTTTAATGGGATGGCTTGGCAAATTCTTTTTTTTATCATTGCCCTGTCGCTTTGGCCGCAGGCGAACGCCGCCGATGCCTTTGACCCCGCCAAGGTGTACACGAGATCGTGCTCCGTATGCCACGGGGTACGGGGGGATGCCCAAACCACGGTTGCATCCAGCATGGTGCCACCGCCCACCGTGTTCACCAATCCGGACGCCTTGATACGCTTGACCCCGGAGAACATGGCCAAGGCGATTGCCGAGGGGAAGAAGGGGACGGCCATGCCCGGGTGGGCCGGCAGGTATTCCGCAGAAGAGATCAAATCCCTGGTGGGGTATATTCAAAATACCTTCATGATGTCGTCCGGGGATAAAAGTGCCAGTGTCGGGCGGCGTATCTTTGCCCAGAATTGTTCGGTCTGTCATGGTGATCGCGGAGACAAGGCGCAATGGGCGCAAAGTGGCTTGAACCCGCAACCCCGGGATTTCACCACGGAAAAAGCCCGGAAGGAATTGACCCGGGAACGGATGATCTTCTCCGTGACGTTCGGTCGCCCGGATACGGCCATGCCCGCCTGGGAAAAACGCTTCAGCAAGGAAGAGATCGAAGCGGTTGTGGATTACATTCGCGGGGCATTCCTGCCTCCCGAAAAAGAAACACCGAAGCCCCCGGTCACCAACGCCATGGGTCGTGTCGGTCAGCAGGGGACTGACAAGGCTGCCGCCCACAAACAGCACGACCATACGGCCCACTGGGATTTGGTGGAAATCGCCAAACCCATTCCGTTCAATCTGGTGGGTGATGCCCGGGCGGGTAAGATTTTTTTCAATAAAAATTGTTATGTCTGTCATGGGGAGAAGGGGGATGGCAAAGGTCCCCGTTCCGATTTCATCGACCCCAAACCGCGCAATTTCCTCCATCCCGCTTCCCGCCATAAATTCAGTCGTGAACACCTGTTCTTCACCATTTCCGACGGCATCAATGGCACGGAAATGTCGGCGTGGAAATCGGTGTTGACGCAACAGCAGATGGCCAATGTGGCGGAATACGTCTTTCAGACGTTCATCCTGCCGGGGCTGCCCGAGGGTTATTTCAAAAACATGGCGGAGGAGTTGCGCAAAAGGCCCATGGTGAGCCACCATGGCATGGGGCATAACCATCCCGGTCTGCCGTTCGGATATATCCTGCCCGTCCTGATCCTGATGCCCATCCTGGTACTATGGGCGTTGTGGTACCCCCCCAGTGCGCGTCACCCTTTCCATTTACCCCTGACCCGTGTTCCCGTGGTGGCGGGTCTGGTGCGTTTCCTGAACGCCAGTCCGCAACCCCTGGCCATGTTGAAAATGCTGACCTTGGCAGCCTATCTGCTGGTGATTGTCGCCGGGTTCTGGGGAACCTCCGCTGCCGAGCATAACTTTGCGACCGTCCTGGTCTGGGGGTTGTGGTGGCCTTTGGTGATCATTTCCGTCTTTTTCGTCGGCTCGGCCTGGTGTGCCATCTGTCCCTGGGAAACATTGGCCAAGTTGGTGGTTTTCCGGCGGATATGGCGCCGTCCCGCTGAAGGCAACGCCGTTGTGCGCCGGGTACCGGCGGCATGGCGCAATGTCTATCCCGCACTCTTGCTGTTCGTCGGCCTGACCTGGCTCGAATTGGGGGCCGGGGTCACCAGCATTCCCTGGGCCACCGCCGGCATGGCACTCATCATGTTCCTCCTGGCGACGACCTGTCTGGTTTTCTTTGAAAGAAAAGCCTTTTGCCGATATTTCTGCCCGGTTGGTCGGACCATTGGCTATTACAGCCGCCTGGCACCCATTGAAATCAGGCCGTCGCAGGAGGATGTCTGCATCAATTGCAAAACCTTGGAATGCTATAATGGCACCCGGGATATCGAACCCTGTCCCACCCATCTCACCCTCGGGCGCTTTGGCGAAAATACCTTTTGTATCTCGTGTGGTTCCTGTGTGTTGTCCTGTCCCTACAAAAATGTGACCTGGCGTTTGCGCAGCATGGCCAGCGAAGCCATCAATGTCGCCCGTCCCCATTGGGATGGTGCCTGGTTCATGATCGGACTGCTCGCCATTACCGTGTTCCACGGTATCACCATGCTCTCCTCCTGGAGTGGATGGATCACCACGATCAAAACCTTGCTGGGGGAATCCGATCCACCCTATGTCACCTTCACCCTGCTCCTGCTCCTCACGTTGGCGGTCGTGGCAGCGGTTTATTCCGCGGCCATTGTCGCCCTGCGTCTCATCACGCCAACGGCGCAAATCTTCCGGAATCTTTTTTCGCAAATGGCATTCGTCAACCTGCCGTTGGCTTTTGTTTACCATCTGGCCCACAACCTGGACCATTTCCTCCGTGAAAAACCAGACTTCTTCAAAGCATTGCTCAATCCCTTGGGCGTGGGAACCCGATCTTTGTCCTCCATGGAACGGCACATGATGATGATGGAACCCGCCATTCCCGAATGGATGATCTTTTCCATTCAGACACTCTTGATGGCTTTCGGATTTTGGTTGGCGATACAGATTGTCCGCTACCGTACCAAGGGGGGGCTCAAGGGGGGGGGTGATTTGGCGGGATGGCGGCTTCTGCCCGTGTATCTGTACGCGGTCCTGGTGACGGGATTCACGTATTGGCTCCTGGGACAGGACATGGTGATGCGCCTTTGATGCGCCTTTAGTCGGATGAAAAAATAGGCCGCAATCGGGCTTCCGAACTATCCCTTGGTCTGTAAAACTTCCTGGATACGTTTCATGATTTGTTCGGAGACGGTGTCAGAATGTTCCAGTTTGCTGATATAAGCCTGGGAAACATTCATTTTCCTGGCAAGTTCAACCTGCCTGATGCCTGCTTTCATCCTGGCCAGGGCAACGGGATTTTGGACAAAATCGGCAGGATTAAAAGGCTCGTAAACATCGATTCTGTCGGCGAGCCGCTGACGCTCCCTGGCCGGCAGGCTTTGAAGTTACCGTTTGGCTTCCCGTCGAATGACAATCTTGTAGCAAATGGTTAATTCTACTTTGTCACATTTCCAGTTCGGAGTTTGTGGCCTCTGGATTCCCGCTTTTGCGGGAATGACGGTTACCTTTTTTCAACGGATTTTCTGCTTCGTCATCCCCGCGAAAGCGGGGATCCAGAGCGTATATTCTAATGTGACAAAGTAGAATTAAGA
>PEAK01000064.1 GCA_002753515.1 Magnetococcales bacterium
TTCGCGGGAATGACGAAAAAAACGCTGAGATTGCAGTTGTTTGTCATTCCCGCGAAAGCGGGAATCCAGACGGAACCGAAGCATCTTCGATGCGCTTTGGCCGAAACGATGATCAAGGCCATTATAAAGAAGGAGGTCACCTTCATTGGTATAGGCTAGATGATCAACAGCATGTTCTCTCTCCCCCTTTGTCAAGGGCGTCAGATTCGCATCCAACCAGAGATGGTGATTAGAGAGTAGAAAGCAAACCCATGGGACGGTTTTGAGGTTTCTGAATACCAAATAAATCACGAATATCTGGTTATGCTTGTCCATGGTTCGCCCCACTTCTTTTTGGATGGTTATCAGAATCTCCATCCTGGCACATTTGATGCCGTTTCTGGAGCGGGGCGGACCATTCCATTACACCTTGTCCGGGAAAACAGCCTCCAGCGACTGTGCATCCACAAACCGGAGACTCCACTCTTCCAAAGATTGAAGATCGGCCTTGGCAATTTTCTCAATGGCCCACCCAGGTACGGCACCAAAGCGGCGTTGCAATAGGCGAGTTAACATCAATACGCTTTCTTCCTGGCGACCTCGCTGTTCGCCAATTCGTTCAGCATCCCTCAGCTCCTTCAAGATCATTGGTCGGAATACATCGTTTTCCATTAAATTGAAGGTTAGTGACATTGTTTCAGCCTCCGTTTTAACTACTGTTTCCAGTCGACGCAACCTGGATAAAATGACCAATTTTGTCAGGGCATCCGCCCTGGCTATTATCGGAAGGTCACTTATTCGATACAAGATTTCCTGGATCACCTCCTTTTGGTTATCGATCCGACAAAGGATAGCCAGGATGTTTTCCTCCAAGGAGGGGCTGTCCATTAACACCCTACAATCGATGCTACGGATGTCAACCACCTCGTAGCGGAAGGATAAATTCGGTTCTTCTATGGCCGATCCTGGATGCCACTTTTGCAACCCAACATACAGTACCTTCTGGACAAGAACTCTGCTCGGATAACGCTGACGTATCAACGAGTAATACATCAGCATGCGCCAGTCCATCTCCTCAGAGTTGCTTTGTAGCTCCAGATGAAAAATCGAATCATCTTCCAGCAGAAACACCAGATCGGGAAAACGCTTTTGGGTGGAAGCGAATTCCACTGGCAAGAGTTCCACAGCTTCCCGTCCGATCAGCATCTGCAACAAACGTTGGGGTGGTTTTTCAAACAAATCTTTTATGGTTGTATCGTACTGGGACCTGTTTTTTTCTTTCTGATTTTCCATGGTGACCACGCGAACCCCGATTTTGTCACTAATTTTCGTGGAAATCCGCCTCGATGTCCAGAAAAATCCAGGGGCCTCATCGCCAAACAGCTTGGCAATAGGGTAAAAATCAGATCGGATGGGATTTCTGGTAGGGACACATGTGAATTCAAAAGGTTAAATATGACAAAGTAGAATGAGGTGTTGGCTTAGGGCGTGTTGACATTCAACTGAACAGATTGCGGCCAAGCTATTTTACCCCAGCATTATGCTTGATATTTTTCGCAAAGAACGCGAAAAACATCAAACGAAGGCGTGCGCCCTGCGCGTATTTTCCGCAAGAAACACGCGGAAAATACGCTTCGTGTAAAGGGGCGCAAACAAACAAAAAAACCTTGAAACGCTGTCCCAAACACTGCCGGGAAGGGGCATCCCCCTTCCCGGACCCATCCATTCAAGAAAAGACGACACCTTGAATGTCAACACGCCCTAGACGGATCACCCCTCAAAAGCAAAAAAATGGGTCAGGAAGGTGTGCAGGTTGGCGATATCCGCAAGGCCGGCGGTTTCGCGGATGGAATGCATGGCCCAGGTAGCCACTCCCAGATCAACAGCCCGCATCCCCAGGTTGGCGGCCAGCATGGGACCGATGGTACTGCCGCAGGGCATGTCGGCGCGCATGGCGAAGTCTTGCCAAGGTATGCCATGAGTACGGCATAATCCTTTCAGCATTCCCTCCGCCTCCGGCGAATGGGCGTAACGCTGATTGGTGTTGTGCTTGAAGACCAAGCCGGCATTGAGTTCCGGGGCGTTATTAGAGTCATATTTGTCAGAGAAATTGGGGTGGAGGGCGTGCGCCGCATCCACCGATACCAGGGTGGAATGGGACAGGATACGCTCCAGGGTGCCGGGTTGGGGAAACAGTCGGCGTAAAACCGACGGCACCAGGTTACCCTGGGCACCGACCTGACTGAGACTTCCACTTTCTTCATGGTTGAAACAGGCCAATATCGGCAGGTTGCCCCGTTTGTGCAGAGAGGGGGACGTGATGGCCAGCACCCCGGTCAGGCATGCCAACAGGTTGTCGAGTCGCGCACCGGTCAACCATCCCGATTCGCCCCCCAGACAGCGGGGCGGGGTGCAGTCAACCAGAGATAAATCCCAGGCGACCGGCTCCCAGGAGTGCCAATCTTCCGCTGGAAAATGGCGTTCCATTTGCGACTTGACCCAGCTCTGAAAAGTTGGGACGGGTTCCTGGCCGGAAACCATTGCTTCGGGCAGGATAATAGGGGAAAGGTCATCATGACGGTGAATTTTAGTGCCGTCGTTCGCTTCGCGGTTCAGATGTATGGCCAAGCTGGGGAGGATAGCGGTCGCTTCCCGGTCATGGATCATTCTGTGTCGCATCCCCAGTTCGGGGTGGATCAGGGTGAGCTGTCCCGCCAATCCCAAGTCCCGGTCAAACCAGGTCGATAACAGCGGGGAACCATACACTTCCACATCCCAGACCAGGTGCGCCCCTTTGCGTTTGCAGGGCGTCGGTTTCAATTTCAATCCGGGGCTGTCGGTGTGGGCACAAGTCAGATGGATGGGGGGCAGTGTTTCAGGATAACCAGCGGGAAGAATGAAGGCCACCAGGGCACCGGGCTGGCGGGTAACGACATATCCCTTTCCAGGGGATAAATCCCATGGGGATGCTTCCGAAAGCTTGGTAAACTCATTTTCCAGAAGGATTGTTTCCATTTGCGCCACCGCATGCCAGGGGGTGGGGGAGGCTTGCAAAAACGGTATCAGTTGTTCCATGCGCCGATTCCTGGTAGGTATTACTGTTACGACTGTAGCTGGTTATCCCGTACGATACTACGAAAGGAGGCTTTATGGCCATGCAGGGTTTGCCGGACATATCGGTCCATTTTTCTGGTGGCAAAAAAGTGGACGCCACCTTCGACAAGTTTACCGTCAAGACGGATCAAAAGGTCATCGATGGTGGCGAGGATTCTGCTCCCCAGCCTTTTATGTTATTTTTGTCTTCTTTGGCAACGTGTGCGGGTATCTTTGTTTTGGGGTATTGCCAAAGTAGGGGTATCGATACCACAGGAATTTCCCTGACGCAAACCCATGACATGCTCCCCGATGGTCAGGGCCGGATGCGTCTTGGTCGGATTGGAATACGCATTACCGTTCCTCCAGGTTTTCCTGAACGGGAACGACAAATGATCAAGCGGGTGGCGGAACAATGCGCCGTGAAGAAGGTGATCGATAATCCCCCTGATTTTCTGGTGGAAACGAGTGAGGGCTCAAGTTGACTCAAGTTGGCATCTGGGTTACGATACCTTCCTGGGCCTTATGATAATTAAAGTTTTTTGTTACCCCGAACGTGGACGTCGAAGATCGTGAGTGAAAAACTGAGTGTTGTCATTCCCTGCTTCAACGAGGCCCAGACACTGACCCAATGCGTCCGCCGCGTCTTGGCGATTGCCGGACCCGATCTGGATCTGGAGATCATCGTTGTCGATGATGCCTCCTCCGATGACAGTCTGAGCATCGCCAAAGAATTGCAAAAGCTCCATCCTGAAATCAAGGTGTTGGGACATGCCGTCAATCAGGGCAAGGGAGCCGCTCTGAGAACGGGCTTCAGCCAGGCGACCGGGGATTATGTTGCGGTTCAGGATGCCGATCTGGAATACGATCCCAGGGATTTGAAACGATTGATCCAACCCATGCAGGATGGTCTGGCTGACGTGGTTTTCGGATCCCGGTATTTGACAACGGGGTGTCATCGCGTCCTTTATTTTTGGCACTCCCTGGGCAACCGGTTCCTGACCTTTCTCTCCAACATGTTTACCGATCTCAACCTGTCCGATATGGAAACCTGCTACAAGGTTTTCAAGCGTGAAATCATTCAACAGGTCGATATCCAGGAGAATCGCTTTGGCTTTGAGCCGGAAATCGTCGCCAAAGTTGCCGATATGCGCCTGAGAATTTACGAAATGGGGATTTCTTACCACGCCAGAACCTATGAGGAAGGCAAAAAAATTGGTCTGAAGGATGGTTTCCGCGCCCTGTACTGCATTTTGCACTACAATTCCCATAAGGCTCCGGTACCGTTACAATTTTTAATATACCTTTTCATTGGCGGCCTGGCGGCCCTGTTCAACCTGGTGGTTTTTTTGGTGATGTTGTCCCTGGGCGTTATGCCGGTGTGGGCTGCCCCTGTCGCTTTTGTCCTGGCGGCGGTATTGAACTATCAACTTTGCATCATGCTTTTATTTCGCCATAAGGCCCAGTGGAGTGGCCCAGTGGAATGGCTGCTCTATGCACTCCTGGTGACAGTCGTCGGTTTTGTCGATCTGTGGGCCACCCAATTGTTCCTGCATTATGGTGTGGGGGCTGCCAAAGCTAAATTGACGGCAACACTCATTGGTCTGGTTCTTAATTTTTCTGGGAGACGATTGCTGATTTTCTCAGAAAAAGGTCGGGGTCATTGGCGTCCACAACTGGACCAAAAGGGTGATCCGTGACGAAAGCACTGGATGATGTGCCGAAGAGTGCGTCCGGGATAAATGGGTTGGCCAAGGCGTTGCTCGTGGGAGTGTTTCTGGTATTCGTCGCTTTAACATTTTTTGTTTGGCCCTCTTCGGATGACTACGGTTTCGCCCATCATTATTCAAGCCAATCTTTGGTGACCTGCCACAAGGTCGTCAACGGCGAAACCGTTGCAGTCGATTTTCCCTGTCATCGTTATTATTCGTTTGATAATCCTACCCGGAAAGCGGGCCTGTTTGATTTGGCGATCAACGAATATTTGACCTTTGTGGGGCGCTATTTCACCAACCTGGTGGCCTTTTATCTCCAGGGTGAATTGGCCAATACACTGGGGGTCTTTGAATTTCATAAATATTATCCGCTGATTTCGCAATCGATGTTGCTCTTGTTTTTTGCTGCGGCCTGGATCTTTGCCCGGCAAGGGGGGTATTCCCGAGAACACTTGTCATCGGGGCATTTGTATTGGGGCTGTCTGGGATTCGTTACCCTGTACCTCTTGCACATGCCGCATTTGGCCTCGTCGATCTATCAGATTTCCCAACTGTTGATGCACCAGCTTTGCCTTGCCTTATCCTTGGTAATGCTGGCCTTGCTGGCACGTTATCAAAATTCTCCGCCCGGGTGGTCGCGGAAAACATGGGCGGGATTGGGGATGGTCACCTTGATCGGCGTCATGGGGGCCAGCGAAATCATTCTGTTCTGGAATGGAACATTTATACTCTTGATCCTGGTGGCTGCCCAATGGACCCGGCAGTCCAATCGCCGGTTTTATCAGATTGCCTTCGGAATGGCGGTATTGTGTGCGGCGGCAGTGGTTCTGGCTCCTGGTACTTTGTCCAGAATCGGGGAGACCTCCTCTGTAGCCATACCCATGCAGGAATCATTGGCAAGAAGTTTCTCCTGGGGGGTACGTTACCTGGCCTCCTGGGTTATGAGCCCGGTTTTGTGGGCCATGTCGGTGGTCATTCTGCCCTATGCGTTCACGATGGTTCGGTCGCATGCCTGGTTCAGGCAGGTCCGGTTCATCCATGTGGTACTCTTTGCCATTCTATGGGCCGGCATGATTTGCGCTTCCTGGTTGTTGCTGGCGGGAATAGGGAGAGAGATGCCGCTCAGGGTCATCAACGGAATTTATTTTTACTTTCTACTGGGGTGGTTTGTCGGTCTGCACCTGTTGCTGGCCTCCTTGAAAATCGATGCGCTCCCTTTGTGGTTGACGCGGAATAACCGTATATCACTCTTATTCATGGTGTTTTTTTGTGCCGGGTTAATCATGCCCGGACCGGGATTTTTGCGTTCACAAAATAATTTTTTGCGGACGATCACTGATTTGCAGGGACCGTTGTGGGACTATCGGCAGCAACAACAGGAGCGTTTGGCAACAATTCGTGAAGCACTGAAAAATGGAAAAACCGAAGTGACTCTCCCCCCTTTCCGGGAGGTGCCGTCGACGGTCTTTTACGAGGATGTTGTCCCACTTTCATGTTCCAACTGGCGAAATCGGTTCATGGGGGCTCTCTACGGCCTGCGCACGGTCTGTGTGGAATAGTCTTCCCTGTTCAGGGAACCCGGGCCTCGGCTGCAAAGAAAACGTACTAATGGCAGGGGTAATGAGGTATCGATATGAGTGATATTTATGGCATGATCCAGTTCAATCGCAGCCAATTTGAGACCTTTTGGCAGGTTTTGAACGCTAAACTGAACGAAATTGAGACACGTGACGGGTTGACCGGGGTGATTGAAGCCCTGAAGCAGGAACAGTTGGATCGCGGATTCATCCAGGATGATCTGAGCGATGTTATCAAATATCGGATGATCAAGGAAAAGGATCCGGGGCATTATTTTATTGTGCAATACAATCCCAGGCGGGCGTTGCGTTTTGCCGGTGCGGGGCGTCGCATCCCTCCCGTTGGCTCGATTGCCAGCAACGGAGGCTGTTTTTTGTGTCGCGATAATGTTCGCTGGCAACAACGGGGGATTGAATATGGCTATGATGCCTTTCTGGATTCCCCGAGGGGACAGCGTCACTACATTATCTGGATGAATCCTTTCCCGCTGATGCCCAATCATGTCACGGTGGGAACTTCCCTGCACCGTCCCCAGGCCTGGTTGCAATCCGATGCCGATATGGGGGGATTCGTGACACGCATGGATGAAATCGTTCATGATTTTTTATCCTTTTTAAGCAAATTGCCCAAATATGTGGGGTTCTACAATGGCGAAGGGGCCGGAGCGACGATCCCGCATCATTTCCATTTTCAATTTTTTCGGCGGACCGAGGGACAGGATGGTTTCCCTTTGGAACGGGCCGCACGTCAAGGGGGGGAACATGGATCCAAAACGGGGCCCTGGCTCGTGCCCAATTATCCCATTACGGCAATTCATTTTCGCGGTACCATGGAGGAGGTATCAGGGCAACTGCTTGATGTGATTCGATCTTGGGAAGGGATGTTTACCGATCCCAGTGTGATCACCGCCAATGTGATCGGCTCGATGGATACGGGCAACCCAAATATATTTAACTTGTATCTCATTCCGCGCGATAAGACCTTTAATCGCGGCCCGGGAATGGTTGGCGTGATTGGCGGTTTGGAATTGTTGGGTGAGGTTGTCTATTCCACCGAAGAGGAAAAACGTTCCCTGGATCGCGGTCAGGTGAACTTTGATTTTATCGAACGAATCATCGCCTCCGTGGAGGCCCCCAGGGCCAGGGAATTGTGGAGCTTGCTCCTTGGCCAATGACATTTTGCCTGATTTGCAAGATGTTATGTTTCTTGATCGGATATCGGAGAGGGTCCAGTGGCCTGATCCTTGCAACCCGTTCCACAGTGGGGCGTATTCACGTTTTATCACAGTAAAATTGCTCACAAAGGGATAGTGATTCATGCGCATTCGGGCAATCAAGGCGATCGGCATGGCATTGTTGCTGGGATCTGGTGGGTGTGTGACCCATCCCGAGCAGACTGGTCAGGCGGACCCCATTGTCAAACCGGTTGCCGCCGTCAAGGCACCCGTGCAACTGAGCGATTCCGACTTGTTAGCCTCAGAAGCCATTCAACTGATTTCGGAAAACAAACTGGATGATGCCTCAACGAAGATCAACCTAGCCTTGAAGCAACGTCTGGATCGCTCCTACTATCATTTGCTCAATGGTCTTATTTATCACTTAATTGCACGCAGTGCCAACAAGGGTGAGGCGGACAAAGGGTCGTATGATCTGGCCAGGCAGGGCTATGAAATGGCGATCCGGTTTGACCCGAGCAATTGGCAGGCTCAATATTTGTTGGGACGTTTGTGTATTGATGTCGGGGATTATAACAATGCCCAAAAATATCTCGTCATGGCTGTCGGATTACACCGGGATGATCCCAAGCTGTTGGACAGCTTGATTTATGCCAGTTATCGCAATAATTCCCCGGATGTTGCGGCGGCGGCCATTCAGGCCATGGAAAAGGCGGGTGGATTTAACGGGCGTGATACAACATTGCGCAATGCGGCCCTTGTCATGTCAGCCCTTGGAGAGCGAGAGCAGGCGGATCGGTATTTCAATCAATTACGCACAGTGTCAACCGATCAACATTTGTTGACGCACGTGAATCGCCGGATCCAGGATTGGCAGGAATTCTACGCCATGGAACCGAAACTGCGCACCGTGGAGTTCAGTAATTTTCAGGGCAGCAATTTTAATGCCCCTGCCAATCCGATGGTGACCCCCCAATTTGGCGGGGGATTTGGGAATGCCATGGGTGGCGTGCCTCCGAAAACGGCAATCGGCACTGAGAACAAAATGGTGGTTGTCGACGTGGTCATGATCCTTACCGAGGAAAATATGGCGACATCCCGGGGGGTGAATGTTTTGACCGGACTGAAAATGCAGTTTGGTGATTCGACCAATCCAGCCTACTCAAAAGGTTTTTCGAGAAAAATTACAGATACGACTGCTGCCACCACGGCCGCAGATGCCACAACGGGAGTGGTAGCAGCGCCATCCACAACGACAGGGATCACGGATACCCGTTCCATTACCCGCGCCCTGACAATACCGGCGATATCGTACACATTGAACATCATGAATGCCAGTGAGCAGCGCAACGAAATTTTGGCGCGCCCGACTTTGGTGGCCCTGGCCGGCGAATCATCGGAATTTTTTTCCGGCGTGGATTTGACGGCGGCCGCTGTTTCCCAGGGAACCCAAGGTGGTGAAGCAGTACGTATTCAAAAAGAGATTGGGGTTAAATTATTGATCTCTCCTTCGTTCATCGATACCAACCATTTAAAGTTGAATGTAACCGCCCAGCGTTCTTTCCTTAATACACCGAGTACCAATGTCGATTTCGCCTACAAACTGGAAACGACGCTTAACAAGGTGACGGCAAGCGTCGTGATGCGATATGGCGAAACGCTGATCCTGGGTGGCCTGAGTGAAAAGGAATCGGAAAAAGCCAGCGATGGTGTACCGGGATTGCAGGATATCCCCGGTTTGCAATATCTCTTTTCGCAGAATATCAAACGCGATTTTCAAAAATCGGTACTGATACTTTTGACACCCCATCCGCCCCAGTATGTTTATCAGACGGAACATGCGCGTGAAGAATATGAAAAAACGCTCAGCGAAGATGAGCGTCCGTTGGCGGCATTGCGTGCGCGCTATGCCGACTGGTTCCGACCCTATCCCAACTGGGCATCGGCTTTCCATCATTTACAAAACAACAGTCTCTATCGGGAATTCCGTACCGGGGATGTAGCATTGGAGAGTTGGGCCGATATGACCGATATCAATGAGCGCCTGAAACAGATTAAAGAATTTCTTTATTATTAGGGAATTTTTGGGGAAAAATCCATGATTTGCCTTTCTTATGGGATGCCTGGGCGCGGTAGGTACTTGCGTTTGGCGGGGGTGTTGGCACTGATGGTTGTTGGCGGTTGTGGTAATATGGTTGTCAAAGAGCACTACCACGAAAAAGCCCTGAACAACAATCAATGCAGTTTTTGCGATTTGCGCTACGACGATTTCTCCTTGCGCGACATGACCGGTAAAGATTTTTCCGGATCCTATCTGTATGGGGCCAATTTTTCCTGGTCCATCCTGACCGACATGCAATTTCGTTCGGCCAATCTGACCATGGCCCGCATGGAGTGGGCTGATTTTGACAATGGCAATTTTGCCAATGCCACCATGGAAGATGCCTCGATGTTTCGCTCGACCTTCCGGAACGCGCAGATGCGTATGGCGACGTTATCACGTTCCAACTTATCGAGCAGTGATTTGTCCGGGGCTGATTTGCGCACAGCTATTTTGGAAAAGGCTGACCTGACCGAAGCCATATTGGCAAAGACCAATTTGCGCAATGCCAATTTACGCGATGCCAACCTGTCCAGTGCCACGTTGCGAGAAGCCGATCTGCAGGGGGCTATCCTGGACCGCGCCGACTTTGAAGGCGCTGACATGGACAATGCCAATTTTGGCGATGCGCAACTGAACCAGGCCGCGTTTGCCTCGACGTTTATCCGTCAGGCCAATTTTCGCAAAGCGGACCTCCGCTCAGCCACTTTTACCAATGCCTACCTGGACAGTGTGTCCTTTCAAGGGGCTGATTTGCGCAAGGCCAATTTTACCGGGGCTACGATGAAGAATGTGGTGCTAATCGATGCCGATTTGTGTGATGCCATTCTTCAGGATGGCAGCCGTGGGGCGTGTACGGTCAAGAAGGTGGAGTCTTCCCAGCAGCCGCCATCGGGCACTGCCGGGAACATGCCGGGGACGAATCCGAATCCCCAGGCACAGACCACTATCCCACAGAATAATCCGGCTTTCCAGAGTGCGCCGGTCAATCCGTTCAACCCCTTCAATGCCAATACCCAGCCCGGTTTTCCGCAGCAAACATTTCCTGGACAAGTCCCCGGGCAGCAACAACCCGTCCAGCCATTCGTAGCCCCACAGCAACCGTTTGGCGGTGCCGCCCCGGCTCCTCCTTCTGGAGCCTCGCTGAATGGTCCGGATTTTCAAGTTAGGCCTCGTGTTGTCCAAATCTCCCTGTAAGGGTCGTAAATACCATGCTGAATCGTTTGTTGGTCTCCGTGGTTGTCGGTTTGATGATTGGTTTGAGTTCTGGCATCGGTCAGACGGAAGTGGTGGACCTGCCCGGTGCCGAGAAACAGAAGTCCGATCAGTCTGGTGCCACTGCGCAAACTGACAAGAATAACCGTACGGTATTGGTTGCAGCCCCTTGGACCGTCTTTACCAAGGTTAAAAGAGGCGCACCAGTCGGCGTTCTGGCGGAGACCACGGATATCATACTTAAACGTATGGGATTCAACCCGGTATTCGTTGGCATGTCCATGGGGGAGATTTCCAAGGCCATGAAGGAAAATCAAGTGGCCGCATCGGCATTGATGGTGAAAAATCCCGATAATGAAAAAAATGTCCTGTTGACCGAACCAATCGTCAATGAATACACGGCGGTGGTCGTGCGTCGCGGCGAAAGCTTTTCCCTGGAACGGTTGAGTGACCTCAGGGGTCGCAAAATCGGTGGCCGTCAGGGGTATCGCTATCCGCTCCTTGAGGAGGATGACGAAATCAAAATTCAAAGATTCCGCTCCGATGGCGAGGTCATGCGTAGCCTGTTGTTGCACAAGGTTGATATCGTATTGGTCTCCGCTTTGTCCAACGTTTACAGTTTTCGGGTTGAAGGGGTGATTAATAAACTGGAAATTCTGCCAATTACCGTGGGTATCGTCCCCTTACGTGTGGCTTTGTCGCCCAAGGTGTTCACCCCTGCCGATCAAACCCGTTTCAATTCCTTGATCGAACAGGTGCGTAACGAACCCGTATGGCAAGAGATCCTTGCCAAAAATGGCTTCGCTGATCTGATCCACGATTTTCCCCTGCTGAAAAAATAATTCCACGTTAACCAGAATTAATGATACAATGCCATCGGATTACTGAGACCTTCAAGCGAAAACCGATTGACTGGCATTGTCGATGTCGTTGCGATTAAAACTTGTACTGGAACATGGTGCCGGCTTTTTGTCCAAAACACTGTGCCATCCCCGATACCGATTTATTGGATTGGGGGTGATCCTCAGCGCACTGATGTTTATCCTGTATCTGTCCGTTTCTGGTTTTGGTCTGCTGTTTGACCATGTCACAGAAGAAAATCGAATTAAATTCTTCAAAATCATCCTCTGGATGACCGCTGCCTTCGTTTTGAACAGGGTGGTAAGGAAAAATATTTGGAACGGGGTCGTTACCCGTCGATTGGGCTATAGCCCACCCGCCCTGATCATCAATTTGTCCGCCATTTTGGTCTATTTTTGCGCCATCGTCGGCATCTCTGTTGATGTGTATCAAAAATCGGTGGTCCATTTCTTAACGGCATCGGGTGTCGTCGGCATTGTGCTGGGATTCGCCCTGCAAAAAATCATAGCTGACATCTTTTCCGGCCTGGCAATCAACATTGACCCATCATTTCGTTTGCACGACTGGGTTTTGCTGCATGGACGCAATGCGACGCAAAATATTTTCGGATGCGTCAAAGAAATCAATTGGCGGACCACACGCATCCAGACCGAAGAAAATGTCATGGTCGTCATTCCAAACAGCGTCATGGCAACATCCATCGTCAGCAATTATCAAATGCCCGACGAAAAAACCCGTTTTTCGGTTTTCCTGTACCTGGATTTTGCCGTTCCCATCGAGCGTGCGATTCGGGTCATCCAGTCGGGCATTTTGCAACTGGCTGGCAAGGAGGGGTTTCTTGACTCACCCGCCCCCAAAACATTGGTATCGGATATTGCGGAATCTGGAATCAAATATTGTGTAACTTTCTGGTTATTACCTTCCAAAACGTTTCCCGATGTGGGACGCCATCAAGCCATAACCTCCATCCTGGAGAGTTTGGCCAAATCGGGCATTACTCCGATGTTGCCCAAACAGGAAACCATTCTTGCCAGGAACAACAATGCCGGCGTTTTTGACTTCAATCTGCCCCAGTATCGTCGACAACTATTGAGCAGGCAGCAAATTTTTACATGTTTGCACCCGGAAGAGGTCTCAGAGTTAAGCGAAAAATTGCTCTATAGGACGTTTCATCCCGGGGAGATCGTTTTTAAAAAGGGGGATGCCGGTTCTTCCATGTTCCTTCTTGTCGAAGGAATAGCCGATGTGGTGGTGGAAACTTCGGAGTCAACGCCGAAGGGCAACAAAATCAACCGAATCAAATCGGGCGAAATCTTTGGCGAAATGGCACTGTTCACCGGGGAAAAGAGGAGTGCAACACTCTCGTTTCCGACCTCAGCGATTGTTTATGAACTGACCAAGGAATCGTTCCAGCCGATTTTGGAGAAACGACCCGAATTGGCCAAGGAGTTTGGCTTGTTGATTGCCAAAAGAAAGATGGAAATGTCTGAATTCAGTGATCGTTTGCGTGATGCCGATGCCGATATCGCTTGCAAAGGCGGGCTCATCGAATCCATGATCAATACCTATTTTAATTTTATGCGCGGTCCTGACCGCCGATCTGCCGATCCTAATACGCCCCCATATCCCCCTGAAAAAGAGCGGAGGAAAAGCACGGATCGCCGGTCCAACGGGACAACAGCCCGATAACACCAAGCATGTCTCCAAAGTAAAACAGCTCTGGTCACTTGATCTTATCATGGGCCCAGGCCTCAAAGTGGGCCAAGCAGGCTTCAAACTGAAATTGATCGAGTTCTTTTCGTATCGCCTTGAGTCTGGCAACACCCGATGTATCGTGAACCAGTCGTTCCAGTTCTTCGACAACGGTTTCCACTGCGGAATCGTACGATGCCAAAAGCTTTATGGCATGATTGATAAGGCTCCCCAAGTGCTGTGGATCAATGCCAGGATTGCAGGAGGGGTGGGTATCATCGAGACCCTTCGGTGAAGGGAATTGGGTTTCAATGCTGTTGATGACGAGATGCAGTTCCCGGTCCGCTTTTTCAATGAGTTCGGCAATCTCGGTGGTCCTTTCGGGCATTTCTGCAATTTTCTCAATAACAGCCATGTGTTGCGAAAGTGTTTTGGCTCCAACTGTTGCCGAAACACCTTTGAGGGCATGGGCCCTGCGACTCAAAGCGGAGAAATGACCATCGGCCAAATGTTGCCGTATCTGGATACAGGTTTGGCTCTGGTTGACGGCAAATTTGCGAAGGATACTTTGATAGAGGGTGGTATTGCCCGCCACGTGGCGTAAACCGCAGTCAGTATCAATTCCTAGCAAATCGAGAAGAGGAGAAGAAGGAACAGGAGGAGCTTCCGGCGCAGGGAAATGTTCTTGCAGGGGATGACACCCGTTTCTGCCAGGGATCCATTTGGCCAGGGTGACGTAGAGCTTGCCAGGGTCTATGGGTTTGGCGATGTGATCCTGCATCCCCGCTTCCAAACACATGTCCCGGTCGCTCGACATGGCGTTGGCCGTCATAGCCAGAATGGGCAGGTTGGCAAAACGCGGATCCTTGCGAATAGTCCGGGTGGCCTCAAGCCCATCCATGACAGGCATCTGCATGTCCATGAGTACACAGTCCAGAGGTTCTCTGGCCACCAAGTCGACCGCCTCCTGGCCGTTTTGCACTGTGAACACCTTGATTTTGGCCTGTTCCAGCAATTCCATCCCCACCTGTTGGTTGATTTCGTTATCGTCGGCCAACAAAATTCTGGCCCCCACGAGGGACGCCATATGATCCTGCGGACCATTCGCAGCCGTTCCAGAAGCCATGTGTCCGCCGGAACGGTTGAGATTGAGTCCATCACAGAGAATTGCGAAAAGGCGACCGGCCGGAATCGGTTTAACCAGATAATGATCGATATGGGATTCCTGAATGGCCAATTTGACGATGGCTTCTGAACCATAGGTGGTGGCCAGGATGATTGGCTTTTGCTGTTGCAAACCCAGCGAATGGCGCAAGATAGCGGCGGTGGTGATACCATCCATGGCCGGCATCATGAAATCCATAAGGATCAGATCAAAAGGGGTTCCCAGGGATTCGGCTTCTTCGGCGAGGAGGATCGCTTCAGGTCCATCGTGCGCCTTGGTAACCTGCATGTGGAATGCGTTCAAATAGCCAGTCAGGGTGGTCAGTGAGGTTTTGTTGTCATCGACGACCAGCACCCTTATGTCACGCAACAAATCCTGGGAAAAAAGGTTCGGTTCCTTGACATCGGGCCGGGCAATACCCATGGGGATATCGAATAGGATCTGGCTTCCCTTCCCGGGAGCGCTTGTGACCTCGACAGTCCCTCCCATCATGGTGATCAGGCGTTTGGCGATGGTCAGCCCGAGGCCGGTGCCGCCAAACTTGCGGGTAATGGTGGTATCGGCCTGAGAAAAAGCCATGAACAGTTTTTCTTGTTGCTCCCGGGTCATACCGATGCCGGTATCGCGTACGATAAATTGCAGTCGGACTTCGGTATCTTTCCGCTCCAGTAAGCGAACCCTCAGGGTGACATCGCCTGTTTCAGTAAATTTAACGGCATTGTTGGTCAAATTGAGGAGAATTTGTCCCAGACGTAAGGGATCACCTATCAGGTTCGTGGGAATGTCCGGGGATGTATCCACGATGAATTCCAAATTTTTTTCCTGGACCCGCAAGGCAACCATGACCGTAAGGCTTTCCAACACTTCTTCCAGAGAGAACTCGATGGCTTCCATATCCAGGCGTCCCGCCTCGATTTTGGAAAAATCGAGGATGTCGTTGATGAGACGCAGCAGGGAAGTCGCGGAAAGATGGACTTTGTGGATGTAATCCTGCTGCCGGGGATCCAGGGATGTTTGCAGGCACAGGTGACTTAAGCCAATGATGGCGTTCATGGGAGTGCGGATTTCATGGCTCATGTTGGCCAGGAACATTCCTTTGGCATGGTTGGCCTGATCCGCTTTTTTCTGCGCCTGAGCCAACTCTTTCTCGTTCAGGTTGAGCTGGAACCAATAGCCGGACAGGATCAGGAACACCAGAAAGAATACCGCACCGGAAAAAAATTCGTGGCTGACCGATCCACTGATATCGACCGGGGTTGTGGAGGGGATGAAAACCGCAGCCTGCATGGCTGTGTAATGCAAGCCACAGATGGCAATGGCCATGATCAAGCCGCTGATCAGCTTGGGCAGGATGGTGTTGTCATTACGGCGTTGGACCATGCGGGCGGTTATGGCCAGGGCGATGAAGGAAGCGACCACGGCAACCAGGACCGCGAGAAAGAACAGATCGGTCCGGTAGCGGATGTGGGCGGTCATACGCATGGCATCCATGCCGATGAAATGCATGCTGCCGATACCGGATCCCATGATCAGGCTGGCCAAAGGCAGATGCTTCCAACTGCTGTTTTTGGCAATGGCCAGGCGCAGGGCGAAAAAAGAACTGGCGATGGCTGGAACGATGGAAAGGAGGGTGGTCATGAGATGGTAATAGGCATCACGGCTCATGTGAAACGCCAGCATGCCGATAAAGTGCATGGACCAGACGCCGATTCCCATGACCAGGGCACCGACGCCATACCAGAGCAGTCTGGCCTTTTCCGTTTGCAGGCGTTCCGATTTGAGCATCTCGACGCGGATGGCGATATCCAGGCTGGTCAGAGAGGTGATGTTGGCAACGACAAAGGAGAGGAGGACCAGACGCCAATCGTAAGATCCATGTGCAATCATTTCGTGGGGAAGGGGGCCGTACAGGAAAAAATGAGGAAACAGGCTCATGATCTGGCAGGTTAACAGAGCGGTTAGGGTCTCGGGGATGTAGGGCGTTTAGAAAGCAACCTGAAATGATACACAATTTTACGACAAGTCACCATGGAACATTTCGGTTTGGTCCATGAATATGAATGACACGCCGTGTCTTGATGTGGGAAACAAAGCAGCCTTTAACGAAATAAATAAGGAAAGTCAGGCAACTACCAGGCAAGAATTACCACGGAAAATTGTGTCGGATGGGTAAAGCCTACCGCTTGGAATGCCGATACGTGTTAAGGAGATGCCGGGATAACGGTGATGACCGTTATCGACGTAAGCGCTAATTGAGTACCACTATAAAGAGAAGAAACGACCATGACTACCTTAAAAAGAACGCGAAGACCAATTTCCATGTTGGCTTGTGCCGCCCTCATGGCAGGAGGGTTGGCTGTGGCCCAGGATGCGCGAGCCGATGTTGCCACGGCAACGGTGCTTGGGGGAGCCGCCCTTCTCAGCACACTGATGCATGCATCCACCCCTGAAGTGGTCCCTGTGCCCGCCCCGGCCCCTGTCATTGCGGCGCAGCCTGTTGGCGTGATGCCCACGGTGATCCATCAGCCAGCCATTTACACCTCTGTCAACCCCATTGTGGCCCCTTGTCCGGTTCCGGTGGCCCAGCCTTATGCGGTTCCCGTTCCGGTGGCACAACCTTACCCGGTTCCCGTTCCGGTGGCTCAGCCTTATGCGGTTCCGGTGCCTGTTCCGGTGGCCCAGCCCTATGTCGTTCCGGTCCCGGTGGTTCAACCGGTTACTTATCAAGTTACGACCCGGGTGATTCAACCCGTTTCCGTACAGGTCGCCGCCCCCATGCCGATCTGTGGCGTTGGGGTAGTCGTAGGTTGCGCGCCACGCTAAGGGGGCGTTTTGCACCCCCAGTGTGGGACTTTACATGGAAACCGTCGCGGTCAGGTCAGGAAGGGGGGGGATTCCCCCTCCTTCCAAAAGTTTACCGGTCGTCACGGTTGGGTGGAGTGAGGGGGTGCGGGGCATGATGGGTCCGATCATATTCGGTGACGACCCCGTGGAGGATGTTCATGAACCAGGGGGACGTAGTGGTGGGTTGTTGCAATTTTTCCAAGGGAGATCGATAGCGCTCATCGGTAATAGCAGGGTTGCCTGGACTCAAAGAGGTTTGATTGTCGGTGGATTCAGGTAGGTTTGCCCAATCATTTCTTTGGAATGGTTGTCCAAGGAGGGGATTGGCATTTCCCATCGTCGGTGATTCGGCAACACGGACGGGATCGGCGGCGGCGTGAGATATCACGGTCACCGGGGCAACTGCCAGCGACAAGAAGAGTATACAGGAGAACCGTTGCAAGAACATATCATTGGAACTTAACTTTTGCTTTTTCGGAAGCTTATGAAAAAACATAAAAATACGCAAACGTTTTGTCCGATCGCCGCTGTAGGCGTCTTGACAGCGGGTGGTGAGCGGGTTAGCCTGCTCGACGATACTTGAGGAGACGATATCAACCATGGTGTTTGTTTCAGGATTGAGATCCGGCAAACATCAGCTACATAAAAAGAAAAAGGCCATGAAAACTTCTATCAAATCACGTTTGTCAGTCTCATTACCCCTTTGTGCTGCGCTTTTGGCAGCCGGTCTGGCCATTCCCCACAAGGCCCAGGCCGATGTTGTTACGGCGACCGCCCTGGGCGGGGCAGCGCTCCTGGGGACGTTGCTGCATGCTTCAACCCCGAGCTATGCGGCGCATCCGGCTTATGGTTACCCCATGGCGCATCCGGTGGTGCCTTACGCCACGTATGCCTATCCCGCTCCGGTGGTATATCCGGCGGCAGTACCGGTGTACGGCCCCGCCTACGTGTACTATCCGTACTAATCGCATTCGCTCCGTTACGCCATGTTCCAACATGGTAACAGAACTTTCGCACCGGGGGGAGTCTTGGACTCTCCCCGGTGGCGTTTTTCTGGTATCTGCAAAGTGAACATACAATCTTTAGTTTTAATTCAAAGCCAGAAATTTGAAATAGTGCCGATGCAGGCTTCCTGATGAGGAGAATGATTATGAGTTTGAATGAATCGATTCGCGCCGCCGCCCTGGAGTATCACAAATCACCAAGTCCCGGTAAAATTTCGGTAACGCCCACCAAATCGTTGGCCACCCAGACCGATCTTTCCCTGGCCTACTCCCCGGGAGTCGCGGCAGCCTGCGATGAAATCGTCAAGGATCCCGTCAATTCCTATCTGTACACCTCCCGGGGTAATTTGGTTGCGGTTGTAACCAACGGCACCGCAGTGCTGGGATTGGGAAACATTGGTCCCCTGGCTGGAAAACCGGTCATGGAGGGCAAAGGGGTATTGTTTAAAAAATTTGCCGGTATTGATGTGTTCGATATTGAAATCAACGAACTGGATCCAGACAAACTCGTTGAAATCATCGCCTCCCTGGAACCCACCTTCGGTGGCATCAACTTGGAAGATATCAAGGCTCCCGAATGTTTTTATATTGAGAAAAAACTAAAGGAAAGGATGAAAATTCCCGTGTTCCATGATGACCAGCATGGAACAGCGATTATTGCCAGTGCAGCGGTCCTCAATGGACTGACCCTGGTCAAGAAAAACATGGGAGAGGTCAAGTTGGTATGTTCTGGAGCCGGTGCCGCCGCTATCGCCTGCCTGGATTTGATGGTGACCCTGGGCCTGAATCCGCGCAACGTCTTCATCGTCGACAGCAAAGGTGTGGTTCATGTTGGCCGGGAAGGAAAACTCGACCCCTCCAAGGCACGCTATGCCCAGGATACCACCGCCAGAACGCTGGCCGATATCATGCCTGGCGCGGATGTGTTTCTCGGACTGTCGACTGCGGGGGTACTCAAGCCGGAAATGGTCAAGACCATGGCTGCCAATCCGCTGATCCTGGCGATGGCCAATCCCACCCCGGAAATTCTCCCGGAACTTGCCAAAGAGGTGCGCCCCGATGCCATCATTGGCACGGGCCGTTCCGATTATCCCAATCAGGTCAATAACGTATTGTGCTTCCCCTTTATCTTTCGGGGAGCCCTGGATGTTGGGGCAACATCCTTTACCAATGAAATGGAAGTTGCCTGCGTACGTGCCATCGCGGAGCTGGCACACGCCGAACCTTCCGATGTGGTGGCCTCAGCGTATGGCAATGAAAAATTGACCTTTGGTCCCGAATATTTGATACCCAAACCGTTCGATCCCCGATTAATCATCATGATTGCGCCGGCTGTGGCGGAAGCGGCCATGCGTTCGGGCGTTGCCAAGCGACCCATTACCGATATGGAGGGCTATCGGCAAACGTTGCGCGAATATGTTTATCATTCGGGCATGGCCATGAAGCCCGTTATTGCCGCCGCCAAGAAAAATCCAGCCCGCGTCATTTATTGCGAAGGTGAGGATGATCGGGTATTGCGTGCCGTGCAAACGATCGTGGACGAAGGACTGGCCAAGCCCATAGTGATCGGGCGTTCCGAGGAGGTGGCGCGTTTGATCGCCAATGCGGGACTGCGTTTGGCTGAGGGGCAACATTATTCCGTGGTCAATCCCGAATCGGATCCCCGTTTTCAAGAGATGGCTCGCGATTATTACGCGATCATGTCGCGCCGGGGGGTCAGCCCGCATTATGCCGAGATCGAAACACGCCGCCGCCGTACCTTGCTGGGTGCGTTGCTGGTCAAACATGGTCATGCGGACGGTATGATCTGTGGTACCTATGGCCAATATGCCCAACATTTGCGTTACATTGACCAGGTATTACCTAAACAGAAGGGAATCAGCAGTCATTACGCATTAAATATGTTGATCCTGCCAACACGAACCTTGTTCATCTGTGATTGCCAGGTCAATGCCGATCCGACCGCCGAACAAGTGGCTGAAATGACCCTGCTTGCAGCCAATGAGGTGCGACGTTTTGGTATCGAACCCAAAGTGGCGCTGTTGTCACATTCTAACTTTGGCAGTGGTCAGACGGTATCCGCCGGTAAAATGCGTCATGCTTTGCAGATCATCGTATCTCAGGCTCCGCACCTGGAAGTGGAGGGTGAAATGAGTGGGGATGCCGCTTTATCCGAAAATTTGCGGCAGCAAATTTTTCCAGGATCACGTCTCAAGGGTTCGGCCAACCTGCTGATCATGCCTTCTTTGGATGCTTCAAGAATTGCGTTTACCTTGTTGAAAGCCTATTCCGGGGCGGACTCAGTGGTCGTTGGTCCCATGCTGCTCGGCTCTTCACGTCCCGTCCACGTCCTGACACCCACCGCAACGGTACGTCGTATCGTCAACATGACCGCTTTGATTTCGGTTGAAGTGGTCCATAAATACACCTGACACTTGTTATTGTGTGCTGTCTTTCGCATTCTTGACGAAAGACAGCACAACTCTTCTGGTGGTTCAATCCTGTCCGGTAGGTGCTTGAACAAATTTTTTGCCCCATCTTGATATCTCAATAACGGGACAACAAGCACAGCGCCAAAATCAAACTGGTTGACAGAAACAACCAAAATCCAACCTGATAAAACCGCAATGGATTGCGTTGTAGCAAAGGCACAAACTTCATACCCTCCAAGGCCGGGCGATCCAACCAGAAAAGAAATTCCCCCATGTCTCCAGGACGCTTTTGCGGGTCCGGGGAGAGGCAGCGTTCGAGGAGTGCCGCCAGAACCTGCGGGGCGTCTGGACGCACTGTCAGGATTGGTTGCCATGCGGAAAAATCCGGCATTACATTGGATTCGGGCTGGCCAAATGGCAAACGACCGGTCAGGAGGTAATATCCGGTCACGCCCAAAGCGAACAGGTCGCTGCTTTCGTCGCCCCGTTCCCCCTGGTACAATTCTGGTGCCATGAAACCGGGCGTTCCCCCTACCACCCGGCGACCCACGGCGTCCGGTTCCAGGGGCTCCAGACCAGCCACTCTGGCGGTTCCCAAATCCAGCAAGATCACCTGCCCGGAACGGGTCAGAAACAGATTCTCCGGCTTGATATCCCGATGGATGATACCCTTGCGGTGCAGGGCCAGCATGCCATGCGCGGCCTGTCGTAACCAATCGACAACGGATTCGGGCGGCGCTCCCTGGCGCATGCCCTTTAACACCTGTTCCAACGTGGTGCCTTCCAGCGCCTGCATGACGAAATAAATAGCGCTCCGGCGGCCAGGGGGCTGGGCGATCACTTCCACCACATTGGCATGTCGCACCTTCAATCCCATCCACTCTTCGCGCAGGAATCGTTCCAAATTATCCGGGTCTTCCACTGCGAGGGGGTCCGGGAATTTGAGTACCACATTGGCTTGCGTCTGTGTATCCACGGCTACCAGGAGGGTGCCTTGCGAACCGGAGTGGATTTTGCGCACCATGCGGAACCCGTCCAGCATTTCCCCTGGGGCCGGCGGTGTAATCACCGGTGTTTCTTCCCATTCCCTGGCTAGGTTGGCAGCCTCCGGGGACGGCAAAGCAATCACATCCACCACCACGGCGGTCACGTTATCCCGGCATTTTCTGGCCAGGGCTTCACCGATTATGGCATCGGCCAATTCCTGGGATGAGACGAGGGTTCCGGCCAACGCGCTCAAGCGAGCATCGGACAGCACTCCCGTGACGCCATCCGTGGTCAACAGAAAGCGGTCTCCCTCCCGCAAGGGTTCTTCGCGAATGTCGGGATGAAAGGTGCTGTCGATTCCCACCGCCTTGGTGATCATGGAGGCGTCCTGCGTGGGAAAGCTGTGATCCCGACTCAATAGTTCCAGTCGTCCCTCCCGGAAACGGTAAATGCGGCTGTCGCCCGCCCATAGAACGGTCAATTGCCGTCCCCGGAACAAGGCAGCCACCAGCGTTGTGCCCAACCCTCGTTCCAGCCTGCCTCCGGCCCTATACATCCAGGAATTGATGCTGAGGGTCACTTGGTCCAGGGCATGCGCGGCACTCCAGCTCAACGGCGTGGCATAATAGTCGTTGAGCAAAGCCCGTACAGTGCTTTCGGAGGCGTGGCGAGCGTCGGAACAGCCCCCGATCCCATCGGCCACGCACACCAACACCCCCCATTGGCGCGTCACACCATCCGGCAAAACCGCGCCATGAAAATCCTCATTTTTCGCCAAGGGTCCTGCGTTGCTGGTCAGTCCCAACGATAATTCAGGAGATGGATGCATGGGATTGTTTTCCTTATCGAACAGCATTTTGCCTAAAGAATAGACAGCAGAGAGTAAAAATTTGCCATCATGCCTATTATTTGTACACGCAGACGAACACTTTGCCCATCGCTTGATTGCACACTGTTGCCAATCCCACTGTCAACATTAAATTCTTACAAGACAATTCTATAGCAGCAGCACCTCCATGGCAGCCAAACGTCATTTGGCACTTCGATTGCGAAACTAACAGTATCAGGACAACCGCAACGATCCGCTTCACGATTCAAGGAGATGCCGCTACCATGAGCCGGTCTGATTCCCCTGCCACACCACGTCCAACCCAGGAGTCGTTTTGGGTCGCTGGTCGCAGGGGACTGCTCCTGGCAGCGTTTTTGTTCACGGAAGCCGGGTTCATGATCTGGATCTTGTTGGGCACGTTGAGCGTTCACATTGCTCGCGATTTAACCCAAGTTCGCAGCCTGTAGTGCAAATTATTTTATTTATCAACAGCATGCACGAATGAACTTTGCGTTTTTGGCACTACAACTTGAAAATTTCCGCCAGATCAGATGAAAGTTTTTTCGAT
>PEAK01000065.1 GCA_002753515.1 Magnetococcales bacterium
GAAAAGAAAAAAAAGAGGGAAGAAAAAAGATTTCTTTATCTGATTTTTTGAAGAAGAGAAGAAGATCCCACTCGCATTTTCAAGCCGGTGGTGTTCCTACAGTTCCGGACCGGTGCTGGCAATCCCCATGATGGTAGATTCGGTGGCACAAGCCGAAACAGCAACCGTACAGTCGGAGGATGCACCGAAACAAATGTCGTCCGATGAGCCAGTACTCAAGGAGGTGGTGGTCAGCGCCCCGAAACTCACAAAAGAGGGGGGGAGCTTTGGGAACGACGTGGATATCCGAGAACTGATGCCGATGATGCGCGCCGCCTCCAGCGATGCAACTTCGTTGCTTCAGCATGTTCCCGGAACTCATGTGATTGGCAATGGTGGTGTGTCGGGATTGCCTGTCATGCACGGCCTGGGTGATGATCGTCTGCGGGTACAGGTGGATGGGATGAATCTCATCTCCGCCTGCCCCAACCATATGAATTCGCCCCTCTCCTACATCGACCCGGTCAATGTGGGCAGCGTCAAAGTATATTCTGGAGTCACACCTGTCAGTGAGGGCGGCGACAGCATCGGTGGTACCATCCGCATGCATTCTCCCGCCCCAGAATTTGCCAAGCATGGCGAGGGTACCTTGCTCAAAGGTGAAGCGGGAAGTTTCTACCGCAGCAATGGCGATGGTATCGGGGGTCATCTGACTGCGACAGTGGCGGGGGAACAATTGGGTATGACCTATACCGGTTCCATTGCCCGTTCCGGTAATTATGAAGCGGCTCATGATTTCAAGGCATCCGGGTTAGCGGCCACTGATCGTAGTTGGTTGGCTGGGGATATCGTCGGCTCCTCCAGGTACAAGGCAGAAAATCATGCCTTGGGGATGGCTGTGCGTCACGAAGGACATCTTTTGGAACTCAAACTGGGGCTTCAGGACATTCCCTACGAAGGCTTCCCCAATCAACGCATGGATATGGTCGAGAATGACAGCCAACAGGTCAATTTGCATTACACCGGAAACTATCAATGGGGAACCTTGGAGTCGCGGCTGTACCACGAACGAACTAAGCATAAAATGGATTTTGCCGAAGACAAACAATATTATTATGGTTCGGCAGCCACCATCCTGGCTCCCGGTATGCCCATGTTCACCGAAGGCAAAAATTTGGGCGGCTTGATCAAGGCAGAAATTCCGTTGTCAAATCGAGATATCCTGCGTTTGGGTAGCGAAGCGCAACGTTATCGCTTGGACGATTGGTGGCCCCCGTCGCCAGCAACGTTGCCGGCAGGTTATACCATGGGGGGAATGGCTCCCAATACGTTCTGGAACATCAAGGACGGTCAGCGCGACCGCTTGGATTTTTTTGCGGAGTGGGAGGCACGCTGGAATGCCCAGTGGTTGAGTCAATTCGGTTTGCGAAGCGACACGGTCAAGATGGATACCGGAAAGATTCAGGGGTACAACAACTCGACCATGTATGGCGATTCTTCTGTCGCCACCAGTATACCGGGGAAATTCAACAACGCCGACCGTTCGCGGACCGATGACAATATCGATGTGACGGCCCTGCTCCGATATACCCCCGAGGCCAGCCGGTCGTTTGAAATGGGCTACTCCCTGAAGACCCGTTCTCCCAATCTTTACGAACGCTTTTCATGGTCCACCAATACCATGGCCATGGAAATGAACAATTTTGCCGGAGATGGCAACTATTATGTGGGTAATCTCGATCTGAGTCCAGAAAAAGCCCATTCCTTCAGCGTTACCGCCGATTTTCACGACCCCGACAAAAAACGCTGGGGAATAAAAGTGACCCCTTATTTGACCTACGTTGAGGATTATATCGATGCCCGGAGGTGTCCCGCTTCGGTGTGCGGCAGTTCAGCGGCGGTCACTTCCAGTCTGACTGCCACAACCGGTTTTGTGTATCTCCAGTATGTGAATCAAAATGCCCGACTCTATGGATTGGATGTTTCGGGATATGCCCCACTGTGGGAAAGTGATTACTATGGCAATATTATCGCCACTGGAATGGTAGACTATGTTCGGGGCGAAAACCGGACCACGGGCGACAATCTGTATAACATCATGCCTCTCAATGCCAAACTGGCATTGGTTCATCACTTGGGTTCATGGACCAATACCATCGAAGAGCAGGTGGTCAGCGCCAAGACCAAGGTTTCCCAGACCCGCGATGAAGTGCCCACGGCTGGCTATGGTTTGCTCAATATGCGCAGCAGTTATGATTGGAAACAGTGGCGTCTCGATCTCGGGGTAGAAAACGTATTGGATAAATTCTACAACCCGCCATTGGGTGGTGCCTATGTCGGACAGGGGGCGACCATGTCAGGATCGGCTATTCCCTGGGGTGTGGCGGTCCCCGGTCCGGGGCGGTTGGCGTACGTTGGTGCTACGGTGCGGTTTTAACAAGCTTTCATGATAAAACGTCAGTATTGGGCACTGGTACTCTCGTTGGGGCTACATGGGGCAATAATACTGTACCTGTGGAGTGGAACGGAGGTCGCTACGGGTCGGCAAACCTCGGCAGGAGTCGTTTTCCGGATGATTTCCTTGCCATCACCCCCGGTTTCCGTGGCACCGTCCACTCCCGAACCTCCTCCGATTGCCGAAACGGTGTCTCTGCCTGAGCCGCTTTCCCAATCGGAGCCCCCACCTCCTGATCGACCCGGAGAGGTGGAAAGACTACCGGATATACCCACCCCACCCTCGAAGATTCGCAAGATCGTCAAACCCAGGAAAGCTCCCCGAAGGAAAGAAGCGCATGACTCTCTGCCCGACAAAGAAACGGTCACCGAGGCAGTGGTCGATCCTCCTGAAGCGACTTATTTCACACCACCGGCCGCTGCCGTCGTAACTCATGAGGTGGTACGGGAGGCGGGGCTGGATCGACAACCCGAGGTCGACGTTGCCTATGCCAGCAATCCGCAGCCACTCTATCCAGTGCAGGCCCGGCGCATGGGACAGGAGGGAACGGTGATTTTGTCGGTGGAGGTGACCGCCGAAGGTAGCGTGGCGCGGGTATCGATCCGCACCAGTTCCGGCCATGAATCTCTGGATCGTGCGGCTGCGGAAGCGGTCGCTCAATGGCGTTTCACCCCAGCACTGCGACATGGTCGGAAGGTCGCGGCCACGGTTGGTATTCCGATTCGTTTTCGTTTGGAGGAAGATTGACCCCATCGCTTAATAATCCCCATGCGTTTTAGATTGGTCGATTGACAGGTCTTAGGCTATACTCATCCTCCCGTAACAAAATGGCTATGAGTGACCAGCCTTGAATTCATGGATGGATTTCCAAATTTTGGTTCCTTTTTTTCTGGCTCTTTCCAGTTCTCCGCATTGTTTGATGATGTGCGGGGGCATCGTCGGTGCCGCATCGTTTCATCGCCATGACACGCATGGAAAAAAACGGGGAGAGTGGTCTTTTTTGATCGCCGTCAACGTTGGAAAAATGACCAGTTACACCCTGGCGGGGGCCATGGTTGCCGCCTTCGGTCATTCGATATTTGACCAGTTATCCTTAAAAAACGGCCACCTTTGGCTATTGGGAGCGGCAGGTCTGATTCTTATCGGCAATGGGATGTTTCTCCTCGGGCGTTTCCCTGCCATGCGACAGATCGAGGGCATCGGAAACCACCTTTGGCAACTCTTGGAACCGTTGGCCCGGCGGTTGATCCTTTCTTCCAATCTGAAACATGGCTTTTTCTTGGGGATGGTATGGGGATGGTTCCCCTGCACCCTGGTTTACGGAACTCTCCTATGGAGCAGCGCCTCTTGCACAATTGCCTCCGGATCGTTGGCTATGGCCATCTTTGGGCTGGGAACCTTTCCTGCCATGATGGGAGCCGGATGGTTGACAGGATTATTGCATCGGTGCGGTGGAATCTTCCGCTTTGGCCATATCATGGCTTGGATTCTGACAGGTTTTGGGATATTTTGCTTGAGTGTCGCTGTATTGTCGGTCTACTATCAACATGTTATTGGTGTTGATCTATCGTTCGTCGGCCATGCGCAGAATGCCAAACTTGATGGAAGCCATGGTTTCATACTCCAAACCTTTTGCCCAATCCCCCCATGAAACCTTGTGAAACCATCAAATCGATCGGTTCCTCTCCAGAGTTTCAGGCGGTGGAACGCGCAGCGCGGCTGGTGGCCGTTACCGATGCGACCCTTTTGATACTGGGTGATTCGGGCACTGGAAAAGAATTACTCGCCCTTTCCATTCACCGCAACAGCCGTCGATCAAAAAAACCATTTATTCCAGTTAATTGTGCCTCGCTTTCCGAAACACTGGCCGAGAGTGAACTCTTCGGTCACACCCGTGGCGCCTTTACCGGGGCTATCGAAGAACGACGTGGGAGAATTCCTGCTGCCCACGAAGGGACGCTCTTTCTCGATGAAATTGGCGACATGCCATTGTCTGTCCAGGCCAAGGTTTTACGTTTCATGGAGACCGGAGAGTGTCAAATCCTGGGAAAGGAGCATCCGCGTTGGGCCGATGTTCGGGTTATTGCCGCAACCAATCGTAATTTGGCCCATTTGGTAGGTACGGGGCAGTTCAGAGAAGATCTTTTTTACCGTCTGCAAGTCGTTACGCTCCACCTCCCCCCCCTGCGGGAACGAGGCGATGATATCCTGTTGCTGGCCAAATCGTTTCTAGCCCATTTTGCCCATCGTTCCGGGATAGCCCCCCCTGACATAACCCCTGCAGCGTCCGATCTTTTGTTGCGACATGATTGGCCTGGTAATATCCGGGAATTACGAAACTTGTGTGAACGCGCAGTCATTTTCCAAGGAAAAATGTCCATCGGTGCAGATTTTGTCCGGGGACAACTGGCAGCCATGTGCGCCGGAGAAAAAACCGGAAGCAATTCACATCCCGGATCCCGGGAGGATCTCAAAGGGTCACAAAAACGCTATATCCCCCATAGCGGATTAAGTCTGGAAGCAGTTGAAAAAGAATTGATCGAGGAAGCTCTGGCCCGCACCAACGGCAATCGTACCCGCGCTGCCAAACTTTTGGATCTCACCCGGGACGCCCTGCTCTATCGCATGAAAAAACATGCCCTGCGGTAAGATTCCCGCCTCTGGAGTCTCGCGCTTGACCATCCCACTATCAACTAAACGGATGAACATGCCACTCCCGGCTTGCTTGTCGAAATATTCGCCCTTTGCAAAACCGCTTTTCACTCCCACTCAATGGTTCCCGGTGGCTTGGACGTGATGTCGTAAGTCACGCGATTGATCCCCGCAACCTCGTTGATGATACGATTGGATATTTTCTTCAATAAATCAAAAGGCATGGGATACCAGTCCGCCGTCATGTAATCACGCGTCGCCACCGCCCGCAACGCCACAACATACTCGTACGTCCGGCCATCACCCATCACGCCAACGCTTTTAACCGGCAAAAATACGGCAAACGCCTGGGCAATTTTGTCATAATGACCCGATTGGTGCAGTTCTTCGATATAGATATGGTCCGCCTGGCGCAACACATCGGCAAATTCTTTTTTGACCTCCCCCAAAATACGTACCCCCAAACCAGGCCCTGGGAAAGGATGGCGAAAAACCATTTCCCTCGGCAAACCCAGCTCCAAACCAACCCGCCGCACTTCATCCTTGAACAATTCGCGTAGCGGCTCCAAAAGCTTCAAACCCATCCGTTCCGGCAATCCCCCCACATTGTGATGCGATTTAATATTGGTCGCAACACCCGTTTTACCACCAGCCGATTCGATGACATCGGGATAAATGGTCCCCTGGGCCAGCCAGCGTACGCCCGGAATCCGCTTCGCTTCCTCTTCAAAAACTTCAATAAACATATGGCCGATCACGCGACGTTTTTGTTCCGGGTCCGTCACCCCCGCCAGACGACCCAGAAATCGTTCCTGGGCCTGAACAGCAATCACCTTCACCCCCATGTGTCGCGCCAGGGTAGCCATCACCTGATCCCCTTCATGGAGGCGCAACAACCCGTTATCCACAAACACACAAGTCAACTGCTCCCCCAGCGCACGATGGGCCAAAGCCGCTGTTACCGCCGAATCGACCCCCCCCGACAAGCCCAATACCACATGATCGTTGCCAACCTTTGCCCGAATCGCGGCGATTTCATAGTCGATAAAACCTGTCGAAGTCCACAAACCGCTGGCACCACACACGCCACGCACAAAACGATCAACCAACTCCGCCCCACGCTCGGTATGATCGACCTCGGGATGAAATTGCACCCCAAAAACGGGTCGCGATAGTGATTCCATGGCAGCGACCAGCCCCCCTTCGCTGACCGCCGAAACCGCAAAACCTTCCGGTATCGCCGACACATGATCGCCATGGCTCATCCACACTTGACGCCCGCTCGCCAACCAGTCCGTCAGGAACGCCGAAAAGCGCGCATCACCCACGGCAGGTCGAACCGCAGATCCCCCGTATTCGCGTTTGCTCGACGGCTGAACCTGTCCACCATTGGAACGCGCCAACAAATGCATGCCGTAACAAATGCCCAATACCGGTACACCAAGACTGAGAATGACGGGATTGAGATCCGGTGCGCCCGCGTCATAAACCGATCGGTGGCCACCACTCAGAATGATGCCCATAGGGGCGAAAGCCCGAATGGCCGCATCCTCCATGGACCAGGGGTGGATTTCACAATAACTCCCACTCTCCCGCACCCTGCGGGCGATGATCTGGGTATATTGCGATCCGTAATCCAAAATTAAAAATTTTTCGGAATGAATGATGGCAGTCATGAGGATCCGTTCCATCTCGCACAAAAAAAGAAAAGCAAACGCTCCAATGCTTGTAAGAAGACGGGGCCGCCGAATCAATCCAAACGATAATTAGGGGCTTCTTTGGTCAGGGTGACATCGTGAACATGGGATTCCCGCAACCCCGAGCTGGTAATCTTGACAAACGTCGGCTTGGTCCGCAACGTTGGAATGTCCGGGCAGCCGGTATAGCCCATGGCGGAACGCAGCCCTCCCAAAATCTGATGGATCAAAGGGGCCAGCGGCCCCTTGTAGGGGACACGCCCTTCAACCCCTTCCGGAACCAACTTATGGAGCTCCACCTCGGATTGGAAATAACGATCCTTGGAACCATCCGCCATGGCACCCAAAGAACCCATACCCCGATAGGTCTTATAGGATCGACCCTGATAAAGAAACACTTCCCCGGGAGATTCGTCGGTGCCGGCAAACATCGACCCCATCATGACCGAGGAGGCTCCCGCCGCTATGGCCTTGGCCACTTCCCCGGAAAACTTGATCCCCCCATCGGCAATCACCGGGACTCCATGGCGATCCGCCTCCTCGGCGCAATGCGCCACCGCCGTAATCTGCGGAACCCCCACCCCCGCTACAATGCGCGTGGTGCAGATGGAACCAGGTCCGATACCCACCTTGATGGCGTCAGCACCCGCGTCTATCAACGCCCTGGTCGCCTCGGCAGTGGCTACATTGCCGCCGATCACCTGGCACTGGGGAAAATGCGACTTGATCCAGGAAACCATCTCCAGCACCCCCCGAGAATGACCATGGGCCGTATCCACCACCAAAACATCCACATCGGCCACCGCCAAGGCACGGGCACGGGCACGGTTCTCCTCCCCAACACCCACGGCGGCCCCAACCCGTAACCGCCCCGATTTATCCTTGCAGGCAAAAGGATTGGTTTGGGCCTTTTCAATGTCCTTCACCGTGATCAATCCCACACAGCGGAATGCCTGATCCACAACCAATAATTTTTCGATCCGATGCTGGTGCAACAACCGCTTGGCCTCCTCCATCGGCACCCCTTCCCGAACAGTCACCAACTTATCGCCGTTCGTCATCAATTCGGAAACCGGCTGACTGTCGTCCGAAGCGAAACGAACATCCCGGTTGGTGAGAATGCCTACCAGGACGCCATCTTCACGAGTGACCGGAATGCCACTGATGCAATGTTCGCGCATAATGCGATTGGCCTCGCGCAAAGAGGCCTGGGGTAGTATGGTCCAGGGATTAACCACCAATCCCGCTACAAAGCGCTTGACCGCCCGAACCTGATCCGCCTGTTCGGCAATGGACATGTTTTTATGGATAATCCCCATCCCTCCTTCCTGAGCCATGGCAATGGCGGCACGACTTTCGGTTACCGTGTCCATGGCGGCCGATACCAAAGGGATGCTCAAAGGGATTTCCCGCGTCAACCATGTCGACAATTGCACATCCCGGGGCAACACCTCGGAATAATCGGGTATCAGCAGAACATCGTCAAAAGTCAGGGCGGTATCGAGAATTTTCATGGTCCTCCATCATCACTGGCCGTCGCTGGCATGTTGGGTAGTCCGCGAAATCCCACTCCTACGAGATAGTGTTCGGCGCTCCGATCACGACTGGCCAAGGGTTTGATAACCTTGACCCGGGTAAAATCCGCCCGAGCGCGCCGAACCGTTTGGTGAAATCCCGGTCCTTGAAACAATTTGACCACCATGGTCCCACCCGGTCCCAAAACCTGACGGGCAAACTCATGGGCCGTTTCGGCGAGCAACTCCCCACGCGTCTGATCGACTGTCTCAATACCGGTCATGTTGGGAGCCATGTCGGACAACACCACATCCACTCGCTTTCTGGGTTGAATCGCCTCGTTCAGATTGGTAAACCCATCCACCCCAAGAAAATCCCCCTGAATAAAAACAACGCCGTCCAAAGGCGGCATCGACAACACATCCATGGCCACAACCCGCCCTGAATCCCCCACCAAATCAGCCGCTACCTGACTCCAGCCCCCGGGAGCCGAACCAAGATCCACAACAGTCATTCCCGGTTTGAGCAAACGCCCCCCCGCACCACTGAGGGGATGGTCGGCAATTTCCAGAAGCTTATAGGCAGCGCGAGACCGATACCCCTCGCGACGCGCCTTGAGTACAAAAGGGTCATTGTGATGCTCATGCAACCACCGGCTGCTGGAAGGACGACGTTTAACCACAGGCGTTTGTTATCAGCGATAATGGATTTCAACAATCTCAAAACGACGTACGCCACCCGGGGCATTCACCTGCACCCGATCACCCTCCTCCTTGCCAATCATTCCCCGCGCCATGGGGCTGGTAACGGATATCATACCCCGATCCAAATCCGCTTCGTCCACCCCGACAATCTGGTATGTTGACTCTTCCTGGGTTTCCAAATCGGTGACCGTAACCGTCGCTCCAAATACCACCTTGGATGATTGGATCTTGGCAGGATCAATGACCTCGGCCACTGCCAAATGGGCTTCAATTTCGGTAATCCGTCCTTCGTTGAAGGATTGCTGTTCCTTGGCTGCGTGATATTCAGCGTTTTCAGACAAATCCCCGTGCTCTCGGGCCACGGAAATGGCTTCGACAATGCGGGGCCGTTCCACCGATTTGAGCCTTTTAAGCTCTTCTCGAAGTTTTTCGGCACCACGCACAGTCATGGGAACCCTTTGGGACATAACACACCCACCCTTGATTGTTGTTGATCAACACCCAACGATCTCGACGAATAATCGCCGATCCCTGAAAGATGTCAATGTTGGATTTCCTGATGGTAAACCTGGAGAGCCTTGCAAGGAAAACCCGATTCTTTGATAGCCGCCATAGCCGCCACCGCCGCCCTCATCCCGGCAATGGTCGTAAAGTAGGGTATGCGCCCCGTCAGGGCATTCCGGCGCATGGATAACGAATCGGCAAGGGCTTGTTTGCCCTGAGTGGTGTTGAACACCAGGAGAATATCCCCATTTTTCATCATGTCCACGACATCAGGTCGCCCCTGTTTCACTTTGTGGACCTGAACGACAGGTACCCCCTCCCCACGTAAATAGTGCGCCGTCCCTTCGGTGGCACATACGGTGAACCCCAACTCCACCAGTCGGCGTGCCGGCTGTACCACGGCCTGCTTGTCTTCATCTTTAACTGAAATGCATGCCATTCCCCGTTGATTCACCCCTGGCCTGGGCAGGATGGTCCCGGCACTCTCCTGAGCCTTGGCAAACGCCAAAGCAAAAGAATCGGCCAATCCCATGACCTCTCCAGTGGATTTCATCTCCGGTCCCAAAACCGTATCCACCCCGGGAAACTTTTCAAATGGGAACACCGCCTCTTTGACGGCTACATGGCCAAACACCGGCTCCTTGCCCAAACCGAGAGCCGAAAGTCGCTCCCCTGCCATGATACGCGCCCCAACCTTGGCCAAAGGGACTCCTGTCGCCTTGGAAACGAACGGCACGGTCCGAGAGGCCCTCGGATTGACCTCCAAAATATAAACCGATCCCTGACAAATGGCAAACTGAACGTTCATCAAACCCACAACCTTGAGGGCGCGAGCCAATAATTCCGTTTGACGCTTCATCTCGATAACCAGATCGGGACCTATCGAATAGGGCGGCAACGAACATGCCGAATCACCCGAATGAATCCCAGCCTCCTCAATATGCTCCATGACGCCACCCACCAATACATGGTCGCCATCGGCAATGCAATCCACATCAATCTCTATGGCATCATTGAGAAAATGGTCCAACAATACCGGGTGATCCGGTGAGGCGCGCACGGCTGTGCGCATGTACCGCTCCAAATCACTCGCCGCATAAACAATCTCCATGGCTCGGCCACCCAAAACATAGGAAGGACGTACCACAATGGGGTAACCCACCGAGGTGGCAATGGCCATCGCCTCGCTTTCAGAACGGGCAATGGCATTTTTCGGTTGCCGCAACCCCAACTGCTCCAACAATACCTGGAATCTTTCCCGATCTTCAGCCTGGTCAATGGCATCCGGGCTGGTACCGATAATCGGTGCCCCCGCCGCTTCCAAAGGTTTGGCCAGCTTCAAGGGCGTCTGTCCCCCCAGTTGCACAATAATCCCCTCGGGACGCTCCATCTCGACGATATTCAAAACATCTTCCAAGGTTAACGGCTCAAAATAGAGCCGGTCCGACGTGTCGTAGTCGGTGGAAACCGTCTCGGGATTGCAATTGACCATGATGGTCTCAAAACCCGCTTCCTTCAGGGCAAAGGCGGCATGAACGCAGCAATAGTCAAACTCAATGCCTTGACCAATGCGATTCGGCCCCCCACCCAAAATCATGATCTTCCTGCGATCACTCGGCGCCGCCTCACACTGGGCCTCATAGGTGGAATACAGGTAAGCGGTCTTGGAAGCAAATTCCGCCGCGCAGGTATCCACCCTTTTGTAAACCGGTTTCACTCCCTGACGCTGGCGCAAACTGCGAATAGTGGTTTCGTCTGAGCCCATGATGCGTGCCAATGTGGCATCGGAAAACCCCATCCGCTTTAATTCCCGCCAATTTTCATAGGTCAATTCCCGGGGATCACTGCGGTACAACAACCTTTCCTTCTCAACGATCTGTTGAATTTGGTCCAAAAACCAGGGATCAATGGCCGTCACCCGGTGAATCCAGCTTAATGAACGACCATAGCGAAACGCATCGGCTACCAATAGAATGCGGTCAGGACCGGCGAAATGAAGCTGGCGTTCCAATGCGGCATCCCGTTCTTCGACCGAGTCATAATGCTGTGATGCCAATATCGGATTAAAACCATCCAGGCCGGTTTCCATGGAACGTAAAGCCTTCTGTACCGACTCCTTAAAAGTACGGCCAATCGCCATGGCCTCACCCACCGATTTCATCTGCGTGGTCAACAGCGGTTCCGCCTGGGGAAATTTTTCAAACGTGAACCGGGGGATCTTTGTAACCACATAGTCGATGGACGGCTCAAAGGAGGCTGGCGTCACACCTGTGATATCATTCATGATTTCCGGTAAGGTATAGCCAACCGCGAGTTTCGCCGCCACCTTGGCAATGGGAAATCCGGTCGCCTTGGAAGCCAGGGCCGAAGAACGCGATACCCGTGGGTTCATTTCAATAACCAGCAGTCGTCCATTGTCCGGGTTTAATGCAAACTGAACATTGGAACCTCCAGTATCCACACCCACCTCGCGCAAAATGGCGATGGAGGCATCACGTAATTCTTGATATTCCTTGTCAGTCAACGTCAAAGCGGGGGCCACGGTGATGGAATCGCCCGTATGAATGCCCATGGGGTCAAAATTTTCAATGGAACATACAATAATGGCATTGTCGTCCCGATCACGGACAACCTCCATTTCAAATTCTTTCCAACCGATCAGGGATTCCTCGATGAGTACCTCGGCTGTAGGCGATGCCGCCAAACCCCGGCGCACAATGGTCTCATACTCCTCGAAATTATAGGCGACCCCGCCCCCCGTACCCCCCAAGGTGTAACTGGGACGGATGATCAAGGGAAAATTGATCTCACGCTGAATGGCCAGGGCATCGTCCCAATTATGCGCAAACCCGCTTTTCGCCATCTCCAGGCCAATCCGCGTCATGGCCTGCTTGAACAATTCCCGATCCTCCGCCTTGGCGATAGCTTCACGGGATGCCCCGATCAATTCAACATCATATTGTTGCAATACCCCCTGTTCCGCCAGTTTCATAGCCAGATTCAACGCCGTCTGGCCACCCATGGTCGGTAAAAGGGCATCCGGCCTCTCCTGGGCAATGATGCGGGTTAATACTTCCACCGTCAGGGGCTCCACGTAGGTACGATGAGCCAATTCCGGATCGGTCATGATGGTAGCAGGATTGGAGTTGACCAAAATGACTTGAAATCCCTCCTCCCGTAACGTCTTACACGCCTGCGCCCCGGAATAATCGAATTCACACGCCTGGCCTATGACAATAGGACCCGCGCCGATAATGAAAACTTTATGGATGTCGTCCCGTCTGGGCATGGCCGTCACCTCATCATAAATGGTTGACGTGACGCATCATCGTCACAAAATCGGCAAATAAATAATGGGCATCATGGGGACCAGGACTGGCCTCGGGATGGTATTGCACCGAAAACACCGGCAGCCGACCATGACGAATCCCTTCGACGCTGCCATCGAATAAAGATTCGTGGGTCACCGTTACTTCCGCAGGTAAAGAAGATCGCGATACAACAAACCCATGGTTTTGCGAGGTGATCTCAACCAATCCGGTTTGCAGATTCTTGACGGGATGGTTGCCGCCACGGTGGCCAAATTTCATTTTGGACGTGCTGCCCCCCAAAGCCAAAGACAACATTTGGTGACCGAGACAAATACCAAAGACCGGACGCCCGGTGCGCAACAATTGCTCAATCAAACGAATGCCATGGGTCACCGCTTCGGGATCGCCCGGTCCGTTGGACAGAAAAAAACCATGCGGATCATGCGCTAATAGTTGTTCCAATGTGACCTGCGCCGGCCACACCTCAAGCTCACATCCCGCCGCCACCAAATTGCGCAATATGTTGTGTTTGACACCGAAATCCAATACCGCCACCCGCAAACGTGGCCGTTCCCCTCCCGTTGAATCCGATCCCGAAACATTGTTCCAAGGATACCAAACACCTCGTTTCCACGCCGGCAACCCTTCACGCCATGGGTAAGGCTTGTCACAAGTCACTTCACCCGTCAGGTCCATACCCGCCAGACCTGGCCAAGCCCTGGCCTTGGCCAAAAGTGAATCCGTATTGAAATCAATGGTGGAAAGCACTCCTCGTCTGGACCCCTGATCCCGCAATTGCCCCACGAGCTGTCGGGTATCGATCCCTTCAATGGCGGGAATGTTGTGGCGTGCCAAGAACCCGGAAAGATCTTCCTTGCTACGCCAGTTGGAAGGAATGCGCGATGATTCCCGAATAACAAATCCCTTGAACCAGGGCCGTCGCGATTCCATGTCCTCAGGATTGGTACCCACATTGCCAATCTGGGTCGCGGTCATGGTGACGATCTGCCCGGCATAGGAAGGGTCGGTCATGATCTCCTGATACCCGGTCATGGAGGTGTTGAAACACACCTCCCCTACCGCTTCACCAGCGGCACCACAAGCAATGCCATCAAAGCGGCACCCATCATCCAACACCAAGACTGCCTTATCTACGCCATGGATCATCGAAGCCCTTCCGCTTAAGGGGGGTTATTTGTATTTGTCTCAAAGCGACATCCCGACAAACTCCCGCCACGAATCTAAACCTGTCGCGCCATTTTGCCAACCAACAAAAACAGAGCAAAAAAATTGGCGATCAACCCTTACACACCTGTTTCCGGCAACAATTTTTACCTCGAAGCCAAAAAGTTGCAATTTTTCTCCCCCTCCCAGTGTGTAAATTAACATGATTCTTTCATCTATATCAACTCTGTGAAAACAATGAGTTAGATACTTATCCCCCGTGACGCCCCCGATAAATTTTTCCCTGGGGCTACCATGGAAAACGTGTTAACCGTTGGCGATGGTCGCAAGTCAAGATATAATGCAAAGTTCGATAATGAGGGACGCAGGCATCGGAAATATCTTTAATTCAGGGGATTGTGCAATGTCATCGATTGTGCGCAAAGCAGTACTCGGTGCAGGAATTATTATCGGTATGTCTCTTGGAGCTGCCGGAATGGTCCATGCGGAAGACCGTGGAGCAACAGGTTCCAATTCAGAAAACCGCGGACAAATCAGTTTCAAGGAAGATGTTCGCCCTATTCTGCAGATACGTTGCCTGGAATGTCATTCGGGTAACGGCCAGGGGGTTGTCGAAAGTGGCCTGAATCTGGAAAGCTACGAAAGCCTGATGCGGGGTACCCGCTTCGGACCCATCGTCATTCCAGGAAACGCCATGGTCTCCAATTTGAACGTCCTAGTTGAAGGGCGCGCCGGCATTCGTATGCCACACAACCGCAAACGCCTGACCTCTTGCGAAACAACCATCCTCCACGATTGGGTCAATCAAGGGGCCAGAAATAACTGAGGCCACACACGTCTGATAAGGATGTAGACCGCTATGCGTATCACAATGATTGGAACCGGCTATGTTGGTCTGGTGTCCGGGGCCTGTTTCGCCGAGTTCGGCGCCGAAGTCATCTGCGTCGATTGCGATTCCGCCAAAATAGACCGGTTGAATCGCGGGGAAATTCCCATCTTCGAAACCGGCCTGGAAAGCCTGGTCGCCCGCAATCATAAAGAGGGACGTTTGCTGTTCCAAACCGATACCGCATCCGCCGTAGCCGGTAGCGATGTGGTATTTATCGCTGTCGGAACACCGGAACGTCGCGGTGACGGTGCCGCCGATCTGCAGTATGTCTACCAGGCAGCTCGCGATGTCGCCCACGGGATAAAAAAATTCACCGTGGTGGTCACCAAATCAACCGTTCCCGTGGGAACCGGACAGGAAGTGGCACGTATCATCCGCGCAGAAAATCCCGATGCCAATTTTGAAATGGCCTCCAATCCCGAGTTTTTACGCGAGGGTGCCGCCATCGAAGATTTCATGCACCCCGACAGGGTCGTCATCGGGGTCGAATCAGACCGGGCCAAACAGGTGCTTAAAAATTTGTATCAACCTTTGTATCGCATTGAAACCCCCATCCTGTTCACCAATATCGCCACCGCCGAGTTGATTAAGTACGCTGCCAATGCCTTCCTGGCAACAAAAATCACCTTCATCAACCAAATCGCCAACCTGTGTGAGGCCGTCGGCGCTGACGTACACCATGTCGCCAAAGGAATGGGACTGGACCGTCGTATCGGCAGTCCGTTCCTCCAACCGGGACCCGGATACGGCGGGTCGTGCTTCCCCAAAGACACCCAGGCCCTGGCGAAAACAGCTCGCGAACATGGTCAACCCGTCGGGATCGTCGAACAGGTGATCGAAGCCAATCAACGACAAAAACTCCGCATGGTGCAAAAAATCGTCGATGCCCTGTCAGGCCAGGTGGCCGGAAAGCAACTGGCCGTCTTGGGGCTGACCTTCAAACCCAACACCGACGACCTGCGCGATGCCCCGGCACTGACCATTCTGCCCGTCCTCCTGCAAAAAGGGGCCGTCATCCGGGCTTTCGACCCCGAAGGAATGCGCGAAGCCACCCATTTAATCCCTGGCATCGAACTGGCCCAGGAACCCTACGAGGCCTGCAAGAACGCTGATGCCGTAATTATCCTCACCGAATGGAACCAGTTTCGTAATCTGCAGCTCGACCGCCTGAAAGAGTTGATGACGCCTCAGTCCGATGGACGCTATTGCCTTTGCGATTTGCGCAACATTTACGAACCGGAAATCATGAGAAATCTTGGATTTCACTACACCTGTGTGGGCCGCTAACCTATGATCAATCCGCATATTTTTCGTGAATACGATATCCGTGGTGTCGCAGGGAAGGATTTGACCGGATCCCTGGTCTTCGACCTTGGTCGTGTCTTTGCCAGCCGCCTGAGGAAAGAGCTGGCCGCAAACACCCCTCCCAGGGTGGCCATCGGGCGGGATGGTCGCCTTTCCTCCCCGGAATTGGCGGAGAAACTGGCGCAAGGATTGGCACAAGGTGGGGCGCTGGTCGATGATGTCGGACTGGTACCCAGTCCCGGTCTGTACTTCGCCATGCATCACCTTAAAACCGATGCCGGCATCATGATCACCGGAAGCCACAATCCCGCCGATTACAACGGCATGAAAATGGTCAAAACCAGTCGACCCGTCTACGGCAGCCAGATTCAGGAACTTAAAGACGCCCTCATCGCGGGATCGTTTCAAGACCACCCGGGAGGATCGATCCAAAAGGTTGCAATCCTGGACGATTACCTGCAGCGTCTGACCAGGGATTTCAAGCCGGGCAGAAAGGTCAAAGTCGTTTTGGATTGCGGCAACGGCGCCAGCGGTGTCATTGCACCGCAACTCCTCAACCAGCTCCCGGGTATCGAAGGGGAATGCCTGTTCGCCGAGGTCGATGGGCGTTTCCCCAACCATCATCCCGACCCGACCCTGCCGGAAAATCTGCACCACCTGCGTCAACGCATGGAGGAGACCGGAGCGGAATTGGGAATCGCTTACGATGGTGACGGCGACCGTATCGGCGCACTCGATCACCTGGGCCGCATCGTATGGGGGGATCGTATGATGATCCTCTTCGCCAGACAGATACTTGCAAACCATCCCGGAGCCACCATCATCGGCGACGCCAAATGCTCCCAGGTCATGTTTGACGCCATTGCCCAAGCCGGTGGCCAACCCTTGATGTGGAAAACTGGCCATTCCCTGATCAAAACCAAAATGAAGGAGACCGGTGCCCCCCTCGCGGGTGAAATGAGTGGTCACTTGTTTTTTGCCGATCGTTACATGGGCTTTGACGATGCCCTGTACGCTACGGTACGCCTCATCGAAATCGTTGCCGAAACATCGTCAACCTTGGCACAACGCTTGAGCGACCTGCCGGAAGTTTATGCCACCCCGGAATTGCGCATCGACTGCCCGGACACCCGAAAATTTCAGGTCATGAACAACATACTGCAAGGTGAGCAGAAAAAGGGGGCTGATTTTTCCGATGTCGATGGTGTTCGCGTCCGTTGCCCGGGTGGATGGTGGTTGTTGCGGGTCTCCAATACCCAACCCGCTTTGGTCGCTCGCGTTGAAGCCAATACGCACGAACGATTGCTTGAGATCACGGGAGAACTTGCCAAACTGTTACAACCCGAAGGAGTTTCCTTGCCAAACTGGGAGTAAGTCATTCCCAGGGGCTCAATCCTTTACGTGATGGTGAGGATGCGTTGAACAGGGATCAACCGCTGAATACCCGCATCGAACTCGCTGGGGTACCGTTGGCTTCTCCGATCACGTTGCTCTCGGGTTGTGTCGGCTTTTGCGAAGAATTAATCCATCTGGAAGGATTTGATTTTTCCTCTGTAGGGGCCATCTTTCTCAAAGGTACCACCCTGGAGGCCAGGCGTGGCAATCCGCCTCCCAGAGTTGCCGAGACCTGCGGCGGCATGCTCAATGCTATTGGGCTGCAAAATCCGGGGGCACGCCATGTGGTCGATGTCATTTTGCCCACCATTCAACATCTCCCCACCCGTTTTTTTGCCAATATCGCCGGATCCAGCGTGGAAGACTATGGGGAAGTGGCACGTATCTTCGACAACAGTCCCGTTGACGGCATAGAGGTCAATATTTCCTGTCCCAATGTCAAAGAGGGGGGGGCTGCATTTGGTTCCGATCCCCGGATTGCCGCCCGGGTGGTCGATGAGGTCAAACGGGCCACTTCCAAGCCGGTGATCACCAAACTATCCCCCAATGTCACCGATATCACCCAAGTGGCCCGGGCTGTCATGGACGCCGGTACCGATGCCATTTCGGCAATCAACACCGTGATGGGACTCGCCATCGACCTGAAAAACCGCACGCCAAAACTGGGTAACGGTCAGGGGGGACTTTCAGGACCCGCCATCAAACCTGTAGCATTGTTACATGTTTGGCGTATTCATCAAATCGCCGCAGCAAGGGGAATTCCCATCGTCGGCCAAGGGGGGATTACCACGGCGGGTGATGCCATGGAATTTATCCTGGTAGGGGCCACTGCCGTTGGGTTGGGTACCGCCTTGTTTCGTAATCCCATGGCCTCTGCCGCAATTTTGGCAGGCATGACTGATTGGTTGCGGCATTTTGGTGCTGACAATTTCGGTCAGCTCAAGGGTACTCTGCGTTGGCCAACGTGATGTACGTTATCACTCCCTTTCAATGGTCGCAGATCGTCACAGGAGTTTGAAACGTGAATGTCGTATTGGCACAACCCCGTGGTTTTTGCGCCGGGGTGGAACGGGCCATAGCCATCGTGGAAAAAGCCTTGGAAGTCTACGGGGCACCTCTCTACGTGCGCCATGAAATCGTTCATAATCGTTGGGTGGTGGAATCATTACGGCGTCAGGGCGCGGTATTCGTCGATGAACTGGACGCGGTTCCCGATGGGGCCACCGTCATTTTTTCAGCCCATGGCGTTTCCAAAGCCGTGGTCCTGGAGGGACAACGGCGACCGTTGCGTATCCTGGATGCCACCTGCCCCCTGGTAGAAAAAGTTCATCGCCAAGCTGTCCGCCTCAATGCCGATGGATTTCGCGTTGTCCTGATCGGCCACCCCGGGCATCCTGAGGTTGAGGGAACTTTGGGACAGCTCCCTCCTGGAAATATGGAGGTGATCAGCAACGAACAAGCCGTCTCCACCCTACCCGACAATCCCCACAAGAAAGTAGCCTATATCACCCAAACCACCTTGTCGTTGGATGAAACAGCCCACGTGGTGGAAAAATTGCGGCAACGATTTCCTGATATTCGCGCCCCTTCCCGGGAAGATATCTGTTATGCGACTCAAAATCGACAAAATGCGGTCAAGGCATTGGCCAAACGCTGTGATCTCATTCTGGTATTGGGCGCGCCTAACAGTAGTAATTCCAATCGTTTGCGTGAGGTTGCCGAACGCGAGGGCACACAAGCATTCCTCATCGAATCAGCCGCTGATATTCAAAAAAATTGGTTTGACCATGTCAAAATACTGGGCATCACCGCCGGGGCTTCGGCCCCCGAGGTTTTGGTCGAAGAATTATTGGTTCATCTAGGGGTTTCTGATGATGCCGTCGAAATTCTTTCAGTCAACGAAGAAAATATGGTTTTTCCTTTACCGCGAGAATTGACAAAATACTTATAATAAAGACTATTTATTATGGCTACATGGCCTATTAAGACCATTCCATGGTTTTCCACTCTGCTGTGGATCTTCGTTTGTCACTCTGGTTGGGCCATGGGCGCTCCCAATCTTCACGGTGGAGTAACGGGCGAAAGGTTGGAATATTCCCTCAAATGGTTGGGAATACCGGCGGGACGGGCCACCGTTGTCACTAAAAACCATGCCAACAACCACATGATCTTTGAGGCCGAGGCATCCACTATCGGCATCGCCAAACTTTTCGGACCCATTCGGGATCGTTTCCAGGCCGTTACTGCCATCAGACCCGTTGGTTTTACCAGCCTGGATGTATTCAAGCATCAGCGCAAAGGCGACAACTCGCGCTTGACGCATGATTTTTTTGATTGGAAAAATAAAATCCTGCAGCGAATACGAGAGGGAGAGGAAACCCAGGAACTCCCTTTGGTGCAACCCACCACCAATGATCCCTTGACCGGCTTGTTCTCTGTCCGTGCGCGACCGGACTTCGGTCCTGGAAAAATCGTCCAAATGCCTGTACTCGTGGGATGGGAAATCGCGGATGTCACTATGCGAGCCGGTCCTGTGGAACGGCGCCCGGGTCCGGGTGGCTGGTTTGACGTGTTCCAAGTGACCGTGGAAATTCCCCATTCCGATTTGTTTCGCAATCCCGACGATCTGATCGTTTGGCTGACGGCTGACCCAAGGCGCATCCCTTTACGGGTGGAATCGGTATTACGTCTGGGCAGAGCCACAGTGGATTTAATCGCTTTCGAGGATGGTCGGGGGGGACGAGGTCGCTACCAAGAGGAAAAACCACCATGACACTACGTATAGTCGCCATTATTCCCGTCCGCTTCGCCTCGCAACGCCTCCCGGGAAAGCCTCTATTGCCTATTGCCGGCAAACCGATGATCCAGCATGTCTATGAACGCGCCCTCCTGGCCAGATTAGACGAGGTCGTTGTAGCTACCGACGATCAACGTATTTATGATGTAGTGAAGAAATTTGGTGGTCACGTTGTCATGACCGATCAGAACCACCCCTCCGGGACTGACCGCGTGGCCGAAGCCGCCGCAGGATTAACTGCCGATGTCGTCGTCAATATTCAGGGTGATGAGCCCCTGTTGGATGCCAACGCTGTCAACGCCGCTATCACCCCATTTTTGGAAGACAATGCACTCGTCATGTCGACCCTGGCCCATGAAATCACCCAGGATGATGACATTCGCGATCCCAATGCCGTGAAAGTGGTTTGTGATACCCGGGGCTTCGCCCTTTATTTCTCCAGATCTCCCATTCCTTATTTTCGCCACAAAGGCCAAGGCTCGGCCAAGGTATATCGTCACATCGGTTTGTATGTATTTCGCCATCATTTCTTGACGACTTTTGCTGCGTTGCCTCCGACTGACCTGGAACAATGCGAAGGATTGGAACAATTGCGCGCCTTGGAACACGGTTATCGCATTCGCGTTGTCCCAACTGATCACGCCGCAATTGGAGTAGATACCATGGAAGATTATAAAAAGGTCTGCCACCTTTTGGAAAACGGAGAACCATGATGCCAAACCCGTCCGCTGATCAGGGTGTATCCTGCCAACGTATCTCGCAACGTCTGAAAAACAAAGACGCCGCTACCATGCGACGTGCTCTGGAAGAGTTCCCTGTGACCATTCTGGATATTGGGGTACTCGGTTTTGGACTTCTTTCAATGGTTCAAGTGGATATCGGTACGCAAGTGGAATTGGAAATCTCCGGTGTCAACGGCATCGATGTCTATCAATGTCGCGTCATGTTTTGTCGTCAAGACGCTTCCCATTACCATTTGGGTTTGGAAATTATTGAACAGGAGCCTGAGTTACTTTTTATGGATATGGGTGTTGGTAAGGAGTGATTGCATCCACCCCTATCTTGGATTTGTGGATAAATGAATATACTATTACATTATTCCAACTATAATTATAGTTTTGTTAAATTCTTTGATCTGTAAAGTTGATAATTAATTCTTTTTAATTGTATTTTTGCAGCTGCTTGCCACCTAGCCCGAGTTTAACATGGCATTTTATATTTTCATAATAATCAACAGGATACATGATGATTTTTTTGGAGTGGCACTACAAACGCATCATTCTTTGAATTTTCCTGTCAGACGACCATCTTTTTTACCCTCCCAGGAACCATATCCATCCCGAGTGCTTGATAAATGGTGATCTGTTGATATTTCGCTCTGGTCGATTTACGCACATGGAGGGTGTGACCATCGGAACAACGAAAAGTAGTCGTTACCCGGCATTGACTCGAAAGGGTTATGGTGGACCCCAAGAATGCGACAGTTGGTTAAGAGGATGTCCGGATTCTGGCTTGCATTAATCGTTTTCTTCCTGCATCATACCTCGAGACATGTATGGAGGTGATGATGGCAAAGGAAATTTCGGATGAACTCTGGGTACAGATTCAACCACTATTGGAGCCGTA
>PEAK01000066.1 GCA_002753515.1 Magnetococcales bacterium
GAAAAGAAAAAAAAGAGGGAAGAAAAAAGATTTCTTTATCTGATTTTTTGAAGAAGAGAAGAAGATCCCACTCGCATTTTCAAGCCGGTGGTGTTCCTACAGTTCCGGACCGGTGCTGGCAGTTAACGCTACTGCAAAAATAATTGATAATGTTCCTGTAAGAGTGATCGGAAGCATAACTGATAGCATGCGAATTGCATTAAAGAAAATAGCGGGTGAAAGACCACCAACAAACACGATACCTTTGCTAATTAATATAATATCATTCTTTCAATTTGTTAGTTTATATAATATTAATATATCTATAAATATAGCCGCAGCTATAACTGTAACCCATAAAGAAATTATCCCAAGATTAACAAAAAAGACAGAGTTTTTTACATGTTTTGTCTGCAAAATTATTAATCCAAGAGCAAACATGGTTAAGAATAACATAGTTATTGTTATTATATGAGATTCAGTATCATGACCAGGGATATGGTAGCTTTCATAAAAAAATGGGAAATTATGGTAAGGATTTACTATTATTCCAGATAATGACACGAGAATAATGCTCAAAAATAATATAGGAGATTTTCTAAGGTTTACTTTACGATCATCATCCAGAAAATCGGAAAATAATCGTAATCCCGTTCTTAAATTTTTTTCTGAATTGAGCATGAATAATGGTGCTACGCATACGGCAAATAGTAGGTAATTTCTATCCTGCCAATGCCAAAATACCCCTACAAAAAATGTTATGGACAGGATAGTTTCTGACAATGCAATCCAGTTAGATTGGACAATGTTTGAATCATAATATTTAGTAAAATAGTTCATAGTTATCTAGTGTTGTATTTGATTGGTTTCTTGTTCGGGTTACGCCATTTTTCTGGGCATGGAAACCATCCTGATCCTTGGATGGTTCCCAAACAAATATAGATCCGTACTAAAGCTATTGTTGCTTGCGGCGCAGGTACTCATACCAATACCGGATTCCTTCGATCATTAGGTGTTGTTTGCCATAGGGATCTCCCTTCAGGATGATGGGTTTCGCATAAAATATAATAAATACAAATATTTAATTATATTTTATAAAGAGTTTGGCCATCTTCAATAGGGTTGGCATGTCGCTCCACAGCTTAGGTATCATAGGAATATTCTACCATGCTGTAGGTAACCATACAAGCATTATTATGTTTGTCTAATGCAATACGTTGAAAATAGACCTATAAGACGTCTGATTCTCTTTGGAAATAGACGCCAAAGAGAATCAGACGAAGGTCTCTCCCCAATAATTTCAAAAATTCCCGCTTTTTTCGTAGACCAACGTGTAACCGTGCATCGCCCATGCACAATCGTTTTCAATGATGAAACGAATGGCAATGTAGCGTCCGGTAATCCGTACCTGGGCATAATCCGTTGCCATTGGATTGAGGGTAACGGGGGCATGCCAGGTTACTGCAGCATCAGATGTCATTTGATAGCCCATCTGAATGGTAACTTCGGTATCCATGGAGCAGTCAGGCCATACTTCCAGAACCGTAATAACCGTGTCACTCCCTTCGGGATTGATCCCCACACGTTCCAAGACCGAGGCAATGGAGCTTCCATTACCCGTATTGCCGGCATCCATCAGATAAAAATGGTTACCAACTGCGGCGGCAATGTAGTCAGGCTCGATTCGGTGTAAACGGGGTGTTTGGTGGATAACCAGGGGATCGCCTGCCGTGAATTGTATCATGCCGTCGCTTTGGCTTCTGCCTACAGTGGCGGCGCAATTCAGGACACCATTGGCCCAGATGGTTTGGATGTCGGACGGGGTTTTCCAGGCTTGGGCGGTGAAAATGACGTCACCCAGGGTCCATGTGGCGGCATTATCACTGGAATACAGATGTCGTATGGTATGGTCGCCCCCGAGATAGACAAAAATATTTAAAATACCGTTGGGATCTTTGATGAGTCCGGGGGGGGACCATAAATCGAAGATGTTGGGCGTGGTGAGAATGGGATGGGAAACCCAGGAATTGCCATCATTCATGGAAGCTGCGGCTGTGAGTGCCGTACCAGCAATGAACACGACCACCAGTTGGCCGTTGCTGAAGGCGGCCAGGGAGGCGGCAACGGCGGTTCCTGAATGCCATGTGTTGTACCAGGGGATCCAAGACGCACCGTCATCGGTGGAGCGGGAAAGATACGTATCGCGTTGGTCGTTGATGATCGCTTCGGCCAGGACGTGCAGGGTGCCGTTGCCGGCGATGGCCATTTGCAAACGGACGGCCCAGCCCAGGTGCGCCAGGGGGGTGGCAATGGCGATGGGGGAGTTCCAGGAAAGGCCGGAATCGTCGGAACGGAGAAAAAAAACGGTGCCATCATCGTCGTCACGAACCAGGAGATAGATGCGGGTTTTGCTGGAGTTGATGATGGCGTCGAGGTGCCGGGAACAATGGGAGAGTTGCGCGGAAAGCGTCTGGATGGACCAGGTCAGTCCGTCGTCAAAAGATTTGGCGTGTTGCGGGACATGATTGGCATCGACGAAGAAGAGATGAATGGTATCAGCGGCGTCGGCGAGGATGGTTGATGCGTGGGGGTAGTATTCGACGCCGCCTGAGACGACGACAGTGGAATTCCAGGTCAGTCCCTTGTCTGTGGAATATTCGACGGTGATACCGCCCCCCTGGATCACCCGGGAGACGAACAGGGTGCCGTCCGAGTTCGCAGTGATATCGCAGCCGCCGCACAGACAGCCACCGGGATCGCCTACGTTGGTGGGGGTGGTCCAGGCGGAAAGGTGAAAATTAATGGTGCCCAAAGGGTCCTCCGGTAGGGGGAAACTTTTTTGCAGGGTTCTGGGAGGGAGACCTCCCTCCCAGGGATGGCATTACACCTCCGACATGGAGGAAACATTGGGCAGGTCGCGAATTCCCCAGGTGTTTTGGGCGTAGTTGTAGGTCAACGCCAGGGAACACCAGGATGCGGAACGCTCCGGGAAGCAAAACCAGACTTCACGTTCGGTGCGATTGACGCTGACAAAGGCCCGCTGCCCGTTGTCGGGATCGATTTTTTGTTCCAGCCAGGCGCGATTGCGACCGGTCAATAAACTTTTGGCGTTGTGACCATCAAAGACGTAAAGATCGTCACGGCTCATGCAATAGTGTTGTCCCTCGACCATGGCCACGCAATTGGTTGCCAAGAGGCCGAGGGATTTGACGACCGGGGCCACTTTCCAGACGTAGGGGGGACCCACGTAGGTCAGCGACCAGATTTGATCATCCTTGTAGACGATGAATTGATCGCGTAACGGCATGCCTTCCACCAATGCCGAGCCGGTTTCATCGATGACGGTTTCACCGGCCAATTTGGAGGCATCGCCCACATCCCAGGAGACCGGAACCTGTCCCGGTTCGGTGGGATGGCTCCATTTGATCATCTGCGGAAAGGCAATGCCTCCCTTGGTGGGAAAAATACCGATGAGGAAGGATTTGAAAAATCGCAAACTGCGAATGGTCGTGCCGGCAGGCCAATGGGTCAGATTGTCGAGTTTGGTGGACTGGGATAACGGATTCCACATTTGCGGCGTATCGACGGCGTTGTTCAGGTAGCCAACCCCCCCGAGGGCATCGCCATTCCAACCCAGATTGGCGGTGCCGTTGTAGTAGCTCTGGGTTTGCGAGCAACTGATGTCTGTGACATCCCCGACAAACGTGCTGTTTGCCTCCAGAGCCAGGAGGGTATCGGTGATGGCGGAAGCGGTGATGGTTTCCGTGAAGGTACCGTTGGCGCTTCGGGCGGTACCGGCAACGCCGCCCACTTTGGGGGTCAGCGTGCCGGCGGAATAGTTGGACAGGGTGAAAGTGACCGAATACGAGCGTCCTTGTACGATGCTGATGTTTTGCGACAGGCTGCTGACGGCACCTTGCGAGCCGTTGCAGTGCGCCTTGTCGGTGGTGGTATTGATGGACCAGCCATTTCCCAAGGTCCACCATGGTTTGGAATCGTCGTAATCATTCATGCTTCCATCGAAGACCATATTGGCACCGGTGGTGGTTCGGGTGATTTCGTAGTGCGTGCCATTCTTGACGGTATAAACCGCTGACGTGCCGCAATAGCACAGTTGGTCATACATGGTGCGCAAAAAGGTGGGGGTTGTACTTAAGCTTCCGAGTACGGCTTTGTATCCTTGCACTTTTCGGGCGGCGCCATCGCTGAATTTAACGTTGACGCCATCGGAAAAAGCATTGATCGGCAGGGTATGCGCCGGTTTGTCGCTGATGATCCCAAATTGATCCAGTTGGGTTACGGTCAATTGTGGCATGGATGATGGGCCTCCCGGGGATGGAAAATGGGCTTCAGAGGTGTCGAAGTCTTGCAGGTTTTCGGGCCTTGATCATCGTTTCGTCCGTGCCAACTCATTCTGGATTCCCGCTTTCGCGGGAATGACGAAAAAATCTCCTGAGATCGCAGTCGTTTGTCATTCCCGCGAAAGCGGGAATCCAGACGGAGCCGAAGCATCTTCCATGCGCTTTGGCCGAAACGATGATCAAGGCCGGTTTTCGAGTAACGCTATTTCGAGGGTCAGGAACTCCAGCGTTCGGCTGCGGAATAACAACCGATTCCGGCGCCCGTGGGCAGGATCACCGGCATGGCACTGAACGTCAGGGTTCCCGTTGCGATTTCGGCGGTACCGTTGGCTGTTGGTGGCGGCACACCAACCAGGGGGAAATGGTTCGATGTTGTGACCGCTGGCAGGGTGACCTGGATTCCGTAGTAGGGCATGATTCATCCTTTCCTGAGTGCCAGTGAGGCCACATAGTTTCCTGAGGTTACCGGCATCATGATGTAGGTGTTGCCGTTATACGTGAATGTATCTTCGATACATCCCGTGCTGCCTTGAATGGCCCAGATGTCAGCCAACGAAGTTATGTCCCCATGATAGCCGGAGATGGTATCGCCACCGTTGGGGTTGCCGTACACGTACAGGGGACCCATGCTGAAGGTCAGATTGGTACCATCGAAGACAAAATCCTGGTAGGTCGTGCCGATCTGACTGGCGGGATTCCCGAACATTCCCATCACCTGCAATGAGTAACTGCCGGAAATTTCCCACATGCCATTTGTACGGCGTTTGGTTTGTCCCGGGTATATCAGTCCGGTAAAAAAACTGGTAAAACCGAAGGTTCCTTTAAATGACGCGTTATCATACCATGGCATGATCTTCGTATACTCCAACAGGGCCATGGGGCTGGCCCCTGTGCTGGATCCCCAGGTGTTTGTCGCTGGCAGGTGACTCAACATGAAAATAAACCGAGCACTGGATCCTATCCAGACGATGCCGCCATTGGTCAGGTCTACTTTTTGGCAATAGTTGCTGATATCCGAACTATAGGAGAGATAGGAACCTGCATGGGTTGCAGCGTTCCAATACCCATAGACTTTCATGTACAGCAGCGTACCATCGTTGGAGATGGTGGCATATTTGTATCCAAGGCCATCATAGGTAGCGGCTTTCAAGCATTGGGCATTGGTACCTGCCGAGGCATCATGAACACTCCACCCGGCGGCGATTGTCGATGTAATGTACGATTTCGCCGTATTGCACTGTGCCGACAGGTTGGCCAGATTGGTTTCACCGGTGAGTATTTTGACAATATCGATCGTGATATTGGCCGCAGTCGCACCCCCGTTATAGACGTATTTGGCGAACATCATGCTTTCCTTATGGCGATTTTGACCGGGCCACCATCAATGATGGCCACGTAGGTTTTCGAGTTGGCGGTGAATTCGTCGTAGAGCGAAAAGATGGAAGCAGGGATCAGCCATATGTCGCACTGGGACGAAAAATTTCCGAACATGTCGGTAAAACCACCCGTCATTCCCAAACGATGCATCAGGAGGGGAATGAGAGGGGCGTATTCGCCCCCGGAGCTGTCGGTGACGGTGCCCGTATACGAAAAATTGAGGACTGCGGTGGTGTAGGCGCACCCATAATAACCACTTGCTGAGCTTCCTGTGATATCTGAAGAGCCTTTTACCTTGATTCTTGGCGCATACAGATTGGTGCTGTCCATGATGAAGGCGTAGGGTGGATACCCGGCGGCTACCGTATCCCAGGCCATCTGACGCGTTCGTTCCATGACTCCGGTGAAACGGTTGCCCGTGGAACACCCTTTGTTGGACGTGCCTGCGCCAATATCAGAAAATCCGATGGCATGTCTAGCCGAAGCGGACAGGTAGAGTTGGAAGGAACTTGTGCTGATCCGCTGGGCATATTGGGCCAAATCAGAACCGTATGTCAGGTTTGTGCCGGTGTGGGTACTGGCGTTCCACGTTTCGTAAATCTTGAAGAAGATGTATCCGGTGGTGTTGGTATCCACCACCAGATATTTGAACGTGGCGGCATCGTCTGCCAAAGCTGCCTTGACACACTTGGCGTTGGTTCCTGCGGACGCGTCGTGCAATGTCCATCCTGCGGCTACGGTTGTGACCAGGACCGAGTTGGCCTGGTCACAATCCGCGGATAAACTGGCCAATGATGACGTCCCGGTCAGCAACAGGACGACATCGTTCATGATGTTGGCTTTGGTGGCGCTGGCCTTGTAGGTGTACTTGCACCACATCAGGAGGCTCCTCCCATGATCAGCATTTCCGTGGGATGGGCATTGGCGCGGTGTGCCATCATGACGCGGGCTTTGGCAGAGGCCGCCTCCTGTTGGAATTTTTGCAGGCTTTCGTTGTCTTTGAGGTGGTAGGCAACGCGAAACGAGGCCTCGGCGACAAACCAATCGGCAGCTTGTTGCAGCCAGGCATTGGAATCCCCGGTGGCCAGGGCATCGAACGGGGTTTCCCGGTGATAGCCAACGCTGAACAGTTCAAAATCAGCGACTGGTACCGGATAAAAGATCAGGTCACGGCCACGGATGGCGTAATGTGTGGGACTGGCGGGGCTTTCGGTGTTGAGTTTGCTCCACAGATATTTGTAGGTACCGCGCAACATTTCGCTCACGGGCAGGGTGGCTCCGGCAGCACCATAATACACGCCGCCATGTTCATAGACCCGCAACAGTTTGGCATCGCCTTCGCCCCAGACCATGACGTTGTCTATCGAGCCGATGAAATCGGCATTGGCGGAGAAAGCAAGCCTGGGGGAAGTGCCGGCTCCGGCCATGATCCGTTCTTCATAATTGCCCGATTTGCTGCGCGCCGTTCCCGAAGTGCCGGCCACTTTGGCGACGATGGTGCCCGCACTCACGCCAGACAGGGTATAGCGCACGGTGTAATAATCGTTTTGTGTGACGGTGATGTCTTGTGACAGATCGGCGTTGGTGGATTGGGATCCGTCACTGGTGGCCTTTCCCCCGGAGATGGTCCAACCGGTCCCTTTCGTCCAGCTGCTGTCGCTGGAGAAGGTGCCGTTGGTGGTGAGATCGCTGGAGCCCAGGGCGTCCATGGAAATACGACTGGTTCCGGCCAGAACCGTGGTTTTGACTTCGCGAATCAAAAACCAGGGGAGAAAATCTCCCCCTTCCAGGGCTTGGGTTTGCGCCAGGTTGAGTTCGTCTTCGATGATGGTGTCCAGGTCGCTTCTGTTGCCGAAACGCGAGCCGATGAGGGAAATGGCATTACCTTTGGTCAGGCCAACGGTCATGAGGACTCTCCTAATGGGGGGAATGGTGTGTGAGGTATTTGTTACGGGGGGGGGAAGAGAAAGGTTCTCCTTTCCCCCCCGGGTGTCTACATAAAGATGGATGGCGATTATTCGGCTACGATTTGCAATAAAATACCGTCGGCATGACGTTGATCTTCATTCATGCTCATGCCGGCTTTTTCAGTGTTGGCCAGCCCCATCCACAACCCGGAACGATCGGGATCGACCCGGGCACAAGCCAGATGGATGATTAATTCGGGGGCGTAGACCAGCCAGGGATTGGTTGCCGTATTGGTCGCCAGGGAGCCCGCCGATTTAAAGAAAATCATGCGGAAACTGGTTGCGGCAGCGGGTGTGGGAAACAGATGGATCGTATTGCCCAGGATGGCAAACCATTCCGGGGTTCCGCATCCCAGATTGCGGGCTTTCAAGGCGTCATAGGCCTCGCGCTGCATGGGAATCCAGGGATCGTCTGATGTGGCATCGTAACGATACAACCCTCCCTGGCTCCCAAAGCGTAAAAAACCTGTGGGCAGGCTTAAGGAACTGGTATTGGCCGTGACATGCAACGTGTCGTCCACGGTCAGAAGAAACCATGGCAAAACGGTATCCCATTCCAAGGAGGTCTGGGCCATTTCCATTTCCAGACGGATACGTTCGTCCCAGCCAGGAATGGCATCCTGGCCGGTGCGCAGGCGAATCATTTCGATGGCTTCATCTCTTTTCATGAAACTCTCCCAATAGAAAAAGGATGGCTGCCATGGTTCGATCCGGGCTGATGGCAGCGGCACACCAGGCAGCCCCTGTTCGAGCGTCCCGGTGGCAACGTTCCCAGCCGTAGTGCAAGCGGTGGCAGGGATAACAGGTGACTTCCGCCGGCGGTTTCAAGCTGATGGTATTCGTCCAATGGCTGGAAATGTTTTCGATGGAGGAATGGGACAAGAACAACACCTTTCCCACCTTTTCCAGGCCCATGGCATTCATGACCCCGGTTTCGGGGCCCACCAGGACATCGACATGACTGGCAAAGCTCAGGGTGCGGCGTATGGACCAACGTCCGCTACGTCGCAGGACGCGCCGTTCCAGACGCCACCCCGCCTCCAGGATGCGGCAGGCATCGTCGCCCACCAGGACGATGCGGGCTTCGGGTCGTTCCATGAGCAGGGCGGCCAGCACATGGTCCACGTAGGGCCAGGATTTGTGGATGGAAGAACCGGACAATACCCACAGGATGACCGGACCGCTTCCCAGGGCTTGACGCATTCTTCGAGCCTGGCGTTCCTCGGCGGCGGATGGGTGGAACTTAAGCCGGGATCCTTCGGGAACCCCGGCCAGGGTGTGAACCACCTTCATATGGTTGTGGTTGAGCAGGAGCCGCCGTGCTTCGTCATGCCAGTGATCGTTGACCCGGTTGGGGATGGTCAACAAGGTTCCTTCCACCGATTCGGACAGGTTGATGACCCGGTCAAAGTGTTCCCGGAGTGTTTGCCAGTAGAGTCCCAACTCATGGTTGGGGATTTGATCGTCGTCTTGCAGCCACCAACCATCGATATGGGGATCACAGGCCAGGATATCGCGTCCTTTGGGTGTGGTATTGACCCAGACATCGTAGCCTTGCTGTTTGAGTCCGGGAAATACGGACGATGCCTGGAGGATGTCGCCAAAACCGCCATAACGGATCACCAAGGCTCGTTTTCGGCCCGACAATCGGGAACTGGCATGAAAGCCGGGCTTTTGAATTTTACGAAATACATGGAGATGGGCTTGTTCGTGGTCGGTACTGCGATCATCGTTGACCTCGATGGTGACCCCATGCGGCCCTGATTCACCGATGGCGCGCATCCATTCCATGACCGTGTGTTCTTTGATGTTGCATGGGGGTGTTGGTTTGGCATCAGGTTGTTGTGGATTTTTATGGTGGAGGTAAAGGATTAAATACCCTTCGGGTTTGATGACGCGCCACCATTCCTTGAGGGTATCCAGTGTTTGATCAGAGGAAAAACGATTGAGTCCATTGGCGGAAAAGACGTAATCCAGGCTTTGATCCTGGAACAAGCCGAGATTACGAATGTCCCGGGCGATAACTGCCCCGTTGGGAGAAAGGGTATGATCGATGCCTATGGACCTTGGCCAGATCCGTTCCTCACCACACCCCAGATCGATACCGATTCCCCGACTGTAGGGGACGACCAGGTATTTGATTGTTTGTGTTGCAACAGGTTGGTTGGTCACCGAATCTCCCCGGTAATTGGCTGTTCCATGATGCGATCATGGATTTTTCTGATCAGTTCGATTTTAGATGCGCGACCGGGTCGAAGAAGGTATTCGTCCTGGGCTATCCGTTTGACTTCGGCGTAGGGGAGGGATGACAATTCCTCGGTGGTTGTGGCAGCGGCCTGCCGGGTTAGTTCTTGCTGGGCCAGGTCTGGATCGACCAACAATTTTTTCCAGGTAGGATGCTTGTTGGCGTTCGCTTCCTGTCCCTGGTGATCGAAAAGCCAATCCCCTTGCACGAAGGCGATGCCGGGTGCCCCATGGACTTCGCCGTAGGGGCGGGATCGGTCCAGTTGTCTCACCATAGGTCCTCCCGACCGTTCAGTTCCGCGGGTGGGGCGTTATCCGCCTGGTAAAATTGCCGCTGGGGTGGGTCGGGGAGGGGATAGACATTGCCCATGCCATCCGTGATCGTGGGGGTGAGTGGTTTTTTCCAGCAGCCATCCTGGGCCAGGGTCGTTGCATCGGTTTGTGGCGTTGTGGAATGTGACTGTTGAATGAAAGGTGCCAGTATTCGCAGCATGTGGGATTCTCCGGTTTTGTTGCGGGAAGAGCCCCCCCCCCTGAGGGACAACGTGGGGGGGGGGGGAACCTCAGATCAGCAAATGGTGAATTTTTTCTTGCCGTCCGGGCCGCCTTTCACTGTGGTGGGTTGAATGCCCAGGGGGGCACCCCCGGGGGATGCTTCCATGGTGTCGATGACCAGGGGGTCCCGCTGGGTGAGACCGTCGTAAATGTGTTGTTCGGTCTCGGGGGTTTCTTCGTTCATATCGCACATGTGTTTGAACTCCTTGTTGGAAAGGTTGGTGGACGCTGTTGGTTTAGGCGGTTTGCACAGCGTCCGGGGTGACTTCGTACTCATAGACGATGATGGCTTTGCCTGTGGCATCGGCGAGGGATTTCACCGAAAAGCGCGTCAGGGGATTCATGGTGATGTTGAGGGTGACGGATGAGGCGGAGGCGCCTGTGGTTCCGCTGCCCAGGGTGATGGCACCGATGGAACTGGTTCCTGAATAGATGGCGAAACCATGATCCGTGCTGGTGCCTGCGGTGGTGACGACGGCGTGGACTTTCTTCAATCGAGATTTTTGAAAGGTGGCGAATCGGGCGTATTCGGTGGTTGCGGCACCCCCGGCTTCACCGGCGCAATGTTCCCGGCGTACCAAATAATCGGGATCGGTATAGGACATGATTTTAACTCTCCTTGAACAGGGTGGATGGAATGACGTAAGTATGAGTTTTTGTAAAAGAAAGAATGCGTGTTGAAACTGTTACGGGGGTCTGGGGGGAGGTTCTCTCCCCAGCGGAGGTTTGGAGGCAGCGCCTCCAAGGTTTTGTTTTTGAATTTGTTTCTGATTTTCGCCCCCCTTCACAACAAATTTTTTCGCGTAGCGAAAAAGTTTTGGGGGCGCGCCTTAGGTTGCCCTCTTCGTGTTTTTTACGAAGAGGGCAACTGTAATGCCTGGAGGGAAAGTGGATGCGTTGCAGAGTGCGAGTGGTGCTGAAGAGGTGATGCCGCTGAAATCAATATGCGATATCATTTTCAGTTAAACGGGGGACAAGCCAGAGAATCAAAAATGAGCAGCTTGGTAGGGCCATTATTGATAGTCGATATGATTTGCCACCATTATTGTGCCGGGGCAAATTTCATTATCCTCTATAAAATATCTCGTTTCTTTTGGAAAGCACCATGCTGCTGCATGGTATGGTCTTTTTTCTAGATATTCAATCAGCTCATTAATTCTTTTATGAAGGTCATCTTCTTTGGTTTTATGTAATTTTACACGGAAAAATGCAACACCAACAGCATTAGACTCTTCTTTTCCACTTGTCTTTTTCGCATCATCAATGGCATTGGAAAGAACAGGATGTATGATCTTTTTAAAATCTTGTTCTGTTCCCAAGGACAATGTTTCGTCTTTTGCCTCTATCCAGAACTCATTATTCTTTCCATCATAAAGATAGAGGTCAGCACGTCCGTTCCATTTTGGCCGATATTTCCTGCCTTTTTCACATTGGAACTCGGTAATAGCAACCCACTCATTAAGCCATGCCGCAGCTGCCAAATTTCCAACGCTGGAAATTTCGGTATACAAATATGAGGCATCATCCGGAAGAAATTCCGAATAACGTTCCACGACATCTCCCCATTTCTCTAACAGCCCCTCCCAAGAATTCAGGCCCTTGTTTTTGACAAGTCGGTAGTCCTTAATCGTTGTAATTTTCATTGAGATCACCCATATTCAAGTAAGTTGGCTGATAGCGTTTGGACAAGCAATTGACGTGCGCGAATTCTTTTCCCCTACCTCAATGTCCATTATCTTTGCGCATGTTGACAACGGGCTGTATACTTTTATTTCGGCAAGATCTGCCAATTTGGCGGCCATTTTTTCTCATCGTCCATATCATCAAGCATAATACGACAGTCGTATACGCTGGTCAACTTGTTATTTTTTTTGTTAGAGAAAAACAAATAAGATCATTTTAATATTGTGCATAAAGCAATTAAAACCACAAAATATAAATTAAAGTGACTAAATATGGCTGAAACTTGTCCATAGGGAATCACATTTAACAGCTTAGGCTTGCTCTGCTCAGGCAGCGGAATCCCACATCAGGATACGCGCCTGGGAGGCTTGGGTGTGGCAGATACCGAAGCCATCGAGATAGTACCAGGCGACGCCACAACCACAATTGAACATGAACATTATAAAAAAAAAATTAATTATTTTTTCTTAGGTTCAATTGTTCGCTACCACACAGTATGATACGATCATGGGATGATAAACGCCTATCCGCATAGGAGTAAACATGGCAAACGTCAATACCAGACGTTGGACCATCACGGTAACTAACGAAACAGACTTGGCGCTTCGGGCTTATCTTGGTGCACAAGGGATGCGAAAAGGAGATTTGTCAAGATTTGTCGAGGAATCTGTGCGTTGGCGAATGTTTGACCAAGCGGTGCAAACCGTAAAAGCCCGCAATGAATCCATGGATACCGATGAGCTACAAGCTGTGATTGATGAGTCCTGTCAAGCTGTGCGTACTTAAGATGGCTTCTTTCCCACAGTCACGGCCAATGGATGCAAATCATACTTGATACAAACATCCTCATTGCGGCATTGCTGACTCGTGGAACACCACCAGACCAGATTTATGAAGCACGGCGCGATGGTTATTTTACGCTCCATAACATTTATTTACTGGTAAATATTCTATTTAGTAAGTTGTCAATATCAAGAATATAGCTAAAAAACTCCCGATAGGTGGAAACTGGCCCATCGGGAGTCATTTTTAACAACTTAGACTTGCTCTGCTCAGGCTGCGGAATCCCACATCAGGATACGCGCCTGGGAGGCTTGGGTGTGACAGATACCGAAGCCACCGAGGTAGTACCAGGCGATGCTGCGATCACGATCGAATTGGGCACACGTCTTAGGTTGCCCTTGTGTTGCTATGGGCAAGCTTCTGGTATTCATCGTCATGTTGATTGCAGTAGTCATCAAATCAGTTCCGCCGCCGCACGCAATCTTTCTGCTGTCGTTGGCAAGCCGCCCAACTCCAGTGCGTAGGCAAAATTTTCGGGGCTGGAGAGTGGCTTCTTTCGGCGCGCACGCATCCGCTTGAACGCCGCAATGGCATTCACGGGATCCAAATCCCACTGATTAATGATGAATGTGTCTGGGTCGATGGCCTCGATGCCGTATTCCATCAAGACCAAATTCGGGAAATCCTTCAAATTGGATGTTACAATGCAGTCGGCATGGCCAGCGATTGCGGCTGCCAGCACATGGACATCATTGGGATCGGGCAACTCAATTCCGCGTGCAAGTGAAGTCCACGCAGCCTCTGAAACCTCCCAGTCCGGTATGGTAACACGCATATCGTCGCGTCGCACAAATAACTTTCCAACCAGATCGGGACGTTTCTTTTCGAGAGATCGAATCCACTCCTCCTCGATCTTCGTCGTCCACTTCGCTGCAAAGAATCCTGCAGTTGCCAGGCTCATCAGCGCATCTGTCATCGCCAGCGGATACAAGACGCAAGCATCCAGTAGTGCTGTATAGCGGGCGTGCCCGGCCATCAGTAATCCAGTCCCAACTCTCTGGCGTTGTCGGCCAACCGTTCTAAAGCATTGGCTTGCTGATCGCGCATCTTCTGGGCATATGCCAGCAAATTTTCCAAGGCAATGCGGCGATGCGAGCCCACCTTCCTGTGTGGCAAGCGGCCAGATTCCATCTCTTTAATCACAAACGGTCGCGAGACATTCAGAAAATTGGCTGCTTCGACCGTTGTGAACTCCTGCTCAGTCGGCATCAATACGATGGGGCGTCCCTCGCTCATGGCCCCTAATAACTGACCGATCAGCTTAAGCGCGGCTGGCGGAACCTCAACCGTGGGGTGCTCCCCAGTGTCAGTGGTCAGCGTAATGGCGACCGCACGAGAATGATCCAGGGAAGCCATGATGCAGCGCTGGGCAACCCGGACCATCTCCTTGTCCTTGGCGTTCAGTGGTGGGGGCGAAACCTCCCGAACACGATCAATCGTACGCATGTCTTTCTCCCATCTTGTTGGCCTGGTGTCTCATTGCGTAAAGTGACGATATGTGTCGATAATCGCCCTTAGTGTACCCCCATGTTCACCCAAAGTGTACCACCCATCAGCTTTATCTGGTTTTGGTCCAAGTTGGTCAAGCTGATTAACTTGTGGAAGGAGACAAACACGATTTGCTTGTCCTTAACGATCATGGCAAAACCCGCAACGTGATGGCTTGTACCGCGCTTGAATTGCTTCAAATTAGCCAAGGTAAACTTCGACGATAAACTAAAGCGACTCCCGATGGCGGAAACTGGCCCATCGGGAGTTCTCTTTAACAACCTAGACTTGCTCCGCTCAGGCAGCGGAATCCCACATCAGGATACGCGCCTGGGAGGCTTGGGTGTGACAGATACCGAAGCCACCGAGGTAGTACCAGGCGATGCCACGGTCACGACCAAAGTCACCAGGAATTTTACCACGGATTTCCTCGGGAGTACCCACCGCTTCGGCGACGGTATCGCGACCGAGGAAGTAGACGGTGTCATTACCGTGGCTCCAGGTGGTATTGGCGGTGCTGCCGACCCCTTTGGCAATACCGTTCTGCTCGATGAAACGGATGCCTTCGTAGCGCCCGATTTCGCCATTCATGATCTTTTTGAACCCGGTCTCAACATAGTGAGAAATGGCTTCCAGATCCTGTTTGAGTTGGCGAAAGGTTGCGGGACGGCCCAAGGCATAGTAATCACCGCCGTCGTAGGCGGGGATGGAGCGTTCTTTCATCAAATCGACGATCATCTGCACGTGCCCCTTGCCGAGGGCGACGTTGTTGGTTTCGGTCGCAGTGCCGTTGGTGGTGAGTGTTACGGTGGATGTGGAGGTACCGGAGGTCACCCTGAGCGGCGTGGCGGCGAATTGCAGATGGGCTGCGGCATCGAGGGTGCGATTGGCATCGTGCTTGAGCACCTGATTGATGACCTCATTGACCGGGTGTTCCGAAAGGTTGTCGAGTTTTTCCGTGAACGGAACGCTGTTGCCATACTCGTTGATGGTCAACGTACCCTGGGCGATGGTGAACTTGGTCTCCGGCATGGTGCTGGTTTCGACCAACGTACCGCCCTGTGCCGTCACGTCACCATAGACGTTCCAATGGAAGGTATCACCACGGTTTTTGCCCATGGCTTCCTTGATGTCGCAGAATTGGCGAAACTTGCTGAGCGGTTGCAAGACAAACCGCAGTTTGCTCGATAAATTGTCAGCATACATGTAGCCGCCGTCGGCGGATACGCTCCAAACTTGTCCAGCCATGATGATGCTCCTTTAATTAGTTCAGGCCCCGGGCCTCCCGCATTTGCCTGATTTTGTCCGCATAGGTGAGCGGGGGTGGGGCGTCAGTTCCCGATGGCACCTTGCGGTTGACTCCAGAAGGTGCCTGTTTGCTTGTCGCTTCGCGTTTGTCCAGGAGGCGCTGCCCGGGCTCGGTGGTCCGGGTGAGCTTGGCAGTGGACAAATCCATCAACCATTTATTGATGGATTCGCTGGCGTGGTCGAAATATTCCTTGGTAGGGAGTCCTGGTGTGGACCGCATGGCGTCGATGACCATTTGCGAGTGCATACCATACAATCTGGGATCGCGGGCAATATGAGGTTGTGTTTCATTAAGACGCATTCTTTCGTTACGCACGTCCTGACGAATGAGAACGAGGCTAACCAGCGCTTCCGTATCCGCTGGAGATTGAACCGCCGTTGTCGGAGCCATGGTTTGTGACTGCGCAAGATGCCCTGGCATATCCTGGTCAGTGGGTGCGGAGCCACTGACGGGAGTGGGGGGGCTTGTTACAGTCGGGGCAGGGGTTGCGGCTGGGGAAGTGCCAGAGGGGGCAGAGGTCACCCCCTGTTCCCGTAACCGTTTGACCATCATCGACGCTTCTTCCAGACGTTTGCGGGCCGCCGACTCAATTTGGTACCCTTTGATCACCGTTTTCAAGGGGAGCATTTCGGTTTTGCCATCCACGGTGACCGGGACCAGTTCGTCCCGGGATTGAGCGGGGGATGCGCTTTCGGGCTTGCTGGCAGTTTTGGCGGATGATGCCGGGGAATCGGAATTTTCCCCGGGTTTTTGGCCATTGCTGTCTTTAAGCTCGGGTTGGGATGGGGCCGATGAGGCATTGCGGTTCTGGGCGTCCAATTCACGGTTACGTCGGGCAATGCGGTTGAGAGCTTCCAGACGTTCGTCTTTGGGTTCCTCTTTTTGTCCGCTTTTGGGATCGTCACCCGCCGGAATTTCGGATGTCTCGTTTGATTGAGGTGCATCTTCCACTGGTGGGGTGTCGATGTGGTGTGTTTCAGGTTCAGCGTCCATGGGGATGGCTGATGTTTCGGTCATAGGGTCATTCCTCCAAGGTTAATCCACTTAAGTTGATTTCTGCTTCTTCACCATCGCGTACCGCTTCATCGATCCAGGTAATGAACGAACGGGCGCGCCAGATACGGTTTTGCAATTGCCGGACGTTGCCGGTTTCCTCGTGATGCACCTGTTCCAGGAGATCGCGGGCTTCCTGGATTTCCTGAGCCGCTCTCCCCAACAGATAACGGCCAACATCGGAGTTGAAAAATCTTTGGCATTGTAGGCCCAGATCAACTTCCGCCAGCCAGATGCGTCGGCTGTCCTCCTCGACCAAGGCTTCCATCATCCGTCCTGGTCGTGAAACCTCGATCCAATCGTTTGCTTCTTTTTTAAGATTTTTCCTGGACATGTTGTTCTCAAAGGTTGGGGTAAATAAAAAAGCCGGACACGTACGCGACGTGCCCGGCTTGGGCGTGATGAAACAGGAGTTTGATTATTCGCTGGTTGTTTCTATACTGGTTATTTTCCTCTTCTATTAATTCTTTTACATCTTTTGGCGACTGTCTATCATGCTGTGGCCCTCAAAGCATCCAGGCGGGAAGCAACGCTGAGCTTGGCTGCAATGAGTCGGGCTATTTTAGCGATCAAATCCTGGATGAATGCGGGAGAGGGCAAAATCCAATCCAGCATTTTGAGCAGGGGGTAAAGGACGTTAAAAAGTAGCCAAGTATCTTTGCCGATCATGTGACGAGCCAACTCCAAGGTGCCTTGAACGATTTCCTGATATTCTGGATGGGGATGGGTTTTCATGTCGTCAAGGACTTGAGCAAACTCTCGCTGGCCCTCTGAATCATCGACCCATTGGGCGATAAATCGAAAAAAATGCGTGACCTCGAAAGTCCCGGTACTTTTTATGGCACCGGTTAACAGACGAAGAAGAACCCGATGTTCAGGGGAACCTTCTTTGATCTGGCCTTTCATAACGAGCAACGTGAGCTGGTCGCGAAGTTCAAAAAGGCGAAATCGGTATTTGTTGAATTTGGCGCTCATGTTACAAATTGTGTGACGCCGCATAAAATTCAGAGGAATGCCAGCGTTACTTTCTCTAATTTTCTGCGCTCGTACTTCCTGATCATGGTCATACTTGCTCAATGGTTTGGAGGTTGGCACCGGTGGTGTTTGGTCGGAAGATTCATTTGCGGGGGAGCGGGATTCTTGTTGTACTAGATTTTCCTCCAACCTTTTTTGTTTTGATTCTTTATTTTTTCGCGCTATCGCTTCCAATTTGCGGAAACGATCTTTCTGTGGTGTGCTATCACCACCTTGTTGTCCATCACAGACGCGGTACATGGAGCCATCTTTGCGATAGCGGGTCCAGCACTGATTTTCCTGGTTCATGGCATTGTTTGGCACGGTACGGTTTCTCCATATAAACCGCAACCAACACGGGAAACGTAGTTTTCCAGTGTCATTCCCGCGAAAGCGGGAATCCAGAAAGTCAGGGGAGGTAGGAAGATCTTCTGGATCCCCGCATTCGCGAGGATGACAATAACTACACATCCCAAGATAGCTGCTGTTTATACCGTAAAGAATTAATAATATCTCTAGATCATGTGATGTCAATATAAATTTCTGGAAATTGCCGAGAAAGCTTTGCCGTACTTTCCCGGCAATAAACATTGGTTAACGGTGCAATCCTTGTCGTAATCGGGATGCATGCTGTGAGGCCATGGAGGCGTGGATACGCATGCGTTCCAATTCCGCTTTGGTGGCCAGTTCGGCTTTTTTCAAGGCTTCGGAACGAATTTGTTCCTCTCGTTGCGTCTGTAGTTTGGCCGCAGCGATGTGACCTTGCATCTGCAAAGCTTGCCGTTGCAGGTTAACCTTTTCTTGTTCCATTTCAACAAGGGGATTGGGCGCGGGGGGCTGTGGTGGTTGGTTGAGTTGCGGATAAAATCTGGTGCCGTCCTTATAACCCAGCAAGCCATAGACTTCTGAAATCAACTGTTTGGCATCGGGTGCCATCCCCAACAATTCGGAAACCGTGCGTGCTCCCATTAAAAAGTGTTCCAGACGGTTTTTGGGATTGGTCGCGCCAATGCCCACGTTGATGCGAACCGTCAATTCCTGCTCCAACAAACGATCCTCGATGGGATTGAAACCAAAGCGTTGCACCAGGGGGGAACGACGCCCCGCCATGGTAAGGATGAATTCGTCGGTTTCAAAACGTTGTTCCAGTTTGACCAGTTGTCGCAGTACCGGCTCCGCCCAGGTTTCCACGAATACCCGCAGCAGGTATTCGGTGGTCAGGTTGGCATCGGCGGAGATGATGTTCATGCCACCGACGGTTTCACTGATCATGCGGTTGACGTTGACACTCCCTTGGTCAAACGTGCCGATGGCCGAATCAAAGTCGGCATTGAGCATGAGCTGCTCTTGATAGGCGCTGGAGGTGATGTCCGGTGTCTGATGGACGACGACATCCGATTCGGGATTGGTCATCATGGTGACCGATCCGGGAACGTTGCGCGTCAAACTTTTGAGATCGACGCCGCTGCCGCGCCGGGCGAAATAACGTTTGTTCAACACCAGTTGCACATTATCAAACCGTTGATTTTGCACTTCGTTGATGGCCGACTGAAGATCTTGTGCCAGTTCCACCAATCCGGCAGGGTAGATGCGATGGGATTCGATGATGCAGGTTCCCATGACAAAGGGACGGCCATTGGGATAAATGTCCGTGGCCAACACCGGATCGCTCAACAGGAGTCGCGAACCCAGGGTGAAGAAGACCCAATCCTTGCCATCCTTGCGGATAAAGTTTTCGTGGACGTTCAAGATGGAATAATCGCGAATCGCCCGTTGTCCCGAGGTGGCAACCCGGTCATTGCGGCGCATTTGAATGCTTTCGTTGAACGATTCCGCCTCGTTGGCGGCATTCAGGATGTCGTCATCATCCAGGGGGCGCCAGGGGCCTTCCATCTGTTTTTTTATTTCGTCCAGGCGCATGGGGATGATGTGGATGACGAAAGGCGAGGAATGGATGGGATCGCGCCAATCGGCACCGGGATCGATGCGTATGTTTTCCGGCTCCAAAAGTTCAATGCGCGGTCGGTCCAGCACTTTGACCATCTCCAGGTGCCGATGAAGGATGGGTTGCCCCTGGGAATCATGAATGACCAAACCCGTTGCCGGATCGATGAGGGCGGTTTCCATCTCGCGTAATTCTTCGGCGTATTCCCAGGTTTGTTTGGAGACGCAAATCCCATGGATCATGGCATCCTGGAAGGCACCGATGACGGTTTGGAACCAGGGGATATCTTTTTCCAGGCGATGGTGCAAAATTTCTTTGAACACTTCGGCGCTGGCCAGTTGCCGGGGATCGGAATCGTCGCGGGGTTCCAGGCTGACCAGTTCCGAATTTTGAAAGAATGCAGCGGCGGCATGGGCTTCGTTGCGTCTCAGGGCGTTCCTGGTCTTGGGGCGAAACAGCGAGGAACGGCGTTTGTAGGTTTCCGAATGATATTTGGAGCCGTCGGGATGGCGCGAACGAAAGTGGGCCAGGTTGCGCCGCCATTGTTTGCGCAGATTTTGCTCCATCCAATCCCGACTCCCCTCGTAGGCATCCTGGGCCAGGCGCAGCCAGGTTTCATCGCTGGTATCGGTTTCTTCGGGTTCCGAGTCATACGCCGGTTCATATGGGCTTGTGTCTTCTTGGACTGGGGACAGGTATGGGTTCATGCGTTGGTATCTCCCTTGGCCTCGCCGGATAACCAGCGGGGTAGTTCGTTGAGTCGGTCGGCATTGCACGCACTGCGTGACAAACGGTAGCGTTCCAATATTTCACCCCCGGCGCGGATGACATCGCGCAGCATGGGATCATTTTTCAGGGATTCCAGGGATACGTCGAAGCCCCATTGGCCCGACAGGTCCAGGTTACGGATGCGTGCCAGTCCACCGACGACGGCAACTGCCCAGCGGTATCCCGGGTAGACATGCCACAGGACTTCGCCAATGGTTGCGGCTTGATGTTGTTCAGGGGTCGTTGCTTGGGTCATCATGGTTGCGCTTTCGCTCCTGATTGTTGAGGGCGCGGACGGCGTTGCACAGAGTACTGAGAGCCATTCCGGCTTGCATGATTGGTGTTGGCGGCAAAAAGGGGGGTCGGAGGGGAGGCGTAGTGCCCGTATCATCCTGTTGGTGCGGATTCGGCTGTGGGATCGGGTGGTTGCTCATGGTTCGACGGGGTCTTGGTGACGATGGAGCGATAAAACTTGCGCCCGTTGGAAAATTCATAGGCGACGCTGGGGGGGTGCGAACCATCATCGGCCAGTGCGGTGATTTCCCCCCAGTCACACGTTTGCATGGTGGTATCGGGTTTCATAACATTCCTACATCTTCCGGGTAGCAGGAGGTTTCGTTTTCGTGAAAGGTGGCGATGTTACGGGCATAGGTCAAAGCCAGGGCGTCGCCGCAGTCGGGAGAGGAGAGTCCGCGACGTTTCATCATTTCTTTTTTTTCCAGGCGAATTTGTTGTGCCGGGGAGAATCCGTATTCCACGGAGGCGAGTTCTCCTAATAATTCCGGGTCATCGGGGAGTTCCATGCCGCCAACCAGGGCATCGCGCATGCGTCCCCACATTTCGGCGCGCAGGTTGAAATATTTATGTGGTTCGACGGATGCGGCTCCGGCATTGATTTCGATGATGTCGAATCCCAATTGGCGCAATTGATCCACTACCGAACCGCCGATGCCGACACCATCGACAAAGACGGCATGGGGGCGCCATTGTCGGATGACCTGAGCGGCGCGGGCGCTGGTTTGGGTGGTATCGATGCCACGCATTTTGATGAGTGGCAGTAATCTTCTGCCTTGACGGAGGGCAAAGACGGTTTGGTCTTCGCCAAAGCGGGCGACATCGATGCCCATGATACGTGGTTGCCCTTCATAGCCTTGGGCTTTGAAGTGGCGGCAGCGTTCCACGGCCTCCTGGCCCATCTTCGCAAGCTAATATATTATGAATCATATAAATACAGTATATTTTATAATTTAAGTGAACAAGTGAATTAAAAAGGCAATAAATAGTTATAAGTGCGTGATAGCCTATTTTTTTAATTCAATGAAATCAAATTGTTAGAAAAACACTCCTTGCCGGTTTTTATTGTAGTGGCAAAAT
>PEAK01000067.1 GCA_002753515.1 Magnetococcales bacterium
GAAGGAAAAAGTTATCGAATGAAAGAAAAAATAAAAGAATAAATGAAGAAAATGGGAAGAAAAGGCGGGAAGAACAATTTCAAACCGCTGCTTTTATGACATTTCCAGGCCGATGTCCGCACATTCGGCCCAACAACCACTTATCCCGATGAAACACAACAATTGAACACCCTGATTCGCCGGGGATTGAAACTGGCGACTGGACACGGTGCCAACGCTCGCGACAATGGGCTTCAAAACAACATGCAGATTTCACCCGTACAAGAGGGATCGGCTCCCTTGAATGCGGTAGTCATACCCATGAGTCCTGATAATCGGAAAATCGGCATTCTCCGATCCTCTCCCAAGGTGATTCTCATGCTGAGTACACCAAACAGATCCAGTCCTTCCGCTGCCAAAAATCGTTTGTTAAAAAATCTCTATGGGTTGACTCCTGCTGAGGCGCATTTGGCCAAAGAACTGGCCACAGGCAGAAAATTGGACGAAGTCGCCAATGAGAAGGGTGTATCACGTCATACGGTCCGCACTCAATTGAGAGAAATCTTTGCCAAAACCGGGACCAACCGACAATCAGAACTGGTGCGATTGGTCATGATGCTACCCAACGACTCTTGAAAAACCTGGGCCATTTGCTGACATGAGTGTTGCATCAGGCCCCCATCAATGAGTGTTGAATGATTGATCCATACATATTGAAGAATGGTGGTTTCACATATGATACACCCTGTTATTAAATTTCTATTAGTAGTAATCTTGGGAATTATGCCCTATGGTTCGCTATCGAGTGAGGAAAGACTGTCAGGCTATACCGCATCGTTTGAGATATCCTCCGTCATGGAGTTCTACAAATCATTGTGTGCCGTCGATGAAGCAGGAGGTGCCGGTGTTGGTGATTGCTTCAAGGATAACGCACAAGCGGTCAAGAAAAAATATGATTTATTGCACTCCAGACTTACCTCAAAAAATAGAGACTTATGCACTAAGCAATATGATAATCTGAAGTCCCTTAAAAAATCATATGATAAATATACGTCAGATTTGTGCAAAACTGCAAACTTCCGTGAGAATACGGCTGGATATGTAACAGAACAGTATTGTATTCTTCAATTATCCATACAGGCCTATAAAAATCTAATTGAATTTACATCCCACCTAGAAAAAGCATGGCATTGTGAAGAAAAAAATTAGATATATTGTAGCTACGATCTATCAATTTCCTGCCTTAAGAGCTATCCCAGAAAATTTAGTAGAAAGAGTAACGTGATATTGTTTATGTACTTTCAATAATATATTGCCCAGATTAAATACGACGCAACCAATCAAGTATGCCTTTATTGGGGCGCGAGGCAAGGATAGCTTGGTAGAGTTTCTTTAGTTCTTCCTGATCGCCTTTTGCACCACCACGATAGGGGGAAATCTGAAAAGCGGCGATGCCGATGGATTCAAGAAATTTGATTTGTCGCGGGTCGTCATCAACAAGAAACCATCCGTTCACTTGACGAATATCCTTGGGAAGACCCTTCTTATCTGGATCATAATCTTCCCGAAAAATAAATTTTGAGAAATATTGCTCCAGTTTGTGCTGTGAAAGAATCTCCCGCGCTCGACTTCGAGCCGAACTGGTCCACAATACCAGAACAAATTTTTCTTTCTGGAGTTTGGCCAATAGATCTTTCATCCCTGGCCGAACCTCCCTCCCAAACTCGTCCGTAAGTGTATTGTCCATGTCGAATACAACAGCCATAATGTGGTATCCTGAACAAATCTGAGTTGATGGTTATCAATGTATTCTGATCAGATACGAAACATCGCAGTAAGCATCATTTCAGAAAAAGTTCACTGAAATCTTGTTATTTCAACAAATTTCGCCAAAAAGAACGAATTGGGCTTGTGATCATATGCTGTTTTGCAAATGTATTAACGACTTGCTGCAAATTTTTATCTATTCTGGTAAACACCTGTTTTTTAATGTCTGATGGTACGCCACCGTAATAAGCCTCAGCAATAGCACCTGCAATGGCAGCCTGTGTATCACTGTCGCCACCTAATGACACGGCGTTGCGCACAGCATCTTCAAAGTTTGTGGATTCGAGAAAGGCGATAATAGCTTCGGGTACGGATCCTTGACATGTTACATCGTGCCTGTATTTTGGACGTATATCCTTAAGACACCGCCCCAGGTCATAACCGAATTGATTTACGAGAGTAGACCTTATTACTTGGAAATTTTCATTCTTGCGTGCCAGGAAAACCGCTGCGGCTACCGCCTGTGCACCCTTTATACCCTGAGGATGATTGTGGGTGACTTCTGCACTCTTGCGTGCCTCCTGCATGACAGCTTCCAGAGAATCACAAAACCAGCCAATCGGAGCAACCCGCATGGCGGCCCCGTTGCCTAAACTATTGTAAGGGCCTGCATCATCTGACTGGAACCACTGGATAAAACTCCGTCCGTATCCCGCATTCGGATATTTACGACCATATCGACGAAAGACCGAATCATACGACTCATTGTGGAGCAACGCATCCGCAACCGCCACGGTTAACACCGTATCATCAGTAAAAAAAGAATTTTCTGCAAACAGGGGGAATGTTTTGCTCTTTATGGGGCGTCCCTCATAAGGGGAACCGATCATGTCACCAGCGATGGCACCGATCATGAGTTACATTGCCCCCATGAACTACTGGTTACAGGTACTCTTCCTGAAATGGACAGTCGCATAAAGCCGTGGTTACAGGCTTACCTTCTTATCATTCCACCGTTTCATGAGACATGCAAGGAATTGCCGATCCTTTAAACGGCAGCTATCTTGGAATGTACTGTTATTGTCATCCCCGCAAACCTGGTCGAAAACTTAAAAAAAACATCTATCAATGTAAAAAAATTTTACATTTGTAAGGAATATTTTACATCTCAGAACTGTCGTACTTATATTAATTAATAATCTCAATTATTTATATATATCCATGCCTGGCACAACCCCTGCACACAAATTCAGACGGTTTCTATCAATAGGGAGGGGGAGCCAACATGCAATGTATCCGTTGTAAAGATATAAATTGGCGCAACAAGGGCAAAAATCATGCGGGAGAATGGATTCATGAGTGCCTGTCCTGCGGACAAAGACATATAGGCAAAGAAAATATAATCATAACAAAAATTGAGAAAGAGCCTCCATTGGGTAGGTTTGACAACAGCATTAAAGAACATATTATTCCATTGAAAATACACGGAATACCTGCCCCACATCGAAGCCATAATGAAATATTTACCAACTATTTTCTCGTAGTTCTTATTCTCTATTCTACGCCGGTAATTAATTGGCCTTTGGACGGTTTAGCGGTGTTCTTTCATGAGTTGAGCCATGGACTCGTTGGGCTATTTTTTGGTAGGAAAATTGAATTTGTAGATGTGTTTCTTAACCATGGCCGTATCTATACACATCTCGATAACAATAAATTGGTATCTTTTCTTATTGGCTGGAGCGGATACACCGGTGCAAGTTTATGGGGGCTCCTGCTTTATCGGTGTGGATTGCGGGCATCACCAGTATGGTTCTTCATATTTATACTGATAATCATATTGTTGATTGGAGGGACCACTGTTTGGCTGGTCATTGATCCAAACAGTCAGGCGGTTATGTTGTTCCTTTATTTGACGCTCTGCCTATCCATGTTATTATTATGTTCACGGAAACATCAACAATTCATGAAACATCTGCTACTAACAGGTGGATTGTATATTATTGTCGACTCATTAATCGCACCATTCTGGCTCCTGCACCCCAATATCATCCATGGTGATGATACCAACCTGGAACATTTTACCGGAATCCCAAAAATAGTTTGGATCATTCAATGGATTCTCATAGGGATGATTGCCATTGGATTTGCTTGGTCAATGTCAAACAAATGCACAAAACAATTAAAAATAGGCACCAAACAAAGCGCAAAAAAAACATCCTATGCAATTGCCAAGGCATAGATCATTTATTGTACAGCCAATAGCGTGAAATCATGTTTATCCAATAATGGCAATCAATGCCTTCCCTGTCGCACCCAGACCAGAGATATATTATCCTGAGGTCCTGCTCCCTTTGCCGCAGCGAGCCAGGCTTCGACCTGTTGTCGTGGTGAAATACTCCAATCAAGGTTTCTGAGCAATCCCGATTCGTGAAGAAGATCGCTTAAACCATCGCTGCATAGCAATAATCCAGCATCATGGGGAAATTCCATTTCTACGGTCGCGATCTGAATACTCTTTGACTGACGATCCGCAATGAATGCACTGGTCAATGGACGGGATAAGTAAACCCCTTCCTCCTCAGCATCCACATATCTGGCCAAAAGACCAGGGGGCCCAGAATGTGGGTGGGAAATCAAACGAATGCCTCCTTCATGAAAAAGATATGCTGGTGAATCACCAACGTTAAGGATGCATAAGCGATTGTCCCTGATTTGCGCAACAACCAAAGTGGATCCTGATCCAAAGGTGTGTTTGTCATTCTCCAAAACATTAACAAACCTTGCATGTACGCTTGTTAAGAATGATGGCGTTATCCATCCCCCTTCCAAAAGTTCTGAAGAATCTTCAGAAAAATATAAAGAATCAAGCGCCATGAGCAAAGCTTTGCTGGCAACATCCCCGGATGGGCTACCACCGATACCATCAGCTATCGCCAACAATAAATTGCCAGCCTCAAAACGCCTTGCCGTGGGAGGAAGCAAATCGGCCTGCAAAACAGATCGATCAACCATGAGAGCATCTTCCTGGCGTTTTCCGGATGGCCCCCTATCGGATGCATAGGCTACATTCAAAACCGGCGGCGCGAGATTTTCTGGCATGGTATCGTTCATGAAGGTCACCCTCGAAACCCGATCACGCTTCGACTTGATTTCACTTCCTGGGCAACTCCGTCAACGCTTGAAGGACCATCTCCCGATTGGGATCGCCGGGAGGCAGGCTCTCCAGCAAACGTTGCCAATAATCCCTGGCTTCCTCCACCGCTCCCGATTGCACGGCCACACCCCCCAAAAACCATAAAGCATCCTGATTGCCAGGATCATCCCGCAAGATGGCCTTGAACAGTTCCTTGCCCACGGCCATCTCCCCATCCGTCGTCGCCGTTTGCACCTTCAACCCCGCCAAACCAACACGGGCCTGCATCTCCTGCGGATGGTTCTTGAGGATGAACGCATAGGCCTCCATCGCCTCGGCGTTGCGCTGCACCACCGAAAACGAACGTGCCAAACGCAACCAAGCCGTTAGATTGTCGGGTTCCCCTTTAAGACGCTCGAAGGCCTTGTCCAAAAGGGCGTTCATCTCTTTTGCGGATTCCGGAGACGCCATTGATGCATCACCCGCCTTGCCGCTTTTATCCAGGTTCCCCAAGCCGCCAAAAAGCACAACACCCAAAACGCCCATTGCCACGGCCATCACCACCGACGATCCCCTGTCCAACCAGCGGGTACGTGTCACCTCCACCGGGGAATCGCCCGCTTTCTGGAGAGGCTGCCGGCCATCCAATTCGGCGTAGACCTCGGCCAATTCCGCCTCCAGGCTCATCCGCCCCGATTCCTCCTCATTCCCCTCCAGTTCCCTCTCCTTCAACTGGCCCAGCAACACCAGACGCCGCTGTTCCAACTCCCAAACCGGATCGTCCTCCAATCCCACGGGGAGCGGGTGATTGCCTTTTTTGGACCATACCGGCCAAAAGACAAACCCCAGACTGATCAGCAAAATCCCGGAAAAAATCCCAATCGTCGTCATGAACCAACCTCACCCAAGGATGACATCCATTCCGGGTTGATCACCCGATCCCATGTGTCCGCCAACCGCTCCAAAGAATGTTCCGTCTCCGCCCCGACATCCACCGTAACCCGACTTTGCAGCCCACACCACTGTAAAATCGCCTGCAAGCCCTCCGGTTGATCGAGCAGACCGTGTACATAGCACCCCATGACCTGGTGATCCTCCGACATCGCCCCATGGGGACCACCCGGATGCAACACGACCATGGGTCGCCCCAGGTCGGATCCCTCGGTCACCCCCATGTGAATTTCATAGCCCGACACCCGGGCGTTCCCGTCCCAGGCCAACACACCGGAAATATTTCTCAAAATTTTTTCTGGTCCATATCGGGTTACCACATCCAAAAATCCCAAACCATCGATTATCGTCGGTCGTCCCTCGACGCCCAAGGGATCCTCCAAACGGCGGCCCAACATTTGAAACCCTCCACAAATCCCCAGGATACGCCCGCCATATCGCAAATGCCGTTGCATCGCCTCCAGCCAACCATGCTGCCGCAAGAAGGCCAGATCGTCGGGAACACTTTTGCTGCCGGGCAACACAATCACATCCGCACCCGGTATCGCCTCTCCCGGTTGCCAAAAATGGAGATGCACCTGGGGGTGCCAGCGCAACGGGTCGAAATCGGTATGGTTGCTAATGCGCGGCAACCGTGGAACCAATACCTTGAGAATGGCCTGATCTTTCCCACCTTTTGGATTGCAATCAAAAAAACTGTCCTCGTCCCCCAGACGCAAATCGGGCAGGAATGGAAACACCCCCCATACTTTTTTGCCCGTCTTTTGTTCCAACCAGTGCAAGCCCGGCTGTAATAAAGAGGGATCACCACGAAATTTATTGATGATCAACCCACACACCCGATCCCGTTCCCCAGGGGTGAGCAATTCCAACGTCCCCACCAGATGGGCGAACACCCCGCCCCGATCAATGTCGGCCACCAGGATGACCGGACAATCCACCGCCTCGGCAAAGCCCATGTTGGCAATATCGTTGTCGCGCAGATTGATCTCTGCGGGTGATCCCGCCCCCTCCACCACGATCATTCGATGTTTTTCTTGCAGCCGCTGGAACGATTCCAACACCGAAAGCATGGCGGTCGGTTTGAAATGGTGATAATCCCGTGCCGAAAGGGTCGTGACCACCTTGCCATGAATAATCACCTGGGCGCCGGTTTCACTGTTGGGCTTGAGCAATACCGGGTTCATGTCGGTATGAGGGGGCACCCCTGCCGCCAATGCCTGCAAGGCTTGGGCACGGCCTATCTCCCCACCCTCCAGGGTCACCGCGCTGTTCAACGCCATATTTTGCGGCTTGAAGGGTGCCACCGACACGCCGCGACGCTTGAACCAACGGCATAACGCCGCCGCCAGAATCGATTTCCCCGCATCCGAGGTGGTCCCCTGGATCATGATGGCCCCGGAAGACTTCATTCTCCCATATCCCGAACTTTGGCGTTTAAATCGTATTTATCCCCGTAGCCGCGTGGCGTCACCATCCAACCCGCACGGACAAAGGTGCTGCGATTGCCAATGAGGACCGTCGTCTGCATGCCGATCTCATGTTCGGTCATGTGTTCCAGGTCGGTCAATACCACCGTTTCCTGTTCCCGATAACAAGCCGTCACCAGCGCCACCGGTGTACTGGCCGAACGATGCGCCAAGAAAATGGCCCGTGCCCGTTCAATCTGGGTGGTCCTGCGACCACTGCGGGGATTGTACAACGCCGTCACGAAATCACCTTGTGCCGCCGCCGTCAAACGATTTTCAATGACCGACCAGGGGGTCAACAGGTCCGATAATGAAATCGCGGCGAAGTCGTGGGTCAACGGTGCCCCCAGACGCGCCGCCGCCGAAACGAGCGCCGTGATTCCCGGAATGATTTCCACACGCACACGATCTTCCAGTCCCATGGTCAACAACATTTCCAACGTCGGGCCGGCCATGCCATAGACCCCCACATCCCCAGAGGAGATCAACGCCACCCGTTGCCCCAATGCCGCACGCCGACACGCCTCCATGCAGCGGTCCAACTCCTGACGCATGGCGCTGCCGACGATCTCCTTGCCCCGGGTCAAATCGCCCAACAGCTTGACGTAGGTTTTATAGCCGACAATGCATTCGCACTCCGAGAGTACCGCCAATGCTTTTTGCGTCAACTGCCCATGATCCCCCGGGCCTATCCCCACCAGGTACAACACCCCGGTTGCCCGATCCTCATACCGGGAGGCCGCCTCCGGGGTCATTTGCGCAATGGCCACGGTACAGTTTTTTCCATCGGCACCGCGAAACCCAAATTTTTCCACGACAAGGTCGTCCATGCCACTTCCGGCCAGACGAATGGCCGCACTTTCCGCAACCGAGGGCGTCCCCACATGCCGCAAAACCGTTGCGGAAGGATTGGGAACCGCAATCTCCGCCAATTCCCCAGCGGTATAAAACACCATCTCCTTGCGCAATCGTTCCGCCACGGCCAACAATCCCGCCTCGTCACGCTTGACATCAATGCTTGCCAACACCTTGATGGCACCCTCGTCCAGGTAACGACTCCGCAACGCCAGACCGAGCGCTTCCTCGACAGTGGCGGCACTGCATCCCCGATCACACCCCAAACCCACCGCCAAAGGTTCCCCCTGCCCCTTGGGGGGGCGATACACCACCAGGCGTCCGGCCCAGGTGTGCCGGGCCGCCTCCGGGATTTCGGCGCGGGTGATCCACAGCAATCCCCGATGCCGTTCCGGGTCGGCCAATTGCCAATGCTCCAACGTTTCCACATGTTTGGGAAAAGGGACGTATGTCTCCCGCCATGCCCGACTACCACACCCCTGCACCAGTGCCAAAGGCGAGCCATCCACCATGTCCCCGGCCAACCGGGTCAACGTTTCCGGGTCCGATTCGACCGTAAATCCCCAATCACGCCCCAAAATATCCAAGGGTGGCAACCCAAGGGCATCGGAAGCGGTGGTGATGATCGGCTGCGCCCGGAGCATCGGGGCCAGTATTCCCGCCCAACGATTGGCCCCGCCTTGATGTCCCGAAACCACTGGTAAAACATAACGATGCCCGTCATCCACGGCCAAAACCGCCGGATCCTCCCGCTTGGAGCGCAAATGCCCGGCGATCAGCCGCACCGTAACACCCAGAGCCGCAAAAAAAACCACCGGGTCATGCTCCCGCAGGATCGATGGCATCAGATCGGCCAGAGAAGATTCAAGCCAGGTGATCGTCGCATCGTCCTGGGCATTCTCCCCGGATCGATGCGGCAACGCATAAATCGCCGCATCCCCCCAATGATTTTCCCGGATCGTGAGCGCCGCCTCGATACCCCGCCGGGTAATGGCAATCAGCGCCGGTCTTTTGCCATCCCGTATCATGATTGCCCCTTCATCCCCAAACCCGCCTCACCCGCATGATTGTACAGGATCATCAGCGACAAATAGTGAATGTCCGTATCCCGCAAATGGGCGACATCGTGAATCACCCGTTGTTCCGGGGATCCCACCCGTTCCACAAAAACAGCCCGATCCAACAAATGTCGTTGTTCCATGAGTTGCAGCAACGGTTGCCACACCGCCCGCACTTTCATCAGAACGACCACTTCAAAGTGATCCAGGGCTGCGGCAATGTCTGCCATTCCCACGGTCGCCGGGATAATGGCCACCCGCTCATCGCCATCGCACAAAGCCCGCCCCGACACCCCCGCTGCGGCCAATGGCGAGGCCACCCCCGGGATCACCCGGCTGACGATCTCGGGATCCATCCCGCGCACCGCCCACTCCAAGTGGCGGAAAGTGGCATAGAACGAGGCGTCCCCCTCGACCAGGAAATGGCAATCGATCCCCTGATGCAATACCTCGATTATGGCCTGCGCCGCCACCTGCCAATGTTCGGTCAGGGTGGTCCGATCCCGGGTCATGGGAAACACCAGGGGGAGTTGGATTTCAGGGGGAACCAAGGTTGTCCGTTTCAGGATAGAAAAGGCGTAACTTTCCGCGCCCTTACGCACAATAGGCCACGCCCAGCATCGGGCCGATTCCAAAGCGTTCCAGGCGGCGCGGGTGAGCAGTTCCGGGTCGCCGGGACCCAAAGAAACCCCCACCAGCACCCCTTTGGTTCGGGTGTTCATCGTGTGTGACCCTCCTTGACAACCGTGATGATCCAGACCGGGGATTGTGGCTCCAAACGGTGAAAATGCAACAACGATTGACTCCTGGCACACCCCGTTTGCGTCATGCTCCAAGGATGATGGTATTGGTCCATCCAGGTCAACGTCTTGACCACGTTTTCCAGCGTGACCAGGTTCAATACCAAACGCCCCCCCGGTTTCAGACGCTTGAGTGCCAAATCCAACAAGGATTCCAAACCACCCCCACTACCGCCGATGAACAAGGCATCGGGATCGGGCCAACGTTCCAAACCCTCGGGTGCCACCCCATGGTGCAGCCGATAATTATACCGCCCCAGGCGGGAGCGATTGGCCTGGATATGATCCAGCGATTCCCGATTTTTTTCAATGGCCCACACCTGACCGTTGGGCGTCAAACCCGCCGCCTCCAGTCCCACACTCCCGGAACCGGCACCGATGTCCCAAACCACATCGCCATCGCCAATGGCCAATTGGGCCAAAGACAGGACCCGCACCTCCCGATGGGTGATCAACCCCCGGGAGAACACTTTCTTTTGATAGAATTCGTCCGGCAATCCGATCAACGGCAATCGTTCGTCGGACACATCGCCCCTGCGTTGCAAAACCACCACGTTGGGTTCGGAAAATTCTTGCCCCATGGCAGCGTCGGGGGACAATCCCCTGGCCACCCGTTCGTCCGCCATCCCCAGGCGTTGCGCCACATGCAGCAGCCACCGATCCCCCAGCCCCAAGCTGAGCAGCATATGGGCAATACGATGCGGGGTATTGTGCGGCCCGGTCAACACCCCCACCAGTTCCGCATCCCGAAGGCTTTGCCACAGGGGATAGAGCGGATGATCAAAGTCAGCCAATGGATGCCATGCACCGCCATCCCGGGCGTGCAGGGAGACGAAGCGGGCTCGGGACCATGGCAAAGTCAGTCGGGCGAATGCCAGTTGCATCGTGGATGGCCCGCTCACCACCTCCAGCGTCCCTTCAGGCAGACGATCCTTGAGAAAAGAGGCCAAACCAAAAAACAACGGATCCCCCGTTGCCAGGACGACGACCCGCAAACCATCCCGCAACGCAGCCAGAATCCATTGCGGCACCACAGCGATCTGATGACTGTACGAACGTTTTTCCGCATGGGGGGCTATCATCGAGGCATACAACGCCAAAAATCGTTCCTCACCCAGCACCAGTTCCGCCTGCGACAATCTTCGCCGGGCATCACCGCTCAAATCCTCCGGTCCGGTGTCGAGAACGCCAAGAACGGTCACGGCATGTTTCATGGCAAAGGATCTCCCATCGTTGCCAGCAGATGCCCCTCCCCATCCAACGCCAAAACCGTTGCCCGCACCCTCCCCTGCAACATGGGAAGGATCCCATCGTGGGCCGCTCGGGCCAATTCTTGGTAAAAGGGCACCTGCAAACCCGATTCCCGCATTCTGTCCGCGGCAAAGCGCACCGTCACCCCTGCGGCGATCTCCGCCACCACATCTGCGGAAGCCCCGGCCTTGCGCGCCAGATCCGCCACCACTCCCATGTCCAACGCCACCTTGTGCGCGTGGGTATTGGCAACACCCAGCGCCATTTTGGCCAACTTCCCCCCCATAGCGGCAATGATAACCTGTGTGACCCCGTGCGCCAGTGCCCCCGCCAATGCCGCCCCGACGAAATCACCCATTTGCACAAACGCCCACTCGGGCCAGGTGGGGAAGTGGTGCATGGCGAACCGTTCGGTACGCCGGCCCGTGGTCAGGACAATGGTGGTCAAACCCGCCGCCACCGCCCCGGCAATCGACTGCACCACCGCCGCCTTATAGGCGGACGTCGAATAGGGATGCACCACTCCCGTGGTACCGAGAATCGAGATCCCCCCGAGAATGCCTAACCTTGGATTGAGGGTCTTTTGCGCCAACACCTCCCCACCCGGGACCGCTATGGTCACCGTCAGGCTACGGGATGCAAGCCATTCCCCCGCCGCCTCTAGCACGTTGGCGATGATGTTTTCCCGGGGTATCGGATTGATCGCCCCCTGCCCCACCGCCAAACCCAATCCCGGTCGGGTGACCCTGCCCACCCCCTCCCCCGCCTCCAGGAAGACCTCCCCGGCACCGCCCGATGTCCGTTGGACACGCGCCACCAAGCGGGCACCATGGGTGCAATCGGGATCATCCCCGGCGTCTTTGATAACGGTCGCGCTGACACACTCATCGCCGGCGTGCAGGCCGTCCACGACCGCGAACGCCACCCGCTCACCATTGGGCAGGAACGTACCAATCGTTTCCGGGATTGTTCCCGTTGTCAGTCCCACTGTCGCCGCCCGCGCCGCCGCCGCCGCACACGCCCCCGTGGTCCAACCGGTACGCTGTCCCCGCTCCCCTTTGCGACCAAACTTCACACCTTTCCCTCCAACGCCCGATCCATCAACGTGTGCAACGCCGCCACCGCCAACGTCGAGCCCCCCTTGGTCCCCTGAACGGTAATCCAGGGGGGGGCATCCAGGGTCATGAGTTCCTCCTTCGATTCCGCCGCCGCAATGAAGCCCACCGGTACTCCGATGATCAAAGCGGGTCGCACCCCCTCCTCCCGCACCAGGCGGATCACCTCCAGGAGCGCCGTCGGGGCATTGCCGATGGCCACCACCCCACCCGCCAGCACCCCGCGCCGCCAAGCCATGCGCATCGCCTGCACCGTGCGGGTGGTTTTTTCGGCCACCGCCAGGCGGATCACCTCCGCATCATGATTGAATTGATGCACCGTCACCCCCAAAGGTCCCAGACGCCTCGGGGTCAAACCCGCCTGGATCATGCTGACATCCACCACCACCGGACATCCCCTGGCCAGGGCCTCCCGTCCCGCGGCCAACGCCTGCGGGTGCAACCGCGTCAGACCATTGAAGGCGAAATCACCGCTGGTGTGGATCAAACGCCGCACCAATGACCATGCACCATCGTCATAGCCCGCACGCGGACCCGCATGGGCATCGATGTGGGCGAAAGAGGCCCGCTCAATCGCCGCGCCAGCGGCAACGAGGGGGGGGGCGGTATGCGTCATGGCGTCATTTCTTCCTTTGAGTATCAATGGGATGGGTCAGATTGCCGGTCATGTGCGACGGCCCGATGGGGGCAACCATCACACTCCATCATCGATTTGCAACCCTCCTGGACTTCCTTGAGACGCGACTCCAACACCTCGACCACGCGATCATTGATCCCCAGGTACCCCGCCATGCCAAAGGCGATCTGCGGATACTGCCGTTTCAGCCGCGCCACCTGTTCCTGGATGCGCCGGATCAACCGACCGGTGAACAAATAATAGGGGACAACGATGATTTGCATGGAACCCACCGCCACCTGCCGCGCCACCACCGATTCCAGGCGCGGATAGGTGATCCCGGTAAAGGCGTAATCCACCAGGTCGTGACGCGTGGTTTCAAATACCCAACGCGCCATTTTGGCCACTTCCCCATTGGCGGTCATGTCCGAGGATCCCCGACCCAACAGGATGATCCCGGTATTTTTCGGATCCGGCATGTCCAAGGCGACCATGGCACTGTGCAGGCGCATGCGCACCAATTTCAGGATGCGCTCATCCACACCCAGGTGCCGCCCCAACAAAAATTCCACCTGCGGATGCCGTTGCCGTGCCGCCAGCAAATAGTCGGGCAACTCCATTTTGACGTGACCCGCCGCATTCAAGATCAAGGGCAGCACGATCACCCGGTCACTCCCGGCAGCGGCCCGATCCAAACCCTCTTCCGGCAATACCGCCGCATGCTCGATCCAACATACCTCTACGCGACGTTCCGGGTGCTTGCTTTGCCAGTAACTGGCGAATTCCGCAACTTCTTCGTTACCCTCTTCATCCCGCGATCCGTGCCCCACCAACAAAATGGTTTCCCGCATGCCCTTTTCCCTATTTGCAAGAAGTCTTCATCAATCCCAAGAATTTTTTCACTTCGTCTTCAACCAGTAAAGTGGGAGATTGCCCCCGCCAACCCATGGCTGGCAAGGTATAAACGAACTTTCCACCCGAAGCGCATCCCGGTCACCACCCACGTGATCCCCTGGCCCTCAATTTGCTGTCCCTCCCTTTGCGAAATCCCGGCAAACGGTGTAGGAAGGATGCAGCTTTCCTTAATCAGGGACGTGTGGATCACACACAATCAGCCGGATGGTGCCAAGCCCGGCCATCAAGGTCACAAAAGCATGCAACTGATCCCCAGACTTTATTATAAAATTCGCAAGTGGACCAAAGCCATTCAACTCTATCTGGTCATCGCCGGTCCAGGGCTCGTGGTGATGATTGCCGACAACGATGCCGGTGGCATTACCACCTATGCCAGTACCGGTGCCAAATATGGCTACCACCTGATCTGGTTCTTACTGCTCCTGATACCCATCGCCTACTACGTCCAGGAAATGACGGTCCGCCTGGGAGCCGTCACCAAACGGGGACATGCCGAGGCCATTTTTGACGGCTTCGGTGCCTTTTGGGGGTGGTTCTCCCTCATCGACCTCATGATCGTCGATTGGCTAACCCTGGTCACCGAATTCATCGGCATGACCTCGGCCCTGAGCATTTTCGGCATCCCCCCCTGGGCCACCGTCACCGGCGTCGTCCTGCTGATGGGCACTATCGTCATGAATGGACGCTACTGGACATGGGAAAAAATCGCCATGCTCTTCTGCGTCCTCAATCTGATCTACATCCCCGGGGCCTTCATGGTCAACGCCTCGGTGTCCGACATCCTCAAAGACGGCTTCATACCCCATTTCCCCGGCGGCTTCAACGGCGAACTCTTTTTCTTCCTCATGGCCAATATCGGTACCACCATCGCCCCGTGGATGCTGTTCTTCCAACAAAGCTCGGTGGTCGACAAAGGTCTCCAGGAAAAAGATATCCCCTGGGGTCGCTTCGATACCCTCCTCGGCTCGGCCCTGACCGTCCTGGTCGCCGTGTTCATCATCATCGTCACCGGTACCGTACTGCACGGGGTCGAAATCGACAGCGCCTCACAGGCCGCTGAATACCTGATGAAAACCAACCACCTGGTCGGAACCTTCATGGCCATCGGCTTGTTCAATGCCGGATTGCTCGGGGCCATCTGCATCTCCCTCGCCACCTCCTGGGCCTTTGGCGAAATCTTCGGCTGGGCGCATTCCCTCAATCAAAACATCAAAGAAGCCCCCTGGTTCTACGCCAGCTATTTCCTCACCCTCATCACTTCCGGTCTCGTCGTCCTCATCCCGGGCGCGCCCCTGGTTCTCATCACCCTGTTCGTGCAAGTGGTCGCCGTCACCCTCCTGCCGGCCGCCCTGGTTTTCCTCATTCTCCTCCTGAACGACAAAAAACATATGGGGGACTATTGCAATACCACCTGGGACAATTGGATCGGCGGTATCATCGTCCTGATCATCGTCATCCTCTCCTCCCTCTACGGTATCAGCGTCCTGTTCCCCAATATGTTTCAATAATCATAAGGATAACCCGCCATGACCAGGAGCTTTAAACAGTTCGCGCAAAAAATTCGTGACATCAACCAACGTTACAACGAACCCCACATCGAAATGTCCACCGCCGTCCGCTGGTCGCTCATGGTCTTGCGCGTCTACCTCCTGTTCCTGGTCAGCCTCATGATTTATAAATTTATCACCTTGTTGAAATGATGGGACGCAAATAACAATGGTCACCATACTGGAAAAAGAATTTTTTTTAAGCGAAATCATCGGGCGTAAAGTCTACCTTAAAACCGACCGCGTCGGCCGTCTCAGCGATTTCGTCATCGTGGAAACCGGCAAATTACCGGAAATCAGCCACCTCGTCGTCGGACGATCCTACGGCTATCCCTCGCTGCTCCTGCCCTGGGATAAAATCACCCTGATCTCCAATACCGAAATCGTCGCCGATTGCGATCATATCGCCGAATACGAACGACCCGTCCCCGATGCCGCCATCCTCCTCAAAGCCCACATCCTCGACAAAAAAATATTGGATATGGACGATCATGAAGTGGAAGTCGTCTACGACGTGAAACTGGCCCTGCAAAACAACAAACTCTACGCCAGCGAAGTCGATTTCAGCCGCAATCGCCTGTTCCGCCGCATCGGCTTGAAAAAAGTCGCCAAATTTTTCGCCGACCATCACGAAGAGAGTAAAACCGTATCCTGGATCTACGTGCAACGCCTGCCCGAAGAGATCGGCATGTTCAAGGGGCACGTCAAACTCAACGTCCTCAAGGAAAATATTCACGATATCCATCCCGTTGATCTGGCCGATATCCTCGAAGAATTGGATAGCCAGCAACGCTTGGCCGTCTTCAACGAACTCGAACCGGAACTCGCTTCCGATACCCTCGAAGAGGTGGAATCACGGGTGCAACGCGAATTGATCAGCGCCATCCCCGAAGAACGGGCCGCACAACTGATCAACGAAATGAGTCCGCCCCAGGCTGCCGATATCCTCGCCGTCCTGCCCAGCAACGAAGCGGACGAACTCCTCAAACTGATGGATCATGAAGACGCCGACAAAATTCAGCAAATTATCGAAGAACATAACGAAAACATCCTGCTGTACGCCACTGACGATTTCATCAAACTCTCCCCTACACTGGTGGCCCAGGAAGTCATCGACAATTACCGAAATATCGCTCGCGACAAAGAAGTCATCATGTACGTCTATGTCGTCGACAGCCTCGATACCCTCCTGGGCGTGGTCGATATTCGCGAACTCATCATGTCCGAAGAAAATCAAACCCTCGCCGAAATCATGACCGATAACGTCATCGCGTTAAACCCCAATGAAACCCTCCGCGATGCCTTCGACATGTTCGGACGTTATCACTTCCGGGCCGTTCCCGTCATCGACGACAACAATCGGGTATTGGGCGTGGTTTCCTATCGGGATATCCGGGGTATTAAACCACGACTGGACTAGCACTCTTTCAATAGTTTCAATTCCCTGATCAACCACACACAATGCCAAAATAATTCCCAACTCCCGCCGTCAGCGATCGGTATTGTTGCGTCAGTTACATTAACAAACCTGTTATTGGACATTCCCGGCATGCTATCCTCCGCAAATGGGTTATCGTCCGTCAGGACAATACCTTCCAGGCTTTGTTTTGGTCATTATCGCGCCAAACGCCCCGGCGTGTGGTACAATCAAGGAGAAATCTATGAAAATGAAAGTGTTTGCAGCACTGTTGATGATCGCCATGCTCGGTTTTTCCAGCCAACCCCTGGTGGGTGAAGCCTGGGCGGGGAGTCACCATCGCTCATCCTGTGCTGGATGCGGTTGCAGCAGCAAAGCGGACAGGGCCTATTCCAAATGCATGAAAAAAACTCATGGTAAAAATCGTGTTTGTAAAGAAAAACGCGCCTCCGTCAAAAATCATTGCTGTCGCGCCTGTAGTCACAGAAGCCGTAAGTAACCCATCAAAAAAATATTGAAACTGCAACAAAAAGAATATGTGGTTTCCTGGTATCATCCCGCATTAAACCGCAACCAACATGGGAAACGTAGTTTTCCAGTGTCATTCCCGCGAAAGCGGGAATCCAGAAAGTCAGGGGAGGTAGGAAAGTCCTCTGGATCCCCGCTTTCGCGAGGATGACAATAACTACACATCCCAAGACAGCTGCGGTTTAGATACATTCAAGGCTGATAGCAAGCGGGAATCCAGAAGGATCAAAATGATTCTCTGGATTCCCACTTTCGCGGTAATGACGCTGGAAAACTACATATTCCAAGTTGGTTTCGGTATAACAGGCGACTTTTTGGGGAACGTGTGGCAGTCCAAACCTTGGCTAAAACGCCAAAGCCCCGGTTCCGTCAAACGTTTCGTTCTGGCGGCGTGTATGCGCCTCGCTGATCTGGCGGGGAAGTTCGGAAATCGCCCAAAGATAGGCTGACGCCGTGCGGTCTGGGTTATTGCGCCCCTGTTCCCAGTTTTGCAAGGTATTCAGAGGGATTCCGTAAGTCTTGCAAAACTCGCTTTGGCTCATTCCAAGCTTTTCTCGGATCGCTTTTGCATCCGCACATTCGTGGAAAGTCGTCCGAACAGTGTTGGGCTCGTCCTTTGCGTGGGCAATAGCTTCATTCAGTCCAGCAAGAATTCCTTGTGCCATATTTCCAAGGTCTTCGCCCATTTCACGTACTCCTTCTCGCTTTCAGTGCTGCCTTCAGGATCTCGGCGGCTTTTGCCAGCACAGCTTTTTCTCTCGAAGATAAGTCCTCCTGCTGGCCTTTTGCATAAGCCCACAACAGATAAACAGGCGCGAAATCGTCATAAAAATAGTATATAACCCGCGCTCCGCCACGTTTTCCCATACCAGACCGGCTCCACCTTAATTTTCTTAATCCTCCCGTGCCTTGGATTTCGTCCCCAGCCATCGGGTTGATAGCAAGGTAGCTTTTCAGTTCATCAATCTCGGACTCTGACCACAGAGCCGCTGCCTGTCGGTCGAATGATGCCGTTTCGGCAACGGTATTTCCAATGCGGTGTTCCATCTTCAAATTGTACGCGAATCGCGTACTGTTTACAAGCGCAATTTCTAAATCGCCGATTGGCGCAAAAAAGTTGGATATCGTTCCGGCCCCTTGCCACGGACGGCACGGTGGAAGGCGCTGGCCAGTCCACTCCTGCCGGCTTGGCTCACGAACCAACCCGGGCACAACGGAAACCCAGGCCGCCGCGAATGACACGGACACCACCAGCTTTACCAGCATCCAGCCAGGGAGTACCATCGCTTGGGGCACCTTCGTAATTTTCATGCCAGTGGTCAGCACACCATTCCCACACATTGCCGAGCATGTCGTACACCCTCCAGGGATTGGCAATTTTAAGCCCCACTGGGTGCGTGCCGGCGTTTTCGTGTGGATACTGCTTCTCCGGCCACTCTTTACTGTCTTCACCATTATCCAGATCGAAATCAACACCACTGTTGCCACCGTACCAAGCGATGGGATCAAGGGCCGGGGCATTGTTCTCCCCCAGGATTTCAATAGCACCCGTATACAGGGCAGTGGTCGTGCCGGCACGACAAGCGTATTCCCATTGCGCTTCCGATGGCAATTTCAGATTAAGGCCAAAATTGCCATCGTTGATTAGTTTCAAAAATTCCTGGATATCATCCCAACTTACCCGCTCCACTGGTCGGGTGGGAGTTTGGAATCTACTTGGATTGTTACCCATCACCGCCTGCCAAAGCGCTTGTGTGCAGGGGGTATCGAACAACCAGTAGCCTTCTTTGATAATGACCTCGTGCTGCGGACCTTCCCGTTCCGTGCGTCCCGGCTCATCCTCGGGCGAACCCATCCTAAACCGCCCAGGTGGGATCCAACGCATCCTTTGGGTCACGTCAGCGATGGAAAATTCACAAAAGACTCCCCTCTTGTCACCACCCCAACCACTGGCCCAGGCGGGCGGACAACCGTCAACCAAAGGGTGCCACCCGGTGTCGATAGCAGTAGTCACACGCATGGCAACACCCTCATAACGTGGAAAAAAAAGATCGGCGAGCCTTCGCCCGGACTCAAACCGTTCACTCCCGGAATACATCCTCCAAAGTTTGCGAAGTCAAAACCCGGTCACCCCATATTTCAAGAGTTGCCGCATCGACCGTGCGCATGCGTTCCTCCACCCACCCTGGCACCACCCCGAAACGTCGTTTGAGTTGGCGCAACAGCAGCGTAGACACACCTTCCTGGCGTCCTTCCTGACGTCCTTCCTGACGTCCTTCTTTCCACCAAATCTGTTTGTTTTGTTCCACAATCTCTCGTGCGAATTGGGACATCATCTGCTTGTTTTGTTCTACAATCTCTCGTGCAAATTGGGACATCATTTCCGTTTCCTCCTGTGGACAAACACGAACGACAATGCCGCGAATCGTCTCCCTGTCCAGATCCGGGAAAGTGGTTACCAGGTAGATCACAACGGGAAGCAAAAGTTCTGGTGCCTCGACCAAAGCGGAAACGATCGCTTCCTGCGCCTCCCTTTGGGCTTTCGGATTCCGGGTTCCATATTTCAGGGCCAATAAGCCAGCACGTAGCCGGGCATGGCGTGCAATCCGCGCATCTTCCATATTGCCAAGGTTCACCGTGACAAACCGGACGTTCAGCAACCAAGGGTGCAGAAGCGGGTCAGCATCCACCAGGGTAATGAAATCTCTGGGAATATGCCACTCTTGTTCGCCATGGTAAAATATCATCTGAACCACGGCTGGCAACAGGGTCCAATCGTCACGTTCCCGACTCTTCTGGTCCAAAAACAAGAATGTACCACGCATCGCCTGCCAAGCCACCTTCCGATCCGGGTAGCTTTTATGCTCGACCAATACGTAGACATGCAATGGCCTGCCGCTGAGCGTAGTCGCCACGAACAGGCGATCCGACAAATAACCGCGCAGTTCCTCATCCACGAACGACCCCTCCACAAACTGGGGTAGCAAGGGTGCCAACAGCGCAGAAATCTCCTCAGGCAAGTACTCACTCAGCAAGGCTCCGGCAGTCTCAGGATGAGACATCAACGCCTTGAACAAGCGGTCATGGGGTTGCGTGAGGTCGCTCATGGGGTATCAGGATAGCAGTAACGTAGAAGGACCGCAAAAAAACGCGACCGCATCCGCTCCTGCCGGCTGGGCTCACGAAGAAACCCGGGCACAGCGGAAACCCAGGTTGCCGCTACGGCGGTCGGAAGGGTTCCAGGTACGAAACGCCGGACTCGTGAAAAAAGCGCCGTCCACCCAGGAACCACCGCGAATAACATGGACGTTACCGGCACTGCCCGCATCACCCCTAGGAGTGCCATTTGTAGGCACGCCAACGTAACCTTCATGCCCGTAATCAGCACACCACTCCCACACGTTACCCAACATATCATACAACCCCCAAGCATTAGGAGCCTTTAGCCCCACTGGGTGAGAGCCGGCCCTCTCGTGTACGTATTGCTTCTCTGGCCAATCTTTGCTGTTGTAGGCATTGCTCAGCTCAAAATCAACACCGCTGTTGCCTCCATACCAAGCGATGGGATCAAGGGCCGGGGCATTGTGTTCACCAAGAATCTTAATATCGCCCGTATACAGGGCAGTGGTCGTGCCGGCACGAAGGGCAAATCCAGCGCATGCGTTGGGTCACGTCACCGATGGAAAATTCACAAAAGACTCCCCTCTTGTCACCACCCCAACCACTGGCCCAGGCGGGCGGGCAACCGTCAACCAAAGGGTGCCACCCGGTGTCGATAGCGGTAGTCAAAAGCATGGCAACACCCTCATAACGTGGAAAAAAAAGATCGGCGAGCCTTCGCCCTGGCTCCACCAAGGCTACCAGCACGCCGACAGCAAAACGTTTCGGCGAACACGATGGAACGCCCTGGACGACAGGTCTGTTCCTGTCCGGATAGCCATCCGGTCGTGAGCTCGGGCACAGCGGAAACCCAGGTTGTCGTTGCGGTTGTCGGGAAAGTTCCAGTTACGGTACGCCGCACGCACGTTGCGTGCGTTGTCGTTCCAGGAGCCGCCGCGAATGACACGGTCACCACCAGCTTAACGACCATCGCCCACCACCATTCTAGACGTCGCACAAAAGACCGGCAAGCGGTTGGCGTCGCAATTGTTCACAACGCCAGCGTGTTGCATCCGCGTGCGCCGTCAGCGCCAGGGCATTGCTAAACCCGGACTGTAACGTGATAGCATCAATCCAGCCGGCGACGAAAGCCTCTTCTCCGTAGCGCCGCGCCTTGATATAGCTCTGTTTGCGACGACGCGACAACAACAAACACCCAGGAAACAGGCGGTAGCCACAGAAAGAAAGACCATGGCGACTCGCTCCGATAGAGACCGGCTTTTTGACCTCCAACTGGAGCATGTCACCAATATAATTCTACTTTGTCACATTTCTCAGGCCGGCGAAGTTCATGCAGGTAATTGTTTTCACGTACAAATCAATTAACCATTGCGTTTCACGGCTAATTCATCCAACACAGATTGTTCGTTA
>PEAK01000010.1 GCA_002753515.1 Magnetococcales bacterium
AGGGATGGGAAGGGGGGGGGGGCATTCCAAAGGAACTTCCAGACGCCGTGGTCGATCATCCCAGGTCCAAAGCGTGGGTGCCGCTCCGGTGGTGGAGGAGGGGGGTGAACGGGGGGGGGAACCTGCCGTGGCCAGCGGGGGGGAAGGGGATGTTCCGGGCGCTGTTGTCAAGAATAAACGGCGGAGACGACGTCGCAAAAAATCGGCAAGTGGTGGGGAGACGTTACCGCCATCGCAGCAGGGCGTCTTGAGCGACTCGGTTGAGTGAACAGGCGTTGGTGGAAGTTCTTCGTGGTGGTTTACGCAAATAGATTAACCAATTACTATAGGAATAGCAAAGACTATGACGGAACAACAGCCAGCATCATCCCCTGCAAACCAACCCATGTTCAATGTGGAGCGGCTTTACATCAAGGATCTCTCCTTTGAAAATCCCAATGCTCCGGAGGTGTATGCGCGCAGTAGCGACCCAACGGTGGAATTTAATTTGGGTACCGGGGTAATACCGAAAGGGCCGGATCATTACGAGGTCACGTTACAGGTCAATGCCCGGGTCAAGGATGGGGAGGATGTTCTTTTCCTGGTGGATGTGACCTATGCAGGGCTGTTTTTGATTAAAAATTTGCCGCCGGAACATTTGGAACCGACTTTGGGCATCGAATGTCCGCACATCATTTTTCCCTACGTACGCCGTGTTATCTCCGACATGGTTACCGAGGGTGGGTTCAAGCCAATGGTGTTGGATCCCATCAATTTTGCGGCGTTGTATCACCAATCCAAGGCGCGGGAGGCCCAGGCGGCGAATGCCAGGAATTGAGCGTCAGCCCGGATCATGGGGGGGCTCGCGTATCCCCCTGTGTGCCGGGGGACGCTGCGATGGAACAGCTTTTTTTCAGATATCATGGACTCCATGAGTGGATTGGAGTCTGTGCGCTATAAAAAAAATATTGGTTGAGAAAATATATCGGACGGAGTGATCATGGTCTGTCGGTGCGGGCGGTTGGTTGGTTCGATTTTTTTCCAGCAAACTCCTTTCAGACGCCATTGTCCATACATGCTCTGGAATTGACGGACTGGGCTTCGCGCTACGCACCACTTCATTCCCTTTCCGGACACCGGGGTTCCGGTTGTCCGTGGGTGCTGAGGTTTTGTTCCGGTTTGGTTTATCTGGAAGGGGTTGAATCGGGGATCTTGAAAAATTCTTTGAGTGCGTTCAAGCCTGCTGATCCGAATTGCACGAAGGCATCGTAATGCCGACCCTGAATGGGTAATAGATGTTTTGGGGCTTGGGCAGAGGTATACAATCGTTGGGCGTGATGGAACGGGACAATACTGTCTTCGGTACTGTGGGTGATGAAAACAGGTACTCGGATTCGGGTTATGTTGGCCATATTGTTGAATTCAATCCTGGCCAATTGGCGCGTGGGCAACCAGGGATAGTGATCGGCTGCGACCTCGGGTATCGAGGTGAAGGTACCCTCCAAAATGACGCCAGCACAGGGATACCGAGCTGCCAACCAAGTGGCTGCCCCACCCCCCAGGGAATGGCCATAAACCAGGATATCTTCCCCTTTGATCCCTCGTTGTTCGACCAGATAGTGCCATACGGCGGCGGTGTCGGAAAGGATGCCCGCTTCTGATACCTTGCCATCGCTGTAACCATACCCTTGGTAGTCGAACACCAGAATGGATAACCCCAAGGGGCGTAAAAACAAGACCTGCTTTGACAAGCGGTGAATGGTGAGGCCGTTGCCGTGGCAGAACAGGAGGACCGGGCGCTCCAGGGATCCGGGAATCCACCAGGCGCACAGGCGCTTGCCCTGATTGTCGATGGTGACCGATTCGTAATCCATTCCCCAGTCGTGAGGAGTCCCTTCTCCCCCCTTTTGAACGCGGTAAACTTTGTGGTATTGCGTCAAGAACAAGTGCAGGCAGGCCAGGGTGTAGAGGCCGATGGCCCCGAAAACCATGACGACCGGCCATGGCACCTCAGACATGGTGCTTTTCCAAAAATTCTTCGAGGCGACCCATCAGCTTTTTCAAGCCCGCCTCCTCGACGGTCTTGACGGCTTTGTTCAATCCCAACCAACGTCGTTCCCGACTGGATTCCAGCCATTTGTTGAGTTCTCGGTCGACAAACATGACAAATACTTCCACCGTACACACACCACCCCATTTCTTATATCGATATCTGCCGATGGGGTGGGGCAAGGTTTTGCCGAGGATACCGGCCTCTTCCAGGGCTTCTTTGGCGGCTGAGTCGGCGGGTGTATAATTTTTTTCCACGATTCCTTTGGGGACGATCCATCGGCGTTTTTTCCGTGAGGTGATCAACAGGACTTCGACGGAATTGCCCTTGCGCACAATCGGAATGACGGCGGACTGTTTGTAAAAGGAATCGGGTTTGTCTCTGGCCATGGCACTTTTGATCGGGGTGTATTGTTATTGTGACGTATGCAGGGTGGGCCTGGCATCACGGATGACCAATTGTACCCGTTCCCGTCCCTGGAAACGATTGACGGAGAGTGTTGCCGCCACGTCCAATCTTTCCCGGGCGGCAATGATCCCCTCTCCCAGAGGTCCAGGAAACGTATTGAAGGCGATGGCTTCCAGGGTATTGTCATCACTATCGGCTAAATGACACTTGAGGTGCTTGTCCTTCAAGGTTTTACACTCAAGTGCCCGAACATTTTCAAATACAAAAACGGGTTCTGGATTACCGCGACCAAACGGTTGCAGACGTTCCAATTGGCACACGGTTTCAAAGGGAAAGTCGGTCAGGCGTGTTTGGGCATCGACCAGCAAGGACATTTGGTAGACCTCTTCCGGGGTGTTTTCCAGCAGGAAGCGGTTGAATGTTTCGGTAAAAGCGGGCAATTGTTTTTCCTCAATGGTCAAACCGGCTGCCGCATGGTGACCACCATAATACATGAGAAGGGGGCCGCAGGCATCAATGGCTTCCAGAAGATTCACCCCGGGTATGGATCGGGCCGATCCTTTGCCGATTCCCTGTTCGTCGAAGGCGATGACAACGGTGGGGCGATGCGTTTTTTCCGCGATGCGCGAGGCGACGATGCCAACGACCCCGGGATGCCAGTTCTTATCGGCCAGGACATGACCACGGACGTCTTTGTTACTGGTTAGTGCATGGAGTTGTTGGATGGCCTGTCTTTGAATTTTTTCTTCGATGATCTGGCGTTCGCGATTGGCGGTTTCGAGGAAACGGGCGATTTCGCTGGCTTGTTCGGCATCGTCGGTTGCCAACAGTTCCGCCCCCAGACGTCCCTGGCTTAAGCGTCCCCCGGCATTGATTCTGGGGCCGATTTGGAAACCGATTTGTCCCGCGCTGAGGCGACCCGACAAACGGGCCGATTCTTTGAGTGTTTGCAGGCCCTTGTTCGTGGTGTTCTCCGTGACCAGGAGGCCCATCTTGACCAAAATACGGTTAAGCCCGGTCAAGGGTGCGACATCGGCGATGGTGCCCACCGCTACCAGATCCAACAGGTTTTTCAGGTCGGGTTCCGTGCGGTTTTCGGTGAAGAATCCCAGGGAGCGGAGCTTGCGGTTGAGTGCCATGGCCAGATAAAAGGCCACACCAACGCCGGCCAATTCTTTGTGAGGAAAGGATTCGCCCAATCCATTGGGGTTCAGGATGGCGATGGCGGTTGGCAAGGAATCGCGGGGCAGATGATGATCGGTGATAATGACGTCCATGCCGAGCTGATGGGCTTCGTTCATGGCTTCGTGGGCGGTAATGCCACAGTCGACGGTAATGATCAACGTGACACCGGCCTGGGCCAGGGTGTGCATGGCCTTGGGGTTGGGACCATAGCCTTCGGTCAAACGATCTGGAACGTAGAGCTTAATATCGGCTCCCAAGGCGCGAAAATAGCGGAGCAACAAGGCAGATGATGTGGCACCATCGACATCGTAATCGCCAAAAACGGCCAATTTTTCGTTGCTTTTGAGGGCGTGGATGATTCTATCCAAGGCTTTGTCCATATCCTTGAATTCCAGGGGATCGGTCAGCATGGAGAGCCTGGGTTCAAAAAAACGCCGAATCTCTTCGCGATTTTGCAGTTGGCGGTCTGCAAGGATTCCAGCAAAGAAGGGTTCAAGCCCTGCTTCTCGAGCGGTTTGCGCATGGTGAGGCAGTGGGGGGACTCGGGTTTTCCAAATCTTTTTTAGAAAAGACAGGGGAAGGGTCATGACAACCAAAACTCCCGGGCCCGTTCCAGCGTCAGAACGGTGCCTTGACCCCAGGTACGGGGACGCCAGAATCGTTTTTTGGCCAATAATTGCTTGCCGCGGCCAAATCCCCAGGACCAGTTTTGCCCATCTCGCCCGGTTTCCTGTACAACGAGTAACAATCCCTGATGGGCATTTCCCAAAAGCTGCACCAGGGGTTGGATAACGGTGTGACCGATATGGGTCAGCATGGGGGTGTTGGTGATGGAGAATTGCAGGAGAACCGGACCGTTTGCGGCTGCCTGCGCGGCAAGGGTGGCCAAGCCCTGCCACGATTCCCACGAATCGGCCTCCCGGGTACTTTCCGGGGCTGTCCATGGCAACCGGGTCCAACTCGCGTGCCGGCCCAGGCCCGAGGCAACCGTGTCGGAACACCAGAAGCTGCCCGAGGGGGATGCTATCCGGTTCCGGTCAAAAAAGGTATCGCCCCGTGCCACACCTTGGATCCAAGGGGTATTCATGGGTGGCAATCCCCGTTGGATCCGATGGCTGTTGGTTTCCGCACGGGCCAATATGAGTTGACCGGTAGTCATCAAAGTCAGGAGCATTCCGGCTCCCTTTCCTTGAGGTAAAACGGTCTGCAGGGATTTACCGTGGAGATGCTGAAGGGGTTGCACATCCACCTGACATTCCCGGGTGGTGGAAAGTACCATGCTGTCACCGTCACCAGGGTAAATTCGCCAGCCTAATTCAGCAAAGGGGGGAGCAAGCGTTGCCAGATATTCCATCACCTCGGTGCCTGTATTCCTCTCTTCAGGATTATGGTCAAACACCAATTGATCCCGGTGTTGGCGTAAATGGGACAGCAACAGCACGCCCCAGGTTAAGGATGGGTCGCAATCCAGGCCCGATCCCAAGGCGACCAGATATCCTTCCGGCCACCCCGGATCCCAGCGAACGGCATCCGGTTGGCCACCGGCGAGCATGACCGCCAACCATCCCATCAAGGCGGGGGTGGCTCGGGGCATGTTGTCAGGGAGTTGAATCCCATGACCCGTTTCGGACGCCAGATGAGTGATTCCAGGCATTGCCCGGCTGAACTTGCAACCATCCGCAGCGGCATTGTTTTGCATGATGACCACAACCGCCATGGTGAAAAACCCGCTGTAACCCTTTGTGATCCAGACAATCGTCCTTGATGGGGATCCTTCCCTCAGGACAAACCCGTTTCGATACGAATAACCACTGGTTTTCCCTGCACCGATTCCAAATGTTCCAGGACTCCCAAACTGGTCTGTAAATCTTTTTCCTTGCATTGGTGGGTCATGATGACCAGGGAAACGGCTTCCTGGGCGGTTGCCCCACCTTTTTGGTGGATGGCATCGATGGAGATGCCGTGTTTGGCGAGGATGGCGGTGATTTCTGCCAATACCCCGGGGCGATCCAGGATGGCCAAGCGTAAATAATATTCACATTGCAGATGGATCAGGCCATGGACCGGCAAGGGGCGCAGGTTGTGCGGCAATACCGACAGGGGGGATACCCGAGTGCCTGCAATGCCCGCCTGCTGGTTGCGGGCCAAGTCAATCAAATCGGCGACCACGGCGCTGGCCGTGGGGTATTCTCCGGCGCCGCGTCCGTGGTACATCGTGGTACCGGCGTGGTCACTTTTGACAAAAACGGCGTTGAATACGCCCTCTACTTGGGAAACCATGGTTCCAGTGGCGACCAGCGTGGGTTGGACCCTGAGTTCCAATCCTTCATCATGCCGTTTGGCGATGGCCAACAGCTTGATGCGATATCCCATTTCGCTGGCCCAGGTGATATCGCTGTCGGTGATCTGACGGATACCTTCGATATGTATTCCGCGAAAATTGGGCGGGGTGCCCCAGGCGATGGCGGCCAGGATGGCCAGCTTGTGGGCGGCATCGATGCCATCGATATCGAACGAGGGATCGGCTTCCGCATACCCTTTTTCCTGGGCCTGGGCTAACGTTTCGGCGAAGGAGAGCTTGCGCTCGCGCATTTCGGTCAGGATATAGTTGCAGGTACCATTGAGGATGCCATGAACGGACTCGATCCGGTTGGCAGCCAAACTTTCACGAATGGCTTTGACAATGGGCACCGCCCCGGCGACAGCCGCTTCAAAAGCGAAATCTTTGTGGTTTTTTTGTGAGGTATTGAACAAGGCCATGCCGCGCTCGGCGATCAGGGCTTTGTTGGCGGTGACCACGTGCTTGCCGTGGTTCAAGGCCATTGTAACCAGTTTTTCGGCGGGGTCGACGCCACCTATTAATTCAACCACACAATCCAGATTCGCGTCTTGTGTCAGGCTTTCGCAATCGGTATCGATTCTGACCGCGTCCAGACCGGCCATACCCTTGGCCTTGTCCGGCGTGCGGGTGGCGATGCGAACCAGTTTGAGTGTGACACCGCATCGTTCCGCGATCTGTGTTTGGTTGCGATGCAACAAACCGGCGACACCTCGTGCCACGGTGCCAAAACCCAACATGCCAATTCGGAGTTCCTTCAAGGGTACACCTCCAGGTTGTTAACGGGCCGGCAGGGCAATGGAGCCTCGAAGCCCGGACAATTGGTATCAATCCAGGGCAATGTCATGCCCCATGGTTCGTAATGCTTTGACCAGGACCAGATTGGATTCATTCTTTTCCACGATTCTTTTATTCATATCCGCCAAGCGGGCAATCAACGTTTCGATCAGGCTGTCCTTGATTTTGAGTTGCAGTTTCAAATCAACTTTATCCACTGATTTTTTATCGATGCGCACGACGATGACATTGTCCAAAGCGACAACGTTGGTCAATCTCGGTTGATGTGTAATAAAGGAGATCTCACCAAAAATAGAACCGGTTGCAAGATAAGTGATGTGATGGTGCATGGCATCGGTGATTTCGACCTCGCCTTTGATCAGGATGAAAAGATCCTGCGTTTGTTCACTCCCTTGTACAATGATGTATTTTCCACGGGGATGGTTTTCCACCAAACTGGGATCTTTCAACAGCGTGTCAATTTCCTTCAGGGTAAAAGAGTGAAAGAACGGTATGTCTTTGAGCACTGAACTGGTGACCATGAGCAATCCTCGATCATGACGCTGGACATTGGCAATTCGCGGCTTACCTATTTCTCCCGGCTCGGCCAGACAACGGGGCCGTTGGTGGATAAGCGGGCGGAATCTGTGCGCGCTTTGTCGGGATGACGATGTTTTTGCCATTTCCAGCATTCAGGAAATCTTTGAGAGCTTTGTACCATGGCTTGGGCTACAAGGAAACACCTGTTATTGCAAAGAAGAAGGGGTGGGCATTGTTTTCGGGCTGGATGCGATGACAGTAAATTTTTTTTTCACAGATAGAAAATTAATTTTACATTGCGACATGACTACATTTTTTTTATGTCCTTTAATTTCAAATATTCAATTGAAATTAAAGGATATTATATTAAATGCGATTCTGGACCGTTTCCTGCAATATTTCCTGTAAGGCCGGCCGAATGGCTCAGTAGTTGTGGTGATGGGCAAGGCATAACCCAATGGAACTTTGTTGAACGAAGTGGGGTCTAACTCTCTGAGGCATCAGCCCGAAAAAAAATGGCCAGGCTGCCGTGGCACGGGAATAACGTGGCAAGCAATGATTGAACGGCTTCCAGAAACATGGGAGAGGGTCCAATGGAAACTTTTGAGAGTGTGTGGAATGAACCACCAAAAACTCCAGAACAACGGTTATGGATCGCTGTTTTGGATTCGGCGATTTCGGACGCCCTGTTTAATCGGGACCCGGTGAAAAAAGAGGATGCCCGCCGCTGGTTTCGTGATGCCGGGCACAACTTCAAGTTGGTTTGCGATTTGGCCAACTACGATTACGGCTTCATTCGGCGATGCGTCATGGCCAATCTGGACTGATGTGCGTAAGTCTGGAAGTAAATCAATGGTTTGGTCAGGCCCAGCCCCGGTCGCAGCCGTGCAGCACGGTTTTCAGACGAATGTTGGTGATCCGGTTTTGGGATTTCAGGATTTGCTGGCACAAACGGAGGGAGGCCAGCCGCAGCTCGCTCATGCTGCGTTGCGGGTCAACGGTTAGTGCCAGGTCGGCGACGATGCCATCCCGGGTATAGTGGAGTACCACATCGGAGATATCGACGATGCCATCCGACTCAACAAGAAGCTCCGACAGGGCCTTTTTAATTTCCATGCGACCGGGATAATCGATGGGCATGGGACGGGTTTGGTCATCTTCGGGGTCGACATGCACCAGGACCTCGGTGACTTCCAGGACGCCGTCAATGATGGCCAGACGCATCCGTTCGGCGATTTGATGACCTTCGGATACCGATAAAAAAGGATTGACGACCACATGGATGTCCACATGGACGTTGGGGCCGCTTCGGCGCACCTTGAACAGGTGCGCCGAAAAAATATCAGGACAATCCTCCACCATTGTGATGATGTTCGACTGGATGGCCTTGTCGATGGCGGCTGAGGAGTCGGTGAATTCGAGAAAGGAATCACGCAGGAAATCATAGGCCATTTTGCCCAGTATGACCGAAACGATAATGGCGGCGATGGGGTCGGCCACGGGCCAGCCGAGCATGGCTCCAGCGATCCCCAACAGGGCGGCAAAGGAGGAAATGGAGTCGGAACGGTGGTGCCAGGCATTGGCGACCAGAGCCCGCAGGTGGTATTTTTCGCCAATATGCCGGGTGTAGTGGAACAACCATTCTTTGGCGAAGATGGCGATAATGATGATCGCCAGGGCTTCCACGCGGGGTATGGCAACGGGATGCCGGTCTATGCGTTCCATGGCGTCAACGACAATGCCCACGGCTAGGGCGAGCATCAAAACACCATTGAAAAGAATCGCCAACGTTTCATAGCGCCCATGACCATAGGGATGCCCTTCGTCGGCATCCGCACGCGACATGCGATTGGCAATCCATACCGCAGCATCGCTGAACAGGTCGGAAATGGAGTGAATGCCGTCAGCCAGCAGGGCCGGACTGTTGGCGACGATGCCAACGGCAATCTTGACCCCCGCGAGCAGGATATTGACCACGACGCCAATGAAAATGGCGCGGTCCGACATGCGGAGGCTTTCCTCCGTCGTATGGGCGTCCCTGTTCGGGTCAACCGGTTTGTTGGTAACGGAATGTTCCACAAAAAAACCTGACCGAAAACGTTAACTCACCCGGGTGTGCGCACTTCAAATCCATAGCCCTGGAAGCCCTTGGTCAACGGCGGCTATTGATGGCGATGAACAGAGGGTCACCATTGCGAATCAAACGTACCAGGACGGTGCTTTTGTCGCGGGTCGCCTCCAGGGCTTTTTCATAACTGGCGATGGAATCGATTTTCATACGATTCAGTTCCACCAGGACATCGTTGCGTTGGACACCCGCTTCCAATGCGGCACCATTGGGCGAGAGAGAGGCGACGATCACTCCCGATTGCTCCGGGTCCAATCCCAGGCGTTGCCGGTTCCGATCATTGATGGGCTCCACCTGCATGCCAAGGCGGTCGCTGTCGGGCTTTGAGTTTGTTTTGGTTTGGTCCGCTTCTTCTTCGTGGGGCATTTCTCCGGTGGTGGCGGACATTTTAATATGTTTGCCATCGCGCAAAACGTCCAGGTTCGCTTTTTTGCCAACTTCGGTAGCAGCGACCATCGTCGGCAATTCCCGCATCCGGCTGATTTCGCGACCGTCAAACTTTAAAATAACGTCGCCCGTTTTCAATCCCGCTTTTTCACCGGGTCCACCCGGCATGACATGGGTGATCAATGCCCCCTTGGGGTCTTTCAATCCCAGGGCTTGAGCCAGTTCCGGGGTGACGGTTTGGATGCCGATGCCCAGCCATCCCCTGGTGACATGGCCACTGGTCTTCAATTGGTTGACAACTGATTTGGCCAGATTGATCGGTATGGCGAAACCAATGCCCATATTGCCACCGGAACGGGAAAAGATCGCGGTATTGATTCCCACAACCTTGCCCTGCATGTCAAACAGGGGACCACCCGAATTGCCCGGATTGATGGCGGCATCGGTTTGGATGAAATCGTCGTAGGGGCCGCTGCCGATGATCCTGCCCTTGGCGGAGATGATACCAACGGTAACCGTGGCATCCAATCCGAAGGGATTGCCAATGGCCATGACCCAGGCACCGACTTCACTGGCGTTGGAATCGCCCAGTGTGACAACCGGTAGTTTTTCGCCGGTTTCGATGCGGATCAATGCCAAATCGGTTTTTGAATCGCTACCGATGATTTTTGCGGGAAATTCCCGTTCATCGGGAAAACGTACTGTTATTTTGTCGGCTCCATCGACAACGTGGTGGTTGGTCAGGATGAAGCCTTCGGGGTCAATGACGAAACCGGATCCCAGATTTTGTGATTCCATGCGATCCTTGGGCATTTGGTCATTGAATTGTTTAAAGAAATGTTCAAACGGGGTGCCCTCGAATGGATTGCGACCATTTCCCCCTTCGACATCCATTTTACGACTGGCATGGATGTTGACGACCGAGGGCTTTAAACGCTTGACCAGTTCGGTTAATTCGGGCAATCCATCGGCCCGGACGGGTATCGGCGTTCCCACCAGGGCCACTGTGACCAGCAGGAAAAGAACCGTCAGGCCCAAAGTGTGCATCCAGGTTCGGTGTATATTTTTCATGGCATTCATAGACCAAACGCTCCCGAAGAACTCTCTGATTCCCCCCGAATGGGGACTGATATATGTGTCGTGTCTTGTGTCACGTCGGTTGCAACCCATCTCCAAAAGCCAAGCGATCCCCTCAACTTCCCATAACTCGGTGATCAAGGCAAGGGCATGCAGTAAGCCTGACAGGGAATTTCGTGGTTGTTTAATAGTTTATGATAATCAATATCTTGTGTTCCTTGCAACCTGTCAGGACAGTTTTCTTCTTGCATTCTTGCATCGAACATAAGGTGTTTCTACGACCAATCCCAGGTAACGTGTTGATTGTTATCGGCGCGTACCACGCCATGGGCGCCGAAATAATCGCGTTGCGCCGCCACCATGCGTGTCCAAAGAGGTTTGTGGCGCCATGCGTCCCAATAAGAGAGGGCGGTCAGCAAGCCGGGTATGGGAATTCCCTGAGACACAGCCCGGGTCAGGATGGATCGACCTTGGTGAAATCCTGCGGCCACTCTCCGGCCCAATATGTCATCCAGAAAAAAATGATCCAGGTCGGGATCCCGGGTGTAAGAGTCCCGAATGGATTCGAGCAAGACACCCTGAAGAATACATCCCCCACGCCAGCAACGGCTTATCGCTGCCAAATCCAGGGGCCATTCATAGCGCTGGCCTGCCAGTCGCATCAGGTGGAATCCTTGGGCGAAAACGCTGATACGGGCCGCCAGCAAGGCTTCGGATAACGCTGTTATCAAGGGATCCCTGTCCTCCCTGGCAATCGTTTCGGGATGGGTGGGCCAGCGTTGGTTCAAGGTGGACCTCGCCTCTTGAAAGGATGATAAAAACCGGGCATCAACCGCCTGTATCAGATTGGGGGTGCTGACCCCCAGGTTTAATGCCAGCTCTGCAGCCCATTGACCGGTTCCTTTGTGGTTGGCGATATCCGCGATCATTTCCAGGGCGGGCTTTCCCGTTTCCCGATCCACATTGCGAATTATTTTGGCGGTGATACCAGTCAGATAGCTGGACAGTTCCCCTTGGTTCCAGGTTTCAAAGAGGGCCGCCTGGTCGGGGTACTCCAACCCCAGGAGCGATTGCATGAGGGATTGGCACTCGGCTAAAAGCTGCATGTCGGCATATTCGATGCCGTTATGGACCATTTTAACGAAATGACCGGCACCATTGGGACCGGCGTGGTGCAGGCAGGGTTCGGCTTGGTGTCGCGCCGCAATAGTTTCAAGAATGCGCCACAGGCTGTCGGGAACGGGGCCACCCCCTACCATGATGGCCGGTCCATGGCGCGCCCCGGTGGCTCCTCCCGAAATGCCAGTACCGAAGTAATGGATGCCGTGGAGGGCGAGTTCCCGGTGGCGACGGGTGGTATCGGCGAAATGGCTGTTGCCGCAGTCCATTACTACATCCCCTTGGGACAAAATGGGGAGCAGTTGTGCAATCATGCGATCCACAGGTTCACCCGCTGGTATCATCAAGAGCAGGTGACGTGGCGATTTCAGATGGGTTGTCAGTTGATGCAGGTCGGTACAAGGTAACCATTGTCCAGGATAATGAATGGCCTGTTGGCGACAGGTGGTACTGAACTCGGTATGGATATCGAAGCCTGCGACACCCCAACCTTTTTCAACCAGATTCAGGGCCAGATTGCATCCCATGACCCCCAGGCCGATCAGACCGATATCCATCGGGGGATGGTTACTGGTTGGCGCCGAAGACATGGATCTTCATTGCTAAAGATTTTCCCGCCAATGGCTGTGACTCTCACCCGTGACTTCACTACGCAAGGCGATACGGACGTTGTGGATGCGGTTCAAGGATGCTCGTTCAACGACAACCCACAAATCATCAATGACAAACTGTTCATTGGCTGCCGGGATGCGCTCCACCGAGCGCAAAATCCATTCGTTGATGGAATCGGTCGGTTTGCACTGGACATGGATATCGCCGAAATGGTCCTGGACACGGCGCATGGCTACTTTGCCCTCTGCCAACAATTCGCCATCGGGGGTGGGATGAAAAAATTCCTTGGGTGTTTCCTTGTCGTCGTAAATTTCTCCTACCAACTCTTCCACCAAGTCTTCCAGGGTACACATGCCGCGCATGTTGCCGAATGGGCCAACGACGATAATGGTACGTTCCTTTTTCTTGCGCAGATTATCGAACAATTCGTCAACACGTTGGTTCACCGGGACGAACATGGGAACATGGGCAATGTCTATCAGGGGGATATCCCATTTGGAGGCGTGGATCGCGGCCAGGATATCGCGCAGATAAACGACCATGGTGATATCATCCGAATCCCCGGAATGCAGGGGAATGCGACCGTGATGATGCGATAAAATTTCTCCCAAGGTTTCACGGATGGTGCGGGTGCCGTCCATGGAGATGACCTGGGAGCGGGGAATCATGACGTCACCGGCGCGCAGGGTATCAAAGGCGAAGATACGCCGGATCATCTCCTTTTCGTCGTGTTCGATGGTGCCTTCGTTGGCGCCATGATTGGCCATGCTCATCAGTTCCGATTCCGTGACGGCGGGCTCGGTGTGCAGGGTGAAATGGGATTGTAGCCAAGCGGTCAAATGTTCCAGAAGCCAGATAATGGGGCTGAGTATCCGGTCAAAAAAAAGCATCAGGGGTGCTACGGCCAGGGAAATGGTCGAGGCATGGTTGACCGCGAGGGCTTTGGGGGTGATTTCGCCAAAGACGAGGATGAGCAGCGTCAGGAGACCAATGGTGAGTCCGGTCCCCAGGTCGCCGAAATATTGGGATGAAAAAATGGTGGTAATCGATGATGCGGCTATATTGACCACATTATTGCCAATCAGCAGGACAATGAGCATGCGATTGGGGTTTTGTTTCAGACGATAAAGGGCCTTAGACCCCCGGCGTCCTTCGCGACACAAGGCCTCCAGACGAACCTTGGACAGGGAGACCAGCGCAATTTCGGAACCGGAAAAAAAGGCGGACAGAAACAGAAGGAACAGCAGAACTACGATGTAAGACACGTGTACCAGCCACTATGCATGGGTTTACAATTTCATATCATTTTCCTTAAGCGTGGCATAGGAATGGGGAAATGTCAAGTTGTCACACTTGGTATTTTGCTGGGGGAACCTTTTATAAATTATTGAAAATCAAGAAGCTATCGTTTGGCAGAATGTCAACGGGGTGACGACCTTTCCTGACGAACAAGCCCGCTTTCAAGGGAACAAGCGCAGCAATTCCTCTTCGTTAAGGATGGTAATGCCCAATGCTTTGGCCTTTTGTAGTTTGGAACCGGGCTGATCACCAGCGACCAAAAAATGCGTTTTTTGCGCCACAGAGCCCGATACTTTGGCTCCCAATCGTTCCAGGCGTATTTTGGCTTCCTGTCGTGACATGGAGGTCAACGTCCCGGTAATAACGACCGTTTTGTTGGCAAGGGGTTGATGGTTGCCATCCCGGTTGGCATCCATGGCCATCGTGGCCCACTGGGTATCGGGCACCACCAGGAGTTGCTGTACAATCGTGCGATGCTCGGGCGAAGAGAAAAAATCGTACACATGCCGGGCAACGACGGGACCGACATCGGCGACGCCTTGCAGGGCATCCGGATCGGCGGCCATCAAGGTTTCCAAATTGCCAAAATGTCGGGCCAGAGAGGTGGCCGTACGTTCCCCCACATCGCGAATGCCCAGGGCGAATAAAAATCGCTCCAGGGTACGCCCACGGCTTTGATCGATGGCGTGCAGCAGATTGTTGACCGATTTTTCCCCAAGGCGTTCCAATTTTTCCAGATGCGGTCGGTGTCTGTGCAGGTCATACAGGTCGGCAACCGTGGTGACCAGTTGCGATTGCAGCAACAATTCGCACAGTTTTTCTCCCAAACCATCGATATCCATGGCCCTGCGGCTGGCAAAATGTTTGATGGCTTCGCGTCGTTGCTCGGGACAGGATAGACCACCGCTGCAACGGGCTACGGTTTCCTGATCCGGTTTGACCACTTCGGCACCGCAGCTCGAACAATGGTTGGGGCAAAGAATGAGGGGCTGGCGTAGTTGCGGCGATGCATCGTCAAGGATGACGCGCACTACCTCGGGAATGACATCCCCGGCCCGTCGTATGACGACCGTATCCCCGGGCCGGACATCTTTGCGTGCCATTTCTTCAAAATTGTGCAGGGTGGCGTTGGTGACCTCCACGCCGCCAACGTGTACCGGGTTTAACCGCGCCACTGGCGTCAAGGCCCCGGTGCGCCCAACCTGGATATCGATGGCGATCACCCGGGTGGGAACCTCTTGCGCGGGAAATTTGTGCGCCGTGGCCCAGCGGGGATCCCGGTGGCGAAATCCCAGTTGCTCCTGCCAGGAGATACGGTTGACCTTATAGACAACGCCATCAATCTCGTAGGGCAGATCATGACGCATGCTGGACAGGTGGTTGAAATAGTTCAAACATCCTTCGGGGCCACTGACGATTGTTCGCTCGGGGCAGACGGGCAGACCCCATTGGGCGAATAGGGTGAGGATTTCGCCTTGGGTCGGTGGCAGATGTCCACCTTCAACCAGCCCCAAACCATAGCAAAACAAAGTCAAAGGGCGTCGGGCGGTGATCTTGGGATCAAGCTGGCGAATGGCACCGGCGGCGGCATTGCGGGGATTAACCAAGGTTTTTTCCCCTTGCCGATGCAATTGGGCATTCAGTTTGGCAAACGCGGCGACAGGGATGAAAACTTCGGCGCGGATTTCCACTATTCCGGGATGATCGCTACCGTGCAGGGTCAGAGGCACAACCGGGATGGTACGGATTTGCAACGTGACATCTTCTCCGACAGTGCCATCACCACGGGTGGCTGCGGTGTGAAGTGTGCCATTTTTGTAAGTCAGATTGATGGCGAGTCCATCCAATTTCGGCTCAGCCAGGTAATCCACCTGGCCCGTCGTCAATCCCAATCCTTCCCGTACCTGACGGTCGAAATCGTGGACATCCCCGGACGAAAATCGGTTGGAAAGTGATAACATGGGTTTGCCATGGTACCGTTTGGCAAATTCGGCTAACGGTTTGGCACCAACGCGATGGATGGGGGAGTCGGGATCATGGAGTTCTGGAAATTGTTCTTCCAGGCGCAGCAATTCCTGGAACAGGTGATCAAACTCCTGATCGGAAAGGATGGGATCGTCCTGACGGTGATATCGGTCGTTGTGTTCGCGTACCACACGGCGCAGGTGCTGCAATCGTTCGTATTCCTCGGGGGTGGGTGTCGTCATGGGCTTAAACCGCAGCTATCTTGGAATGTGCAGTTATTGTCATCCCCGCGAAAGCGGGGATCCAGAGAACCTTCCTACTTTCCCTAACTTTCTGGATTCCCGCTGAAGCCTGCCCCCGAATGCCTGAATCGGGGGCGGGAATGACGCGGAAAAAACTACGTATCCCGCGTTGGTTACGGTTTAGATCCGTCACGTCCACTCACGGTCCGATCAGGCGTGTCTATTTAAACGATTGTACCAAAGATCCAACCACCAGCGACCAACCATCCACCAGAACGAACAAAATCAGCTTGACCGGCATGGAGATCACCAGGGGGGGTAGCATCATCATACCCATGGACATGATGACGCTGGCCACCACCATGTCAACGATCAAAAACGGGAGGTAAATCAAAAAACCGATCTGGAATGCTGTTGTCAATTCCGACAGCAAAAAGGCGGGAATGACCAGCCGGAGTGGGACATCATTGATACTTTGAGGTTTTTTCTCTCCAGACAAACGGATCAGCAAAGACAGGTTTTTTTCCCGGGTTTGGCGCAGCATGAAAGCGCGTATGGGTTCGATGCCGCGTTTGATCGCGGTCTCTTCTTTGATTTGTTTGTCCAGGTAAGGCTTGATCGCGGTGTCATAGACTTTATCGAACACCGGTCCCATCACAAACATGGTGATGAACAGGGACAAGGCGATCAAGACCTGGTTGGGCGGTTGTCCTTGTAGCCCCAGGGCTTGGCGGGTAAAAGACATGACCACCACCACCCGGGTGAAAGAGGTCACCATGACCAACAAACCCGGCGCCAGGGAAAACAATGTCATGAAGGCGAGGATTTGCAGCCCGATCCCAACCTGTTCCGGGTCGGCTTCACCGGTTGCCTCGCCGGTGTGGAAGGTGACGCCGGGAAGTTTCACGTTGGCGGCATTGGCGGCATCGATGGTGATGAGCCACATGCATGCCGACAGGAGCAACGCCAGGAAAATGCCCCTTTTGGCCCAGATCCTCACGGTTCACCCCCAATTGTGTTTTGCGGAACAGCGGTGGGTTGGACACCGGGCAGGTCAGCCGGCCCCAGTTCCGCCAGAAGGGAAACGCGTTCGCGAGTGACCCCCAAAAGCCATGCCTTGGAGCCAACACGAACCAATCGGACGCCGATACCGGGTCCCAGGGCGCGGCCATCCATCAGTTGAATGGGACCCGGTGAACTCCACCGTGGTTGGTAGCGTTTGGTCAGGTGGACCGCCAACGCCGCCAGAACAATGAAAATGAGGAGATAACCCGCCATTTCGACAGCCTTGGCCCACAGATCGACGACAATATCGACCTCTTCGGCCCGGGCGGGAATTGCCGGGATCAAGGTGAACAGAACTGCCAATACCCATTGGGCTCGGTATTTGGATTCCGTCATCCGCGCAAATTCTCCAACCTTTCGTTCAGGGAGACGATGTCGGTGATGCGGATCCCCAGTTTATCCTTGATCATGACCACCTCGCCGTAGGCCAGGAGACGGTCATTGACATGGATTTCCAGGGGGTCGTCCGCTTCTTTCTCCAGTTCGATCAGCGCCCCCTTGTTGAGCTTCAGGAGGTCGCGTATCTGCATGTGGACAGCCCCCAGGCGTACCGAAACATTCAACGGCACGTCCATGAGGAGTTCCAAATTTTTTGGAACACCGTGAGTTACCGACATGTTGTCCATCCCGGCGAGGGGGGCCATGTCAAAATCAAGATTGTCGGTCTCGTTGTCTTCCATTTACCAAGGTCTCCTGATCCAATCCTTCATAGGTGTATGATCACTTATCTTCGGGAACGATTTGTGTGATGCGAACCGCTTTCTTGCCGCGGACAATCCCCGCCTGGGCCAAAAATTTGGTTTTTCCCTCAACCTCGACGGAAATATCACTGGCCAGATCATTGCTGAGGGTGATGACATCCCCCCGTTTGAGATCCAACATTTCCTGGACCGACATGGTTTCTCTGGAAATAACCGGGGAGACCCGCAACGACACCATTCCCAATTGATGCACCAGGGAATCGATCCAGGCCGAAGAACCCTCGACCTGATCTTTGGCCTGGAAACCAACCTTGAGCTGTTGTTTGAAAAGTTCCAGGATGACAGAGGGGTAGCAGACGGTCAAACTGCCCTCGGCATCGCCGACTTCCACGGCGAAGGAGATGAGGAAAACTGTCTCATCCAAGGGCATGACCGCAGCGAACTGCGGTTGATTTTCCCAGCGGGTCAGGATCAATTTGAACGAATTGTCGAGTTTTTTCCACGACAGCTCGAGTTGTTCGCGGGTCACATCCATGATGCGATCGATGACTTTCATCTCGAACGGGGAAAAATTGCGGTAGGGGCGCTCCGAGTCGCCGCTGCCGCCAAAGAAACCTTCGAGAATGTGGTACATCACATCGCCGTCGATGGAGATCAGGCTCATGGCCTGGGTTGGTTCCACCCGCAGGATGCTGATGAAGATGGGTGGATCGAGTCCGTGCAAAAAGCGGCCAAAAATTTGGTTGGTGGTGGTTTTGGGCTGGACATGGACCTCGCGTCCCACCTTTTGGCTCAGTTTGAATGAGAGTTGCGATGCCAAATGTTCGTTGATCAGGTCGAGGCCCGGCATGGCCCCGACGCGGATTGCGGTTTTTTGACCGAAAAAGAAGGCGGTGACCTTTTTTTCTTCCGCAGCGGCTGGCAGGTCACCATCGACCGTTTCCAGGTCGATGGATCCCTCTTCCAACCCTTGCATCAGGGCATCAATTTCTTCGGAGGATAGGATCTGAGTCATGTTGGCGTTTTATTGGATGACGAATTCGGTAAAATAGACCCGCGTCACCGTGCCGTTAACCAGCATGGCATTGATGCGGCTGAGTAATTCGTCGCGCAGACGGAATTTTCCCTCCAAGGCCTGCAATTCCTGCGATGATTTGGATGTCAGGAGTTGCAGGATGGTGTCCCTGAGTTGCGCTTTGCGCCGTTCCAATTCCGCCTTAAGCGCCTCGCCGTCCATTTCCAACTCGATGGTGGACTTCAGATAGCGATTGCCGCGTGGCTCGCTCAAGTTGACCACAAAAGGTTCCAACTTGAACATTTCCCCGACCATGGAATTGGGATCTTTGGTGACTGTTTCCGCAACGGGTTCCAGTTTATGCGCTTCCTGGGCCTTTTTTTCGCCCATCCCTTTGCCGAAAAAGAATCCCCCGCCGCCGCCAACCAACAACCCCACGACCAACAGGATGATTTTGATCAATCCCCCGCCGCCGCCGCCCCCTGATTCTTCCTTCTCCGCATCTTCTGCCATGTTTCACCTTTTTAAGATGACGAGTCCGAACGCTGCTTTACATTAACATAGCAGCATACCATTAACGCCACAACGTCTTCCAGAGCCGACACAATCAAACTTGAAAGAAAATGGCGGCAAAAACCGACCTTCGTGACCAAGACAACCGTCATTCCCGCGAAAGCGGGAATCCAGAAAGTTAGGGAATCGTTGGAAGCTTTCCCCCGATTCAGGCATTCGGGGGCAAGCTCTGGATCCCCGCTTTCGCGGGGGTGACAAAAAAACGTCATTTCCGCGAAGGTGGGAACTACGAATCCAAGATAGTAGCGGTTTAGTCATTGGTTACCGTTTGAGCGACAGGAGTTCCTCCATCATGCCGTCGGTAACGGTGACGATACGCGAGTTGGCCTGGAATCCCCTCTGGGTGGTGATCATGCGGACGAACTCCGCCGACATGTCGACGTTGGATTGCTCCAGGGAGTAGCCAAGGACGGTGCCGAGGCGTCCACTGGTGGGTTGTCCAATCCTGGGGAGTCCCGAAGCGACGGTTTGGGCGAACAGGTTGGACCCGACCTGCTCAAGAGCGGTTTCGTCGTCAAAATCCACCAGGGCCACTTGATACAGCTTTCTGCTTTGCCCATTGGTGAAGTTGCCGGTGATCTCACCTTTTTGGCTGATCGCCAATTTGTCCAGATAGCCGGGGGGGAATCCGTTTTGTTCCAAGCGCAAGGTGGCGAAACCGCTGGTCACCTGGACGCAACCATTGGCACCGGTGTTAGTGGTATCGGGCTGCACCGTTGTCAGGGAGGAATCATAAGTCAGGGCTGTTGTCTTTTTGGAAAAATCGTTGGTGGAATCGCCCATGGCGCCGATGGCATCACCGAAATCAAACAAAATTTGCTGGGCCTGGGCACCGGCAAACTGAAAGGTCAGGGGCGTGGACCCCTCCTGTAGTAATTTTCCTGAATTATCAAATACCAGTTGGCCCGTGGTATAGCCGGCGCCACTGGGGGCGGACATGACATTCTTGGAATTCGTGTCTATGGCGTTGAGCGTGCTGCCGCTTTGTTGGGAAATATCCAGCTCACTGTCGGCCACAACGGCGTGCCACTGCCATGTGTTGTCATTGGCGACCCCCTTGATTTCAGTGATACCATTGTCACCCGCGACGTTGGCAACAGTCAGCGAACTGCCGGTCGGGTTACCAACACTCAGCGAGTAGCGCGTGCCGGAGGTCAGGCTTAGGCCGTCAATTTTTGCAAGCGTTGTTTTAATGTTAACCGTGTTGGTACTTTTGCTGCTATCGACATCCGCTTGGGTCAATGTATAGGTGAACGATCCCGACTTTTTGTCCGTGCTGCTGACCAGTGAGTTGAACGTGATGGGGACCTGGATCTGCTGGCCAACGGTGAAGGGCGTTCCCGTTGGCGTTTTCACATCAAAGGAAATCGTTTTGGCAGCGTTTGTGGTGGCATCACCAGCGGTGACGGTAGCCGGAACGGCCATGGGCAACTTGCGAAATTGTATCTCCACGTTGTGTCCGGTCCCCTTGGTGTCAAATATCCGCACCGATGTGGAAAAATCGTAGGTTGAGGGATCCGAGGGGTTGTACGTGGCTGTCATGTCCTTGGCTTTGGTACTGGCATCCAGATTGGCACCCACCTTGACCAGACTGGTGGCGGTTGGATCAATGTTGACAAACTTGGAGAGGTCGATATTGCTTAAGCCCCCGGCAGCTTGGTTGCCATCGGCATCCAGTTGCCATCCTTGCAGCACCATCCCTCCAGGTGTTACCAACAACCCGGCTTTGTTGCGGGTGAAACCTCCAGCCCGGGTAAAAAAGGTGTCTTTGGGGAGACCTTTTTGGTCCGTCGTTTTCGCAGACGCGACGGTGAGGTCTTTGACTTCAAAGAATCCTTTGCCATCAATGGACATGTCGGTGACATTGGAGGTGGCCGAGAAAGAGCCTTGGGCCATGTTTTGCCGCACATCCGCCAAGCCCACACCGGTACCGATCTGGGTGGTGGCACCGGAACTTTGGTTGCCAACGGTTTGTATCAACACATCTTCAAAGCCCGACGTGCTGGCTTTGAAGGCGGTGGTGTTGGAGTTAGCCAGGTTATTGCCGATGACTGTCATTGCCTCGCCAAAATTGGTCAATGCGCTGGAACCTGCGAACATGGCTTGAATAATGGACATGAATGCTCTCCTGAAACAATACCTGGGTCAGACGGTGCCGTTGTTCTCTACAAAAAATGCTTAGCTTTGCGGCGTTGCGGTGTTGCTGGTTATCAGTTGTACACTTCGTACATCGCTCATTTTGACGGATTGTCCATTGACCTGCAGGGTGACGCCACTGGTGGGATCATTAATGACCCCGGTAACCTCCCCGTTCGCATAGGTGGTGACGGGGGTGGCGGACGTCGATCCCGGTATGGAAACCGCGAAGGTATAGTTGCCATCGGGCAAGCCGCTGATAGTGGTGCTTTGATCACCGGCAGAGAAGGGGCGCGCCTCCAGGGATTTAACCACCTGACCGTTTTGATTCAAAATGTTGATGGCGGCATTGCCACTTTGCGGCATGTTGAAACTGACGGTTGCCTGCCCGTTGATCGATTGGGTGGTGTTGCCATTGAATAGCACTTGTTTGCCGATATACCCAACGGCCTGATTGACCTGATTGACCGATTGCATGGAGACCAATTGCTTGAGCAGGTCATTGCTTTGCTGTTGCTGGCTCAAGGAGGAGAATTGCGCCATCTGAGCCGTCATGTCCGTATTGTTCATCGGTTGCAACGGATCCTGGTTTTGCAATTGTGCGGTCAGCATTTTCAGGAAATCGGCCTGTAGCGTCGCGGCATCCTGCGTCGTCGATTTGGATGTCGTCGCACTCGGGGTCGGTGTCGATGGTATGGTGCCGAAAGTATCGCTGATGGTCATAACGTGGCCTCCTGGTGTGTGACCTGGAACCGGATCATGTCAGGCTTGTTGACAGCCTCGAGGGGCTGAGATACCCGGTGTTACGATCCGTTATTCAATTTTCATGCCTAGTCCATATTGATAGAATGCGCTGATTTTTAAAGTCTTTCACTACAATAATCAGAAAAAAGTGTCATTTTTTTCCTTTCTGGTATTCCGTTCCGTCCCCCAGCAGGCAATTTTTTCCTTGGCCTTGCCCGGCGATTCCATGGGACTTCAAGCAAATACCGACAATCCCTGCCCCGGACTCCACGGACGGTTGGTTTGAGCGACCGGTACCGCGGTGCTGCTGACGGTACCGGTGTCGGCTGTCAAGGTGCCTTTTTGGCCTTCGTGCCACTCAAAGCCCTGATTGGCCGATTGATCGCCTCGTTGTCGCTGATCCACCTGGACCTGAATGGCGCCAAGCCCCAGGTTTTGGCTAGCCAAGGCATCGCGTAACTGGGGCATTTGCTTGTTCAACAAGTCGCGGGCGGCATCACTTTCGGTGGTAATGAGCATGTGGACACGGTTTTGCTCGTCTACCGTCAGACGTACATCCAATGTGCCAAGCTCACGGGGTACGAGATTGATGCGGACCTGGTCGTTCATACCGGGTCGGGAAATCATCCGGAGACTGCCGAGTTGCTCTGCCAAATCTTCACCGAAGGTGGGTGAATAGGCCGGCATGGGTTTGGCGGCATACTGAATGGCCTGACTCGACGTGTTGACGCGCAAACCTTGCAAACCCGGGTCGGTGGCCACTGGGGCCGTTTGTTGGCTGGCGGTCTGCTCGGCTGTTATGTGTCCCGTTTTGACGCCTGCAAGGGCCATTTCCACCGTGGTGACCGTCCATCCCCCTTTGTTCGTCCCCCCTTGTACCGCTCCCCCCCCCTTGCCGCTATCCACGGCGAAGGTCATGAAAGGCGCCTGGTTGCCACCCACAATCTGCTGCCCGGGTGAGGGCGATGACAACGGTGTGCCCACCGGAGTCGGGTTGAGAATGGCGGACCACGGGTTGATACCCGCTTTGGGATCTTCCGTATTCCCCTTCTTGCGTTGTTTGACCCACTGCGCGGCTTCAATACGTTGCGCTTCGTCCAACTGTTCCTGATCCGCTTCGGCCGTTATTTGCTCGTTATCCGCTTTTTTGGCAGCGTCAGCCTTTTGATTGATCAGCTGGTTGCGATCATCCTGTTTATCCGCAGCATCGATGGACTTGGCGACGTCCTTTTTGTTTTGAGCGTTGTCCATGAGCGCCGCTTTGTCATCGTCCGCCTTTTTGTTGGCGGTATCCGCTTGCTTGGCCTCAGTTGCATCCCGGGCTTTGGAGGCGGTATTGGAGGCAACCTCTTGACCATGGGATGGTTTGGTTTCGCGAGCCCCCTGTTTTTTACCGTTGGATGCCTTCTCAAGCACCCTGGAGAAATCCTCATCGGGGTGCGACTGATTGGACGGTTGAACCGGGGCGCTATTCGCCGGGTTGGCAAACGTTGTTTCCGCCAGGGGCATGCTCAGTGGGATCATGGTGGTCTCGTCGAATACCGCTATCGATGGGGTGAAGTCATACCTGCATAGGACAATCAATATCCATGCCAATATAATATTTTATGGATTGTCAATAAGATGGCTATAAAGCCCGTTGGAACGGGCTTCTTTACGCCGGGGGGGCGGCAGGCAGATTCTGCCTTAAGACGGAGATTGTGCGGCAAATGGTGCCGTGGGGGAAAAAAAAGACCGGTATTTAATGCAGCAGAGCGGTCAGCTCTTCCATGATTTCAGCAACGCTTTGGGTGGTGTGGACCAGCCCGACGCTCTGACCGGCCATGACGGAACCGTTATCCACGTCACCATCGATGGCGGCGCGTTTCAGGGCACCCACCCAAAAATGCTCCAGTTCCAGTTGGGCCGTTTTTTTGTCTTTGGACCCTGCCTTGACCTCCTGAATCAATTGCAATTGCAAAGCGTTGAAACTTTGCGTTCCCTTGTTCACCAGGGCACGCACCGGGATGACCGGGAGTATGGGATCAAACTGTGCCGTGACCTGGGCGTCCCGGGCCTGGGCACGCAGGAAGGCGTTCTTGAAATGCGCGTGGGCAACGCATTCGTGCGCGACCACGAAGCGTGTCCCCAGTTGACACCCGGCCGCTCCCATGGCGACCAATCCGGCCACCATGGCACCGCTGGCGATGCCGCCTGCGGCAAAAACGGGAACTTCGGTCACATGGGGCAGGATTTCCTGGATCAGGACGGAGGTTGACACCGGTCCAACATGGCCACCCGCTTCGTGGCCCTCGACGATCAAGGCATCGGCACCCCGTTTCAGCAACCTTTTGGCCAGAGGCAGGGAGGGGGCAAACAGGATAACCCGGATGTTGGTTTGTTTCAGTGCGTCAATCGTGGGTTGATCTGGTAATCCACCGGCTAATACGCAATGGCTGACCTTTTCTTCCGTGACGACACGCACCAATTCGGGCAATTCCGGGTTCATGGTGATCAGGTTGACGCCAAAGGGGTGGGACGTTCGGGTACGGGTTAACTGGATTTCCTGACGCAGTTTTTCCGGGGGCATGTTTCCAGAGGCCAGGATCCCGAAGCCACCGGCCTGGGAGATGGCGGAGACGAGATTGTGTTCTGAAAGCCACGCCATGGCACCGCCCAGGATGGGATAACGGGTTCCGAGAAACTGGCTGCCCCGAATCCAGGATGCGGGAAGTGGACGTGATGCAGGAGAAGGAGAATCAGGCAAGGACATGGCTCGGGTGTCGTCCTTTTAGGCTCGGTCAGGGGTTGTATTCAAAGGGCCTTGATCATCGTTTCGTCCGAGCTAACTCATTCTGGATTCCCGCTTTCGCGGGAATGACGAAAAAATCGCTGAAATTGCAGTCGTTTGTCATTCCCGCGAAAGCGGGAACCCAGACGGAACCGAAGCATCTTCCATGCGCTTTGGCCGAAACGATGATCAAGGCCTATTCACAGTTGCCGGTGTGATCCTGGCGGAAAACGACGGTCAGTGCAAGGAACAACGGTTTGAAGGATGGTGACGCCCGGGAAAAGCCAAAGGGCGCCGTATCCGCGCCCTTTGGCTGTGTTCGATTCGATCAGGATGATTTTCAGTGATTGCAACAAGCACGACCCGAGCGTGTCCTCAATATCAATTCACCAAACCAATGGGATCGTTATCACACGGGACGACAACCCGCTTCAGGTGGCCCACGTCAGGCTGCACAAGCCTCGGAGAGATCCGATTTATCTTCCTCGATGTCCAACATACTGGCATCCAGACTCATGGCGTCCATGCGGTGGTCTATGCGGTTTTTGCGACTGGAGTCGGGGATGAGGCACACCTTCAGACGTTCTTCCAGGCGATTCAACGCCCATTTGGGGTCAATATTGACCAGGGAGCAGATCCAGTTGAAGGATCCAGGTTCCATGGATGGGGAATGGAACCATTTTTTCAGGGTGCGATAATCATAGCGAAACACGGGATCCTCCATGACCGCAGGATCCTGCCGGTACTTCTCCAAGGCGATCAGGTCACGCACGGCCCGATCCATGACAGCCATCCAGAGATGCGTGTCATTGTTGTCGGCGACGGGTTCGTTCATGATCTCCGAAACCACCGATTTTTTCATATCCTCCTCCCGTAAAGAGTAGTCGGGGCCCACTTTGGTAACTAATTTGCACGCTACAATACCCGTTTGACCTGACTGATCCCCGATCCCGACCTGAACCTTTGAGATACGGACGGGGCGGGAGACGGACAGGGTAGCGCGTGGGCACAGGTTGTTTTCGTTATAGTGAAGAGCCTGCCTGATTGATGATTCGTAAAAAATCCCAGAGGGACGAATCACCCATGTATAGTCGATTCCGGCACCAATTGCAATCAGCAAATCAATGTCGCTGTTTCGATGCGTTATTACCCCCACATTTTCGTGGGTTGGTGGACCGGCAGGGGTCATGGTCAAGATTTAAACACTTTTTTCCATGACTAAGCTTGATTTACAAATGGCAATGGTCAAAAATAGGCACTGATGCAGTTTGTTCCCAACCTGGCAACGGAGTGAAGGTCCCTTATGTCCGAGGAAGATGATGAGCTGTTAGGGATGTTTGTTCAAGAGGCTTCCGAGCATCTTGAAACCATTGAGCCCGATCTCCTGACCCTGGAGGAAAACGGTGATGACACGGAACCGGAGATAATCAACCGTTTGTTTCGTGGTGTCCACTCCATCAAGGGGTCGGCAGGTTTCTTCGGGCTGACGAACATCACCAAGCTGAGCCACAGCATGGAGAACCTTCTCGGCAAGGTCCGGGAACGCAGCATGTCGGCAAGCCCTGCGGTTACGGATAGCCTGCTGTCGGGATTGGATAAACTCAAAGCGATGATCTCCGATGTTTCCGCCAGTGCTTCGGTGGATGCCAGCGAGGAGATTCGCGTTATTCAGTCGATTTTGGATGGGGATGCGGGTGGTGGTGCTGCCAAAAGCGCGGCTCCCGTGGAGAAACCAGCGGAAAAACCTGCAGAGCCGGTGAAAGCCCCGTCTGATCCCGGGGAAGCGGATACCCCCCCGGCCGAGGAGAACGCTTCCGCTCCCGAGGAGGAGGCTCCCCCACCCCCCAAGGCACCATCGCCACCGAAGGTTGCGCCGCCTCCCCAGGCCGCTGTCCCCGGAATGAGTTCGGATGCGCCGGTCGGGGCGGGCTTTGATTTGGCGAAATATCCCGATGTCGTTGCCGACTCGGTGATTCACGGGCGGCGCTTTTTCCTGTTCCACCTGGATATGGGTGGGGCCGGACCGGAAAAACGGGTTCGTTTCGTCCAGACCAAGGCGCTGCTCTCTTCCGTGGGCAAGGTGGTGGATACGGATCCGCCCATCTCGGGTGAGCAGGATCTGGAGGGGTACACCGGCTCGGTGCTGGATCTGCTGATCGCGACGGTCCTGGAGCAAGATTTGTTGATTTCCCTGCTCCAGGCCGATGCCAGTCGGGTGAAGCCCATTGCCATTCCCCAGGATTTGGCGCGTCAGGTGGCACCGCCCAAGGGGACGGCTCCCGCATCAGCACCGGTGGCGGCTCGGAACGGTGACGTCGATGTCCAGTCCAGTTCCCTGGAGGAGGCCAATGCGGTCGAGATGGGTTTCAAACCGCGCCTGCGGCGGCCTGAACCCGGTACCTTGACGACCATGACAGGAAAAGGTCGGGATGGTCGGGATACCGGGGGGACTGCGGCTTCAAAAGGGGGGGGTGGCCCACCGGCTGTGGAAGAGACGTTGCGCGTCAGTGTCTCCCTGTTGGACGAGTTGATCAATATGGCCGGGGAACTGGTGTTGGCACGTAACCAGTTGACGCGTGCCGCCGTGGAGGTGCAGACCCAGTTCCCCCACTTCGGACCGCTGATTCAAAATTTGGACTCCATCACCAGCCGGATTCAGGAAAAGGTGATGCAGGCCCGCATGCAGCCGGTCAGTGTGGTGTTCAACAAGTTTCCCCGTATCGTGCGTGATCTGGCGCGCAAGCTTGAAAAAAAGATCGACCTGGAGATTCGTGGTGGTGAGGTTGATCTGGATAAATCGGTCATTGAACACTTGTCCGATCCTTTGACACACATGATCCGTAACGTGGCGGATCACGCCATTGAGCTACCCCAGGACCGGGTGAAAATCGGTAAGCCCGAAGCGGGCCGGGTGGAGCTGGCGGCTTATCATGAGAATGGGTTGGTCAATATCTCCCTGGCGGATGATGGTGCCGGCATCGATGCCGAACGGGTGAAGCAAAAGGCGTTGGAACGGGGGCAGATCACCGAGCGGCAGGCGGATGCCATGAGCGAGGAGGATGCCCTCAACCTGATCTTCGCCCCGGGTCTCTCCATGGCCAAAAAAGTGTCCGATGTCTCGGGACGCGGCGTGGGCATGGATGTGGTCAAGACCAATATTGAAAAATTGGGTGGGACGGTTACCATCCAGTCGAAGGTGGGCAAGGGGACCACGATCATTCTCAAGTTGCCGCTGACCCTGGCGATCATTCCGGCCATGATCGTGTCGTCGGGCAACCAACGGTTTGCCATTCCGGAGATTGGACTGGTGGAGATCGTCCGCATCGCGGAATCGGATCGTGCCAACCAGATCGAGACGGTGGGCAATGCCCCGGTACTCAGGCTGAGAAACATGTTGCTGCCGTTGGTCGATTTGGCGGAGGTGCTGGGGGTATCGCGGGTATGGCCGCCGGGTGGCGACAATTTTGACCGGCGGGAACGGTTGTCGGATCGGCGTGCCCAGGCACGGAAGGCCCGTGATGCCGCCCGTCTCGGGGGATCGACCGGTTTGGCCGCATCCAAGGGGGCCACCGTGGGGGACGATCGGCGTGAGGAAGCCGCAGATCGTCGTGATCCCAACAATCTGGTGGCCTATGTGATGGTCCTCAATGTCGGTGGCAACGAGTTCGGCATGGTGGTGGACGAGGTGCTGGACAGCGAAGAAATCGTCGTCAAGCCGCTCCCTTCGTACTTCAAAGACAATCTGTGTTTTTCCGCCACCACCATTTTGGGTGATGGCAGCGTTTCGCTGATCATCGACTATGCCGGGTTGATGGAACAGGCCAAGATTAATTTCTCCAACGTCGAACGGGCCACCCGCATGGATCTGGATGAGGAGCGGCGTGCGGCGTTGCGCGAACGGCAGAATATCATTCTGCTGGAGACCGGGACCGGTTTGATCATGGGGATTGTCCACAGCATGGTACGACGGGTGGAAAAAATCTCGCCCAAATTGCTGGATACCATTGGTGGCTTGCCATACGTCCGCTACGATGGTCGAACATTCCGTGCGGTTTATCCCGATCAGGTCATGGGATTGGAGGGGATGGGCTATAGCGGTGGTGATCCGGAGGAGGAGGGGGATGCTGATTTGTGCATGGTGGTTCCCAATATTCCCAATATTCAGGCGGGTCTGATTTTTTCCCGTATCATCGATACCCGGGAGACCCACATCGATCTGGATTGTCGGGCCATCCGGGCGGAAGGGTTGTTCGGCTCGGCGCAGATTGATGATCGGGTGGTCCTGTTCCCCGATGTCAATACCGTCCTCGTGCTGGCTGGGATCGAAATGCCGCATACCCAGTCGCAAGTGGATCGATCCGGTCTGAAAGCACTGGTCGTGGATGACACCCCGTTCTTGCGTGCCTTGACCAGTAATTATCTGCAATCCGTTGGGTTTGATGTGGATCAGGCGGAGGATGGCCAGGCCGCTCTGGCAAAACTCAAGATGGGGGAATTCGACCTGTTGGTGACCGATCTGAACATGCCGGGGATGGACGGGTTTGAACTGGCGCATGAAGTGCCCTCGACCATTCATGCGGATATCCCCATGATTGCGACCACATCGTCGATCTCTTCGGATGTGGAACAAAGATGTTTCAAGGCGGGTTTCGTCAGTTGTGTCCCGGCCATAGACAAGAACCGATTGTTGAAGGTGGTGTCCTTGATGCAGGCCCGGGACTGACGCTTGGTCCCCAGCCCTTGAATAACCAGAAAATTTTATGTCCCATGAGAAAGAGAAACGGTTATGCTCGTAAGTACTTTTACCTTGGGGGATCTTTACCTGGGCATTGATATTGTGCTGGTTCGGGAGATCAACCGGTCGATGGAGTGTACACCCGTCCCCGGGTCTCAGGATTACATTCGGGGAATGCTCAATATACGTGGTCGGGTGATCACCCTGTTCGACTTGAAAAAGCGTCTGGGGTGGTCTGGTGACGATGTGGCGGAGGGTGGAGCCGTCAAACAATACAATGTTATCATGAAAACCCATAGCGAGGTACTCAAGATCAACCCGGGACTTGCCGAGAGCAAGTGTCCCTGGGAGGATCCCGTGGGACTGGCTGTGGATCAACTCGGTGATGTCCGGGAAATCGTTGATGATAATATTTTACCCCCTCCGGCCAATATGCGGGGTATCTCTGCCGATTTTGTGCATGGTGTGGTCGAATTTGAAAGAAATCTACTGATTATTCTGGATGTGGCTGCGGTCCTTGGCTTTGATGAGCGGCAATCGGGTTGATCCCTTTTTTTTCCTTAACGAACGCCGGTTAAACCATGGACGATGATACCAAGAGTGTTGCAGGGGAAATAGCGCAAGAATACCGACGACAGCTTGACAGTGTCCGCTCGGAGATGGGGCAGGTCAAAAATTTGGTACAGGATGCCATTGGCAAGTTGACGGACAGTTTTAACGGTCTCAGGGACAGTTCGGATCGCCAGTTGAGTTTGGTGACCTCCCTGACGGTCTCCATGGATACCTCTTCGGGTGGGGGTGCCGGAGAGGGGGACTCACGTGTCAATATTCGCGGTTTCGTCAGTGAGACCGACAAGATATTGAGAACTTTCGTTGATCATATTATCCTGGTGAGTCGGCAAAGTATGGAAATGGTGCACAGGATTGACGAATTATCGACGCAGATGAACGAGATTGTTGAACTATTGCATGATATCAATGGCATTGCGGAGCAGACCAACGTGTTGTCGCTGAATGCCCGTATCGTGGCGGCGCGTGCCGGCACGGCGGGAGAGGCCTTTTCGGTTGTTGCTTCGGAGGTGCGCAAGTTGGCCCGCAATTCTCATGAATTCAGTGACCGTATCAGCGGGGTGGTGCGCAAATCCAAAAAAGAAATCGAGTCGGCCAAAGGAATTATTGAAGTGATGGCATCCAAGGATATGAGCTTTGCCATTGAATCCAAGGGTCGGGTCGATGAAATGATGGCGGAAGTCAGTGAAATTGATCGGTTCACCGAGGAAACCATTCATAAAGTGACCGGATTGGCCGATCAGATCAGTGCCCAGGTGGGTGTTGCCATCATGTCCATGCAGTTTGAGGATATGGTGACGCAGTTGTCGCATAGTATGGAGAAAAAAATAGCCATTTTGGAAAACTTCACCCAGGCCATGGAGGCGGAAATCCTGTTCACCGATGGGGTGGATCCAGAGGTGCGGCGCTTTCATTTGGAGAATGTGCTGTCGGGGCAAAGAGATGGCTTTAATGCGGTTGATCGTGGTGCGGTACAGCAAAGTTCCATGGATGAAGGTGAAGTGGAGCTTTTCTAGTTTGTACTTCAGGATTATAAAGGGAGTACTGCGGTATCGCACAGTGTCATGGGGACTCGGGCGGGCAGGGTATTGGTCCGGGATGTGAGGGTGACCGGGGTTGGAACCAGGGAAAACCAATTACCAACGGGAGCTGGATTATGTCAGGAAACATTTCCGTCGAGCGGACGGAGCAAGAGACGACGATTAACATCAAGGGGCGTTTCAATTTTGAAATGCATTCCCAGTTTCGTACCGCCTATCAGGAAGATACCAGTAAGGGAAAAAAGGGGCGGAAATTTGTGATCGACTTGTCGGGGACGGAATACATTGATTCCTCGGCCTTGGGAATGTTGTTGTTATTGCGGGAAGAGGCGGGTACCAACGAGTCGGACATTGAAATCGTCAATGCCAAGCCGGAAATAAAAAAGATTCTTGAAACGGCTAATTTTCAACGTCTATTCAAGATTTCATGATGACTTCCAAGGATCGTTCCTGGCTTATGGCATGAAAATTCTAATTGTTGATGATGATCGTATCAACAGCACCATTTTGAACCGCCTTTTGGCTCGGGATGGTCACTCCGTGGTCATCGCCTCCGATGGTGTTGCGGGGGTGGAGGTGTTCCACAGGGAGCAGCCCGACTTGGTGTTGATGGATATCCGCATGCCGCGCATGAACGGTTATGAGGCGGCGCGGGAGATCAAACGATTGGCTGCCAATCGTTTCGTACCCATCATCTTTTTAACAGCGGTAACGGATGAGGATTCCCTGGTTCAGTGTATTGATGCCGGGGGTGATGACTTTTTGACCAAGCCCTTCAATCGAACGATCCTGCAGGCCAAGATCGACGCGATGGAGCGGATTCGTCGACTCCATGGCGAACTCAGACGGCAGAAAGAGACGGTGGAACGCCATCAGGGGCAACTGCAGCAGGAAATGGAAATTGGGCAGCATCTCTTTGCCAAGATTGTATCGGCGGGTAATTTGCTGGATGCCCCCTGTTTGAAGCGATGGACATCACCGATGTCGGTGTTCAATGGTGATTTGCTGGTGGCCGCCTATAATCCCGCAGGGGGGCTGCATATCATGTTGGGTGATTTCACCGGACATGGTCTATCGGCTGCGGTGGGGGCCATGCCGTTGGCCGAAATTTTCTATGAAATGACGGCGCAGGGCTTTTCCTTGAGCGAGTTGGTGGAGGCGATGAACGCCAAGCTGATCGCCGTGATGCCGACTCGCATGTTTTGCGCCGCCTGTTTGATTGAGGTCGATTATCGCCAACAATCGCTTTTGGTTTGGAATGGGGGGTTGCCCGATGTCCTGGTGACCGACAAGACGGGTCGTGTGGTGCGACGCTTGGCCTCCAATCGCTTGCCGTTGGGTGTTGTGGCGTTGACTCGCGAAGATCGCAAGATGGAAATCCTGGAGATGAAGTCGGAACACCGGGTATTTTTGTACTCGGATGGATTGATTGAAGCCCCTGATTCAGAGGGGGTGATGTTTGGCATGGACAGGTTGATGTCCCACTTCGGTGGTGATGTGCAGCCTGATAAAATATTTGATGTCATTCTTCATTCTTTGAAGGCATTTCGAGGTGATACCGAGCAGTGTGACGATATCAGCTTGTTGGAGATCGATTGTTCCCGTGCTGGTGAAGAGCCTCCGGGAGGGATGCCACGGCGTTCGGAAAAAAGTTTGCCACCGGCTCCCTGGGAGATGTCGTTTGCGTTCCATGCCGGGACCCTGAAAAATGTGGATCCCCTGCCCACGGTGATCAATGCGGTGATGTCAATTCAGGCCCCGACCGGTCATCGGGAAAGGCTGTACACCATCCTGGCGGAATTGCTTTCCAACGCCCTGGATCATGGTTTGCTGGGGTTGGATACCGAGATGAAAAAGACCCCCTCCGGATTCATCGAATATTATAACCAGCGCGAGGCGCGGTTGAACGCCATGGAATCGGGGTTTATCAAACTGACCCTTGTCCACGAACCGGTGGTGAATGAGGCCGATGGCCGGCGGATCGGTGGGGCGATACGTATCCGTTTACAGGATAGTGGCCCGGGTTTCGATTATACCCGGGTACAATCCTATTTGGAGGGGAATGCGGGACATGGGGGGCGGGGTATCGCATTGATACGTTCGTTGTGCAGTGAGTTGGTTTATCATGGCGCGGGCAATCAGGCTGAGGTGGTCTATCAATGGACGTATCAATAGCCATGGGTTGTCGCACGTAAATTATTTTGCTGGCAAGGAAACGCAGTGGTGATGCCCCTTAAGGTGATGGTCGTTGATGATACCATCACTTACAGAATGATCATGAAGAAAGTTGCTGAGAGCATCCCTGGGATTCAGGTCATGGCGACGCTCTCCAATGGCAAGTTAGCTTTGGATAAGATCACCAGTCTGTTTGCCGCCAAAGATCCAACGTGCCCGGATGTGGTTCTTTTGGATGTGGAAATGCCGGTTATGGATGGGTTGACCAGCCTGAGGGAAATCGCCAAGCGTTTCCCGGGTCTCACAGTGATCATGGTCAGTGGTTTGTCGCGTTCCAATGCCAACATTATCATGGAGTGCCTCAACGCCGGCGCACTGGATTTCATTACCAAGCCCATGGAGAGCAATGTCGATCGCGCCAAGGATGCGTTGCGCAAGGATTTGGAACCGATCCTGTCCGTCATTATCAAGGAACGCGGCGATGGGGGGGGTGGTTCCGGTGCTGCGATTTCCGAAGGGGAACGGGCCGAAAAACCCGCCCTTACCGTTGCAGAAAGTGGGACGGGTTCTGCGGCAACACCTCCCCGTGTGCAGGGGACCAAACCCGTGATGCCGGCACCGGCCAGGGTACCTCCACCAACACTTGCAAAGCCTCCGGCGGTACGGATCAAGCCCAGCGGGCATGGGCAGCAGGTCAAAGGGGCGGCGCAAGATGCCCCGGGATTGATCCTGGTGGGTTCCTCCACGGGAGGGCCGGCGGCACTGACCAGGCTTTTGGCCAGGATTGGCGGTAAATTGCCGGTTCCCATGTTGATAGTGCAACATATGCCGCCGGTATTTACCGCTTCATTGGCGGCACAGTTGTCGCGAACCTCGGGGTTGGATGTTCGCGAGGCCAAGGACGATCAGGCGTTGGAACCGGGGGATGTGATTGTGGCTCAGGGTGGTCGACATATGACGCTGGTCGAAGAAAATCGCAAGCTGAAAATAATGCTGAATGATGGTCCCAAGGTGAATGAATGCCGTCCCGCCGTGGATGTGTTGTTTATGTCGGCAGTGGCTTGTTTCCCGGGGCGTATTTTGGCGGTTGTCCTCACCGGCATGGGACGCGATGGCGCCAACGGCGTCGATGCCTTGAAACGGATGGGGCGGACGTTTTGTATCACCCAGGACCAAAAGACGTGTGTCGTCTATGGGATGCCCAGGTCGGTGGATGAAAAAGGATTGTCGGATCTGTCTCTCCCCCTGGATGAGATCGGTCCGAAGATTGCCGAAATGTGTGGATGCTAGGGGGGAAACGACCATGGCAATCTCCAAAGAAGAATTTCAACTCATCCGCCAGTTCCTGCATGACCACAGCGGTATTCTGGTCAATGAGGGCAAGGAATACCTGGTCGAAAACCGGTTGACCGTGCTTTTGGTGCAGAATGGTTGTGAAAATTTCACCGATCTGTACGAAAAGCTGAAAAAGGATACGGGTCCGTTACGCAACAAGGTCATCGATGCCATGACGACCAACGAAACCCTATGGTTTCGCGATGCATCGTTTGCCACGGCCGTGACCGAAACGGTGATCCCGCATTTACTTGGCAAAGCGATGACGCAAGCGCAGGTTCGCATCTGGTCGGCGGCGTGTTCCACGGGTCAGGAACCGTATTCCATCGCCATGTTGTTGCATGAATCCATGGAGAAGATCGGCCCGAAAGCACCCTCGTTGAGCAAATTTCGCATTTTGGCCACCGATATTTCACCGTCCGCAGTCACTATCGCCAAAACGGCTCGTTACAGCCAGTTGGCCATTTCGCGGGGGATGAAACCAGAGTTTCTCGAAAAATATTTCAGCAAAAATGGCATGGTCTATGAAGTGAAACCGGAAATTCGCGGGCTCGTGGAATTCAAACAGTTCAACCTCAAGGATGATTTTACCCCGCATGGCGTGTTTGATTTCGTCATGTGTCGGAATGTTTTGATTTATTTTTCGGAAGATCTTAAAAAAGCCATTTATCAGAAGATTCATCGTGGGTTGGCCAAGGATGGGTGGATGGCGATAGGGGCATCGGAATCGCCCAGAGGATATACGGATGCTTTTGAGCAGGTACTCATCAAGGGTGCAGCCTTGTTCCGTCCGAAGCGTGTTTGAAACTGGCGTCAAGCAACGTACTCTTTTGTTGGGGATGATAGGATGAAGCTGCTGACGATTGATGATTCCAGAACCATTCGCCGCGTTATTTCCGGGATCGGGGCGATGTTGGGCTATGAAGTGCTGGAAGCGGAAAATGGTGAGGTGGGTCTCAAGGTTTTGGAGCAATCTTCGCATGAGGTGGGCTTGGTGCTTCTGGATTGGAACATGCCCGGGATGATTGGCCTGGATGTCCTGAAGGCCATCAAACGGGATCCCCGGTGGCAGCATATACCGGTCATGATGGTGACCACCGAGGGGGAGAAGGATTACATCGTCAAATCAATCCAGGCGGGGGCGTGTCATTACCAAACCAAACCGTTCACCCAGGAGGAAATGGCATCCCGCATCATGGAGGCGATGGGTATGGGGGGGGTGTGATGCCGGGGTTTGGCCGGGCCGCCCCCGGGGGGGGGATGTCCGGTTCGGGTCCGAGCCGATCGTTTTAATCATTGCAGGGATGGATTTTCTGGGAGATTTCCATGGATTTATCGCGAAATGGCGACGATAAGAGAGAAACTGTCTTTGCTGCGTTACAGGTTGCCGTCGAGGATGTCCTGTCCCGTATGGCGATGACGGAAGCGTTGTTCGTCCATCGGGAAAAAATGGACCGCTTTTGCTTGGATCAGGAAGCGGGGGCCATGATTCGTTTGACCGGGGATTGGGAGGGGATGATCGGCATTTCCGGTTCCCTGACGTTGGTCCGCTCCATCGTTTCGCGTATTGTTGGCTTGCCAGCGGAACAATTGAATATGGCTGACTTGATGGATGGTATTGCGGAGCTGGCCAACATGGTGGGGGGAGGGACCAAGAGCAATGCCGGAATGGCCAATGTCAAGGTGCATCCCCCCATGGCCGTGGTTGGTAAAGAAGTGATGGCCGAGTGGAAAACGGTTCACAGTACGGAAAAATTTATCTTTGAAGTCGAGGGGAGTACACTGCTCGTCCTGGCGAACTTGTGAGGTGATGGTAGCGGTTTGGTGATCTTTTATTGATTTTCTTTCATGGATTGGTTACCATCCTGGCTTTTATGTTTCTTGAAGGAGAGAATTCCATGCGTGTGCTTATCGTTGATGATTCCAGTGTGATGCGTAAAATTGTCAGCCGGGGACTGCGGCAGGCGGGGTTCAAGGTTGATGATATTATCGAAGCGGGTGATGGTCAGGAAGCCATGGGTGTACTGGCAGCGGACAGCAATTTCCAGTTGATTCTGTCGGATTGGAATATGCCGGTGATGGATGGCCTGAATTTTGTGAAGTCGGTTCGCGGTACAACAGGCCCTGCCAAGTCCATTCCCATCGTCATGGTGACGACGGAGGGGGGGGAATCCAAGGTTCAGGCCGCCATTGAGGCGGGCGCAAATGGCCATATCAAAAAGCCTTTTACGCCGGATACCCTCAAGGCGACCCTGGGTCAGTTCATGAAGTAATGGATTGCCTGCCGATATCGTGACTCACGGGTGGCCTTGCCCAAGGTCGCCCTTGGTCGCGGTTGGCTTTGCGATGGCGAGTACTTAATCAAACGCTCGCCTCGCCAAATCCGCACTTCGTATCCATGTCCATCCCCCGTGACGTGCCTTGAGTCGGGTGCGGTATGGCGGGGGTGACAGTTTTTTGTCATCCTCCCGGATGCCCTTTTTGTTACCTTTCATGTCACTTGGATCGGCTTCGGATGGTGCTATACGGTGCATCGTCTCGTTTAACCCGTTCATTGTCGGTTTTTGTCTTGAGTCGGTTTCTCCTCTTCTGTTACTGAAATGACCCTTCTCAAGTTCTCTCAATCCTCTCGGAGCGTTGTTTGCGTGCTTGTGGCCCGTGGATTTTTCGATTTGTGGTTGTGTCGCTTCCGATAAATTAAAAATGGCTTGTTTTTTGCGTCCTTTAGCCTGTCCGCCGGTTTGATACAAAATCGGCAGCTAAAGCCAGGTTTGGTGACACCAGGAAACGCGCGAGTCGGAACGAATGGAAACTCCAGATAAAATTGTAAAAAAAACGAGGCCGTTCTTTCTCAACTATTTTGCCAAGTTGGCCAATGACCTCAATACCCTGACCGCGGCTCCCGTTGCCTGTTCCTTGACGGATGTGGAGTTGATGAATGGGCTCGACGATCTGGAAACCTTGATCGAAAAAGATCGTAGTGTCGCTTACGTGCGCGAGGATGGCTTGAATTCGGGTGATGTCCACCTGATCTTTGACGTCTCGACCTCCATTGCCCTGACCGGGTTGATGATGATGATGGGTGAGGCCGTTATTCAAGCCCAGGTCAAAACCAGAGATTATAACGAAGAATTTCAGGAGGGGTTCAACGAGGTTTCCAATCAGGTCGTGGGGGCGATGAACGACCTGGTGGAAAAGAAAATGACCGAGGGGGGGCATCTGTTTTTAGAGCGGACGACACATTGCGAATTTGGCAATATGCCGCCAACTCTGGTGGATGGTGTGACTTATCTGGTAGCTACCGCCGAAATTACGGTGGCGAGTTTTCCAGTGGAAATATGCCACTGGGTGCTGTCGCGTGGTTTTGCTGAAGCGTTATTGAAGGTTGAGGTTCCGGGAACACCCGAGGAAATGGCCGCATCGGCGGCAAAGGCTGCTGCGACTGCTGCCCCACCACCCCCGGAACCGCCGCCGGCTCCAAAGGTTGCCGAGGCACCACCGCCGCCCGTGGCGGTTACTGCGGACAAAGAGCCCAAAGATGATGCGGCCGGGGCCGGTATGGCCACCCCGGAAGATTTGGCCAAAATTTCCACCGGGGGCGTTGTTTTTTCCAATTCGGATGGTTTGCCGGCACCCGATGAGCCGGGTAGTGTCCGGGTAGTGGTTACGGAGCCGCCGTTCTCGCTCAAGGAGGAAGAGCAAATCATAAGTGCCATCAACGCGATGCGGGAAGAGGGACACCGAAATATCGGCGTTGATCGCAATGGCAAATTGATACGGGTTATCAGCCAGAGTGATCTGCGCCAGGTGATGGGTCCCTTTTTTGGCACCAAGGCCATGGGGCCACGGGACAAGGCGATTTGCACGTTGCCTTTGGGCAAATTGAACCAAACCCAACAGTTGATCCGGGTTTCTTTGGGAGGTACCATCAACCAGGCAGCCGATTTGCTCACCGAATTCAATCTGCGGGCGCTGCCGGTGGTTTCCAATCAGGGGGTGTTGCGTGGTTTTGTCACGGTTCACGCTGTCCTGAATTATTTTCGCAAGAAAAAACGAGCCTGATCGCCCTGGAAGGATCACTGAGAAGGTTGGCGTAAGCCCGGTGTTGGTGGAAACCGACGCTGCAGGCTTTTGTTTTTTTTTCACGGGCACTTGTGTCGCATGCAATAGAGGAGACCGGCTGAGGCCATGCATCATTCCGAGTCTGTCACCAAGAACATGGCACTCGTTGCCCTGGTGGGTCGGCCCAATGTTGGCAAATCGTCTCTGTTCAACCGGTTGACACGTACCCGACTGGCCCTGGTGGATGATACCCCGGGTTTGACGCGGGATCGTCATTATGCCCAGGCGGCGTGGGACGGGCGGGTGTTCCGGGTTGTGGACACCGGGGGATTTGAACCGGATCAAAGCGAAACCATCAAACGTCAGGTGTGGCACCAGGCGCAATTGGCGGTTGAAGAGGCTGATTTGGTGGTCTTGGTTCTGGATGCCCGGGTCGGACCTTTGGCGGATGATATGTTCCTGGCCGATTTGTTGCGCCGCAGCGGCAAACCGGTGCTGTGTGCCGTCAATAAATCGGACGGCCATCAGGGACGACATGGTTATGCCGAATTCTATACGTTGGGGTTGGAACCGGTCATTGCCATTTCCGCGTCCCATGGCACCGGTATCGGGGAGTTGGTTGCAGCGTTGCTCGCGGCCCTGCCACCGGAAAATGAGGGTGATGCGGTTGTCGGGGACGATGCTGTGGTGCGGGTGGCGGTGGTCGGCTGTCCCAATGCGGGCAAAAGTTCCCTGATCAATCGTTTGTTGGGCGAGGATCGCTTGGTGACCTCGGAAATTCCCGGAACGACACGGGATTCCATCGACATGCTTTGTGTCGATGGTCGTGGACGCGCAATGATACTCGTGGATACAGCGGGTATTCGCCGCAAAAGCCGTATCGCCCTGCGCATAGAAAAATTTTCCGTCCTGGCGGCCATTCGCGCCATCGACCGCTCCCATGTGGTCGTTTTGGTCATGGATGCGCTGCGTGGCATAACCGATCAGGATTTACGCGTGGCCGGTCTGGCCATGGAAGCGGGCAAAGGTTTGGTCTTTGCGGTGAACAAGTGGGATCAGATGCCGGTCGGCAAACGTACCGAGCGGGATTTTTCCGTAGCGGTCCGGGATGCATTCCCCCATTTCAGTCATGGTCGGTTGGTTTTTTTGTCGGCGGTTACCGGGAAGGGGGTCGGAAAGCTCACCGACGAAATCCACCTGACCCACAAGGAGGGCTTGCGGCATATTTCGACAGGGGTCTTGAACCGTTGGCTCCGGGATGTGGTGGAAAAGCACCCACCGCCCCGGCGGATGCATCGCCTGATCCGACTGCGTTACATGACACAGGTCAGTTCCCAACCACCGACCATGGTGATTTTCGCCAATCTGCCCGATCAAATCCACGAAACCTATCGACGTTACCTGGAAAATCAATTGCGGGAAGCGTTTGGCTTTTCCGGTGTGGTGATTCGCCTGTTGTTCCGCAAGGGGGAAAACCCCTATGAGCAGCAGACCCGGGAGGGCACTTAGGCGTTAGGCGGCAGCGTGTTTGGACGGCGTCCGGGTCACGGGGAACGCAAGGCGATCATGTTGCCCTTGTTGGTCCACAGGTACATCTCCTGACCGACAACCATCGGATCGGCCAGGACGGGATCGCCAATCCGGTCCAGTCCCAGGACGCGTCCCGAAGTTGGGTCCAGGGAAAACAACCGTCCCTTGTTGTCGGCGATGAAAATGCGATCTTTCAGGCGTACCGGGGCGGTCAAAAGGCCATCGCTGATGTCGCCGCGCCACAATTCCAGGCCGTCCTCCATGCCCAGGGCGCGCATGGTGCCATCCATATCGGCGATGAACAGACGATCATTCCAAACCAAGGGGGGGTGGAGGGCGGAAAGGTCATGGGTCCACGACCTGGAGCCGCCGTCCCGTGACAGGGCGACCAGACGTCCCTGATGGTTGACGGCAAAGACTTTGCGGCTTTGGGAAGGTTGGCCACTGCGACCATCGGTGACGATGGCGGCGTCAATATCCTGGAGCAGGTCCAGTTCGCTCCGACCCCCGACAACGGTGAGGTTGTCGTTCCAAAGCACTTTACCGTTGCTGATGGATACGGCCTGGACGTCTCCCGAGGAATAGCCGACGAAGAGACGGTCCTGATCGACCGTTGGTGTGGCGGCACCCATGATGACCAGGGCTTCCGGTGTGTTGTTGTTGACCCAGACGGTCGCGCCGGTTTCGGCGTTCAAGGCATACAGGCGGCTGTCCAAGGTCAGGAAGAAGATTTTGCCGTCGGCGGCAACCGGTGCGGAGGTTACCGATGTGGAAACGCGCTGACGCCACAATTCTTCCCCGGTGGCTTGGGAGAGGGCCACCATTTCGCCATCGTCCGTACCGGTGAACACCCGTTTGTCATCGATGCCCACCCCCCCCTTGATGGATTGGCCAACTTCTTTTTTCCACAAAGTGCTGCCATCCTTTCGGGATAGATGGACAACGGCCCCCTGGTAGGTGGCGACGAAGATGTCGCTACCCGTGACCACGAATCGACCGGGATGGAAAAAAGGGGAATCCGGGCTGCTGGCCACCGAGCGATTCCAGATTTCAACCAATCCGGTATTCTGACCGGGTTGGGCGACCAGTGTGGTTCGCAAAGGTTTCGTTTTTTTATCCTTTTCGTCCGAGTCACCGAACCAGCTCCCTGGACTGGACCAGGAACTGGCATTGGAACACCCGGATAACAGCAGTAACAGGGCGGTGATCAGAAGAAGATTAGAATATTTTCGCATATGGATTACTCTTTTGCAGGTTTGCCCAGCCGATCCAGGCGTCGGAGCAAACGGGTGTGCAATTCCCCTTTGGCACCCAGTTCAATCGCTTTTTGGAAAAAGCTGACAGCCTTTTGCCCATCTTTTTGTTTCAGCGCCAGCAAGCCCAAGATTTCCAGGGCATGGCCACGGAATGGAGAATCGTCTTTGATGCGACCGAGCAAGGTTTCAGCGCGTGGGCTATCCTCATCGACGACAACCAGGGCGGCGTTATAAAGGGCCAGATCGCGCAAGGAGTCCTCCTGGGTCAGGTTCGCCATGTTTTCCATTTTTGCGGAAGCGGCACTTTTTTGTCCCGTTTCCGCCAGGGAGCGGGCCTCGACGATTTGTCCGAGCAGGCTGTAGCCGTGGTTTTTGTATTGTTGCAGCAATGGTTGCAGTTGTTTTTGCGTTTCCGACCAGTTGCCCTGTTCAAGGGGTTTGGTGGCGGCGAGATACAGATCGCTGGCGGCGATGTCTTCACGTTTCCGGTATTCGTCCCAGCCGACGTAGGCAAACAATCCCAGGAAGAAGAGAATGAAACCGCCTATGATCCAGGGGCGATTCCTTTCCCACTGTTTGCGGAGGCGATCGGCATCCAGCTCTTCGTCAATCTGTTCGAAAATGTTTTCCATGCCTTGGTTAATCCTACGGTTTTATTTTGATTCGATGGTCGTGACAAGTCGGTCAAGGGCTGGTGCGACAAAGGGTGATCATGTGGTTCACGGTTTCCGGGATGGGGATCTCCTGCTGTTGGCTCTGGAGCATATCTTTGACGACGACGCTATTGTTGGCGAGTTCCGTATCGCCGATCAGCACGGCATATCGGGCTTGGGAACGTCCGGCGCGTTTCATTTGACTTTTCAAGGATCCACCACCCAGGTTCAGTTCCACCGACAGGCCAGCCTTGCGCAGGGTATCGGCCAGTTTGAGACCCGCCTGTTCGGCAGCGTTCCCCAGAGTGACCAGGTAGACCTCCATGGGGAGCGTGGGCCTGTTTTCCCCGTCCAACAGCAACGCCAACCTTTCCAATCCCATGGCGAAGCCGATGGCCGGTGTCGCCGTACCCCCCATCTGTTCCACCAGTCCGTCGTAGCGTCCACCGGCGGCAACGGCATTTTGGGCCCCCAATCCCACTGCGGTGATTTCAAAGGCGGTGCGATTGTAATAATCCAGGCCACGTACCATCAGGGGATTCACCTGATGGGGGATGCCCAACCCCGTCAAATGATCCTTAAGGCTGGCGAAATGGGTATGGCATCCCGGGCACAGATGATCCAGCATGATGGGTGCCCGGGTGATGGTGGCACGACAGGATTCCCGTTTACAATCCAGAACACGCAGGGGATTCCTTTCCAGGCGATTCTGGCAATCGTCGCAGAGTTGCGCGGCTGAGGTGCGTAGCGCCGCGATCAATCGCTCGCGATAGGGGGCGCGGCACGTCAGGCAGCCCAATGAGTTGATTTCCAGTACCAGGGCGTCCTTGAGGCCGATCCCGGTCAGATAGTGCATGGCCATGGCCATGAGTTCGGCATCCGCCAAGGGGCCTTCGGGGCCGAACAGCTCGCAACCGATCTGGTGGAATTGTCTTTGCCGTCCCTTTTGCGGTCTTTCATAACGAAACATCGGCCCCCGATACCAGACTTTCCACGGCAGGTGCCGGTGCATGCTTTGTTGCACGAAGGCGCGGACCACCGACGCGGTACCTTCAGGGCGCAGGCTGAGGGAATCACCACCACGATCCGCAAAGGTGTACATCTCTTTTTCGACGATATCGGTGGTGGCACCGACGGCACGGGCGAACAGCTCGGTTTTTTCAAACAAGGGGGTGCGAATTTCTTCAAAGCCGTAACGCCGGAAAATGGACAGGGCTTCGGATTCGAGGAATTGCCAAAGGGTTGTTTCGCCCGGGAGAAGGTCGTGAACCCCGCGTACGGTTTGTATCATGAGCCGGTGAGTTCCTGTTGATCGTGCCGCATTGTCGCCGCGACCTGTTCGACTTCGGCCACCAGACGGTCAACCAATTCGCTGGCGTTGATTTTGCCACAGGGGCGGCCATCACGGTAGAGCAGATGACTCCCCTGGCCACCACCGACCAGGCCGATGGCTGTTTCTTTGGCTTCGCCGGGACCGTTGACAACGCATCCGATGACCGACAAGGCCACAGGTTCGCGAATGTGCGCCAATTGTTGTTCCAATCGGGCCACGACGTCGATCACGTTGAATTCCTGCCGCGAACAGGTTGGGCAGGAGATGATGTTGACCCCGTGGGTACGGAGCCGCAAGGCTTTCAAGATTTCAAAACCGACTCTGACCTCTTCGACCGGATCGGCGGTCAGGGAGACGCGCAGGGTGTCGCCAATCCCTTCAGCCAGGAGCAAACCCAGGCCAATGGACGATTTAACGGCTCCGGGCAAGAGTCCCCCCGCCTCGGTGATGCCCAGGTGCAATGGGTAATCGACCTGCTCGGCCAACAAGCGGTAGGCCGCGACGGTCATGCCAACGGAACTGGCCTTGAGGCTGATCTTGATTTCCCGGAAGTCCAGTTCTTCCAGGATACGGATGTGCCCCAGCGCCGAGTCAACCATGGCCCGGGGTGTCGGTTCGCCGTAGCGGGCGAGGAGTTCTTTTTCCAGGGAACCGGCGTTGACGCCGATGCGAATGGAGACGCCACGATCCCGGGCGGCTTGCACCACCTCCTGGACGCGGGTTTTGGAGCCGATATTCCCCGGGTTGATCCGCAATCCCTGCACCCCCTGGTTCAGGGCTTCCAGGGCCAGGCGATAGTCGAAATGAATATCGGCGATCAAGGGGACCCGGGCGTTACGGACCAGGGTACCCATCGCCCGGGCCGCGTCCATGTCGGGGCAGGAGACCCGGACGATGTCGGCACCCGCCCGGTCCAGGAGATCGATTTGCCGTCCCGTGGCCACGGTATCGGCGGTGGGGGTGTTGGTCATGGATTGGACGCTGATGGGGGCCGTGCCGCCTACAACGACCCGACCCACATGGATGGTACGGGTGGCGCGTCTGCGGGCGACAAGGGAGGGTTCGGACACGTCTACAGCCCCTTGGTCCGTTTTTGCAAGGCTTCCGGCGAGAGTTCCAGATCCTGTATGACCTCGCCCGTTTCGCCAAGGTAGGGAAGGGTTTTACCGCCAATCTTCACCTGGATGGCACTGGCACTGCCGAGAATGGCATAAAAGGTTTCCCCTTCTGGAATATGGAACACATGATCCGGCTGCATGACCATGTCCTTCAAGACGAGACCATCCTTGTCTTGGATTTGCACCCAGACCAATTCTTTGGCGACCAGGGCAACGGAGCGCGGACCGGTGGTAGCTGCCTCGGTGTCATTGTAGACGGGGACGGGATGGGCATCGATAACCTTTTCCCGCGCCTTGGTTTTGGTGTTACCCGGGGGGCGCGTGCTCGCCGCTGCGGTGACCGGGGCTGTCTGGGCAACGCGAATTTCCGAGGCGATGGCATCGGCGGTGGGAGGGGTGGTTGCTTTTGGATCCGTAATAGTTGCCTTTGGATCCACGGTGGTTACTTTTGGATCCACGGTGGTCGCCTTTGGATCCGCAACGGTCGGGCCGGGTTGTGCGGGCAGGCGGTTACGCGGGGCCACCTCGGGGATTTTCGGCATGGGTGTGACCACCGCATCGGCTGGCGTTGCCGTGGCCGATAGTGTTGGCCCCTGGGGCGGCGGTAACGCGGCACTCTGTGCTTGCGCGGATGCCGGGGGGGTGGGTGAAACGCTGGCGACGGACGGAACACCGGCTGTGGCCGTGGTTGCAGGTGGCACTTTCGACGGAGGGACCGGCGTGGGCAGGGCGGCGGCGGTGGGACCCATTGGCAGCGGGGTCGCCGCCTCGAGATCATTGGCAACATCCTCCTCTTCAGCCGTATCGGTTACATTGAGATCCCGGTTGGCGGTATCCTCGGGTTCCGCTGGGGCGGGAGCCGTGGTTTCGGGAACGGGGTTGATGCGATTGGAAGTGCGGCCCCATAAGCTGAAGAAGGAGGTGGATTCCTTTTGTTTCGGTGGCGGTGGTTCCGGGCTGGCGACCGGGGCAACGGCTTTGGTCTCTTTGACTTCGGGAGCGGGTTTGGCTTTGGCGACCGCAGGAGGGGTGCTGGATGTCGAACCGGCCTCGGTGAAAACATCGCCCTCGGGAGTGGTCGAGCCCACCTTGAGGGGGGGGGCGGACGGAATGGCGGGGATGGTGATCGCTGGCGTACGGTAGCGTTCATAAGCCGCGAACCCGCCCGCCAGAGCGGCGATTCCCAAAAATATCAGAAGAAAACCGGGGCGATGACTGGCTTTGGTCGGGGCGGGAAATTTTTCAATCTGCAATCCCTGGCGTTTTTGCTCCAAGGTTTCCAGAAAGGCTTCAATGGGATCCGTGTCGGCGATATTCAAATGCTTGGCGTACAGGCGCATGAATCCCGCTACAAAGGTGATCCCCGGTAACTTGTTGATGGCCCCCTCTTCCAGGGCTTGGAGGTGGATGTCGCGGATGCGGGTGGACGCAGCCAGTTCCGCAATGGAACGCCCTTGGGATCGACGGGCGTCAGCCAGCAATCTGCCAACATTTTCCGCAGAATTGACGGGCGGTGCCGGTCGGGTATCGGCAGGGGGTTGCGGAACGACCACCTCCTCGGGGGGAGGGGGTGGGGGGGCCGGTGTGGAGAATTGCGGTTGGTGATAGTCGGTTTTTCGGACAACGGCCGCTGCCGGTTTGTTGCTGCGGTTGCCACCACCTCTGTTGACCAGGTTGAGTCGGGGTTTTTTGATCATGGTTGTTCAGTGTCCAATAGGCGCTCGCGGGCACGCTGGGCTGCAGGATGTTCCGGATTGGATTGCACCAGACGCTTGAAAATGGCGCGGGCCTGATCCTTCCTGCCAAGAGTGATCAGGTTTTGTCCAAGTCTTTCCAGGATGTCACCGTTCTCTGGATCCAACAAGACGATCTTCTCCAGATGGTTGCGTTCCATCTCGGGTTGGCCGGTCTTATTATAGAACGTGGCCAGTACCAGATGGGAGGGAATATGAGAAGGATCGAAGTGAATGGCTTGTTGCAGGGCCGTGACCATGATGTCCGGCTGGTTTTTACGTTGGTGGACCAGTGCCAGGTTGTACCAGGCACTGGCCTGATTACGGAATTCCCGGGATTGGGTGACCCGGGTCAGGGTATCCTGCGCCTGATCCAGTAACCCTTCGTCAAGCTGGGCCACGCCGAGATTGTGCAGGATGCTGGGATCATCGGGTTTGATCGTGTGTGCCTTTTGCAGGGCTTCCAGGGCGGCACGGGATTGTCCCAGCTTGGAATAGACCGTGGCGATGACCAGAAGGAGGTCGGGATTGTCGGGATGAATGCGCTGGGCTTCTTGTAACGCGGTCAGGGCCAACTGGGGTTTGTCTCGTTCCAGATAAGCCTGCCCTTTGGTCAAAAATGCCTGGAATTCCGGGTCCTTGTCTTGTTCCTGGGCGGTGCCCGCGCAGCCGCACACCAGTCCAGCCGCCAAGACGGGGACCAAGACCGGGGAACTGGAATGCTTGCGTGGTATCATGACACCTTGAATCCGTTGGTGATGGGATAACGCCGGTCTTTGCCAAAGGCTCGACGGGTGACCCGGACCCCGGGCGGGGATTGTCGCCGCTTGTATTCGTTACGGTCAACCATGCCGATGACCCGGAGGGCGGTGTCCCGGTCAATACCCCGGGCGATGATCTCATCGAGTCCCTTCTCCTGCTCGACGTAGAGTTCCAAAATGCGGTCCAGTACGGGGTAGGGGGGGAGGGAGTCGGTGTCTTTCTGGTTCAGCTTCAATTCGGCTGTGGGTGGCTTTTCGAGGATGCGTTGCGGAATGGGGGGCTGCAATCCCTGCTCCTCGGCCCAGCGGTTGCGTTCCCGGGCCAGCAGGTACACGGTCTCCTTGAGGAGGTCCTTGAGAACTGAGAAACCGCCCGCCATGTCACCGTAGAGCGTGGCATAGCCAACGCTCACCTCGCTTTTGTTGCCGGTGGTGACCAGGAGCGACCCTTTTTTGTTGGACAAGGCCATCAGCAGGGTGGCACGAATACGCGGTTGTATGTTTTCTTCGGTGACGTCCTCTTTGAGTCCGGCGAACAAAGGCGCCAGTTGGGTGCGAAAGCTTTCAAACAAGGGGGTGATGGCAACGGTGTTCAGGGTGACCCCCATGCGTCCGGCCCCTTCCGCAGCATCTTCCAGGCTGTCTTGCGAGGTGAAGGGGGAGGGCATCATCAAGGCTTCGACACGATCACTGCCCAAGGCATCGGCACAGATGACGAGGGTCAGGGCGGAATCGATGCCGCCGGAAAGGCCGAGAACCACCCCCTTGAAACGATTCTTGGTCACGTAATCGCGAATGCCCAGACAGAGGGCCTGGTAGATTTCCGCCGCGTGATCCGGGACAGGGGTGACCGGTCCGTTGATGAATTGGACGGGTCCCCCAGGCTGGCGCTGCATCCGTACCAGGGCGATGGATTCTTTCATGAGGGGTTCGCGCTGGGCGATCCGGCCGTCGGCGTTGATGGCGAAGGAGCCGCCGTCGAACACCAGTTCGTCCTGCCCACCCACCAGGTTGACGTAGAGCAAGGGCAAGCCGCATTCCATGACCCGCTCCCGAGCCACGGCTTCGCGCTCCAACTGTTTGCCGACATGGTACGGGGAGGCGTTCAGGTGGAGGATGAAGGAGGCACCGGCTCGTGTCAGTTTGGGCAGTGGTCCCCCCGGGTGCCAGATGTCTTCGCAAATGGTGATGCCGAAGGGAAAGCCCTTGTAGGGAAAAACACGGATGGTTTTCGCGGGGACGAAATAGCGCAGTTCATCGAAAACGCCATAGTTGGGCAAGCGGCGTTTGCCGATGAACCCGGTTGCCATTCCGTTTTGCACGAAGACGCCGGCATTGAGGAGTCCCCTGGCATCGCGACGTACCGAGCCATAAACGGCATCGATGCCAATGGCACCGAGGTTTTTGTGCAATTGCAGTTCGGTTTGTGCCAGTTGATCCAGAAACAAAGGTTTATGCAGGAGATCTTCGGGGGGGTAACCGGTGAGGACCAGTTCCGGGAAGACTACCAGGTCGGCTCCGAGCTTGCGGGCTTCGCGCGCGGCCGAGGTCATGCGTTCCAGATTTTCGTCCAGGGCACCAACATGGGTGTCAATCTGGGCCAGGGCTAGGGATAGTTCCATGAAGGTTACCGAATAATGGGCTAAAAATTTCCAACCGCCCCATTTTACGGCAAACCATGACAAATTCAATGCATTGCGGCAGGATGGTTTGCGATAACGGATTGACGGGGCCGTATACCCAGGCATTCAATGGAAAATCCTTCTGAAGAAGAAATTGGGTGTCCGGGGATGGGTGCGGACTTACGATGACATTCTGGCAATCAAGGTGAAAACGATGGATCCCATGTCTTTGGTACGGGCAAGTGTGGCCAACATGTCGGGGTATGTCCCGGGGGAGCAACCTGCACAGAGGCCCGATTTGGTGAAACTCAACACCAATGAAAATCCCCGGGAACCGCCACCCCGGGTCGTGCAGGAGCTGATCGCGGCGCTGCCCGCCATCAACTTGCGGCGCTATCCCGATCCCGGGGCGCGTTTGGTTCGGGAGTGGGCGGCCAAGGTCTATGGCCATGGTTTGACCCCGGAACAGGTCATTGTCGGCAATGGCTCGGATGATCTGTTGACCATGATCCTGCGGACATTTGTGGATCCGGGGGAATGGGTGGTGGCACCGGGACCAACGTATTCCCTGTATGAGGCCCTGACGCAACTCCAGGGGGGGCGGTATCGGGAGGTGCCGTGGCATGGGGATGGGGGATTGCCGGTTGCCGAACTGGTGGCAACCCGTGCCAAGGTCGTTTTTGTCGTGCGTCCCAATGCCCCGACCGGGCATGTGGTGGCCCTGGAGGAGGTGGCCCATCTGTGTCGTGAATTTCAGGGCATGGTCATACTGGATGAAGCCTATGTTGATTTCGCCGCCGATCATGGATTGGGTCTGCTGGCGCATCATGCCAATTTGATGATCACCCGTACCTTTTCCAAATCCATGGCGATGGCCTCGTTGCGCATCGGCCTGGGTTTCGTGCATGCCCCGCAGTTGCTGGCGGAACTCCATAAAGTGAGGGATTCCTACAATATCAATGCGTTCTCGCAACTGGCGGCGCGCATCGCCCTGGAACACCATGCCGACTATCAACCGATCTGGATGGAAATACGCCGGCAGCGTGCGCGCTTGACGGAGCATCTGCGCCAACGTGGTTTCACCATGCCCGACAGCCAGGCCAATTTCATCCTGGCCCGGGTGCCCGAAGCGGGACCGCAGGCGTCGTGGTGGTTTGAGCAATTGAAGGATCGGGGCATCCATGTCCGTTATTTCCCCCGGGATCCGCGCTTGTCCGACAAGTTGCGCATCACCATCGGAACGGCGGGGGAATTGGATCGTTTCCTGGCCGTTATTGATGAACTCGGAGTCTCATGAATTATTACAACAACCGGAAAATGGAGATTTTTTTCAGTGGTGAAAAAATTGTCTGTTTTGGCGTAATTAATAACTTGTCAAGTGGCGGGAATCTGTTTATAAACGTCCCTGGTCTGAACAAAAGGGAAACAAATTACGGGATGTTTTTGTTAATTCCCCGGTGGCGAGGCTCACGTGGTTGAAGTCACACGTATAGTTCGCATGGCGCACCCTTGAGAATCGTGGAGGGGGCCGTTCAGGTCGTGTTTCTTTTGTCGAATTGTCGAATAAAGACCCGTCGAAAAAGACCCTTTGGTAGAACACTAAAAAATTAAGGAGAGAGTCTATTATGAGTCCAAGCCAGAACAGCAAGCTGAATGCCTGGGTTGAGGAAATCCGCGCCATGGTTCAACCCGACAAGGTGGAATGGTGTGACGGATCCAAGGCCGAATACGACCGCATGCTGCAAATTTTGGTCGAAGCCGGATTGGCCACCAAACTTGCCAAACGCCCCAACAGTTTTCTGTTTCGTTCCGATCCCTCCGATGTGGCCCGTGTGGAAGACCGGACCTACATTGCCACGAAGAACAAGCGCAATGCCGGTCCTACCAACAATTGGATCGACCCTGAAGAACTCAAAACCACCATGCGCGGCCTGTACAATGGGTGCATGAAGGGGCGTACCATGTACGTGATCCCTTTCTCCATGGGTCCTATCGGTTCGGACATCGCCAAGATTGGTGTTCAGATCACCGACAGCGCCTACGTGGTTGCCAACATGCATATCATGACCCGTGTCGGTACCCGGGTGCTGGACATTTTGGGTGCCAATGGTCAGTTCATCCCTTGCTTGCACTCGGTCGGCAAGCCGTTGCAGCCCGGTCAGAAGGACAACGGTGTTTGGCCCTGCGCCCCCATTGAGAAAAAATACATCGCCCATTTCCCCGAGGAAAATCTGATCTGGTCGTATGGTTCGGGTTACGGCGGCAACGCATTGCTGGGCAAAAAGTGTCTGGCGCTGCGTATCGCTTCCGCCATGGCTCACAAAGAAGGGTGGATGGCGGAGCACATGCTGATCCTGCGCCTGACCAATCCCGAAGGGCGGAGGTTCCACATCGCCGCCGCCTTCCCCAGCGCCTGCGGTAAAACCAACTTGGCCATGCTGCAACCCCCCATCAAAGGTTGGAAAGCGGAATGTCTGGGTGACGACATCGCCTGGATGAAGATCAAGTCGGATGGACGTCTGTATGCCATCAATCCGGAAGCGGGCTTTTTCGGCGTGGCCCCGGGAACCAGCTACAAGTCCAATCCCATGGCCATGGACTCCATGAAAGAGAATGCCATCTTCACCAACTGCGTGCTGACCGACGATGGCGACGTGTGGTGGGAAGATATGGACAAGCCGTGCGATCACGGTATCGACTGGAAGGGTCGCGACTGGAAACCGGGCAAGGAAGCCGGTGCCCACGGCAATGCGCGTTTCACCGCCCCTGCCAAGCAATGCCCGGTGATCTGTTCCGATTGGGAAAATCCGGAAGGGGTGCCCATCGATATCTTCATTTTCGGCGGACGCCGTACCAAAGTCATGCCGTTGGTGCATCAATCCCGTAGCTGGGACCACGGGGTGTTCATGGGTGCCACGGCAGCTTCCGAACCGACAGCCGCCGCCCTCGACGCCTCGGCTGCCCTGCGTCGCGACCCGATGGCCATGTTGCCTTTCTGCGGCTACAACGTTGGCGACTATTGGCAACATTGGTTCGAGATGGGTGACCGCCTGGGCGACAAGGCTCCGAAAATCTTCTACGTCAACTGGTTCCGCAAGAGCGATGCCGGCAAATTCTTGTGGCCCGGTTACGGAGACAACGCCCGTGTCCTCAAGTGGATGTGCGAGCGCGTTGAAGGCAAAGTCGGTGCTGTTGAGACCCCGTTGGGATTCATGCCCAAAGCCGGTGATCTGGACCTCACCGGTTTGGATATCCCCAAGGAAAATCTCGAGCAGGTTCTCAAGGTGGACAACGCCGCCTTCAAGGCGGAGTTTGCCGACCTTGACGGTTGGATGGCGAAAATCGGTGAATATCTGCCCGAACGCATGAAAAAGCAGGTTGCTGAGTACAAGAGCCGTTTCTAGAACCTGTTTGCATTGGGACGACCCCTGTCCGCAGTGTTTGGGATGGGTTGCAGGTAGCAGCACTCTTTAAATTCAATCCGGGGGTTCAGGCCCCCGGATTCTTTCTTGAAGGGGTGGGCAGCGGGTGTCGTTTCCATTTTTTACGATGGCACATTTTTGATTGGCTTAAGTCACAGGAGGAAGAGATGGCTGTTGAGCGTACTTTGTCGATGATCAAGCCCGATGGTGTGGCCAAGAATGTGATTGGTGAGATTTACGCCCGTTTCGAGAAAGCGGGTTTGCGTATCGTGGCTGCCAAAATGTTGCACCTGACCCGGGAACGTGCCGGTGAGTTTTATGAGGTACATCGGGGCAAAAAGTTTTTTGACGAGTTGGTGGCCTACATGAGTTCCGGTCCCATCATGGTGCAAATCCTTGAGGGCGAGGATGCCATCAAGAAAAATCGTGATGTGATGGGTGCAACCGATCCCAAAAAAGCGGCTCCCGGGACGATTCGTGCCGATTTCGCTTCCGATATCAGTGAAAATGCGGTTCATGGCTCCGATGCCCCGGAAACGGCGGCGGTTGAGATCGCGTTCTTCTTTTCGGCGCTGGAGCGCTGGCCCCGGACCCGTTAATGGGATGGGGGGGTGTGGATGGCAACTTGCCCGGGGTAACGTACACGATTCAGTGTCGTTACCCCGGGCGTTGTTTTTTCTGGTGCGACAGGTTTTCCTATGAAGCCCTACGATCAACAACCATGGCGTCTCCTCGAAGCCCTGGAGGGTGACGAGTATGCGACTGGGGATACCTGGAGAAAACGGGTCCAATTCCAGGATATGACCCTGTTGTTGGTACAAAAGGGGGCGTGGTGCGGCGTGCGACAGGATGTGTATCTCCTTGAAAACGATGCAGAAAAAAATGATTGGCAAACATGTGTCCCATGATGCCTGGAAGGGGTTGGTCCGAGCTGGTCTGTAACCCGCAATAATTGGCATGAAACTGGCATTAATTATCTGGAACAGGGCGGCATGGTTGTGTTGCCGAGGCTTAACACCAGATAATCGGACCGCATATGATCAAGATCGAAATTATTGGACCCAATGGGGAAAATCTGCTGAGCGGCACCTTGATGCAAAAGGTGAAAAGGCTGGGATTGCCAACGGTGGGTTTGGTGGGAGGGATGATTCTTTCCTTCTTTTTGGCAAGTTCTTTGGTGACGGACCGGACCGATTCATCGGTCAAAGTGGCCAAAGTGGCCCAGGACAAACACGTCGATACCTTCAAGGCGGGCGTGGATTACTCCCTGCCAACCATGAATCGGGATGGGGCCGCCGGGGCGTCAACAGTGGTCGCCAAACTGGAGCAAACAACACCTTCCAAGGAGGACGTTGCTGCCAAGTCCGATGCGGGTAAAGGTGCTGTAGAACAGAAAAAAATGTATGGCAACCTGGTCTCCGAGACCCATGCCAAAGAATTGGTGGCCAAAGGAGCGGCGGCCAATGGCAAAAAGATCGATCAACAAGCCAATGCCCGGGATGCGGCCGATCCCATGTTGGATGAGCGCATTCAAGCCGCCCGGGAATGGTTGACCGCCAATAACGGGGACGGATCCTTCAGTATCCAATTGATGTCGGTTCGCCGTTCGAGCCTGGGTGGGCTGAAAGAATACCTGGCCAAGGCCAACCTGGGGCTGTCAGAGGATAAATTGTATGCGTTCCCCTTCGCCAAGGATCGCCTGTTGCTCTACTACGGTCGGTATGCCACCTACAGTGAGGCGACTCAGGCCATTGCTTCCCTACCCGCCAGTATTCGCAGCCAAAAGCCGTTCGTTTTGTCCGGCAAGGAAATTCATGGCAAATTGGCCCATCTGAACAAGACTTCCGGTAAGAAGGATGGCCTGGTGGCGGCCCTGAAACCGTAATGAAGGGAATGGGTGCGATGGGTTCCACGGTGGTGACGGTGATTTGGCGGTTCGGAATCGTACTCGTCGTTTATGGCTGGCTGGGGTGTGTTCCGGGCTGGGCGGGTACGTTTCACCAGGCGGCCTTTCAGGGTCGCCTGGAGACGGTGAAGCGGTTGATCACCGAAAAAAAGAACGATGTCAATGAAGCGGATGGTTTCGGTTCCACCCCCTTGCATCATGCGGCCATGGGGGGGAAAACGGAGATGGTCAACTGGTTGCTGAGTCATGGTGCCCAGATGGAAGCTCGGGATGCCGGGGGGTACTCGCCATTGGTATTGGCTCTGCGGAATGGCAAGACGGAAGTCGCCAAACTATTGGTCAAGGCGGGGGCGGATATCGGGGTGTTGGATAATCTGGGGGGGAGTATGCTTGCAAGTGCGGCATATCTTGGCGATAGCGATCTGATTGAGATGATTTTGGATCGTGGCACGGATGTCAATCATGCCAATGAGTTGGGATTAGCCCCCCTGCACTTGGCAACTTTGGCCAACTCCAAGAAAATCATGAAATTGTTGCTTGGCCATGGTGCCGATGCCAATGCCAAGGACAAGTCGGGCGAAACGCCCCTCAACAAGGTCAAGGATGAAGAGGCGCGGCAGCTTCTCAGGCAACATGGTGCCCGTCTGGAAAAAAATCGTGACGATGCACTGGTGGAGCAGCCAGCTCCCAAGGGGACGGAAGAATGATGGCCATGGCGGAATCTACAAAATCGCTCGTATCCCCGGTTCCTGGCAGTGGATCAGGGGTGCCGGGGTTCCACGAACTGGATGAAGGGGACTATGTGACCACATTGGCAACGTTTGCCGAGTGGGGAGACCCCAAAGCACAACATGATCTGGCAGCACTCTATCTGGAAGGGCGAGAGGTCGAGCAAAATTTTGCCGAGGCCCTCAAGTGGCATACCTTGGCTGCCGAACAAGGCATGCCCTTGTCGCAACATGATCTGGCAACCATGTATCTGGAAGGGCTGGGCGTCATTCCCGATCCCGAAATGGCCTATGCCTGGTTCTTGAAAGCGGCCTTGCAAAATGATGGCAAGGCTCAGAATAACCTGGGGATCCTCTATGCCACCGGCCAGGGTGTGGCTGAGGATATCGTTGAGGCGGCCAAATGGTTTTTACTGGCCCAAAGCCGGGGTATGAGCGATGCCGAAGAAAATTTGGCTATCGCCAGGGAAGAGATGACCCCGGAACAATGGCAGGAGGCCCAAACCCGTGCCCAATCCTGGCAGGGGGGGGCATGATTTCCCCGATGCGTGGCGCCCTGTATTTCCTTGCCGGGGTTCGCCTGGTGTTTCGACCGGAGTTGCGGCGTTTCGTCTGGATCCCGTTGTTGGTGAACATTGTTTTGTTCATTCTGGGGGGATGGTACGGCTTGGGTAAAATAAGTTCGATGTTGGGGTGGGTGACCACGTTGCTCCCATCGTGGCTGCATTGGTTGAATTGGCTGGTGGGGCCATTCTTCATTATTTCCATGGTGCTGGTTTTCTTCTCATTGTTCACGGCTCTTGCCAACCTTATCGCCTCGCCGTTCAATAGCTATCTCTCCGCAGAAGTGGAGGGCCTCCTGACCGGTACCAAACCGGTGCCCGAAGACCCTTCCCATGCCATTTTGAATGAGCTGGAAAAAATATTCTATGCTTTCAAGTGGTTTGTCTGGTTTGTCGTCCTGTTTTTCATTCCGGTGGTGAACACCTTGTTTTCCCCGCTGTGGTTTTTGTTTTCAGGCTGGATCATCGCCGTGGGATATTGTGATTATCCCATGGCCAATCATGCCATGGATGGCCGTGCGGTTCGGCGGCATATGCGCCGCAACCTGGGCGCCACCCTCGGGTTCGGTGCCGCTGTCATGTTGGCGATGATGGTGCCGGTCGTCAATTGCCTGGTGATGCCGGCTGCGGTGGCGGGGGGCACGGTGTTCTGGCTGAAAACACGGGAACCGGAAACGCACCGGGACGCATTGCCCGCGTGATCATTGCCCGGTTGCCGCACCAGGTGGGACTACGGCTGCTGTTGAACCTCCTCCAGGTACAACTTGGCGGCTTTGTTGTCCGGATCTTTTTCCAGGATGTCCTGGAATACCAGGGCCGCTTCTTTGCTGTGACCCAATTCCGCATGCAGCATTCCCAAACGGGTTGCCGTTAACGTGTCCTTGGGCGCATGTTTCATGTAGTTGCTGTAGGTCACCAGCGCCTCATCCCGGTACCCGTTCAAACGTTGCAGGTTGGCGTAGATGGGTATGAACACCTGGGACAATTGGGACAGTTTGCCGGCAGTGTACAGTGCATCCCGCAATTCGGATCGTTTCAGATGGATGGCGAGCATGCATCGCAAGCTTTCATGGCGCAGACCCTCCAGGGTGATGTGCTTGAAATGTTCCAGCGCCTCATCGTACGCCTCCCGGTGATCTGCGAGATAGCCCTGGATCAACGATAGGAATTGCTCTTTGTCGGGAATGGGGCTTTTTGCGATGCCATGCATGAAATTGGTCAGCTTCTCAAATTCTTTCTTATGCAGGAAGGATTGCGCCTTGATCCGTATGGCTTCCGGAGAGGCCAGATTGCGCTGACAGTGCGCCCGGTAATCGGTTTCCGTGGCCTCGAGCAAGGTTTGGTATTCCTGGAGCGCGGCGCGAAAAAGCTTGGCGACGGGCTCGGGCAAGGTGTCAACACGTAATTGACGTTTTTCGAGAAAACACAGGGCGCGTCCGGGTTGGCCATCGCTCTTCCATTGTTGGAAAATCGCTTTAAAAGGGGGTTTTTCTTTTTCGGCATCACTGTTGGCCCGGATCCGCTGCCGTGCCAAATCGATGACCTTGATGAGATCCACCGTGTTGTTGTGATAGATTTCATAATAATTCAGCCCCGCCCGCTCAACCTCCTGGTCGCTCAAAACTTTTTCCTTATCGGGACTCCCCAGTCGCAGGAAACTTATGATGTTCCATTGTTTGACCAGTCGGGTTAAATCACCATGGTCCGTATTGAGGGATTCCTCAATGGCATCCATGCGTAATTTATATTTATAATCCATCGGCTTGTTTTTACGACCAAACAATCCCTGGTTGCACTTCAAGGCTTCGGTGGTGAGCTTTTGAATCGTCAGCAGTTCACTGCGTACCCGGAACAATTCCGTTTCGACCATGGCGAAATGCTGTAATCGATCTTCTCGCGTTTCCCGGGGTATCTGCTGCCAAAAGGTTTCCCTTGCGGGGATTTCCCGGGATTCCGGGATGATTTCCGCCCAAGGAACATGCTCCACATGCGCAATCTTGGCAGAGCCCTTGGAGGGATTGCAGACCCGACACCCACGTGATTTTCCCGTTTCCGCCAATTGACTGAGGGCCGGGATGGCATTGAACAAGTCGGCACTGGTTTCGGCTTTCCAACCGCCATTGGTTTCCACCCACAGATCGCTGCGATAGGCCGAAGGCCCGGTGCGAACTTCAAGACTTCCCGAGGCGTGCGTGAAACCTTCTTTGTTGAAACACAGGTCAAAGCCGCACAATATGACCTGGGAAAATCCCATGTGGACGGCGGAACCGAGGGCCTGATGGGAAACGGTGATGCCCGGATACGAAGGATTTTCCGTGTTGAGCGGTGTTTTCCACGGAAAGAGCGTTCCCATGTACATGCTTTGGCCGCACCACTGACCCATTAACCGGGAGTTGAGATGGTACATGTTGACCAGCAGCGATTCCTTGCCAAAGGCGAGGATATCTTTGCTCAGATGGAAAATGATCTCGTGGGGGTCGATGGCATAGATCAGGTCGGGGACTATCTTCTCACGTTTGAGTTGTCCGCCGATGCGGGCAACCGCCAGGACGATGATATCTTTCCGGTGGCTGCGAACCCACTCAAAGCTTTCATCGAGGGAAGGGCCACCGGCCATGAGAACAGCGGTCATTCCCTGGAATTTGTCATGCAGCACCGATACGGGCACACGATTGCCCGGCAGATTTTCCAATCCCCGTAGCATGAAAATTTTGGAGCCTATTTCCTGCCCGAGTTCAATCTCCGTCTGTCCGAATATCCGGTCAAATTCCCCATTCAAATCAACATAGGCGGGGAAGAAACCATCGACGACGCCCAGGGAGCGGATGGCGATATTTTTACCGATATAATAATAATCTTTCATGGAGAAAGCCGAGGCCTTTTCTGGCCACTTCTCCACCGGGCAGATACTGACATGGGGTGGGAATGTTTCCGGAAGGATACCTTCGTTGCCCAAATAATCGATCATTTCTGGTAATTCCAGAAAAATGAACCGGGTGCCCTGAGGTGGCTTTTTGCCCAGTATCCATTGCAATAACAATCCACCATCGGTGCCGAGGATGGAGAACAGACACTCTTTGCCTTCAAACATGGCTCCATAATGGCGTTGATAAAAATTGTCCGATCCGACTTGAGAAAAGGTCTCGCCATTGATGGACGGGAGATAGCGTTCACCGAATTTGTTGGTTACAAACGGACCGAAAGTTTCAGAATGATTGCTCAAGACGATCATCCTCGGGCTTAAGTGGGGGGAGTGGGCGTGTACCAGGATCCGCATGCGGGCAAAAAAAGGCGGCTGCTATTTATTGCCGATTCTAAACCGCAGCTACTTTGGGATGCGTAGTTTCCGTCATCCCCGCCCCCGATTCAAGCATTCGAGGGCAGGCTTCAGCGGGGATCCAGAGCCTGCCCCAGAATGCTTGAATCGAGGGAGATCTTTTCATCTTTCTCTAACTTTCTGGATTCCCGCTTTCGCGGGAATGACGCTGGAAAACTACGTTTTCCGTGTAGGTTGCGGTTTAGTCCAATTCAAATCGATCTTTGTAATCTTTAAGGAGTTGGGGATTTTGGCATTCCTTTTTGAGGAAACAACGCCCAATCGCGAGGGTTTCAATGCCGGTACCCATGAAGCAATGAAAGGCATCTTCCGGGGAGCCGACAATGGGCTCACCCCGGACATTGAAACTGGTATTGACAATGACCGGGCAGCCGGTGCGTTCCCGGAAGTGTTGTATCAAGGCGTGATACAGGGGATTGGTTTCACGATGAACGCTCTGGATCCGGGCGGAATAGTCAACATGAGTGACCGCGGGTATGGTGGAACGGGGAATGTTTAATTTATCAATGCCAAAGAGTTGCTGTTCCGCCGCCGTCATGGCGCGTCTCCGGGAGGGGTGAACATCGTCCACCAGCAACATGTACGGGCTATCGGTATCCAGGTTGAACCATTCCCGCATCTCCTCGCGCAATACCGAAGGGGCGAAAGGACGAAAAGATTCGCGAAATTTAACTTTAAGGTTGAGCGTGGATTGCATGGTCGCTGAACGGGCATCGCCAAGAATGGAACGGGCCCCCAAAGCACGTGGTCCGAACTCCATGCGCCCCTGGAACCATCCCAAGGCTTTTCCTTCGGTCAATGCCTTAACGGAGGCTGCAATCAGGTCGCGTTCCTCCAATACCTCAAAGCAGGCACCGGCGGCGGTCAGACGCCGTTCGATTTCTTGCTGCGAAAATTCGGGACCCAGATAGGCACCCTTCATGGCATCAAGATGCCCGGACGGGGTGCGTTCGTGCCCCATGTGTTCATGATAAACCGCCAGGGCGGCACCGAGGGCACCACCCGCATCTCCCGAGGCGGGTTGAATCCACAGGTGGGCGAAGTGTCCATCACGCAAAATTTTGCCATTGGCCACACAATTGAGGGCAACGCCCCCCGCCAAACACAGGTTGGGGCTTGCGGTTTCCCGGGCCAGGGAACGTGTCAAACGCAACACCGCTTCTTCGATGACAACCTGAATGGAGGCTGCCAAATCCATCTCTTTTTGGGTAATCGGTTCTTCGGGTGTACGCGGTGGACCGCCGAAAAGGTGATGGAATTTTTTGCCGGTCATGGTCAGACCGGTACAATAGTCAAAATAGGAAATGTCCAGGCGGAAGGAGCCATCCGCCTTGAGATCGATGAGATGATCAAAGATGGTTTGCGCGAAACGGGGTTGGCCGTAGGGGGCGAGACCCATCACTTTGTATTCGCCGGAGTTGACTTTGAAGCCGGTGTAATAGGTGAAGGCGGAGTAGAGCAGGCCAAGGGAATGGGGGAAATGAATTTCTTTCAAAAGTTCCAATTTATTGCCACGCCCCATCCCCATGGAGGTCGTTGCCCATTCACCGACACCATCCAGGGTCAGAACCGCAGCTTCTGCAAACGGGGAGGGAAAAAAGGCGCTGGCAGCATGGCTTTGGTGATGTTCGGCGAACAGCAGGCGGGATTCGTCGGAAAAAGCGTCATCCAGGTGTCGCAATTCCTGCAAAAGCATCTTTTTCAGGAACAATTTTTCCTTGATCCATACCAAAATGGCCATGCGAAACGAGGGGAACCCCCGGGGGGCGAAGGCCAAATAGGTTTCCAGCAACCGTTCAAATTTTAAAAACGGCTTGTCGTAAAAAACAACGTGGTCGATCTTGGATAGGGGAACCCCGGCGGCATCCAGGCAATAGCGTACCGCATGGACGGGAAAGCCCGGGTCGTGTTTGTTACGTGTGAAACGCTCCTCCTGGGCTGCGGCGACAATCGCCCCATCTCGGACCAGGGCTGCGGCACTATCGTGATAGTAGGCGGAGATTCCAAGTATGCGCGCCATGAAGGATCTAGAAAAGGGTGTAAATAAATGGTGCCACCGCAGAACCCTGGCTGAGAACGATCAGTCCACCCAAAAGGACCATCGTAATCAGGATGGGTAGCAACCAAAATTTTTTTCTGACCCGCATGAACGCCCAGAGTTCAATGAAAAAAGACATGGTAAGCGGTGCCGGTTTGAATATAGTGGGGAAAATGATGGTTTGGCTTGCTGTGATCAACTTAAACCACAGCTATCTTGGGTTGCGTAGCTTTTGTCATCCCCGCGAAAGCGAGGATCCAGGGATCTACACACCATTCCCTGACTTTCTGGATTCCCGCTGAAGCCTGCCCCCGAATGCCTGAATCGGGGGCGGGAATGACGCTGGAAAATGACGTATCCAGCGTTGGTTGCGGTCTAAAATCCCCGGGTCCGGGCCGAGCCGATCCATCAGCTCGACACAGTACCCGGTTTGGAAGCCTTTGAGACTGAACAGGTCCATTACACCGGCCCACCCCTCTTGATGAACCGACGTAACAGCCCATCAGCAGCGAATCCCTTCATCGAAACCTGGCGATACCCACAAATCTCGCATGGGAACCGGCATGCTTGCTGCTGAACGGGTGGATTGACCTGATCCAAAGTTTGGGGATAAGAATCTACACCACCTCCACGTCGTTGGCCTGAAGGCCTTTTTGGCCTTGAACCACAGTGAACTCGACTTTCTGGCCTTCTTTCAACGAGCGAAACCCATCGCTCTTGATTGAGGAGAAGTGAACAAAAACGTCTTCACCATGCTCACGGGCGATAAATCCAAAGCCCTTGCTATCGTTGAACCATTTGACGGTTCCTGTTTCCCTGTCAGACATGTATGCAAAACTCCTGTTGGTTTGTTCAATGTACACGGCGTTTATAGCATGTTGCAGTCCAGAAGCAAACAAAATTGTGCAAAAAAGTGGGAAATAAAGAAAAAAAACATCCAATCGCAAGGGGAAAGCGGGGATTGAAACGAAAAAATCATGAATAATTTCTGACGGTTATTCTTGGAGGGAAAAAGACGTGCATCGGGTACACGACCTTGAAGACAGCAGTTCCGACAGCACAGAGTGGGGAAAGGAAGTGCTTATGCTTGCCGCGACATCAGGATCAACGATTTGGCGGCACGGCCATAACCTTGACGCATGGATTGCATGCGGCGATTGTGGGCCATGATCTGCTGCGAGACCTCCCCCTTGCACTCGTTCAATCCGCTGGTCACCCGGGCGAGCTGTTCAACGAGCATTTGCAGGCGGGGTTTGAGGAAAGGGTCATTGGCGGCGGCTTGACGCAACTCTTCTTCAGACAGGTGGTGCAACCGGTCCGTGGCCTCCAGCCAATCCTGGTTCAATCTTTCGAGATCTGGTACCGCCAATTCATCTGGCTTTTCCAAACGCCGCAGAATCGTTTCCAACCAGACGACAACGGTTTCCACGGACATCAGTAGGCCCCCCCTGCCAAACGCCGGGGGGCACCCTCCGCCGGGGTGGCCATGGCCGCAGCGGCCTGGCCCTGCACCTGACGCACGGCAACGCGCCAGCCCTCCAGCAGGGTATTCAAATTTTTGATCACAATGCGGATCTGTTCCATATCCTGTTTGATATTGGCCTCGGTCAGCCGGTCGATCATGTAGCTGTACAACTCGAAGAGTTGAATCGCCAAATCCCCACCCTTCTGGAAGTCGAGAGTGGCCTGCAATTCCGAAACGATGGCCAATCCCCGGCGCAGATACATTTTATGCTCGCTGAGGCGCTTGGACTCCTTCTCCAGTATGGCACGCTCCAAAAAACGGATCGCCCCTTCATAGAGCAATATGAGGAGGTCTTCCTTGGAGGCGGTATTGGCCTGCGAAGTCTTGTATCGTTTCAAACCGTAGGACATGGGGTCGGGCCTCGCAGATCAGGAGAGAACCAATGGCCGGGCACCACGCCATCCGTCAAGCAATATTTCCAACTGTTCAATAACCCGGTTGATATAATCCGTCTCATGGGTCAAACCCGATTGCGCCAAGCTCTCCAGCATGAACGTGTACAAGTCATTCAACTGGTTGGGTACCGGACCGCCCCTCTCATAATCCAATGTGTTCTGGAAATGTTCAATGATCCGTTTGCCCCTTCCCAGTTTATCTTTGAAATCATCGACCCGCCCATCTTCGCAGGCCTGGGAGGCCTGGTTCAAAAACTTGATGCACCCTTCGTACAACTGGATCAGGATTTCCAATCCGGAAAGCGGTGCCGGGGTTTCCTGGGTTTGTGCCACGTGTGTATCCATTGGACAGGCTCTCTTTCTGCAATGTGTGGTCGTCCACCTCTCCCGTGTACAATCCATTGCTTTGACTCAAAGGGAAAGGCTGGCGTTTCGTTGATTCAGTGTTGCGGGTGCCATGGCATCAGCGCAAAAGTGAAAGCAAACATCAGACCAATAATTCTGATCGCCCCTGTTACAGTTTGGACAGTGCCGAGGTCAAGGCATTGCCCTGACTGTTCATGCTGCTGACCAACTGCTCAAGATTGGCAAACTTTTTGTTCAACTGTGCCCGAACCTTATCTTCCCGTGCTTGTTCCCGCGTTATGGTATCATCCAGGGATTTGAGTTGATCTGTAATGCTTTGTTTGGAACCCCCAAGGGAGCCGGTGGTGTTGGTAATGCTTTTGAGCAATGTATCCAGGCGGTAGGACAGACCCGCACTGTTGCTGGTACCGACTGAGGTCTGAGTGTTGGTGAACAGACTCGCCAGATTGGTGAAATTGGTATTCAGGGCCGTATCCAACTTGGTGCTGTCGAAACTGACCTGACCGGTTTTTTGGTCCGTTCTGAGGCCGATTTCCGCCAGCATGGAAAACGGGCTCAACCTGTTTCCTGAGAGATCGCCGCTGGACGTGGGCGTATTCAACTGCGACCGCAGTTGGGAGACAACGCTACGGGCCAAAGCCGATGCTTCTAAAGTACCACCTTTGCCGGAGTTCTCGGCGATATATTTAATGACGTCATTAAATGCTGAAGTGAAAGAGTTCAGGGTCGTTTTGAGTGTTGTATTGTCATTGGCCACGGTCACGGATACGGGTGTGTTGGCCGCTGTGACTTGCTTGAGTGACAGGGTGATGCCGGGCAAAACACTGGTCACGCTATTGCTTGAGCTGTAGATATTGGTCAGGCCGTCTATCTTCATCTGCGCGTCCTGACCAACGCTCGATTGGAACGCCCCCCAACTGGTTGCGGCGGTTGATTTCAGCGTCGACGCAGTGCCGCTTCCATCAACGTTGCTGAAGTTTACATCGACATTCAAACCAGTGATGGCGGTAGTGCCGTCTATGACCAGGCGATTCTGGTAACCGTCGTTGACGATACTGGCTTTGAGTCCGGTTACGTTCATGCTGTTGATCCGGGTTGCGATGCCCGATAATGTATCTCCTGCTGCTACACCAACGGTCGCATTGGTGTACGAGGTTCCATTGAAGGTAAAATCAAAATTCGTAACGGCGCTGACGGTGGCGCTGGAGCTGGTCATCGCGGTTGCTGTACCGATCGCAACGGTATTACCCGAGGTAACCGTCGTGTCCCAGGTTTGGCCACCGGTCCAGGCCATGTTCATGACCAGATTCGTCAGACGCGTCGTATTGGTCGTACCATCCGAATTACGGCTCCCGGCTCCCTGGTCCCTGGGGGTCAGGACCAAACGGTAGTTGGTACCGTCATACAAGGTGCTGGCACTGACGCCGGTTGAGTTCGTGCCATAGTTGTAACTGCTGATCTTCGAGGCAATGGTCGACAGGGAATCCCCTGAGGCGATCGCGAAGTCGGTGTTGGTGTAATTGGTCGTCGTCCCATCGGTATTCATGAGGGTGAAGCTCAGGGTCGGCGCGGCGGAGAGCGTGTCGGTGGAGCTGGTGACACCCGCTGCGGACATCATCGTCTGGGAGCTGGCCAGACGTGTAATCTCAACACTGTGGCTGCCTGCAACTGCCGTGGAAGAAGCCGTCACATCAAGATAAGTCGTGTCACCGCTGGTAGCCGTGTGCGGCGACCAGGAGGAAATCGATTGCAAATTGGTAACCGTTGTATCAAGGGCGGAGAGTTTGGAGCCCAGATCGTTCAACGCCGTTTGCTGCGTGGTCAGGTTGCTTTTCTTCGTTTGCAGGGCGGTCATGCGCCGGGTTTCGACCGTCATCAACTGATCGACCATATTCGCCGGCAATCCGGTGGCCAACCCCCCGAAACTGATCGGGGTACTCGAAACGCTGGAAGTAGCCATATGATCTTCCCCTTGATTTCCTTCGATCCCTATCTCTCAGACGCACCGGTCATACAACATGTTCTGCAATACCTGCATTTTGATGGACAGATCCTGCATCTGATCACCTTTCAGGCGAGCGATCTCCCGACTGTCCACGGTATCCACGACCTGCACCTGATTGTCCAACACGGACTCATCCAAACGCAACATCAAAGAGGACATGGAATCGAGAAACTGGTTGGCCTCATGCACCAACGACCCCAAATCCGCCAGTTCGTCCAGTAGCACCGGGGTTTCCAACGTGATTGGAATTTCCTTGGCAACGCCCATCATTTCGCTCATGGCACACCTGTACCTTCCAGGGAAATCTTTCCTGGCCTCCCATATTTATCGGATGATTCCGCCCTGACTTGCGTTCTTTTTATCCGAGCAGCTTCAGGGCGAGCTGGGGTTGCTGATTGGCCTGGGCCAGAACGGCGGTTCCCGCTTGTTGCAAAATGGAATTGCGTGTCAGGTTGGCGGTTTCCGCCGCGATGTCCGCATCCATGATACGCGAACGTGCCGCCGACATGTTCTCCACCACATTCGACAGGTTGGATATGACGGCCTGGAAGCGGTTTTGGATGGCACCCAGGTTGGAACGGGCACTGGAAATAGCATCCAGGGCCGAGTCAATCTTGGCCAATGTCACACTGGCTTTGGCCGCGGTACTGACAATGGCCGAATAGGCATTCACCGTTATACCGCCGGTCAATGTACCCAACTTCAGCGTGCTGAGGTTCAAGGACCCGATGTTCATGGTGATCGTCTGGCCGGCATTGGTTCCAACCTGGAACGCAATGGTGGCCATGGATCCATTCAACACGCCCCTGTTGTTGAAAGTGACCTGGTTGGCGGTCCTCTGAATCTCCTGCAGGAGTTGCTGTACCTCCGCATTGAGGGAAATACGATCCGCGTTGGTGTTCGTCCCGTTGATGGCCTGTACCGCCAGTTCCCGGATCCGCTGCAAAGAATTGGTGTTTTCTTCCAGCGCCCCTTCGGCAACTTGCGACAGGGAGATGCCATCATTGGCGTTGCGAATGGCTTGGGTCAGACCACGGACCTGGGAAGTCATCCGCTGGGAAATCGCCAAACCGGCGGCGTCATCCTTGGCGGAATTGATCCGGAGACCGGAGGCCAAGCGGGCAAAGCTGGTCCCCAGGGAATTGGTGGAATGATCAAGATGACGTCGAGTGTTGATAGAGGCAAGGTTCGTGTTGATAAAAAGCGGCATGGTTCATTCCCCTTTGTCCGGGAGCTTTTTCCCAGTCCAACCCATTAAGGGCTGGTTGTCGGTTGCCGATGAAGCCGGGCTTCTTGCCCAATAACCTTTGATTCTCCGGATTGGTCTTCCGGGTCAACCCTGGAAATGAAGTTTGCATGGAACTGGTCAGGCTGGTGATGGTTCACGCTAAGGAATTGTTACCAACCATCCCGACTCGTCACTCAAACTCCCTCCACCGGGGGTTACTCCATCTGTTACTTGGGTTCTTTTGTAATCATGAAAACGAATGCGTCAGAATGCTTCGGCTCGGTTCGCTCCCCTCTTTTAGACGGCTATCTTTTTTTTGGTTTGCGGTTTCATTTCCTGCAGCGCCTGCTCCCGGGCTTGCGCCTGAAACTCTTTGGGTATCAAGGGCTGTCGGGAGGAATACTGGCCCAACAAAATCTGTTTGCCCTTGCGGGTCTGAATATTGACGATCACGGGACCTGCAAGGTTGGTGCGCATCTCTTCGGGGTGACCCTCCGGGATGGTTACCAGGGTGAACATTTCCGCATCTTCCGATTTCTTCAGGCCAATGGCAGCGGCATCTTCATCTGAAATTTCAAATTCCAGGTCGCTAAAGAAGTCGAACGGATTGACGACGATGAAGGATATCTCCGGCTCATCCACCGACTGCAGCCAAAAGAACGAAGAATCATCCGAGTAGGGGAACATGATGTAGCGCCTACTCAAGGGGAAACCCAACAAGCCATCCTCCAACCGGATCACGTCCGCAGAGTCAAAGCTCAGGGTTCCAAAACGGGTGCCATGAACCTCCATCATCGTCTTCTCCCTGTCGTTGGGCATCTCGCATTGCGTTTCCGGTTGGTGATACCCAACCCCGACCGGATGGTTTCGAGAATTCTGTCAGTTAAACCACTGGGTTCTTTAAAACAATCTGTTCAATTCACTAATCAATCAATCAATCAATCAACTGTAATGTTTTGTTCGTTCCCTGGTGCTGCCTGATCCGCTTACTGTGGTATTCCGATGCGTTGTATCTGATAATGCATTTCGTGTGCCATTTATATCTTCTTGGTCTTTCTTGGCTTTTCCTTGTTCTCCCTGTCTTCTGGAGCGGTGTTTGGGAAATTGTTGCCTACTTGAGTCCGGCAATTTTTGTTACCGGGTACCATTCAGGCTGTCAGGCCAGGGGATCCGCTCTCCCGGGAGTGGGGTGGGGCGAGCGGATCCCCCTTGACGGCCTGAGACCTCATCTGAGCAGTTGCAATGCCAGTTGAGGTTGTTGGTTGCACTGGGCAAGAACTGCCGTTCCAGCTTGTTGCATGATGGTCAGCTTGGTCATGTTGGCTGTTTCCGCAGCGATATCGGTGTCCAAAATGCGCGAGCGGGCAGCACTGACGTTTTCCACCACGTTGGAAAGATTGTTGATATTCGAGGTGAACCGATTCTGAATGGCACCCAACTCCGCCCGTGTCGAGGAGACCCGATCAATGGCCTGCTTGACGATGGAGATCATCCGGGCGGCCGCATCCTGTCCGGACAACGGCGGATTGGAGGCATTGGTCGTTGGGGGATTGAACGGCAACGTCGGATCGGTGGGGATCGTGGCGCCGGTGATGTCAATCAGGGGCGATGGGGGGAACTTGGTTTGTTGGGAAGTATCAAGCATCCAAGAAGGGACGGTGATATATTCCCCCCCTTTCGGTTGCGAAGCGGCACGAACTGCGGAATCACGTGCCCCCAACACCAGGGCCATTTGCTTGGCGGATGCCTGGGCCGAGGCCACCGTGCCACTGGGTTTGGCCGCTGACAATCCGGCAGCCGCTATGATCTTGGCTTCGGAAATGGTCAGTTGCTTGGATTGATCGGCTGCAACCGCCGCCTGGGCGATGGATTCAATGTCCTTGTTCTCATTGACGGCGCCACGGAAAGCCTGGATCACCAGGATGAGATTGCCCACCGGGACATCCTTGACCGTCGTACCGTTGGTCACGGCATTGTCGATGACGGTGGTGGGACCGGAGGCGTTGAATATGGCACCGTTGGTGGCCCCCGCCAATGCGGTATATTGCGCGGGAACCGTATCGGAATCGGTGTAGGTGGTGCGAATGGCATCATAAGTGGCTGCGGCAATGACCCGTGCCTGATCCGAGTTGATCGTGGAATCGGCGGGTTTGACCACGGTTTCCGCAACCCAGGCCGCGATCACTGCCGATTTTTGGTTGCCACCAGCGGTCAGTTTGGTCACGCCATCGTTGTTGCGTCCCCGGGCGGCCAGCACCGCTGCCGCCAAACCTTTGGCATTGTTGCCGGTTATGCGGGGGTCGGCACCCGTAATGGCGGCGGCCATGGCCGTGACATCCAGGTTGCTGTCGATGCCATTGTTGATGGCGGTCGTCAGTCCGGCAACCACGGGGGCGAACCCGAGACCGGTCACTATGGCCGATGTGGTATTGGCAACATTGGCAACCATGGTTTGCAAGTCAACGGTGACGCCCACGGCATTGATGGCCACGGCGGTGCCAAAGTTCGACGCATCCATGGCTGCCTGGGCTATGGTTTGCGCGTTGGTGGAGGAGAGCTTCGGGTTGGCCGCCTGGATGTCCGAGGTCAGGTCCGTAAGGCTCTTGCCGGCAGCGATACCCTTGCTGGCAGCCGTTTGAATCTTGGCATCGGGACTCGTCGCCAATGTGGCCGGTACCAGGGCCGTCGTAGCGATGTTGACGGCTTTGTTGATCGCGGTGTCGCGGTCCATCAGATTGGTTTCGAGGGCATTGACAACACCCGTAGTGCTAACCACTGCGGCATCGATCAGGGGGGAAACGGTCGAGGTGTTCTGATCGTCGATGGCGTTCATCATGTTCTTCGACACGGTGCTGGAATCGATCGTCCAGGGCGATGGGCCTTGGGTGTTGGCGTTGGCCAGGGTGTTGATCATCTTGGCCGCCGTGGAGCTGAACAACTTGGAGCCAGCCAATTGTGTCGACGGGGCTTTGATGGTCATACCCGTGATCAATGGGTTTTTGACACTGAGCAGATTGTTGGGATCAGCCGGTTGGGGTTGCGCCAGCAAGGTCGCGGCACGGGCATCCGCCAGGGTGACGACCACGGTCTGACTCTCCTGGGCACCGATCTGGAACACCAGCGGTTTGGTCTTGCCGTTGAGCATCGGCCAACCGTTGAATTCCGTTTGATTGGCGACCCGCTCGATTTCTGACAGGAGTTGCGACACCTCCTGTTGCAAACTGGCGCGGTCCTGATCCCCGTTGGTGGCGTTGGCCGCTTGCACCGCCAGCTCGTTGATGCGTTGCAACATGTCGGCGTGTTCCTGGAGGGCGCCTTCCGCCACCTGGGATACGGAGATCCCATCGTTGGCATTGCGCACCGCTTGCGACAAGCCGCGAATCTGCGAGGTCATGCGGTTGCTGATGGCGAGGCCCGCAGCATCATCTCCCGCCGTGTTGATGCGGACGCCGGATGAGAGCCTTGCGAAAACTTTGCCCAGTTCCCCAGACGACTTCAACATGTTGCGTTGCGCGTTCATGGAGGCCAGGTTGGTGTTCAGATAAATTGGCATGGTCGTTTCCTTTCGTTACTGCATTGCATTCGCAAAGATCAACCGGCTGCGGCTACCTTCAGCGATCTGTTTTTGTCCGTCTGCCGCGAACGCCGCCGCGTACCCTTGTTGACCGGTTTCTTCCTGTCGGATTCATTCAGATATCTTTCACGCAATACCTTCGGGATGAGGGGCTGGCGTGGAGAAAATTCTTTAATGAGTATCTGTTTGCCCTTCCGATTGACGGTGTTGACCACCACGGGACCGGCGAGATTGGTGCGCATTTCTTCGGGCCGTCCCTCGGGTATCGTCACCAGCGTGAACACTTCCACATCTTCGCCCCGTTCCAACCCCAGTTGTTCGGTGTCTTCATCCTGGATGGCGAACTCCAGGTCGGCGAAGAAATCGAAAGGATTGACCACGATGAAAGCAATTTCCGGTTCATCCACCGATTGCAGCCAGAAAAATGAGGAATCCTGACCGTAAGGGAACAACAAGAACCTGTTGCTCAAGGGGAATCCCAACAATCCGTCCCCGATGGTGATCACTTCGCTGTCCTCGAACTCCAGTACCCCAAACCGGGTTCCATGAATCTCCATGTTTGTTCTCCACTCCCAAAGAAACTACCGAATAAAATCTAATAACGATGTATTGAGTATTTGGCGTTCGGTGGCGGTCAGCACCTGCATGTTCTGGGATTTCTGCGTCAACTCGGAGATCAATCCCAAAACATCCGCTTCGCTGTTGGTCGCCTTGGCCGTTGACAGGGCCTCGCTGTCCGTTGACAAGGTTTTGCTGACCGCATCGATCAGTGTGACCCGTACACCGGTGACCGCTTGCAAGTCAGAGACCTGAGCGCCCGCTTCCTGCAGTCGGTCCACCTGGGCATGAATTTCATCCGGGTCGGCCCTGAGCAAAGCCCCGCGCAAGGCGGCTATGGCACCCAGGACATTGACATTGCGTCCGATGGGACCGGTCCCTTCGAGTAATTCCTTGCCGGTGACGTTACCCGGCAAAGTTTGCCCATTCAGTACTTTGACCGGGCGGTCGGCAACGCCCCCCTGGTATTGGGGAATGACCTCGAAGTAGTAGACATCCCCCTTGGCGGGCTTGTAAGCATCGTCAACACTGACCTGCAAGCCATTGCCCAAATCCAGGACCGTCGGCGAGGTCCCCGTTTGTTTGGGTGGCGGTTGTTCAACGCCGTTGACATCCACCTTGAATTCCCCGGTTGCCGCCTGATAGGACATTTTGACGCTCATGGGGAGGTCCGTGATGCTTTGGCCATTCACCACACTTGCTTTGATGCCGGTCGGGGCGGGGGCCAACGTACCCTTGCCATTGCTCCGCATCGTCATCGACGTGGTTTGCAGGTGCTGGGCATCGTAGGGCGACCGGGTGCGGCTGCCACTGAAAATGGGCGTGCCATCCGTCTCAGTATTGACATTCTTCAAAATGTCCTGGTAAATCGCTTTGGCCGACTCCCCTTGCGCCTTCAAGATGTCCGGGTTGCCCGCCGTTTCACTGTTGCCCATCTGTAGCGCCAAATCTTTGGCATCCAGCAACCGTTCAAACATTTGCCCAACCTGTGTATCGGCCAAGTTCAGCCTTTGCGACGCCGTATCGGTGGTTTTTTGCAGGCTTTGCACACCGGAGAGATCCGCCGAGAACAAGACATCCCTGAAACTCCCCGTTGGGTCGTCGGAGGGGCGGCTGATCCGCTTGCCCGTTGTGGTATTCTCCTGGAGCTTTTGCAGGTCCTGCTGCTGCGACTGCATGGCAACGGCCCCTGACGTGTACATCATCGTTTGCGTGACGCGCATGTTCGTTTTCCTCTCAGGCGACTAAACCATGGAGATCAGGGATTGCATCAACTCGTCGGCGATGCTGACCATTTTGCTCGAGGCTTGAAAAGCCCGTTGGTACTTCAAGAGATCCGTCAACTCTTCCTCCAGCGACACACCTGAAACCGAACTGCGCAAATTGGCGATGAAATCCTGCGACGACTTTTGCGCGGTCAGGCTGTCTTTGTTCTGACTGACCAGGGAGCCCAGATCACCCGTGACTTCGGCATAGTGATTGGTCAGGGTGGCGTTCTGCCCGTCGATGGTGAACTTCGTGGTGCGTAAATTGCCCAGGGCAACGGCACCTTTGGCGTTGGCATCGTCAAACGTCACCGCGCCGTTGGTCACCGTGAGTTGTGCCGCTCCAAGTTGCTTGGAATCGTTGAGCAGCGTTTGGTTGACCTGGATGTCTTCGCCACTCCGGCCACCGAAAATGGCCCCGATACCCAGGGCGGCCAAAATACCGCTCGAATCACTGACCACACCGAACACCCCACCCGCTTTCTTGGCACTGATCTGCAAATATTGCTGATCGCCCTCGGTGGCGAACGATGCATTGACAGTGCCGGATTGATTGATGGCTTTGGCAATGTCAACGATGGACATGTCCCGGGTGATGGCAACCGGTTGCGAGAGGGTCAGATTGTCGGTGGTATCCCCGGAAGCGAAGGTGATGGATCCGTCCACGACCCGCGCAACTCCCTTGGGGGTATCTTTGTAGTTGGGATCTTTGCTGTTGGTCACCACATTCTTGAGCGCCGGGTATTGACCTTTGACGGGGGTGGTCAAATCTTGCCCCAGTTCAAATATCCCCGTCTGCGATTGGTACATGGTTTGACTGACCGTCTGGCTGCTGACCCGGTTAACCTGCCAGCGCAATTCATCCGTAAGGGTGTTCAACTTGGTCATGACGCCGTTTTGGCCATGGATGATCTGGTCACGGATCTCCAGCAAACCGCCCAGTTTGCCACCGCGAATGTGATCGCTGTCGCCATACTCACGGCTGTTGATGGTGATCCCTTGAAAGCCTTCGGCATTGACCTTGGGACTGCGGGTCAAGGTGGCGGCGTAAACCTCATCGGCAATCGTTTGTTGCCCCCGCGAGGTCATGATCTTCAAACCATCCTGCGCCGTGGGCAATGTTTGGATGTCGATAATCTTGCCCAGGTCCAGAACCATTTGGCTGCGTTGATCCTTGAGGTCCAGGGCCGGGTTGGAATTTTCATTGGCAACAATGGTCTTGTTGATGTCCCGGATCGCTTTCAGACGGGTATTGACATCATCCAGAGTGGTCGTGATTTCCTTGTCAATCGGCAGGGTGATGTCGCCCAGCGACTTTTGCATCTTTTGAATCGTCTGGGCCAGGGCATTGGCTTGGGCCACAAAATCTTCACGGGCTACGGGATTGGTGGGATTGCTGGTCAGGGCATCGGCTTTGGCATAAAAGGCTTCCAATTGCTTGGAAAGTCCCGAATCATCCATGTCATTGAACACTTGCTCGACCATGCCGAGATATTGATCGCGGGTTTCCAACCGTCCCAATTCACCCGTTCCCAGTTGTTGGCGGCGATCAACCAATTGGTCGATTTGCCGGGTGATTTCATCCATTTTGACGCCGGAGCCACCGGGATCCTGCGAGTTCCCCGGGACCCCTTCCTGCTGGACGGTCTGGCGGGAATACCCCGGGGTGTTGACGTTGCTGATGTTGTGCGAAACCGTGTGCAACGACCCCTGGGAGACGAGAATCCCTTGCTTGGAGATGTTCAGCAGGCTGTTGAGAGACATGAACCTTTTCCTTAGCTCGTATGGATAAGCGCCGAATGTCGCGCTGTCGCAGTGTTGATATGCAGCGGACGTGCCAATTCTGAAGCGTTCATTCCCTCGTTGGGATGTTCTTCGATGTGTTTATTTAAAATATTGTTATTAAAGTGAAAATTTGCATTCATTCCCGCTGCGGCAAAGGCCGGGAGCCCCTTTTTCGTCCGGACGCAATTTTCGCGCTAAACCTTTTCATCCCTGCGATAAGGCAATTTTCCCCCGGTAGCCTGCGCCAAGCGGCAAATGTTTCCGTCCACACGGCGCGGCAACCTTCGAAACCACGTGTCGGGGTGACGAAACCTGGATGACATGTTACAGTAGCCTCCACTGCAATTGTGTCTTGCGGCCTTGATCATCGTTTCGTCCGAGCCAACTCATTCTGGATTCCCGCTTTCGCGGGAATGACGAAAAAAACGCTGAGATTGCAGTCGTTTGTCATTCCCGCGAAAGCGGGAATCCAGACGGAACCGAAGCATTTTCGATGCGCTTTGGCCGAAACGATGATCAAGGCCCGTTTAGCCGCGTCAATGGTTTCCCCCAACCCAAAGGTTATGATGAACGTATCGCCTCACCTCAATGTGGCCGTCCGTGCTGCCCGTTCAGCCGGTCGCGAAGCCCTGATGTTCTTCAAACATCGCCACGATCTGTCCATCGAAGCCAAAGGGGCCTGTGATTTTGTAACCGAGGCGGATACCACGGTGGAAAAAGAGGTCATTCGGCAATTGTACAAGGCCTATCCCAACTATGGCATTCTCGCCGAGGAAAGCAGTCGCAAGCAGGCGCAATCAGGTTGGCGTTGGATTATCGATCCCATCGACGGCACGACCAACTTCATCCATGGCTTGCCCCACTTCGCCATCTCCATCGCCCTGGCCAATGACAATGAAATTCATGCCGCAGTGGTTTTCAATCCGGCAACGGATGAATTGTTCACCGCCGAACGCGGTCGCGGGGCGTTCCTGAACGGTCAACGCTTGCGCGTCACTCGCAGCAATCGACTCGATCAATCTTTGCTGGCCACGGGTTTTCCAATCAGTAATCCGGAACGGACCCGGAAACATATGCCGATCGTTTCCGCCCTGCTGGTGCCATCCCGTGGTATACGTCGCCTGGGAAGCGCCGCTTTGGACCTGGCCTTTGTGGCGTCTGGGCGCTACGACGGCTATTGGGAGCCCGGACTCAATCCTTGGGATATCGCGGCTGGGGTGTTGCTGGTGCTTGAAGCGGGCGGGTTGGTGACCGACTTCGACGGCGAGCAAAACTATCTGGATTCGGGCAATATCGTGGCGGCATCACCCACGATCCATCGCCTCATGCTGACGACCATCCAGTCGGCTTGGGGGTGAGGGCTTGCGTCCCCTAGGAAGGGGGGGGGCACACCGTGTCTGAAAAAACTTCGTCCAAGGACTTGGCATCGAAGATGCGGAGGCTCCACGCCTCCAAGGATGGGAGATCGGCCTTGGCCATTTTCTCGATCGCCCAATCGGGCATGGGACCGAAGCGGCGCTGCAACAGGCGGCTCAGGATTTTTGCTTCGCCTTTTCGTTCCCCTTTCCGTTCCCCTTTCCGTTCGCCATCTCTTTCGCCCTCCAGTTTGCTATCCCGACGTTCTTGCACCAGTCGATGCTCAAACCTCGGCAAGGAAAAAAGTTCTTCCTCCGGCGTCGCATCCACCATCGACGCAAACCATTCCTTCCCGAGCCGCGTCACATACTCGGGGGTGATGCCCTCCATCTCCGGACTGTTCAACGCAGTTTTCATTTTCAACCTCCATAAACCGACAACAATTTGGCCAAATGCAACGGAGAGCTTGAACAACCCGGCGTGTTTGATCGTTTCAAACGCTTTTTCCTGTTCGTCCCGGCGGCTGGCGAAGCATTTCAAAGGGGCGTTTCGTGGTTCGTCCGCCAATTCATTCAGAAAGATCAAGCGGACAACACCCCCCCAGGGGGGGACGCTTTCATAAACACCCATGGGCCCAATGGGCTTGAAGAAATGTTTCGCCAAAAATTCTTTCCGAGACGTTATGGAGCTTATGATAACGCTCTTCAACTGATGGCGTTCCAATTTCGCCGTGTCCAGATGCAGGGTATCGTACAACGAAAGCCATGTGAGTGTTTTCTCATTCAAGCTTTCGGTGATCTTTAATTCAACCAGGATCTGGTCCGCATCCAGATCGCGCAGTCCATCCGCCAAACGCAAACGCTGCTCATGCGTCCAACCATTTTCCCCCACGTTCTGGCGCTGAATCAAGATGAGATCCGCAACGGGTGGGGCGGGAACAACGGGAACCTCCATGCGTACTTCAATGCCGACGGGCTCCAGCAACACTTTCAGCATTTCACCGACCAAACGGTGCCAACAGGTATTTCCCGCATCTTTTTCCAATCGTTTGTTTCCATGGCTGTTGGTGGTGGTATCGACAAACGCGGGAACCCTTCGCGAAGCTTGACGGAAAGCGGTGTCACACCGTGTCCGAAAAAACTTCGTCCAAGGACTTGGCATCGAAGATGCGGAGGCTCCACGCCTCCAAGGATGGGAGATCGGCCTTGGCCATTTTCTCAATCGCCCAATCGGGCATGGGACCGAAGCGGCGTTGCAACTGTCGGGTCAGGATTTTTGCTTCGCCTTTTCGTTCCCCTTTCCGTTCCCCTTTCCGTTCGCCATCTCTTTCGCCCTCCAGTTTGCTATCCCGACGTTCTTGCACCAGTCGATGCTCAAACCTCGGCAAGGAAAAAAGTTCTTCCTCCGGCGTCGCATCCACCATCGACGCAAACCATTCCTTCCCGAGCCGCGTCACATACTCGGGGGTGATGCCCTCCATCTCCGGACTGTTCAACGCAGTTTTCATTTTCAACCTCCATAAACCGACAACAATTTGGCCAAATGCAACGGAGAGCTTGAACAACCCGGCGTGTTTGATCGTTTCAAACGCTTTTTCCTGTTCGTCCCGGCGGCTGGCGAAGCATTTCAAAGGGGCGTTTCGTGGTTCGTCCGCCAATTCATTCAGAAAGATCAAGCGGACAACACCCCCCCAGGGGGGGACGCTTTCATAAACACCCATGGGCCCAATGGGCTTGAAGAAATGTTTCGCCAAAAATTCTTTCCGAGACGTTATGGAGCTTATGATAACGCTCTTCAACTGATGGCGTTCCAATTTCGCCGTGTCCAGATGCAGGGTATCGTACAACGAAAGCCATGTGAGTGTTTTCTCATTCAAGCTTTCGGTGATCTTTAATTCAACCAGGATCTGGTCCGCATCCAGATCGCGCAGTCCATCCGCCAAACGCAAACGCTGCTCATGCGTCCAACCATTTTCCCCCACGTTCTGGCGCTGAATCAAGATGAGATCCGCAACGGGTGGGGCGGGAACAACGGGAACCTCCATGCGTACTTCAATGCCGACGGGCTCCAGCAACACTTTCAGCATTTCACCGACCAAACGGTGCCAACAGGTATTTCCCGCATCTTTTTCCAATCGTTTGTTTCCATGGCTGTTGGTGGTGGTATCGACAAACGCGGGAACACTTCGCGAAACGCAACGGTTACCCGATCATCTTCTGCCATGTATTCTTCTTCGGCAAGGGGAATATGATTTCCCCATCTGAGGTGGATTTCCGTGCAACCATGATCGGGGGCTGGAAACGACATCCCAGAGGGGGAAAGAGCAGGGCTATGGGAGGAGGAGTGTTGCCAGAATGCGTTGGTACACCCTGGTCAGGTTATGCAAATCATCCACCGGGGTCGATTCGTCGGTTTTGTGCATGCTGGCACCCACGAGACCGAATTCCGCCGTTTCCGGGCAATAGCGGGCGATGAACCGGGCATCGGAGGTCCCGCCCCCCGTGGACAGGACCGGGGTGATACCCAAAAGATCCCGGACGGAGTTTTGGATAGTGTGCAACAAGGTTTCCCCCCGGGTCACAAAGGGCAAGCCCGACACCTGCAGGGTCAGATCATAAGGACAGCCCTTCTGTTGCAAAGGTGCCAGCAGCGAGCGAACACACGCTTCCAAGGATGCGGGGGTGTGTTCGGTGGAGAAACGAATGTTGAACTGGGCGGTCATTTGCGCCGGAATGACGTTGGTGGCACCATCGCCAGCCTGGAGGCGGGTCCATTGAAAGCTGGTGGGGGGGAAATGGGGATTGGCAACCCGGTCATATGGATGCCGCGCCAGGGTGTCCAGAATGGCGAGCCCCTCATGAATCGGGTTGATGGCCAGATGCGGGTAGGCCACATGCCCTTGGCGACCATGGATGGTGAGCAGGCCATTGACCGATCCACGGCGACCGTTCTTCAAGCAATCGCCCAACCGTTCCACACTGGTCGGCTCACCCACCAGGCAATAATCCAGACGTTCCCCCCGGTCCCGGCACCATTCCAGAACCTTGACGGTACCATCCACCGCCTGTCCCTCCTCATCGCCGGTGATCAGGAAGGAAATGCTGTTGTGATCGGGGATGTGGGGATGATCCCGCAGCAACCGTTCCACCGCCACCACCATGGCGGCGATGGCCCCCTTCATGTCGCAAATCCCCCGGCCAATGATCGTACCGGCATGGTTTTGCGCGGCGAAAGGGTCAAAACGCCACAAGTGGCTCTCCCCGCTGGGGGTGACATCGGTGTGGCCGGCGAAGCAAAAGTTTTTCCCATTGCCCCCGAGGCGGGCATAAAAATTGGAGACCTGGCCGAAGACGAGCGGGTACACGGTGAACCCCAGCGCTTGCAGACGCGCCATCACAACCTGCTGGCAACCACCGTCCACAGGGGTGACAGAGGGGATGCGAACCAATTCCCGGGCCAGTTCCACCGCTGGCAGGTGTGTGTTGGTCATGGGCGGGGAGGGGGCTAAAATTCCCTGAGGAGTTCGTTGATGCCGGTTTTGGCGCGGGTCTGGGCATCGACGGTTTTGACGATGACGGCGCAATACAGATTGGGACCCGGTTGGCCATTGGGCCATGGCTTGCCGGGCATGGTGCCGGAGACCACCACCGAATAAGGGGGGACATAGCCCTGGGTGATTTCCCCGGTTTCCCGGTTGACGATGCGGGTCGAGGCACTCAGGAACACCCCCATCGACAGGACGGCCCCACGTCCGACGATAACGCCTTCGGCGACTTCGGCCCGGGCACCGATGAAACAATCGTCCTCGATGATGACCGGATTGGCCTGCAAGGGTTCCAACACGCCACCGATGCCGGTTCCCCCGGATATGTGAACGTTTTTGCCGATCTGGGCGCAGGAACCAACCGTGGCCCAGGTGTCGATCATGGTCCCGGTATCAACGAAGGCGCCAATGTTCACGAACGACGGCATGAGAACCACTCCCGGGGCGATGTGTGCCCCGGCGCGTACCGTGGCCGTGGGCACCATGCGGAAACCACGTTCGCGAAAGCGTTCCTCGGTCCAATGCAACGTTTTCAAGGGAATTTTATCGAAATTGTTTTGCGGCCCGTTGGCCATGCAAACATTATCATGGAGCTTGAAATAGAGCAAAACCGCCTTTTTCAACCATTGGTTGACAACCCAGCCATGGATTGACCCGGAGTGATCGGGACGGTATTCGGCAACCCGGCGTTGTCCGGCATCCAGTTCGTTGAGGGTGGCGGTAACGGCTTCCTTGATCCGGGGCACATTGTGCTGGGTCAGGTCCTGACGGTTGTCCCAGGCGGATTCAATGATCTCTTGGTTCGTGGACATGGCGGATTCCTTGCGGTTGAATACTTTGAAAAAAACATCAGCGGCATCGGGTGGGGCCATGCGGGATCAGGACAGATCCCGCACCGCAGCGGCTATGCGCAGAATACCCTCGCGATTTTCGGCGCGAGGTTGGACCATGGCCACACGAATATAAGGGGAACCGGGGTTTTCGCTTCCCGTACCGCGTCCCAGATAGGCCCCTGGAAGGACCGTGACATGATAGCGATGAAACAAATGGCGGGTAAAGGTTTCACCGCCTTGGGGCACCTTGAGCCATAGATAGAACCCGGCCTGCGGGGGGTCAACGGCCAGGACGGGTTGCAAAATCTCCAGGGCATCGGCGAGCTTCTGGCGATAAAGTACCCGGTTCTCCTCCACATGGGCTTCATCATTCCAGGCGGCGATGGCGGCTTGTTGAATGAACGGCGGGGTGGCACAACCCGTGTACGTCCGAAGCCGGAAATAGGGGTTGAGGAGTTCGGCATCCCCCGCGACAAATCCGGTGCGCGCCCCCGGCATGTTGGAACGTTTGGATAACGAGTGGAACACCAGACAGCGTTGAAAGGAATGATAGCCCTGCTCCTGGGCCACCTTGAGCAGGCCGGGAGGGGGGGCTTGGTGCCAAATATCCGAATAACATTCATCGGCTGCCAGGATGATGTTGTAGGTCTTGGCCAAGTGCAACAATTTCTTCAGTTCCCCTTCCGAGGTGACGGCCCCGGTGGGATTGGCGGGGGAACAGAAAAAAAGCAGCCGGGTGCGTTCCAGGATCGCGCTGGGCAAGGCGGCATAATCGGGTATGAAATGGTTTTCCCGGGTGGCGGGGACATGGATGGGGATTCCCCCGGCCATGATCGTCGCCCCCTCATAAATCTGATAAAAGGGGTTGGGCATGAGGACGTAATGCTTGGCATGAATGTCCTCGTGGCACGTAACAACCGCCTGAACAATGGAAAACAGGGCTTCGCGGGTTCCATTGACCGGCAATAGCTGGGTTTCGGGATCGACCGAATCGGGAGTCAGGTTGAAGCGCCGTTCCAGCCAACGACAGGCGGCCCGACGCAGCTCCACCTCACCCCGGGTCGTTGGATAACGGCTGATGCCGTCCAGGGCCGATGTCATGGCCTCCCGAATGAATGGGGCCACGGGATGCCGTGGTTCGCCAATGGAAAGATTGATCGGGGTGAAATGGCAGGCCGGGGTGACATCCTGCAATAGAAGGCTGAGTTTTTCAAACGGGTACGGTTGCAATCCGTCAAGCAGGGTGTTCATCGTGATGTTTGCCTGGATTTTGGGTTTTTTGAGGAGGTTTCCGGGGGGATGCGCCGTTGCACGTGACCGGTCAGCCATTTGACCATATCCATCCAAATGGCGGCGATCTCATTTTTTTCGGGTAGAATACCACTGTGTTCCAGTTCGATGGTGATGATGGGAATTTTCATGTTGTCCCCGCAATAGCGCCCGAGGGAACCGGGATAGGTTCCCAACAGCGAAAGGTACAGCGGACCCAGGCGTTCCGGGGGGGTGTTGGGTGGGCCGTCGAAATCCAACAGGCCGTAAGGGGCGTGGATGGAAATGACGGCATCGGGCTTGAAACGGGCGATCTCTTCGGCGATCCAACGGGATTCGGGCTCGCTGAGCGGGGCGGGACCGGGAAAGCGTCGGGGATCGCGATGGGTTTCGTTGATCCAATAGCGTTGACTGGCTTCCAACCATTCCTCATGGGTGGGGGAGGTGGGGAAATTGCGGTTGAGATCGACGTTGTGGGCATTGGTGCGTTGGGAATCCTTGCGCAACAATCCATCGGGGTTGGCCAGGGGGACGACGCGCCAGTGGAACAGACCGGAATGGTATTTATTCAGTATTTCCATCCATTTGAAAACGATGCTGATGGAGGAGTATTCATCACCGTGAATGCCGCCCAACAACAGGATGCGCGCACGGGATTCGCGTCCGCTCAAGGGGGGGTATTCTTTGAGGAGGATGGGGATCCCCTGGGTCGAGACGCCCCCGGAGGCCACGAGATGGTGCGCCAGACAGTCCGCCTTGCTGACACTGCCCAGTTTGTCCCCGATGCGCCCGCACGTTTGTTCCACGGTGAGAACCGGGCCGGGGGGGCTTTCGGCAGGGGGGG
>PEAK01000068.1 GCA_002753515.1 Magnetococcales bacterium
CCAACGATTTCCACCTTGCAAGATGTTGACGTCAGACTTTCATACCAAAAAAAATCGGCAATGTCCAGATCAGATCACTACCTCTTTGAATCAGAAATATTTTTGTCCCGGAACAAATTCACCCTGAGGGGAACTTCCGAGCCATTGACAAGCCGATCCCTGCAAATGTCACCCTTTCATCGGTCTGGTCCTGTCTTGAGGATCTCCTTGAAATGCGGGAAAGAACAGGTCGGAATGAAGACCTCGTTATTGGCATCAACAGTCAGGTCCACCCTCTCAATACCGGCCATTACATTCCCTTTGCACAACGGGCGTTCCGAGCCGGAGTGGATTTTCTTTATTATACCCCCATTGCCCCCAACCTGGCAGCCTGGGGGCTCTCGGTGAACGAAGGAAACGACCGTCAAACCGGTGAGGAATTGCGGGCTCTGGCCAGTTTGGATTTCGGTCCCCGTTTTCGGCTGCGCACGCCCGCGATCCCGTTTATTAACGAACCGGGTCGCAGCCATTATCTCACCCGGCAGGAAGACAATGCCCCGGATTGCCATGTCTCCATCTTTTCTCCCGGGCTCCTGCCTTCGGAAACCCAAAGGGGTTCCACAATTCTCTCCCCTTGCCGAGCAGCGGAAATCGCACGGGATCCAGAACGTCTCTATGTCGACGGCTTGGTTTACGGTGATCTCAAGAGCGTCTGGTCCCGCCAAAACCATGAACGGGTTCGTGCAGGCATTCAAACCGGTTGCCAGACCTGCTATTTGGAAAGGCAATATCGCGATCTTGATTTCATGGTCGCGGGTCGCAGGAATCATCCCAAAGGGCTCCTCGCTCTCTGTTTCCAACCCCCTGAAGCCAATCCTTCGGTCAGAGTGTTCCAATGAACGTATACTCCCCTGTCAATCAATTGTTACGAAACCGACTCAGAGTCTTGAACCATTTACCTTTAATACGGGAAAAATTGAAACGTGGGCAACGTTGGGGATTGGTGTTTTCCCCCACGGAGGGGCAAGGACCACATGAAGAGGTCCAGGGATGGCTCCGGGAATTACAGACCAACCGGGTCTCTTCAACCCGGGTCAGCCAGGAAATAGCTCGACTTTTCAAATCTTCACCAGGGGAAGTGAACCAGGACTTGGACTATTGTTACCAGACCGGCTTGCTCGAATTTCACCCAACGGATCAGTGCGATCTGGAGTGTCGAGACTGCCACTATCGGACCAAGGGTGATGAGACCATTCCCTTTGAAGCCATCAATTCCTTGATGACAGCGTTGAGACCGGTCGCCATCACAATTACCGGTGGGGGGGAACCCACCATCTATCACAGTCAGGGAAAGAAATTTTCTGATTTGGTGGAGCGGATCACTCATTCCACAGGGTCAGTTCCCCTGGGGTTGATCAACAATAACACCTTCTTCCCCAGGGGGGAGTGGCACACGCATTTCCTCTGGCAAAGGAGTTCCATGGATTCCGGAACTCCAGCCACGTACAAAAAATTAAAAAACCGGGATCTCTATTTCCGTGTTCGGGAGAATATCCGCACCTACTGCCAAACCACCCGCATCCCCCATGTGGGTGTCGGATTTCTTGTCCAAGAGGGAAACATGGATGAAATAGAAACATTTATATTGGATTGGTGGCAATGGGTTCAGTCAGAAAAGAACCTGGATCCGCAACGGATCAACTTGCAGTTCCGCACTTTGGCCCCCCCTATCCATGAGGTGCAATCCATTCGGGAAAGCCAGGATGCCAAATGGTTGGGAGCGGGGCTACGCGACACCTTCTTGAAGGAGGTGAACAACATTCAGCAGAGGCGACAAAAGGATACTTCTTTTGACTCTTTTGTCTCGGTTTATTCCAATTTTGATGGACTGACCAGAGCGGCCCTGAGTGGAAACGGCCCCTTCATGCATAGGGATACTTCGTTTGATAGTTGCTATAACGCTTTGATTCATAGGGTTTTCCGTGCTACTGGTGAGGAGTATCCCGATTTTTTGCTCTGCGATATGCCGCAATATTGCATGGGCAACTCCTTGAAGGGAGATCCCGTTGAACAGAGACGCCGGGTGACTTTGATGCAGTTTTTTTATTTCAACAAGATGTCGCCTCACTGCCACGGCTCCTCCTGTCGTCAGTCTTGGGTCAACCGGACCGTCAGCGAGGGTATCGCCGGGAATATTCCCCACGGGGAAGAGATTCCTGACATGGCTTTTTTCTAAACCCGAAGGGACCATATGGTTAGAAACAACGTCATTGCAGTGAATGCCCGGGGGAACTGTTTCCGCCTTCGGTCTGGTCGGTTGATTCTTGACCTTACCCCACCTTCTTTGGAGTTGCATCACAGAAAGCGTGACCCGGCCTTCTTTCACACCCCCTTTTTTGGCATCGCTCTGGTTGTGGACGGAGGACTGGTAGGCCATTTCCCGGCTCACCCGACCAGTTTCTATCCGGGCAGTCCCTTTGATGTCTTTGATGCGGTAACGGCCTATACACGACAGGCCCGCATTCTGATTCCGCGTTTTTATCTCTACCCGACTTCCCGATGCAATACCCGATGCCCGATCTGTCAGTTCAATTCCCGGCGTACGGGTACTACAGACCTTCCCCTGGAGACGGTCAGGAAGGTTCTGGCCCACTTTTCCGCCCAATCACCTCGACCCAGGGCTCTTTCGGTCATTGTCTCAGGGGACGGTGAGCCCACTACCCATAAAAATTTTGCCGACATAATGGCTTTGTCTGGCGATCATGAGGTGCGGGTGTTTCTGACCAGCAACGGATTGCTGCCCCCTGGGCGGTCTTCCCGACTGGTGCAGGTGATCTCCGACAATATCTCCATGATGACTTTCTCCATCAAGGGTCTCCACTCCCTGGCGTATGACCAATATCAGGGGTTCCCCCCGGGGAGAAACGGATTGGATGATGTCCTGACCAACTTGGAAAACCTTCTGAATGCCCTGCACAAAAATGGCCGTCGTCAAGAGGTCCTGGTGGGGGTGGCTTCTTTAATCCTGCCCGAAAACACCGGACTCTACACGGACGCGGTCAATCGTTTTGAAAGTCTGGGTTTGGACTATCTTTTTTTTAATGTGGTTGAACCCTCGAATGAAACCTTTGGCATTCAGTTCACTCCAGCCCAGCAACAGAGGACACGTTGTGATTTGGCCGAAATCGCCCAAAGGATCCCCAGGGGAATGATGATCCGCTACCCCGGAGACCCCTTTAAGCCACGGTTTGGGGAGACCGTTTATTTCGACTCACGCAAACGAATGGTTCAGGGCGTTTGTGGATGTGCCTTATGGAATCCCACGCTCATTTCTAATGAAAACACTGGAGTCTGGTTGGGATGCCGCAGCAGTGAAGTGTTCTCATGCGCCGACTTACACTTCAGCGACCAAGCGGGTTCCAAGGAGATGGCGGATATTTTTTCTTGGGAGAATACGCAGAGTGTACTCGCCAATACGGCCAACTGCCGTCAATGTCGTCTGGAACGACAGGTCAAACTTTTTGATCAGTTGCTGGCGTTGGAAAGTAAGCACCCTGGTAAGGGTGAGTTCATGCTGCTTTTTGATTCCCGGGACATTGGCAAACCCCTTGGCGCATGCTCCTTTGAAAGCACCCTGAGTCAACCAGTTGATATTTCATATTTTCATGAAACGTCTTCATGAACAGGTTAGCGTCTCATACCAACATGAACAATGAGCGCGGATCCTTTGAGACAAGGGGAAACGTTCGATCGGGAACGCCCCTATCGCTATGGAAGGCAAATGTGTGTTTGATCCATTCCCAGAGAACCAGTACAATGAGTAGAATATGGTGGGCGGTAGAAGAGTTGAACTTCTGACCCCTACCGTGTCAAGGTAGTGCTCTCCCACTGAGCTAACCGCCCACTTCAACTCAACACCCATTGGAAAGCAATCCAGGCAGCAATCCCAAACGAATGTTCGAGGTGTCAACTTTCACGGCATTAAACCAAAGAACATCCCGCCGCAGCCCCGTGATTATAGTGTCATGGCTCAGAAAGTCAACGGCAAAATTTCAAGCAAGTGAACAACCATGGAAAAACCGAAAGGTCACCCGATGTCTCCTTCCTTACCTCTGATGCAACGTTGGCTGTTACGCCTGCACACTGTGGTCCAGCGAACGGGTCTGTTGCGAACGGGGCCGGGCAAAAGGTTTTTTGAAACGTGTTACCTGATGTACAAGCGTTTCTTTGAAGCCAGGCATGTCACCCAGCTCCGTCAGCATGTTCGAAGCGATCATTGGGTGATTGATGTGGGTGCCAACATTGGTTTCTTCACCGATCTGTTCGCCCGGTGGATCGATGGGAGCGGACGTGTACTCGCCCTTGAGCCGGAGGCGGACAATTGCACGCGACTCAAGCACCGTTTGTCCAGACATCCGCAATGGGAGCGGATAGACGTTATCCAGCTTGCTGCAGCCCAGATCGATGGTCAGGGATATTTGCAGATCAACCCGGACCATCCTGCGGACCACCGTCTGGCCGGCACTGGACATCCGGTCACTCTGATCCGATTGGACACCTTGTTGGCTTCGCACGGCTGGCCACGGGTGAGCCTGGTAAAAATTGATGTTCAAGGGGCGGAAGATCTGGTTCTCCTGGGAGGCCGGGAAACGATAGCACGTTGGCGTCCCGCGTTGTTTGTCGAATTGACCGAGGCCGAACCGGGAAGCCAGAGAACCATGGCACTCCTGAATGAGTGGCACTATCGCCCCCACATCCTGACGGGAGGGGATTGTATCGATTCGGTTTCTTGGGACACACTGAAACGTCTGATTGGACAAAAAGGATATTTGGACTGCCTGTTTCTTCCCGAACCGCGGACATTAAGGTAGCTCCAATCAGTGTTTGGAATCGCGGCAAAACCCTAATGGACGTGTCCCGAAACGGCGTAAATTGGCACTGTACTGCATCGGTTGGCTATGCTGGTAAAAGTCATGCCAGACCAGATCACTGATGGTACTGACGAAGAGCCCACCCAATACGACCCATCCGTTGGCAAAAACCGTTGCCGCCACCAGCAGAACCGCCAGACGATCCTTGGAACGAGTGGTATCGGAAACCGGTGCCAGATCGCTGAAATATCTGGAAATATACAGGACAAAAACCACAAATACCGGCTGATAGATCCTGGCGATCCACTCCCCGCGCATTTGCCAACCCGGATAGTCGGGCACCAGATTCAAGAACACACAATACACTGCCGTTGTCAGCAGAAGGGCCTCTTCGACCAGGTGTCGTCTGACAGGGGTATGCGGTTTGGCGGCAACGAAAAACCATAAGAAAGCCAAAGGGAGAAAGAAAAAATTACTGTAGAAGAACAATTTGGCCATCAAAAGTGGCAATTCGCTCAGTTTGGCGAGTCCCATTTCCCAATTGGGATAAAAATGCAGCCAACTTTTGATGATGGTACCATAAATTTGCGAGTTATTGCTGTCCAGATTGGCTCCCATGCCCCACTTGAGGCAGGCCAGCACGGTAATCAGGGGCCAGGAGGTTGCCAACAGGGCGATCCAGGCCTGGGCAACGAAACGGCGTTGCCGCAAGAGGATCCACAACAAGGCGGGAACAAAAAAGGGTGCCAAACCATCGTAAGCGGTAAACAGGAGTCCCATACCCGAACCATACCACCACAAGCGCCGAATCGGTGTCGGGTGTTTTTCGGCAATGCCCCATAAAAATATGGCTCCCAGCAAGGAAGCGGGGACGATGGTGGCATAACTGTACGGCAGGCCGGCCCAGTAAGCGATTCCGGGGTAGGTCGCCAAAAGCCAAGCGGATACGATGGCCGCCCTCCTGCCGGCGATCCGCAGGATAAAGGCAACCCAGACAGCCCCGCTCGCCAGGGTCATGAGCAGGTTGGTCACGACGCCGCCGTAAAGAAATCCCCAAAAGTATACCCCTGGCCAAGCCAGGATGGGGTAGAGCAGACGCCGCAGCACAATGCCCGACTGCCACATCGACGCCGGGGCTCCCTGGAGCATCAAAAAGGGCTGGTAATGAACCAGATGGTCACTATTGGCCAGATAACCACACGCAAGCAACCACGGATCGGACAGGGAGACGGCATAAGGTGCCAGTGTTCCGGAGTTGGCCCAGCAACCCAGGAGCATCAAGAATCCCGCCAGGGCCAGATGCCAACGGAATCGATTCGGACCATCCCTCGACGACACGCCCGTCACACCACGCCGTTTAAACGCATCAATTCGTGACAACGACTGACCGCCCGCCGAAATTCAAACGCAACGGGTCCCTCGGGACACAATTCGTCAAACTCCAAATCACTGTACAAGCGCAAAGGTATGCGCGATTCGTAGAGCATATCCACCAAAATGACGAACCTGGATGCGGAATCGGCAACATTATGCCGCAAATCGGGTATCCCGGAGATCATGACCGTGGTCGCTGTTTTGGCCAAGTCCATGTAATCGGCGGCCCCCAGATTACGCACACACAATTCGCGGAAATCAAACCAGCAAATCCCCTTTTTTTTGCCACACAACGCCAGATCGTGACGCCCCAACGTCATCCTGGTCGCACTGGGACGGGTTTCGGTCAACTGAAAGAAATCGTCCTCCGGCGATCCCCCCTTGAGAGAAGCCAATGCCCCCCCTTTACGCCGCCAGTCGGCACCACTCGACAAATCCAAAGGTTCCACATGACTGGTGATCACCTTCAGCAACGGGAGGAAACTGGCGCGGTTGTACCCACCCTTGAACAAATTTTCGGTATCCCAGTTGGACGTTGCGCACAACGTCACTCCGCACTGGAACAAGGCATCCAACAAGCGTCCCAAAAGCATGCCATCGGCAATGTGATCAATGAAGAATTCGTCAAAACACAACAGCCGCGACTCCACGGCAATATTACTGGCGATATACAGCATCACATCCACATTGACCTCCGGCTTGGCCTTGTGCAGACGGTGATGCAATTCATCCAGGAAAGGGTGAAAATGCACCCGACGTTTTTCCTGGAATACAACGGAATCGAACACCAATTGCATCAACATCGACTTGCCGCGCCCCACTGGGCCATGCATGTACAATCCACGCGGCTCGGGCTCCCCATCCTCATAGCGCCAAACCATCACCCCTTTATAGGATGTCAAGACACAGGGACGACTCAAGGCTGTGACCAACTGGTCAAGGTATGGCAGGGCTGCGGATTGATCCTGATCGGTCGTCAACGTTCCCTGGGCCAATTGTTCCTGGTAGCGGACACTTGGGATTTTCATCATTGTCTGCGACATCACGCAACTTTCCACATAAGTGTTATGAAACCAACCACCCCGGTGGCTGGCCCGGGCATGCCATTCCGGTCAACGTTCATTCATTCCCATGGCACTTCAGCAAAATATTGGTTACACTGAACCCAATAGGTCGGTCAACGTCCCACGACCTCACGGAAACATTCCTGTCACGGACTACGGATCGAAAGTGCCATGAAACTGTTGCAACCCTTACGAGGCACCCGATCCCTCCTCCCACCATCCACACTTCTGATTGTCCTGGTAACGACGCTCTTCCTCCTGCAACCCGCCCGCGCCAACGAAGTCGTTCGGATGGATGTTGACTACAACAACAACATCTACCGCATCAGTGCCGAAGTTTTGATCGCCCTGCCACCCGACCGGGTCAGGTCAGGACTGACCGATATCGATCACCTGTCGCGCTTGAGTTCGGATATCCTCGACAGCCGACTTGTAGAGCGCAAAAGCCCGGGGAAGAGCATTTTTCGAGTCGATCTGCGTTCCTGCATTCTGTTGTTTTGCCTGGAACGCAATCTGACACAAAGCCTCATCATCAAGCCGCATGAGATCGATTTCATCGTCGCTCCGGCCAAAAACAGTTTTCGTTCCGGCTGGGTACGTTGGAAATTGTTCCCGATCAACGGCGGAACACGGGTGATCTACACCTCCGAATTGGAGCCCGATTTTTGGATTCCACCCATGATCGGCCCTTTCCTGCTCCGCGGTAAATTCATGGACGATACCGTCGAATTCATGGACCACCTGGAGCAACGATACAACCCGGTACCCCACTCCCCGGCACCCCATTCCCCGGTACCCCACTCCCATTGAATCATACCGTTTCTCAGGGAGGCGGCGGTTTGATGATGACAGGGGATTGGCCATCCGTCGCCACCGATCCCATGGCGTTCTTGGCATCGGCCAGGGTTGGATAGGGTCCGGTGCGCACCCGATACATGGGTCCGGTAGCCCCCTCGCTTTGCACCACATGGGCCGCCCGCCCCTTGCTCTGTAGCTGGGCCACCACCTGCGACGCCCGCTCCTGCGTGGAAAAAACACCAAACTGAACCATGTACGATCCGGTATCGGCCCGAGCTTTGCTTTCGGCCCGAGCTTTGCTATCGGCGGGTTTGACGGCCTCCTTGGCTTTTTTGTCAGCCTGGGCCGTTGCATTCCCCGCTGCCGGACGGGCACCCGCTTGTCCCGAACGGGCAGCCGCCTGTCCCGATTGTTTTCCAGCCTGTGCGCCATGGGACGCGGGTGGGGGGGGTGGATCCACCGGCAAAACAACCTTGCGATTGGCCAGGGCATCGTAAAAGGTCAACTCCACATCATGCGGCCTGGTCTTGGGCGTCAAACCTTTGGGTAGGGGTGGGACTTCCTCATCCGCCTGGGCATTCGCCGGCTTGGCCGGGGCAGCGGTGGACGGACCCGGACCATTGGAACCCTTGGCAGCAGGGGGTGATGGTGCCTGGGGTTCCTGTCCCTTGGTAGGAGGCTTCTTTCCAGGAGGGGCAATTCCTTTGGACGGCAAAACGATGGCATCGGACACCTTCAACGTCAGTTGCCGTGACTTTTCCTCCTGGGCCAGGGCCTGTTCCGCGGCATCCTGATGTTTTTTCTCTTTCACATTGGTCGGCTCAGGTGCCTTCTTATCCTTCTCTTTGGCCGGTTCTTTGGCCGCCGCTACATCCTGAGCTTTTTTATCTTTGGGTGCGGGCGGTGGCGGGACGGGCCGCTTCCCAGTCCCCTCCACCACTTCCAAGGGCTTTTTTTCCGCAACCGTTTGCGCCGGGGCAACCACCTGCCGCACGTCATGTTTGCCGCCACCAAACAACAGGTACCCGCCCCCCCCTGCCACCAGTCCGAGTACAATAACCGGTAGCGGCGACCGTTTCTGGTGCCGGCGATGATGCCGAAGATTGGTGGGATAGCGCGGCGTCACATCCGTTCAGGCGCCTTGACGCCCATCAGTTCGAGTCCATTGGCGAGGACCTGACGGACCGCCCGGCACAATGCCAGACGCCCATTACGTATCCCCGGGTCGTCGTCCAATATACGATTGCCATTGTAATAAGTATGAAACATGGCTGCCAGTTCCTGCAAATAAAACGCGATACGGTGCGGCTCCAGGTGTTGGGCCGCCGATTCCACCATTTCCGGATAGGTATCCAAATAGCGAACCAGATCCAACTCATCCGGTGAATACGGGTAGGACGCCGGATCGTCACCCGTTTCCTGCATCCCTTTTTCCGCCATCGTACGCCCTATGGAACATATCCGGGCATGGGCGTATTGCACATAATACACGGGATTATCGTTGGTTCTGGCAACGGCCAGATCCAAATCAAAATCCAACTGGCTCACCGAGGCACGGGTCAAAAACCAAAAACGTACCGCATCGGACCCGACCTGTTCGACAACATCCCGTAACGTAACGAAGTTACCCGCCCTTTTGGACATTCTAACCGGTTGACCCTGGCGCGTCAGGTTGACCATCTGCACCAACAACACTTTCAATACATCTTTTGTTCCGGTCATCCCCTCCAAAGCCGCCTGCACCCGTTTGACATAACCGCCATGGTCCGCACCCCAAATATTGACCAGTCTGGCAAACCCCCGCTCATACTTGTTCAGATGGTACGCAATGTCAGCGGCGAAGTAGGTGTATTGTCCATCCGGTTTTTGCAGCGGTCGATCCACATCATCACCAAATAGTGTTGCCCGGAACAGGGGTTGCTGCCGCGCCTCCCAATCCCCCTGGGACTTGTCGGCCCCCCCTTTGGGCTTTTCCAACAGACCATCGTGGATCCACCCTCTGGCTCGCAATATTTCCAATGCATGTTTGATGCCGTCTTGTTCATGCAACGAACGTTCGGAAAACCAATGATCAAAGGAGATATCCAACTGTGTTAAATCTTTGCGAATATCTTGCAACACCCAATCCACGGCAAATCGGGTAACGGTGGTCAACACCGTTTCACCCTGACCATCCCTGGGATTGACGAGCCACGCCTCCAGTTCCTTTCTCAAAGGAGGGGGTAGCGCATGCACAATGTCAACAACATATTCCCCTGGATAGAACTCTTCGGGAGGGGGCAACGAGCGGTTTTCCAGCAATTCGCGACATCGGTGCGCCACCGAACGACCCAATACGTCAACCTGACGCCCGGCATCGTTGATATAATATTCGCGATGCACGGCATAACCGGTAGCCTGCAACAACCGGCACAACACATCCCCGGTCACCGCACCCCGCCCGTGCCCCACATGCATGGGACCGGTAGGATTGGCGGAAACGAATTCCACCATGACCTTTTCACCCCGCCCCAGGGTCGAACGACCATAGGCACTACCGGCGGCGATAATTTCCCCGACCTGTTGTCGCAAGCGCCGATGGGAAACAAAAAAGTTGATGAATCCCGGTCCCGCCACCTCCCAGCGATCGATATCCGTCTGGGTTTGGGGCAAGGTTGCCAAGAGACGTGCCGCCAGATCACGGGGTTTCATTTTAGCGAAACGCGCCAGCACCATTGCCGCGTTGGTGGAAAAATCGCCATGGTCCCTCTCTTTGGGTCGATCCATGCGATACCCCGGCAACGCCCCTTCCGGCAGCACCCCTTCGGCCTGCAACCGGCTGACCATGCCATCCACCCACTGCTGCAACAAATCTTTCATGCAAACTCCCTGCACAATAGTGCCATCAATTCCCTGTCCAACCCCCACCCTTACCCGTTACAATCATTCACCCTTGTCGTCCATTTTCAAACCGGAGCTAAAAGTCATGATCCCACCCTCCCCCCTGACCCGGCAATGGGGCAACAAATTGTGGATGAGCGGCTTGTCATTACTCATCCTTTGGGGGCTTCTGGGATATCGTCAGCAACTCCAAACCGGACTTGCCGTCACCGCACTTTCCGATCAGGCCCCCTGGGGGTTGTACATCGCCAATTTTTTGTTCCTGGTCGGCATCGCCGCTTCCGCCATCATTCTGGTGGCAGCCGTGCCAATATTCCATCGCCACGACCTCGCGGCAACACTCCTGCCCGCCAAAGCCCTGGCCATCACCGCCGTAACCATGAGCCTGCTGTTCGTCCTGGTTGACCTGGGACACCCCGAACGCATCCTGCATGCCCTGCCGGTACTCGGAACCTTGAACTTTCCCACGTCGGTCATGGCCTGGGACATTCTCGCCCTCATCTTCTACCTTGTGTTAAACATCGGTTGGCTATTGTATCATTATTATGGCCAAAAACAATCGCCAACCACCCGGAACACCACACTGCACACAATGGGAATCCTTTTGACCATCCTCCTGGGGCTGTCAATTCATACCCTGACCGCCTTCCTGCTGGCCGGTCTCCCCGCCCATCCCCTGTGGCACACCCCCCTCCTCGCCCCGAGATTCATCATCTCCGCGACCGCCGCCGGTACCGCATTGATGATCCTCCTGTTCCGCCTGACCCGTCACAGGCACATTCCCGATTCACTCTTTCCCCTGCTGAACAAAATTCTTACCGCCGCCCTCCTGACCCATTTGTTTTTCCTGGGATCCGAGCTTTTCGTGCTCCTTTACACGACGCCCCGCGACCATCAGGCGGCGCATTCCCTGTATCTCGGTTGGAATCAGGGTAATCCCTGGAGCTTTTGGATCCTCGCCGCCCTGGGGATGATCCTCCTGGCCACGGGATTGCTGCTGCACCCGCAATGGCGCACCAGGACCAGCGCCCAGGAATGGGCCGCCATTCTGACCCTGATCGGCATATGGATGGAAAAAGGTTTGGGACTCCTCATGCCGGGATTCATCCCCTCCCCTCTCGGGATGCAACAGATTTCTTATCATCCCACCCTGGTGGAAATACAAATCACCTTGGCGATCTGGGCTTTGGGTGCCCTGATCCTGACCGCTCTACTGCGCATGTTTGAAAAAATCGATCCCCCCCTACAACCGTAGCACCGCTCCCCTGACATGCGCATTCATTCCCATGAGGGGGTGATCCACCGCTGTGCCCCCCAAAGCATTCCAGGCATCCACATAGCCCTTCGCCTCGGGATGCAAACCAACGAGATCGACCAGCGTCCGCCACGATCCGGGATTGTCAGCCAACAAGGTCACGTCATGGTCACACCCCCGCAATCCAACCGCCAGGCGTAATCCCTCCAACGCCAATTCCGGTTCTGCATCCAAACAAACCGCCAGGGGCTTCGGTGCCCCGACGCGCCCATGGGGAAGGGTGACAACACCATCCGTTTCGTGCAACAAGTGCCCGAGAACCGCAAGCCCTCCGGCCTGTATTGACGATGCTGGTCCAGAAAAGCGGGCATGGTCGAAGGCGCAATAAACCCGCCGTCCCTCGGGAAAACATGAAAAATCGTTCCCCACCAAACCCACCCCCCGGTGGACAAAGAACAGATGCACCTTGTCCAGTTTTGCCAGGGATGGGGCCAAACGCAACAAATCACCCTCTCCAAGGGTCGATTGCGTTACAACCAGGGTCACGGATTGCATGGCCAACCGACCGGGGGTGATCAAAAGATCACTCATCCCGTACCAGCAAATTGGGATTGGCTGGATCCAGGATGACCTCATCCAACGGCTTGCCAGCCAACAGGCGCATCATCCCCGGGACCGGCGAGGTCGCAGAAGCTGCTGGCGAAAGCGTTTTTTTCCCCGAACCCGCCGTGGCACCCGGAGCAAAAACCACCCCCGTCCCCCCCAGACCACAATAGCCGGAAGGATTTTTGGCCAGATATTGCTGGTGATAGCCTTCGGCGTAATAAAATGCGGGCCGATCCACAATCTCCGTGGTGATCGCACCATGCCCGGAAGCACGCAAACTCTTGGCATAACTGGCACGCGATGCCATGGCCGATGCATGCTGCGTGGCATTGGCGGTATAAATGCCGGAGCGATATTGCGTACCGACATCATTACCCTGTCGCATCCCCTGGGTCGGATCGTGAGATTCCCAAAACACCTGCAACAATCGATCATAGGTGATCACGCCCGGGTCAAAGACGACTAAAACCACCTCGTTGTGTCCCGTCTTCCCGGTACAGACCTCCTCGTAGGTCGGGTTCGGGGTCAAACCACCCGCATAGCCCACTGCCGTGACATACACCCCTTTTTGTTGCCAGAAACGCCGCTCCGCCCCCCAAAAACATCCCATGCCGAACAACGCGGTTTCCATGTGCGCTGGAAATGGCGGCATCATGCCATGACCCGTCACATGGTGGTTGCCACGCACCACCATCGGCGTCGACCTTCCCGGCAAAGCCTCATGCGGCTCGGGCAAACGGTTCTTCTGGCCAAAAAACATCATCGACACCCCTTCTATACCGAAACCAACTCGGGATACGTAATTTTCCAGCGTCATTCCCGCGAAAGCGGGAATCCAGAAAGTCATGGGAAATAGGAAGATCTCCCCCGATTCAGGCATTCGGGGGCAGGCTCTGGATCCCCGCTTTCGCGGGGATGACAAAAACTACGCATCCCAAAATAGCTGCGGTTTAGAGTCAGGTGATGAATTTACCTTCAGCAATCCGCTCCGCTTCCATGTATTCCAACTCGCGAAACCCCGAGATCACCACATTGGGATCGATCGTCATATCCAATCCAGGGGTTTTCTTGAACGGAACCGCATTCAATACCGCCTTGATGGCATGCAACCGGGCCAAATGTTTATTGTCGGAGCGTATGATGGTCCAAGGGGCATCCAACGTGTGCGTCCGGCGCAACATGGCATATTTCATTTTGGTGAACTCATCCCACTTATCCTGGGCCTGCATGTCCACCTCGCTCAATTTCCAATGCCGCAACGGATCGTTACGCCGCCGGTCGAAACGATATTTTTGTTCCGACTTGGAAACGCTGAAATAGAGTTTCAACAAAATGGTGCCATCGCGAACGATGTCTTTTTCAAAGCCGGTCACCCCGGCCATGAAATTTTCGTACTGCTCGGTGGTACAAAAATTAAAAACCGGCTCCACCATGGCGCGATTGTACCAACTGCGGTCAAAGATGACGACTTCCCCCCCCGTGGGGAATTGCTCCACATAGCGCTGGAAAAACCATTGATTCCGCTGCACATCGGTAGGCTTGCCCAAGGCCACCACCCGATAGTGTTTTTCATTCATATAGCGCGTCATGCGGCGGATGGTCCCCCCCTTGCCCGCCGCATCCCGCCCCTCCAACAGGACGATCATGCGCTTGACCGCATCCTCCAGATATTGCTGCATGTTGATCAGCTCCGCCTGGTACGGCTTCAGTTCCTGTTCCTGACGCCGTCGCAAAACCGCCTTGGTATGCTCCTGTTCCAGCTTGTCATACCGGGAACGCAACTTGGCCCCCTCCGCTTCCAGTCGCTTGTTTTCTTCCAGCAACTGTTTTGTGGATTTGTGACCGCCAGCCGCATTTGCCAATTCTGGTTCTTCCATCGTCAATCCTCGTCATCTGCCATCAATCAATGAATCATACCACTCTGTCACATTCCCTGTCCCGACGCCAGTCCTACAAATCTTTGTTTAGGTGGATAAATAAATTATTCCTTGCGTCCCACGGTTTGGTCCATCCGGTACCGATTGTTCATAAACACTTTAAACCAAGGAAAATCTTGACCGTTATGCGCAAGGTTTGACTGTATGATAGTAACGATTGTCAATCGGGCTTGCGGCTTCCTGGTCCGGCTTGCGTGAAAGATCCACATATTCCCGTCCTGACTCCTGTTGCATGCGTATCAGATCCTGATAAATGGCTACCGGATCATAATTAAAACGGGCAGCATGTTCTTCCCTGACTTGGCGTACTTCTTTTACAATAGGATCTTCCCACATGGTCATTCCCCCTGTGATGCACTTCGCCGCATTCAACTCACCACCTGAATGTGCCAAGGCTCGAAGCGCACGCCGAAGGTGTTGTCCCGGGTATAACGCAGATTCAAGTAACCCAGCTCGCGCAACCGGCGAAACACCCTGGTTTCGGCAAATTGGGCGGTAAAATTCAGCGCCCCATACCCCAACTGACCAACATCGAAATCACCGATCCCGTGATAGGAATAGCCGGGGGGAGCCAAAGAACGGGAAGCCAAGGAATAATTGCCATCACTCCCCAGCACCTTATGCAAAAACAACGCATATTGTTTAACGATTCCGCGAATCCCCGATGTCAACAGCAAATCTTCACCAACCGCTGTCCTGATCCGCATGTAGACCTCTTCAGGCATCCCTTTGAACAAAAAGTTGCCCGTGGACGGAACTCTGACAATTTTATCGCGGGGTATGGTCTCGGTCAGAGTAGTCACGGGTTTTTCCCCGAGGAAACCATACTCCTTGGCAGCCGCATAAAAAACCGATTCCAGGAACTCCGTCTCCGCCGGCGAAAAGGGACCAACCGTGGTCGATTGACGGGCGAACTGTAGCGCTTCATCGAAAGAGATCAGGTGAAAATTGGCATGTCCAACGGACTCTTCCAACCGTTGCAACCGCATCACCACAGCGTGTAACAGGATCCGTTGCCCCTCGGGAAGGAAGACATCATGGGGGTGAACTTGATTAAAATTCTTTATTTTTTCAAAATAATCAGCCAGTAATGCATCTTTGTCCCCCCCCTTGGGGAAGCGATTCGACCCGGACGCTGCCGACAACCACCCCGGCATCCCCAAGCCCAGGGCACAAGCCATGGACACGGAATATTTGATGAATTGCCGTCTGTTCATCCCAATGGGCACCTGGAAAATGAAACCCTGGAGTATCCATAAAAAAAACGGACAGGCTCGCCAAGGGCCGGCGGCCTGCCCGATTGTACCTTACCGATGCGACACCTCAGGTGATCACTGTGGGTGCGTCCCGCCCGGTATGTTTTTTAATCCCGGCAATCTGGTCGGCAATTTGAATCAGTTCCGCCAGGGCGATCTGGGCATCCTGGTCCTGTTTGGCCGGATCGCTTTCAAAACTTTCCAGGTAAATACGCAACGTCGCCCCAACCGTTCCGGTACCCGACAAGCGAAACACAATGCGAGAACCATCGGTAAAGCCAATCCTTACCCCCTGATTGGTACTGACGCTGGCATCGATGGGGTCGGTATATTGAAAATTATCAGCATAAGAAGCTGTGTAACGCCCGAATTGTTTCCCGGGCAAGGTGGGCATTTGCTCATTCAGCCCCTTGATCAACAGGTCGGCTCGCGCCGCATCCACGTCTTCATAATCGTGACGCGAATACACATTGCGGCCAAACTCCCGCCAGTGGGCGCGGACGATGTTACCCACCGAATCTTTTTTCTCGGCCAAAATATTGAGCCAGAACAGCACCGCCCACAAACCATCCTTTTCCCGCACATGATCCGATCCCGTGCCAAAACTTTCCTCGCCACACAGGGTTGCCTTGCCGGCATCCAACAGATTGCCGAAAAATTTCCATCCCGTCGGTGTTTCAAAGCAGGCGAACCCGCGTTTTTGCGCCACCCGATCAACCGCCTGACTGGTGGGCATGGAACGGGCCACGCCTGCCAAACCTTTTTTATACCCGGGCACCAAAGTGGCATTGGCAGCCATCACGGCCAGCGAATCGCTGGGCGTAACGAAGAAACGGTTACCCAGAATCATGTTGCGGTCGCCGTCGCCATCCGAGGCGGCACCAAACTGCGGACCATCCGCCTGCCACAAAATTTTGACCAGGTCCGCCGCATAGGTCAGATTGGGATCGGGATGCCCATCGCCAAAATCGGGCAACACCACCCCGTTGAGTACCGTCCCTTTGGGTGCCCCCAGGCGTTTTTCCAAGATTTCCCGGGCGTAGGGCCCCGTCACCGCATGCATGGCGTCAAAACGCATGGAGAAACCGGGGCTTGCCATCAGCGAGCGAATCTTGCCGAAATCAAACAATTGTTCCATCAGTTCCGCGTAATCCGCCACCGAATCGATCACTTCCACCACCATGGCACCGATGGTATAGCGACCGATGACATCCAGATTCACCGTCATGGGAAGGTCATCGATGTGGTACACGGTGATCGCCTTGCTTTTGGCAAAAATAGCCTCGGTCACTTTTTCCGGGGCGGGACCACCATTGCTCACATTGTATTTAATGCCAAAATCGCCGTCTGGGCCGCCGGGATTATGGCTGGCCGACAACACGATGCCACCAAAGGCTTCGTACTTGCGAATGACACACGACACCGCCGGGGTTGAAAGAATCCCTCCCTGGCCGACCAAAACCTTTCCAAATCCCGCCGCTGCCGCCATACGCAGGATGATGATCACCGCTTCCCGGTTGTAATAACGTCCGTCACCGCCCAGAACCAGGGTCTTGCCCTGAAAATTTTCCAGGCTGTCGAAGATCGACTGGACAAAATTTTCCAAATAATTTTTTTCCTGGAAACGACGCACTTTTTTGCGCAATCCAGACGTTCCAGGGCGCTGATCCTGGAAGGGAGTGGTTTGAATGCTTGCCATCGCCAATTTCCTGTGTTGGGGGTGTTATTTATTTCGGGCCGGACCGTTCGCTGGCGCCGCACAATCGAGATCGTTACCACGAAGACCACATTGTACGCCAGGATCACACCGATGGATAGTTACGAAAAACGCGTCCGGCCGCAGTTCTTTAAAGACCAACAATGGAACACACGCCTCGAATCGCATGAAGAAGAAAATCTGGATGAACTTCCGCCAATTCACGAAGAATAGATTCTGCGTCAAGGGTATAAATTTTGTCCAAGCGAACCCAACTTTCCATGGGTACCGAGCCTTGGATCAAACTAAACCGCAGCTATCTTGGAATATGCAGTTATTTCTACTTTGTCACATTAGAATAGACGCTCTGGATCCCCGCTTTCGCGGGGATGACGAAGCAGAAAATCCGTTGAAAAAAGGTAACCGTCATTCCCGCAAAAGCGGGAATCCAGAGGCCACAAACTCCGAACTGGAAATGTGACAAAGTAGAATTATTGTCATCCCCGCGAAAGCGGGGATCCAGAAAGTTAGAGAAAGGTGTGTAGACTCCTTGGATCCCCGCTTTCGCGGGGATGACGCTAGAAAACACGTGTCCCGTGTTGGTTGCGGTTTAGATGAGTCGATAAGCAAGGCGTTTTCTTCAGTTGGAACAGAAGTAATGGCCAAGCCAATAAAATCACCATGCCGATCAGGAACGGTCAATACAAGTACCGGGCGTTTCTTACTGACGGCCATGTCGGCATAAGGAAAGGGAATTGTGGCCAACATTCCGGGTTTACATATCATTCCATACCTCATCGATTGGATTGTCCCAAACCTTGCGCATAGATGCCTGCTGCGCATGTTTCAAAAGGTTAGATTCCTGGTCACGCTGATAGATGTGTTCCAGATACCCAATGAAATCGAGAACTTCTTTAGCAAGGAATGGTGGCAAACCAACTACTTTGTTTTGAAGTTTCTCGGTAATATCCATGTTTACAACTCCTCCTGTTGTTTCATCCATCCCCTCAGCATTTCCGTTTCACTCGGCATTTTAGAGTTTACAACGCGCCTGTTTACAGGGCCAAACATTTCGTCACTGACACTGACCCGCCCACTGAATCAGCCGCGCTTGGCGGCCACCCGCTCCATCAACCCGGCCCGTACCCGCTCGATCACCTCAAGCCAATTCCCGGGAGTGGTCTGGCGAAAGAGTCGCAACGAGGGATACCAGGGACTGTCCGTCCGTTCCAGCATCCAGCGCCAGTCGGGAACAAAGGGTAGCAATCCCCAGACCGGGCGTCCCAAAGCCCCCGCGAGATGAATCAATGCCGTGTCCACGCTGATCACCAGATCCATTCGCTCCAACAGCGCGGCGGTTGCGGCAAAATGTGGTAACTGCCCGCTGGCATCGACACAATGGTTGTATCTGGCCAACAAAGCCATTTCTTCGGCTTGGATGTCGCGTTGAAAACTGTAGAACACGCACCCTGGCACTTCCAGAAGGGGGGCGAGCCGGGACAGGCTCAAGGAGCGATTGCGATCATTTTTATGGTCGGGATTGCCACGCCAGACCAGGCCAACGTTCAATGCCGATGATTCGTCCACCGGAAGGATCGCATGGGTATCGGGGGGGACATGCAGATAGGGAATCGTTGCCGGCAGCGTATCCACTCGCAGTTGTAACGGAACCGGCAGGCTGAGCAGGGGGATTTGCCAAGTGCAAGGGGGCACTTCTTCGGGACGGCAGGTCAGGAGATCGATCCCCGGGGCACTTTGAAACAAACGGTGCAAAGGTTCGGGACACAACACCACCACCCGAGCCCCCCGGGCCTGAACCAGGGGGGCCAAGCGGATGAATTGTATGCTGTCACCGTAACCTTGCTCACAGTGGAGGAGGATCGTCGATCCCTGGAGGTTCTCCCCATGCCATTGGGGTTCTGTGCGGCCATGGGGTTTGAAGTCCCATTTTTTCCAACGCCATTCATAGTTGGCCCACCCTTCGGACCAATGACCCGTCAAAAGTTGCGCCATCCCCTTGCCGAAGTGCGCCTCGGCAAAAGTGGAATCAATGGCAATGGCGCGCTCATACCATTCCAGGGCCAAAGCCACCTGCCCCAATTCCTGATGGACAAATCCCAACAGGGACATGGTGCCGGGATTGTCGGGTTGCAGTTCCAAGGCGCGTTTCAAGGTGGACAAGGCTTGCTCGTGACGACCCATCTTTTGCAGTGCCATGCCCAGATTGTTGTGATTGGCATGGGCATCGGGCTTCAGGGTAATGGCCGTCTGCAAACAAGCCACGGCCTCTTCCAGGCGGTTCAACTCCTGCAAGGAGATCCCCTGGTGCGCCAGGGCTTCGGCATGGTGCGGATTACGTGTTAAAATGGCTTGAAAACAGCGCGCCGCTTCGTCATGGCGACGCTGGTCCGCTTTGAGCAGCCCCAGGTGGAGCAATGCCTCATCCAAAGCAGCGCAAACATCGGCATCGTCAGGTCTGAAACGGAGAAAATTTTGATAGCTTTGACAGGCTTCGGCAAACAGACCCTGCTGTTTCAAGACATTTCCCAAATTGCGGTGGGCTTCGGCAAAAGCGGGGGCGAGGGCAATGGCTTGACGATAATACGCCACCGCCTTCTCCCGATCCCCTTGTTCCAGATAGATATTCGCCAAATTGTTCATGGCCTCCACATAGCGTGGATCCAGGGACAGGGCCTTCTGAAAAGCAACCATGGCCGCATCCAACTGCCCCAGTTTTCCCAGGACATTGCCCAAATTATTGTGACTTTGGGCAAGACGTGGGTTTAAAGAAAGGGCTTTTTGATAACACTGGATCGCCTCCTGCCAGTGTTCCAACGCTTGATGGGCCAATCCCAGATTGTTGTGCGCATCCACGAAATCGGGTTTGAGTCGAATGGTTTGCGACAACCATTGCACTGCTTCGAGCCATTCTCCCCGATGATAACTTATGATTCCCAGGATATGGTGGGCGTCAGGATGATGAGGATCAATGGCGAGGATTTCCCGGCACTTCGTCTGCGCTTCATTCAGGCGACCCTGTATGAGATGGTTCAGAGCTTGTTCCACCTCGGGTTGCAATGGGGCACGCAAGGATCCTGGGGACTTTCCCTTCCCGCCTGTTTTTTTTTGCTGCCGTTTGAGGATCCTGCTCATGATCGTGTACCCGATTGTCTTTCGTTCGCACTGGTTTGGCGGACAATAGCGCACGATCCTGGTGCCAGCAATAGTAAAAAAAATTGTCTTTGTGTAAATATAATTTACTATGATAAATAAATATGTCATCTGTAACTCATTGTTTACACATCACTCCCTTTTGGTCCAAATTCTGCTGAAGGTATGGTGTACTATCCGCAATCCCGCCTGCTGAAGAGGGGGAATGGGTCCCCCTCAAGGTCGCGGACTTCATTGGGGAGTTTGGTTATGTTGCGCTCGTTGATGACCCTGGTGCGTAAGGTGATTTTTATCGCTTCGGTCCTGTTGTTAATCGGGGTGTACGCCGAAAAACATTTGCCCGATGGGCTACGATTTTTGCGGGTCGTCAGTGACCAGGCCACAACGATTCCCGTGGGCAACAACACAACCTTTGACGGCCACGGTCGGTAGTCGGTTGGTTGAAAGTGTTGGCGGGAAAAACCCCGGATGGTTGGAGACGTTAATTCTACTTTGTCACATTAGAATATACGCTCTGGATCCCCGCTTTCGCGGGGATGACGAAGCAGAAAATCCGTTGAAAAAAGGTAACCGTCATTCCCGCGAATGCGGGAATCCAGAGGCCACAAACTCCGAACTGGAAATGTGACAAAGTAGAATTAAAGTCCCATCTCACGGATCAAGGCATCCAGGACCAACAAGGCTTCCTCAT
>PEAK01000069.1 GCA_002753515.1 Magnetococcales bacterium
CCAACGCCTGGATGACCGTCTCTGGAGATTCCCCGGCCTCAACTCGCCGAACGGCTCGGATACGAATCTCTTCCAGAGTTTTATGGTTCAGTTTGCGCCCATCGGTATCGGTAACGTTCATACCCTGGAGTATAGCATATGTCGGCTATCCAATGCACGGATTAGTAAGTGGGGTGATTTGCTAATCTGGATTGGGTTGTGATATGCTGGTTTTGCTACCAATTTGCCGGGGATCTGGATATGACTGCCATAGCCTTCGATACGCACGCATACATCAAGGAATTGGAAGCTGTTGGGTTTACCGAAGAGCAGGCCGAGGTTCAGGCCAAAACGCTGTCCAGCATTTTCAAGACGAACCTGGATGAACTGGCTACGCGGAGGGATCTCAAGGAACTGGAATTGGCCATGAGGCGGGATCTCAAGGATCTTGAATTCAAGCTCGAAGCTAAAACCGCCGAAGCCAAGGCCGAGACTATCAAATGGATGTTTGGCGTGGCCTCCGGTCAGGTGATGTTCATAATCGCCATCCTCAAAATGTTCCCGTCGCATTGATCCAGAAAATCGGCCCTGGGTGCCAATCATTCTGACAAATAAACACATCACGATGAAACAATGAGTTAAATGAAGATCTAATATTTTATTAACTTATTGATATAAATGCATTGTTGTATTGCTGCGGAATGGTTGGCACCCAGTGCCTGATTAAAACCGATTCATCAGGTCGGGAATCCACAGTACCCGATCATCGTGGGAGGAAATCAGCCCGGCAATGGGACCGTCTTGTGAAATGACGAAGGCGACGATACCGGGATAGGCCCCGACCAGGTTGACTGCGGAGGCGTGGCGCGTACCGTATTTCTCCAGATCGACATCCACCGTATCGGCGCCGTGATCGTCCAGACAGTATTGTGCCCGACCGCGCCAACGTTGCGCGGAAAGCATGGTACCAAAGGAGAGGGGGCGCAAACGGTGGGAAAGGATCAGGGCACCGTCCACCCGGCTCAAATGTGCCAGCCTTTTGGCGTTCAGCAGAACCTTCCGTGCCACTTCACGGACCTCTTTACGTTTTTTCTTGCCCTTGCCCTTATTTTGATCTTCCACGCGACTGGCACAATAACTCCCCAAAAGTTTGGAGGCTTCCATGGCATCGGTGCAGCGGTATCGGGTGACCAGGGAGAGGATCGGGCGTTGGTCGTCATTGTCCGGCACCCAAATGACGATACCACCATAGCCACCTCGGCCAATTTCCACCAACAATCTTTGGATGAAATTACGGTATCGGATCCAATAGCCCTCACCGAACTGGACGAATTCGGGATGGGTGCGGACCGTTTTAAAAAGCGCCTGGCCAATGAGACTGGTTTCAAAGGAACTGTTGCCGGGCAGGGAAAAGTGTCCGGCGTGGAAACGGGCCAGTACCCGACTGCCCCAGGAGACGACCAGGGAGCCGGCCCGATAGGAGTAAACCGATAGCAGATTATCGGGCGGGGAGTGGTGAACCAGGGGGTGCAAGCGGGGTCCATCGGTGTCTTCCTGGAACACCGCGCCCCAGATTTCCAGATTACGCGGATCGTTTTTTTGCGGGCACACGGCCAATACGGTATTTTCGGGGTCGAATCCGCGGGCCAATTTGACCAAGGCGTCGATTGTAAAAGGTTGGGACTTTTCCAGTTCCAAGGTTTGATATTCAATTTTCCTTTTTTTATTGATGGTAACGGGAAAACTCCGGTCCATGAGCAGGACGTTGGGCATGACCGGTCGATCTTCTTCACGGTTCAAGCCAGCGAGAAAGACCGTTTCCATCAAGGAACGGATGTGAAGTTTGGAAATGCGCATCGGGTCTTCACAACCCGCTTCCCGGAGCAGGGATGTGATGCGGTCCACGATCCGGCTGTCAAACAGGGCCGTCCCTTCCAATCCCCCCAGGATACGCGTCCGTTCACCCAGGTCACGCATGATGGCGGAAAAAAATGCTTTGCCAGGGATTTGCCAACCGGCCAGGGAGACTTCCATGGGGAAGGTTTCGCCGTTTTGCCGCAAGCCAACGCATTCAACCGTTTCCCCGCGTTCACGCAGCGATCCCAGGGTAACGGCATGGAAAAAGGCTTGTTCAAACTCATTGCGCAGTTGTTCCGGCATGAGCAAAACAATGGGCAAGCCCATGATTTGCTGGGAGGTATAACCAAACAGGGATTCGGCCCCCTTGTTCCAGAACTGGATCAATCCCCGCCCATCCATGGAAATAATGGCTTCGGTCGTGGAATCGGTGATATGTCGAAAGCGCTTTTCGCTATCCCGCAAGTGCAACAGGGAGGTGCGGCGCTCCAGGATCAGCCGGATGCGCTGTTTCATCACCGGCCATCGGATTGGTTTTGTGACGTATTCTTCCGCCCCGGAATCAAAGGCGCGATCCACCGAATGGTCGTCGTCCATCCCGGTAATCATGACGACAGGGATATCGCAGCCGTTATCGAGAGCTTTGATGGCGGCACAGGTCAGGAAACCGTCCATCCCGGGCAGGTTGGCGTCCAGGAGAACCAGGTCGGGCTGGAGGGAGCTGAACTGCTCCAGGGATTGATGACCATCGTCGGCTTCGACGCAATCATAGCCCTCGCGGACAAGTTTATGGCGGAGGAAAGTGCGAATATCGGGGTCGTCATCAACGACCAAAATCAAATTTTTTTTCACCATGTCGCCAGACCAGACATTGTTCGATAAGCCGATGGTTGCACCCTCAAAAAACAAGGCTACGAGTTCCCTTTATCGCCGTCAAGGAACACACCCCTTGACTTTAAGGATGGGAACACGCTATGCAGTGCGAGCGCCCGTGTTTCAGGGGGTATCCGCCAGCGGCCAGACTTAGACCGGACTACGAAGCCGGCAGCATTCTACCTGCGGATTGGGCTCCAAGATATGGTTGCCGGCATTTTTTTTCGCGGGTTGTTCTCCTTTGCCCGGAGTTGTTGCTTTCTTTTCCAATGTTGCGTGATTCCTTGGATCCGTTGCACTTTCTAGCCTGCCAATCATCTGGAGGTCACCTTGGCCATTTACCCGTTTGAAGGTGTGTTTCCTCAGATTCACCCCCAGGCATTCGTTCATCCCGAGGCGGTGATCATTGGCCGCGTGCGTATCGGTGCCTTGTCGTCGGTTTGGCCGGGTGTGATTATTCGTGGCGATGTCAATGATATTGAAATCGGCGAAAAAACCAATATCCAGGATGGTTGTGTGTTGCACGTCACGCGGGGTACCCCGGAGCGCCCGCAAGGTTCATCCCTGATTTTGGGGAACCGGGTCACCGTGGGGCACAAGGTGACGCTGCACGCTTGCCAATTGATGGACGATGCCATGATCGGGATTGGTGCCATTCTTTTGGATCGCGTGTTGGTCCAGCCTGCAGCCATGGTTGGGGCCGGTTCTTTGGTGTCGCCCGGAAAACACGTTGGTGCCAGGGAATTATGGTTGGGAAGCCCCGCAAGAAAAGTGCGGGATCGCACTGAGGATGAAATCAAAGCCAGTGCGGTCATCATGGAGCATTACATCATCCTGGCGGGTCACCATCGCGATAGCATCCCCTCCTGATCCTTGGCCAAGTGTCGGATGGTCTTGTCCGCATGATCGGTCATGGGATCGCCCACATCATCGGCCATATGGTCGGGGGTTGTCGTCTCCAACGATTGATCCACCATGGGACGGGCGGTTCGCTGTATGAGGCTTTGGATCTTCTGACGGGGCAGGTGGTGGCGGTTAAGGTTTTTAGCCGTTTCCCATTTGTTGCCGCTGCGAATCAAGGGGAATCCGACCGCCTTTGGAAGGTCGTTTGCGGTTTGGATCACCCGGGTATCGTCCCGACAACCCGATTCGGTTGTGTGGGCGGCCAACACTATGCCGTGATGGAGCATGCGGGAGAGGGTGACCTGAATCATCGGTTGATTCCGCTGCAAAGGCTCGAAATACCCCGGGTTCTCCTGTTTGTTCGGCAAATCCTCCTGGCTCTGGATTGTCTGCATGGGCGAGGGTATCTCCATTTGGATGTCAAGCCCGGCAACCTGCTGCTGTATGCGGGGGAACGGCTGAAACTGTCGGATTTCGCCCTGCTGCATCCTGCTCACAGTGCCATGCGTACTGTCATGGGTTCTCCCGGTTTCATGTCCCCGGAGCAGATCATGGGGCTTACACTGGATCAGCGCAGCGATTTGTTTGCCGTGGGTGTGATTCTGTACCGTATGATGACGGGATATCCGGCGTTTGTGGGTACCGATGCTTCTGATCGGCTCAACAATACCTTGCTGGTGACCCCGGCCAGTCCCTCTCATATCTTTACGCACATACCCCCATCCCTTTCACAGGTTGTCCTCTGTGCTTTGGCCAAGCGCCCAAGTCAACGTTTTCCTTCTGCCAAAGAGTTTTTGTTCGCCCTGGAGGAAGCCGTTGTTGTTGCTGGTAGTTGACGAAATTCCATCCATCAATTTAAATAATTTATGATAGATAACAATATTTGATTTTACCTTTTGAATTTTATGAGGTTATCTTTAATCACTGGCAGTTGGTAAAGGGAGAAAATAATAATAACAATATTTTTGGTGTGTTTCTTAGAATTGGATAGAGATCCATTGTTTCCATCGTCTTCTTAGCGATGTTCAGGCGAAGGGATTCCGTGAATCCTGAGGGTTTGCAACGGGTGGTGTCCATTCCATGTGGGGGAGGCGCGATGATAAAACAAAGAATTCCTGTTAAAGTTGTTGCCGAGGTACACTTTCCGTATCCAGACAATCTGGTTTTTCGTGGCGTAACCGGAAACGTCAGTGTATCGGGGGCCAAGATCAATCGTCCAGAATACAGCCCGGATACCCCATCGTCGGCAGTGGATACCCCCGTGGTCAAATTGTTTCTCATGGATGTGAATAATTCGGATGTGATTACACTGCCCTGCGACTTGGTACGCAGCCATCGTACCGGCTTTGGCGTACGTTTCCTGCTGGATAAAATAGACCCGTTCCTGGCCATGGGCCAATATTGCGAGCAGTTGCATTCCGTTCACGGTGGGTGACGGTTACCAGGTGGCTGACCGGGGAAGGGCGTGGTGGTATAGTGATGCTGCATTGGCAGAGTCGCTTTGTCTCATCGTGTCTCGACCTTGTGTTGTCAGTTGGGGCTCAGGTAGAGTGTTCTCGTCTGAAAAGTACGGTAACCGTTTTTCATAGAGGAGATCATGACTACCATCGCCGATCTTATCGCTCAAACTTTTGGTCACCGTTACGACACTTTTGATTCCACGGAAGCGGGACATATCGCCAATGTTTGTGCCAGTCAGGCCAATCATATCATTGATGAATTCGGTAAAAGAAAATTTATTTTCTCCGACCATTCCGCCATAGCCATGGGGGATGGGCGCTGGTTTGTCGGTTTTGGTGATTGTTTTTGTAATGCTGCCCAGGGACATCATCCCGAATGTCCCGGAAGTCGGGTTGCTGAGGTGAGACACACCCCGCCCCCTGTCCCATCTACCGAGGCAAAGACTCCCGAAGCATCGGTTGCTGCGATTCCATCTTTCATCATACATTTCTTGGATGGGGAAGCTGGCTCAGTGGCTGTGAACGGCAGTCAGCATAAGGCGCGTGTCGAGGCACGGGCGCTGCTGACCCGGGCCGAACGTGCGACCAAGGCGTGCCTTGTGGACCAGGGAGGGGATGTTACGGACGCCTATGAACGCCTTGTTTCCCGGAGTGGCGAGGTCAAAATAAAAAAAATGGATCCCAAGAAACTTCCCGAATCCGTGCGAGCCTCCTTGCGGACTACCTAGAGGGCGAGTTCCGTGCGTTTCCGCAGTGCATGGACGATTGCATGGTGATGAACAATTCCTATAAGATCGGGCTACCTGTAACCGGCCTCGTTAGGAGTTATAAGCCATGCCAGAATTTCAGTATGCCCCCGTGTTTAATCTCGGCCCCGGCCACACCGAATACCGATTATTAACCAAAAATCATGTCTCAACGGCATCGTTTGCCGGCGAGGAAATCGTCAAGGTGGCTCCTGAGGGACTGACCGAGTTGGCTGCTCAAGCCATGCGGGATGTGTCGCATTTGCTGAGAACCGACCATTTGCAACAACTGCGAAACATACTGGATGACAGTGAAGCTTCGGCCAATGATCGTTATGTTGCCCTGGAATTGTTGAAAAATGCCAATATTGCTGCCGGAATGGTTTTGCCAAGCTGTCAGGATACGGGGACGGCAACGGTGGTTGCCAAAAAAGGGGCGAAGATTTGGACGGGTGGTGGGGATCAAAAGGCCATTTCCCATGGCATTTATAAAACCTATACCGAAACCAATTTGCGTTATTCCCAGGTTGCCCCGTTGTCCATGTACGATGAAAAAAACACCGGAACAAACCTGCCGGCGCAGATTGACATTGAAGCGGTTGATGGTGACGCCTACAAATTTCTTTTCATGGCCAAGGGGGGTGGGTCGGCCAACAAAACTTATTTGTTCCAGGAAACCAAGGCCCTTCTAACTCCCGATAAACTGAAAGCCTTTGTTCGGGAAAAAATGGCGTCACTGGGTACTTCCGCCTGTCCTCCCTACCATTTGGCCTTTGTCGTGGGGGGGACTTCGCCGGAAATGACCTTAAAAACGGTCAAATTGGCGTCAGCGCGTTATTTGGACGACTTGCCGACCAAAGGCGATGGTTTGGGTGGGGCGCTTCGGGATCTGGAGATGGAGGCGGAAATTTTGAAAATGGCCAGGGAGATTGGCCTGGGTGCCCAGTTTGGCGGTAAATATTTTGCCCACGATGTGCGGGTGATCCGTTTGCCGCGTCATGGGGCCTCCTGTCCGGTTGGCTTGGGTGTTTCCTGTTCCGCCGACCGCAATATTTTGGCCAAAATCACCCGCGATGGTATCTGGTTGGAGGCCTTGGAACGTGATCCGGCGAGGTTTTTACCCGATGTCGATGTGGGTTCCGGGGTGGTGGTGCGCCTTGACCTGAACCAACCCATGTCCGCTATTCGTGCGGAATTGAGCAAATATCCGGTGAAAACACGGGTCATGCTGACCGGATCCATCGTCGTCGCCCGGGATATCGCCCACGCCAAAATTCAACAACGTCTTGATCAAGGTCAGGGGATGCCCGAATATTTTAAAAACAATATCGTCTACTACGCCGGTCCGGCCAAAACCCCACAAGGAATGGCATCGGGTGCCTTTGGTCCCACGACCGCCGGGCGCATGGACAGCTATGTAGATGCCTTCCAAAAGGCCGGGGGATCCTTTGTCATGCTGGCCAAGGGGAACCGTTCACCGGCCGTGACGCAGGCGTGCAAGGACAATGGTGGTTTTTATCTGGGTTCCATTGGTGGTGCGGCGGCACGTCTGGCCCAGGATTGCATCCGCAAGGTGGAGGTGATTGATTACCCGGAATTGGGTATGGAGGCCATCTATAAAATCGATGTCGTCGATTTTCCGGCTTTCATCATCGTGGACGACAAAGGAAACGACTTCTTCAAGCAGTTATGACGCCTTCGTTTCGTCTGCCTTTGAGGGATGGATGTCAAAGGCAGACGAACGTGTGCCTGCTTGCGGCGTCTGGTTGGCAGGTGCTGAAAACCCCGAAACCCTGGCAGTAAGGGGGGCGACCGTTCGGAATTCATGGTCGCGGCCCCTGGTTTCATGTCAATCTCGTCTGCATGCCGTGGTTCTGACCAACCGTGGCTCCCGTGTGCGGTGACCGGACAAAGGAACCCTATCGGTTGCGATTCTCAGGGCAATGAGACTGGCTCATGCCATTCTTATCGGTTTCTGATCCACGACCCTTGAGTCAGTGGCTCTTGGCCCGCCTTCCTTAATGGGAATTGCTGCATTTCTCATGCCGTTAATTGCGTTCATGAGATGGTCGGGCATGCGAGGGCAATGGCTTAACAGAACCGCCCCGCTCAGGGACCGTTGCTGAAGAGTGGTTGTTCAAGGGCAATTTTTGTCCTCAGGTTGGCAAGAGTTGCCCCATTGTTACGCGAAGACCTGTGACAGCGTTTTTGTTGTGTCATGGAAAGGGAAGTGCCATGGATGTTGAAATTATCGATACCAAAGAAGTCTATCGAGGTTTTTTTCGTCTTTTCAAAGTGTTACTTCGATACCGTCGCTATGATGGGCGTATGAGCCGCGAAGTGACCCTGGAGGCTTTGGAACGGGGAGAGGGGGTGGCGGTTATTTTATATGATCCGCTCCGCGATCATGTAGGCTTGGTGGAACAGTTTCGCATTGGCGCGCATCTGCGGGAAAAAAAAGGATGGGTGATTGAGTTGGCTGCGGGTTCTTGTCAAGGGCGCGATGATGTCAAGGCGGTGGCGCTCAAAGAAGTGCGTGAAGAGACCGGTTGGTACCCTTCGGTCATGGAACATGTGCGGACGTTTTACATCAGTCCCAGTGGCACAACGGAGCGGATTCACTTGTTCTTGGGTATTTTTGACAGCTTGATCCCCCCATCGGCGACCGGGGTACACGAGGAAGAAGAAGATATTCGGACCCTTTGTCTACCCTTTTCCCAAGTGATGGCCATGATGAATGCAGGTGAGATCAACGCCGCTTCGGTGATCCTTGGCATGCACTGGCTAGAAATCCATCGCCCGGAATTGCAGCAGCGGTTTGCCAAATAGTAATATTTCAATATTTTTTGTTTGTGGAAGAGAAATAGGGTCCGGTCATTTCCCAGAAAACACCTCCTCCAACGATTTGGCGTCCAATATCTGAAGACTCCATTCTTCTAATAACGATAGATCGGCATCGGCAATCTTTTTATTGATCCAGTCAGGTAAAGTACCAAAGCGATGCTGCAACTGGCGGGTTAGCATGGAAGCACCCTCTTTTCTTCCAGCACGCTTCTCAATATCCCTTTCCCACTTTTCCACCTGTCTTGCCAGCATGGTTACCACCTCCCTAAGTTCTTCAGGTATGGACTGAGTGGAATCTTGTCCTTTAAGTCGTGCAAGACCCGTTGTCAACAATTCTCGAAACAACCGTTTGACCGGAGGTCCATCCGGGTGTCTGGCAAACCATTCAATGGCAGCACGACTGGCATCCAAAACAGATTCGGGGTTAACCGAGTGTTGCAATCGGACAAAAATGGCTACCAAAGAATGACGACCCTTTAATTCTTCATCCAGGTATTGACCCTCATCGATCACATAATATCGCATTTCCGGTTGATACTGCCACAGGGGCGAATCTATCGGGAGCCGGATCAGATCCTGCAAACGGCTTGCGGCATGCCACCGTGTTTCTCCATTATAGAGGACGATGGGGAGGATAGGGGGTAAACCATCTGTAGCTTTAAGTTTGCGTTCGTCTACCAATTGCTGGTAGAGCAGACCAGAGTAAACGTCGAGTCGCAGCGCCATCCACTCGTCAACTTCAGATTGAAACTCCAGGATCAGCAGCACAAACAGGCTGTTACCAGATCGGGTGGGAATTTCCCATACCATGTCACCTCGTCGACGATGTCCTGTCATGGCAGTAAACTTGGTGTTCAGCCGCTTCATTTCTGAGAGTTCAAGCTCCGCAAGAATGGCGGTATCCATGAAATCCCGCAACAATTCGGCCACCATTTCAGGATGGGAAAAAAGGCGGTGGTAGATGGAATCGTGATCGGTCATGACCAACAGGGTACCGTCGTTGTGTAGCAGGTTTCGTCTGCGTGAGGTAGAACGGACCGCCAGAATGTCATACACTGCCCACAAAACGCTGATTTACAGCTATATGTACGTTTCAATCTTCCAAATCGTGTCGTTTTACCCTCACCGTTTGTTTTCCACTTTGGCCCAACTGTCTCGCAAAGAGACGCTACGATTAAAAACAGGTTGGCCAGGCTTGGAATCACGGATATCAGGGGAAAAGTAACCCAATCTTTCAAATTGCACCGCCTGACCCGGTTGGCAATCGGCCAAACTTTCTTCAACCGGACAGTTTTCCAAGATTTTTAGGGAGTCTGGATTCAGGTGGTCCAGGAAAGATCCCCCGGATTTGGGATCGGCTGGCTGGGGAACGGTAAACAAGCGATCGTAGAGGCGAACTTGGGCTTTGTAGTGACGTTGTGCTGAGACCCAATGAATGACCCCCTTGACCTTCCGCCCCTCGGGAGCCTTATTTAAAGTATCTTTGTCCACTTCGCACATCAGTGTGGTGATCACCTGGGTTTGGGTATCCCGGATGATTGAGCGACAGCGGATGACATAGGCGTTGCGCAACCGCACCTCACCCCCGGGAATCAACCGTTTGAAGCCTTTGGGTGGGTTTTCGTCAAAATCGTCGCGTTCGATGAAAATCTCCCGTGTGAGTGGAATGATTCTCGATCCCAGGTTTGGGTTTTGTGGATGGTTGGCAACGGTGATTTCCTCCAGATGGTTTTCCGGGAGGTTTTCCAGAACAACCCGCAGGGGGTCGAGTACGGCCATGGCCCTTGGGGCATTGATTTCCAAATCTTCGCGCAGGCAATTTTCCAGCAAGGCCATTTCGACATAGTTGGGGGCCTTGGTAATGCCGATCAAGCGGCAAAAATTGCGGATTGACGCCGGGGTGAAGCCGCGGCGCCGCAATCCGGCAATGGTTGGCAAACGCGGGTCGTCCCAGCCGGAGACATGGTGACCGGTTACCAGCTGCGTGAGTATCCGCTTGCTCATGACGGTGAATTCCAACTCCAGACGTGAAAACTCGATCTGTTGCGGATGACAGGGGAGTTCTTCGTGCAGTTCGTCGAGGATCCAATCGTAGAGGGGGCGGTGATCCTCAAATTCCAGGGTACACAACGAGTGTGTAATCTGCTCTATGGCATCGGAAATACAGTGGGTGTAGTCGTAGGTGGGGTAAATGCACCAGCGATCTTTGGTTTGATGGTGTGCGACCCGACGGATGCGGTAAAGGGTGGGATCGCGCATGTTAATGTTGGGGGAGGCCATATCAATCTTGGCCCTGAGGGTGTGTGCCCCATCCGGGTGATCACCGGCCCGCATGGCGCGAAACAGCGTAAGATTTTCTTCGATGGGACGATTGCGGTAGGGGCTTTCGCGACCAGGTTCTGTCAACGTGCCGCGATAGCTGCGCATCTCATCGGCGGACAGACTGCATACGTAAGCCTTGCCCTTTTGGATAAGGACCTCTGCCAGTTGGTAGAGGCGCTCAAAATAATCGGAGGCGAAATACAGGTGGTCACCCCAGTCAAATCCCAGCCAGCGCACATCCTCTTTGATGGCTTCGATGTAGGCGATTTCTTCTTTCTCGGGATTGGTATCGTCAAAACGCAGATGGCAACGACTGTTGGGGTATTGCCCGGCGATGCCAAAATTCAGGCAGATGGATTTGGCGTGGCCGATATGCAAGGTACCGTTGGGCTCGGGCGGGAAGCGGGTGACGACTTGCCCGTTGTTTAAGTTTCGGGCAATGTCCTGTTCAATGATGGTGCGAATAAAGTCGGTCGGTTTTTTTTCTTCGTGCAGAGACATGCCGGCGAACCTTCTTGAGTTTGTCTTGGTTTGGAGTGGGAATCACCATCCTTGAAATGGTAACCTGCCGGAAGGCTTTTGCAAATGAATTGCCAAGACCAATACTTTCTTTTTTTGTAACATGTGCGACGTTCTGAGTGGATGGGCGGCAAGGTTTGGCGATCATGTTCATGAAATGCCAGTTTGGTGAATGCGAGGGTGTCTATGTCACAACTTATTGAATTTATTCCCGTATTGATTTTTTTTACCGTCTACCAATGGACCGACATGGTGACGGCGACCATGGCGTTGATGGTGGCCATGGTGGTGCAATCCTTGGTGGAATGGTTGATCAAACGCAAATTGGAGCGCTTCCGCCTTCTGGCCTTGGCAATGGTCATCGTTTTTGGTGGCGCGACAGTTTTGACCAGAAATGCCACGTTCATCCAATGGAAACCCACCATTTTTCAATGGGTCATGGCAGCGGTATTTTTCGGCAGCCATTTTGTGGGAGGTGGCAAAGTATTGATCCGCCGTTTGCTGGAGGGCAAGGTGACGTTGCCGGATGGTGTTTGGGTACGCCTGAACTGGGCATGGGTTTTCTTTTTTCTCGTCTCCGGTGGTCTCAATCTATACGTCGCCTGGTGGTACAGTGAAGAGACCTGGGTGCGTTTCAAGTTGTTCGGTTTGATGGGCCTGACCTTCCTTTTTGTGCTGTTGCAGGGGTTCTACATGGCTCGATACATGCGCGACGATCAACCGGGGGAATAGGGGCGTCATGCGGGGGAAACGGAGTTTGCCAGATTGGCTGCAGCTACCCAAAATAGTGTTTTTGGGGTTGGTTTGTTTTGGAATGGGTGGCGCGAATCCGTCTGTGGGGGAGGAGCGGCTGGGGTCTTCGGGGGGGCTGCCATTTTTGCAACGAATGGTGGATCTCCTGGAGACCGAGGGGCGGTTGGGGGGGGCCATCCGTTACCAGGAACGATTGATTGGCGGGCTTTCGGCGACAAAAGGGGGGGATCATCCCCTGGTATTACGCGCCCAAGGTCGCTTGGCGCTCCTGCTGGTGGCAGAAGGGCGTCGGGAGGAGGGGCGGCGGATTCTCGAAAAACTTGAAAAAAAAATGGTTCACATTTTGGGGGCGCATCATCTGGAAACGGCATTGCTCCGGTTGCAACAAGCTCAGGTTGCTATTTTTTGGCCGGAACGCGCCGCTGAGGTTTTGAAGAAAATCGATGATGTGCAGCCGGTACTGGAGCAGGCTTTGTGGCCTGACGATCCCCGGCGGGTCGATGTGTTGTCGCTGCGTGCCAGTGCATTGTCCGTTTCGGGACGGGTTCAGGAAGCAGAGACGGCCTATGCCAATGCCTTGAACTATTGTACCACACAGTTTGGTGCTTCGGGTTTCCCAGTGTCCCAGGTATTGGAGGCGATGGGATGGCATCGGGTTCTTGCGGGGCGGTTTCAGGATGGGATTGGCGATATGGAGAGGGCGCTGCACATCCTGGAGCGCTATGGTCGAAAGTCAACTGGCAATCGCAGCCTGAATGTGTTGGGGCATTTGGCCGAAGGGTATCTGCGTTGGGGTAAAAAAGAGCAGGCCCTGGAAGTGATGGAAAAAATGCTGGCCCTGATGGAACAACGGTATGGCAAGGACCACAAAAATTTGGCGAAACCTTTGACCGATTTGGGGATGGTGGAATTGGGATTGTGGCGGTTGCAGCAGGCTGAGGGGCATTTGCAACAAGCGTTGGCGTTGGTTCGAGGTCTGCGTGACCAAGAGCAATTGCAGCGTTCTTTCATTTTGACCAACCTGGGCGACCTGTATGGGCGTCAGGGAAAAAGGGAGGATGCGGATCGGTGTTTTAGCGAGGCGGAAACAACGGCTGCTTTGTTTTTTGCGGATGACGGTGTTGGAATGGCCAATTGGTTGGCCAGCATGGCACTGATACTTCACCAGGGTGGGAATGCGGACCGGGCGCAGGCGTTGTTTGCCCAATCGCTGCACCTTTTGGAAACTTCTTTGGGTCGGGATGATCCAGCGGTCAAAAAAGTTCGGGAATCGTTGTTTCTATCGACCCAGGCTGAGACGCTCCCTGTGATCCCCCAAACGCCGGCATCGCCATCTGCTTCGATGGCTGTGGCTCCAGTCATGGTCGGGGAGGGGAAGGGTGTTTCTTCGGGAATGAATGCTCACGAAGGAGAGTCATCGGAAAGTCCCATGGAGTTGGGGCTTGTACCAGTGGGCGATTCCGAGCTGGCAGATGTGAAGGTGATGCCGGAACCAAATCCGAAGAAAAAGGATCGTTTTCAGGATCCATCCCCGATTGCAGGGGGTCAGGAACCATTACTTGGTGGTCGCGTTGTTGTTTGGCAAGTGCATCTGGCTTGTTGGCCTGTGGTGGGTTTTGAGGCCAAATCCATGATTGATTCATTGAGAAAATTAAATATTCCCGTTCGTTATCGTCTGAAGTTCAAGGACAAAAAGAGACAATATTGTTACTATTCAGGATCTTATAAAGATCGGCAGGGGGCCATGGATGTCATCCGACAGATTGATCATGTGATCAGTCTGCCCGAATTGTCGATTCAGGAGTATGAGTCATCACGGTAAATTTGTTCTTGGCATGTAAACCGCAGCTATCTTGGGATGTGTAGTTATTGTCATCCTCGCGAAAGCGGGGATCCAGAGGACTTTCCTACCTCCCCTGACTTTCTGGATTCCCGCTTTCGCGGGAATGACACTGGAAAGCACCGTTTCCCGTGTTGGTTACGGTTTAAGAGCTATACAGGCACGGAGATACGGGTGTTACATCGATATTTCGTTATCTAAACCTGTCTCAGCTCGGCATGAAGTTTTATGCCAAGGGCTCTAATGACTCTCATGACTGTGGAAAATTCGGGATTGCCATCAGCAGAGAGTGCGCGGTAGAGTCCTTCACGGGAGATACCTGTGTCACGCGCCAACTGACTCATACCACGCGCCCGAGCAATGACACCCAATGCATGAGCTGTCAAAGCGGCATCGCCATCTTCCAGACAGGCATCCAAATACAGCAACGCATCCTCTTCTGTTTTAAGGTACTCGGCAGTATCATAACGGGAAAATCCTTCAGCCATAGGTCAATCCCTCCATTCCTTCGCAATGGTTATGGCTCTAGAGATATCAGCATGTTGCATGCTTTTGTCGCCACCAACCAATAGCACGATCATTGTTGCTCCGCGTCGCGTGAAATAGATCCGGTAGCCAGGGCCATAATCGATTCGCATCTCAGAGATACCATCCCGCAACACCTTAACATCGCCAAAGTTACCAAAAGACGCGCGGTCAATTCTTGCGTGAATTCTCATCGCCGCCCGACGATCCTTCATGTCAGACAGCCAACGTTTGAAAGTTTCACTCTGAACAATGTCGATCATGGCCAAACTGTAAACCATAGATTACAAAACAGCAAGATAGTTCCCCTTGACAAATCCGCCGCCCCTCCGGAAGTGTTAATCCTGCCACGACAAACCTATGAAATGGAAGAAGACGGTCGTTGGCTGGCCGAAGTTGTAGAGCTTCCTGGGATGATGGTTTATGGTATGACGAAAAGCGATGCTGTGGCCAAGGTGGAAACTTTGGCCTCGCTGGTAACGTCTGAACGTATTGAAAACATTTAAATATGTTGGAAATTATTTATTGTTGCGTTTGTTGCGGCGTGAGTTATCGATCGTCTAGAAAAGTTAGAGTTGTATTGCCGACACTCCAACACATCGGAGAGAATTATATATATTATTTGTACTATTGTTTCCTGAAATATTCCCCTTAAATATAGTTTCCTTTATTATAATATGCCAGATATTTTAATAATAATTATGGCCTTGCTTTAGAAAGGTGTTTTTGATAGACTTATGACTTACTTGGTTGTATTGAGAATCCTATGTGAAAGTAACAGGTGTGGACCATGCATGAGATTTTTAGCCGGATAACGGTTAACTCAGGGCAGTGTGGTGGTCGTCCCAGTGTTCGGGGCATGCGTATTCGAGTAACGGATGTTTTGGACCTTCTAGCCAACGGTCTGGACATCGATCAAATTCTTCAGGAATTGCCTGATCTGGAGGCTGAAGATGTCTCTGCGTGCCTGCGTTTTGCTAGCGGAGAGACTATTTTCGTACCACGTTGCAGGAGATATGAATCGTCCTCACAATTTTTCGGATCCCAGTACCATCTGTGTTCTAAGGGATAATTTTTGTTTGTATCACCAAATTTTTTTGGTGCAGTTTGCTGCCGCACAATTTGTTTATGGTGACTATGTTGTGCTGCAGAAAAAGTGAAATCACAGACTCAAGACCTTGTGGTTCAATGGCCAGCCTCCAAGAAGAATTTAATGTAAGTCTGAACAATGTGTCATGTGCTTGAATCTGGGTCACGGATTTTCACTTTCGTCCACTAGGATTTTACCTTAAACAGGAGGAGTCAATGAATAATATATTTGTAATTATGTTTGTAGGGATATTGTTTGTAAGCATGAATGTTTTTGCTGCTGACGGCCAAAATTTTGATATTAAAGATGCGCAAAATGCTTATAAAATAATGCAAGATAGGAAAAATGAGGAAAAAATGAAACAAGATCAGAAAGATGCTGGAATCTTTGTTCCTGGTCCTACTGACTTTAAAGTCAAAGATGTATATGTATCCCCGGCAATGGTAAACGGAGCCCCCGGTGGGACACTAACTATTCCACTAGCTAATCCTAAGTAAGAAATAATCATATAATATACATTATTGTGTTGTTTTGCAGCAGGGGGATGATGATGAGAATAAAATTGTTTGTTTGTATAATTTTGTCGGTATTCTCAATTCAATCTGAATTGTATGCTGACACAACTATCCGTGAACTTTCAATAGAAAAAACATTATCATGTGACTATGATAAATGGGAAGAGAGCCTTTATCTTCCTTCAGGTTACAATTATTGCTGGCACTATAAAAGAGATATTTCCAAACAGGGACAATCAGATTCGAGTGCAAATGTTATATTCGGACCTCCTAGAGATGGCATTCAGGTAAGTTGGCATGTAGGACCTGATGGTTTTCCGTGCCCAATGTTTGGTAGGGGAGCAATTAATCATGTATGGACTGTAGCCGGTGCGGAAGCAGGTAGCACATGCCCCCCCAAACCATAAACAAGCTTGTTTATATAAATGCAACTAAAATGGAGTTGAATATGAGAATTATTTGCTTGGCGCTTCTTTTTTTGGTGTTTCCTGGATTGGCATTTGCTAATGTCACTTTCCAATTGTGCAATAGTTACGGAATAAAACAAGTCCATGTACTTGCTAAGGATAAGAAAAAAGGTATGTCTATAATTTATAATAGTATAATTCAGAAAAATGGTTGTCAATCGGTTGCTAGTGCAACCAGCGATGATCATGCCGAAATTGAGTTGAAAATTGATCAGGGCCAACCGTATGGTGTTCCATGGATAAGCCCCGGCGACAAAGTGAATTTCTAATGTCTATCAAGTCAAGATTCGTGGGACGCTATGTCAGTAATATTTATAATAATATATGGCATTGTTGCATGGTTGCCTGTGCCTGTGATTCCGGTCGATTGCCCCCAGGATCCGTGGTTACCCTTGTGAAAGATTTAAAGTTTTTTCAGTTTATCTGGATAGCTGGCATCTGCTCTTCAGAACTATGAACAGATTTACAACCAGCACATATCCCAAAGAAACTTGGGATATGTTTCACCCGTTCAGGCGTTGAAGAAGTGGCATGAGAAATGGCCGAATTTGTTTGTAAAATCGGTATGCAATCTCCCGGGTCTTGACGCTTCCTAGTTTTCGGAGAATTATGTCACCAAAGAACAGAGTACGATCAGGAATGAAGAGTCTGGTTGAACCAAACGTTTTTTTGTCTATTCTATTTGACAAGCTTGCACCATTCCGTAATCAATTGTTGACCTATGGGATAATGGGGTCCTTGATCATTTTTTATTTTACGCCTCAAACACAACAGAACGACGATCCCGATTTGCTACGTCAAGCCGCCTTCATGAGATTGTCTGCAGTAATATTGTTGTTTTTTGTTCTGATTCTATACATGGTTTTATTATATTTTCCGTCGTCGGAAGCGGAGCGCGAATTTCGGAATGATTCAAGAATATTCTTGGAAGATCATCGCAAGAGAAAAATAACGAAGAATGGAGTACGTAAGTTTAACCCAAAGGAAAGTAATGAACAGAAGATTTGTTAATTCTGCTATAATTGCCGTCGCATCTGGAAAAGGTGGTGTTGGAAAAACATTTCTTGCAGCTTCTTTTTCCTATGAGTTATCACTAGGTAATCGAGTTCTCATTGTTGATCTTGATTTTTATAATCGTGGGCTGACAGGATTATTTCGTAGGACGATATCTACAGAAAAATGCATACGTATTGAGCATTCCTCATTGCTTACGGAAATGGGTAACATTACATGGTGCTTGACGGAAGTTAAAGCGAATTGTGATTTTCTATACTACGATACGCAGACAGCAAGTCAATGCATTCAGACTGAATTTGTCGATGTTGCAATGCTAGTTAGTGCTCTCAAACAATTGCTTGCTGATGTTGTGAAGTTTCGTATCTATGATTATGTTATCTTTGATTGTCATGGTGGGCCTGATAAGTTATCTCTTGCGGCTTTTCTAGTAGCAACAAAACGGATTCTTATCTCAGAACCTGATAGAATATCAATGTTTGGTACATTCAATTTCCTCTGGCAATTTAGTGATGTCATTGAGTCATCAATGATGAATGTATATCTTATGTTTAACCGAACGCCATTATCTTTTAGTTATTTTTCTTTGGAGCGGTTCTATAGGCTTGAATTGGCCTCGGAGTTTAAAGATTATCCACTTCTAGCTGTTATCCCATCGGATGATTCTGTCGCTAAAATTACCAATACAAACCCTTTTGTCGTCTCACTTTTTCCACATTCTCTACTTGCTCAAAAAGTAAGATTATCGATTCGAACTTTATTCCGATCAGGTGTAAATATTCCCCTTCCTAGTCATTTGAAGGTTGTACCAGAACCTATTAATTCGCTACATCGCATTCTAGTAAATTCAAGTACTTCTTCGATTATTGTTAAGTTTTTTGTTACTATAATAATAGTTTTTTCATTATTTTCTCTTGGGTTAATCGCAAGATTAATAGATACTAAGGATATAGACAAGGTTTTTGAATCGTCCTTTGCGGCAGATGTTCTTCCGGCTCTCGTGCTCTCATTAAAAGAGTTTATTATTGTATTATTATTGATTGAGTTCGACAAAGTGATGCGTGCAAAACAGATATTCTTTTTCAGGTCTGGCCACAAAGTAAAATTTCTATTGACAATATTAACACGTGTTGTTTACCTGACAGCTCTTTTGTGTACTGCTTATCTGTTGCTTTTTGTCATAGTATTTGATTCTCCTGTTTACGCTTTTAATAAAAGTTCAATACATTACAATATTATTAGCTATATATTGACAAACAGGGAAGTGATTCCATCGTATTTTTTCTATATATATATACCATTGTTAATTCCTATAATTTCTGAGTTTTTTATTTCTTATTCAGTAATAAAATTTGAAAAAAGAATTTATGAAGCTATGGCGCATATTTTTATTGTTTCACTTGGTTACATCATCTTACCAATTTTTGTTGCAGTATATTATTTTATAGCTTCATAGGTTCTTTTCACGAATTTTGAGCGTGTACTTATGGGTGAATATTGCTTGTGCTTGACCTTCAACTCTGGTGAAAGTGGTGTGGCGGATTTGTCTGAACTGGTACGTTCTATTCCGAATGCCTCACCGTTGCGTGACCCGGAAGAGTTTCGTCGTGTTTATCTTGATGAATGGCCAACCTTGGCGTGGCCATGTGGTTTTGACTTGGCACCGGAATACGCCTATTGGCTGGCCACGGGAAAAAAACTTTCCTGGCAGTTGGACACCACGACAAAGCCAGCTTCAGCGGTAGTGCTTGACAGGGCACGATAGTCTAGTTGGCTGGTGAGCCAGTGCTTGCGCTGCTGGACGGCCAGTTCGGATCTGCCAAGCGTGCCAAGGAATCGGCATATTGGCTTTGGTTGCGCGCTTGTTGCAACAAGACGTCCGATTGGTCGCGCATCGTTTTCAGTCGATCTTCCAGTGACTTTAATTCACCTGTCAAACGTTCACATTTGGCGGATAACGTTGTAAATTTGGCTTGATACGCCAGATCCAGAGACGTTTTTTTCCGGGTCGTTGCCGCAGTCTTTTCGTTCAGGCTATCCTTTAATTTCATAGAGTCCAACAAATCTTCGTGGGAATCGGTCGAAGAGGACCAAAAAGCATCGGCGCGTTGTTCCTGAGCTGCTATTTTTTGTTGGTCAGCAAGTTTCTCTTTCTCCAGGGCATCGGATTGGGCTTTTTGTTCTAACCGCCATTGTTCAAGTTCCTGCACAGCTTTTTGCAGCTCATTTTTGGTCCGCTCCAGATTGTTTTGTACGTCCAAGATCCGCAAACGTCCAAATTCACTCACGTGTTCCAATTGTTGACGATAGTTTCGGGCGCTTTCCAGGGCTTGGCGACCATAGTTTTCAATCCAGGCTTGATGGATGGCCTGGGCGCTTCGTTCCGCTTGGTCTGCCTGTCCCATGAGTTGCTTGATCTGCATGCGATCTTTTTCTTGTTGTACTCTGGCTTGTTGTTCTAGTTCCGTAGCCCGTTTACGGGATGATTCTTCCTTGACGAGGGCTTCTTCCATATCTTCATAACTCATGGAGGAATCTGACCAAGCCGTTTCGCCGGTTTGTTGGTGTTGTGCCGATTCTTTGCGGGCCTGGCGAATGGCATCCTGGGCGGCAATCCAGGCGGTTTTGCGCTGGGCATCCAGCGTTCTGGCCTGGGCCAAGGCATCGCTCCCCTTTTGCAAGGCAACGTTCATGGCCGTCACGGGGGAGGGCGGTAAACCAATGGCCGCTTGGTCGGCTGTTTCAGCCAAGGCTATGTGGCTCAAGGGCCAGGCGATCAGCAAGGAGAAGAGCGATAGAGTTGAATGTTTTACAATATTTTTCGTTTGGTTACTGTACATGGGCATGATTGCTTAAAGATGGTTTGTCAGAAGGTTTTTGATGTTTGTGCGCCCTGGGATGGGCGGCGTCATAGATGCGCGCCAATCCCGCCCGGTCCAAGTGGGTATATTTTTGCGTGGTGGAAAGGCTGGCGTGACCCAACATTTCCTGGATGGCGCGTAAAT
>PEAK01000011.1 GCA_002753515.1 Magnetococcales bacterium
AATCCATTGAGGCACGTTTGGAGCGAAAAAATGGCCTCGAGTGGTGGTCAATAAACATTTATCCCATGACTGGCTCATCGACTGGTTTGGGATAGTTTATTTTTTCCTCGAGCCTAAGCATGGCAAGATAAGGTTCGCTTTCGGTATCGACTGGTAACCAATAAAAATTGCGGGGAAGTTTCTTGGGCCGTCATTGCTTGTCCGAGAAAATGTCGTCCAGAGACTGGGCGTCTACAAACCGAAGACTCCACTCCTCCAAGGATGGCGGCTCAGCTTCGGCAATTTTTTCACTGACCCAATCGGGTACAGAGCCAAAGCGGCGTTGTAACTGGCGGGTCAGCATCTTTGCCTCACCTTTTTGTTCACCAATCCGCTCCACGCTTGTGATATATTGCATTTTTTGGTTCTCCTCAAATTTGGACAATTCTTCCCAAAACAGGTTATCGAGTTTTTTCGGTAGGCCAAGTACCCAGTCGATGAACCGGAACAAGTCAATGATTTTTTGACGACTAAACCCGCGTTGGTACAGGCTGCGTGCAATACGCTGCTTTTCTTTGAGGCGTTGTTCTGGCTGGTTCCTGGTCTGTTTGCCAGTCAGGTGTGCCTGGGTAACGATGGCAAATGGATTATCGGACACTTCCAGTTCGGACAGGTTACTCAAGAAGTCCAAGAGCTTGATCGCGTTGAACCGATAAATCAGCTCGGATCCCCACAGTACTTGGCGATACTCCGAAACTCGCCAACCTGGTTCCTCATCCGCCAGAATCGCTAAACCAACGACCGGCCTGCGGTGAAGATCATAGGCCCGATGCTGACAGGTGTACATCCGCTCTGCAAATCCAGGATCCCGATTCCCCTGAACTTCGACATGGATCAACACCCAGAGTTCATCGCCGTTGATCAACCATACTTTGACCAGCAAATCCACGCGGCGATTAATAGCCTTTGCCTCCTTGGTAATCCGGTCCAATTCTTTGTCCAGGAACTCAGGGTCACGCAGCCAATCAATACCAACATGAGCTTTTGGAAGAAAGAACGCTAAAAAGTCCTTGAAGTACGCCCTCAAAATCTCTTTCCACGGCGAGTCGTACTCTGTCGGCTGGGTCTGATTGTCGGGATCGGCCATATGAAACCTGTATCGAGGAACACCTCCGGCGAACAGTTTCTGTTCACATCGACTTATGTTCACAACTCGCGCACGCACCTGGGTCTTGGAAAAGACTGCCCTGACGAACGTTCTGTTCCAGAGTTAAGATGCCGGTACAGGGGTAAGTGAAAACCACCTCCGCAAGCTCCGATTGTCCTGGATTTCACCACCTGCGTCTACTGGAAATTGTCCAATCTGGCTCCCATTATGTCCAAAATCCGACCGGATGGACCAATCGGAAGGGACAGGGTGTATGTGAGGGCTATTTTCGCTGTCGGGAAGTTGGAACTGGCACCAGTGCCTTTTTTATGACAAAATTCGACCATCGATGTTGGGGAAACGCAGGCATCGCATCGCTTGCATCGGTTTTGGTTGGTTTGCTGCATGGGTTAGTTTGAAATTATGGAAGATATTTTTCGTGGTAGAAAAAAGGTGTTCGCCTCGTTGCTCAGGGCGCAGCAACAATCGGTTTTATTGGAAATTTCCTTTACTGGTGGTGCGAGTCGCGAGCGCTATGGTTCCCGCATTCTGTCGTTTCCCGGTTATGAGGGCGGGGTCACTTTTGAGACCGATATCCTGGCCCAGATGGCCCGGCAGCTCAGAGAGGCCGTGAATGACGACGAGGGCGGGGCGGGCGTTGCGGTGGAGCCAGATGACCAAGGGGTGCCGGATGCGTTCTTGATCGTCCCTTTGGAACCGACCACGGGCAATATGAAGATTCGCAAAGTGCCGCAGGTCGTGGTTCGTTTTTTTATCGGCTTGGAGCTGTACGAAATCGTCACCACGTTTCAAAAAGTTGTGATGGTTTCCGGCACCCAGGCGATTCAACTGGCCCTTCCCGGCCTGATTCGCATCCATCCCCGGCGCCAGCAGGAACGGGTCACCATCCCCCCTCAGGCCAACATGAGCGTTGTGGTGCAAAAACGGGGCAGTGCCGGGTTCAAAGCCAATTTGTTCGATCTATCCCCGGGGGGATTGTCGTTCGCCAGTACCGATGCCCACGAACCATTGGTGCTGGGCGATAAGGTGGGCGTTACCATTCAAGGACCAATCCTGCAAGGGACCCCTTTGTCCACTTTTGCATCGGTCTGTCGGATTACCCGTGTCCGGGATGAGCAGAATCTGCAACAGGCCAGCCAACTGTACGGCGTCCAATTCAAACTGGTGTCGGTGGCCGATGCCATGACCATTGATCGCCTGGTCAGGGATTTGGGCAAAAAACCGCGATGATCGGTCTCAAGGCAGGGCTACTGGTTTACTGCCCTCCTGCTCCAGGGATCGTTTGATGGTTTCAATCAGTTTGACCCGCAAACGTTCCAGGGAAGGTTCCCCCCCGGGATGAAAGGGCAGGGTGCGGCAACGGTTCATGGCGGCCATGCCAATGCGGGCTGTGAACAGGGCGTTGGCCGCCCCCTTTCCCAATTGCGCGAGAACCCGGCTGGCGGCGTGACCACCAACCGCTTCGGCCACCTTGTCCACCATCAGATCGGCAGTCCCCGCCATGAACAATCCCAACAGGACATCTCTGGCCAAAAAAAGATTGCCCGACCAACCCGGTTTCAGACCATAGCACTGGGCGATTTCGCGAATCAGGCGCAGGTTTTGCCACAGGAAGATCAGACTGTCCAACCATACGAATGGGATGATGGTCGAAGCCATGGCGGTCATGGTGCCCCTTTGGACGATGATGTGGTAGCAGCGCTGGTCCAGTTGGGCGTAGACGGTTCGGGACAACAATTCCAACAATTCTCGGTCACTGTGATGACTTTGGGCCAGGTGTTGGAATTGTCGCCAAGCTGGTTCCAACCACTCTTCCTGGGTGACACCACGGCGCAGGCGCAAGGTCAGTTTGGTGCTTGCACCATGGCCACTGCCATGCCACAGGCATTGGACATCGTTACGTAACGCATCAAACCTTTTCAATCGCGACAAGCCCCACACCTCGCTGACAAAGAGGATGCCAGCGGAGATCAGTGTTGCGGCTGTCAGCAGGGAGAAAACCGAACCCAACGCCCAATGTACCTGGAATTGCTGCCATAAGAAATAATATACCTCTTCAATCCAGATTCCCGTCAGCCAGGAAAGTCCAGCGACAAGAAACCAGAACAGGGGCCTGTTGCGGAATAACCGTTCCAACTTGATCCTGGAACGCGATAGGTGTTGGCAATCGGGTACCTCCTGGTTTCGCTCCAGGTTTTCCTGTTCCGTATCCGGGTTGAATGGGAGTTCAACCGGGGCAACGGGCGACTCTTTGGGTAGGTCTGGTTCTGCGGTAACGGGCAGTTCCAGGGGGGCGGCCCAGTTTTTGGAGGGGGTCACGTCACTTTGTCTCCCAACAAAAAGTCGAGTACCAGATCCAAGCGTGAGTGGGGCAGCCGATCATCGCTGTCATTTCGGGCAATGACGGGTTCAAACTCCAGGAAGTTAAAGCGTTCCTTATGCCATTCTTCAGGTTTGGGAATTTTTTCCGGAATTTCTCCGGGAAACAACAATACTTCCTCGTTACGTCCCTTGGGGCGTCCACGGACAAACGACAATCGCCGCCCTTCATGTTCCTTGACAACGGTTTCGGTCGAAACGATCGAGGCGATGGCCATGGTTTCCACGGCGACGCCATAGAAGCTCGCCTCGTTGACGGGATCGGTGACGATGCGTTTGAGGAGGCGTTCCAGATTGTTGTGCTGATTGGCGGCGACATGATCCGATTTGGTGGCGACAAACAACAAACGATCAATCTTTGGCCGCAACAGACGCGACAAAATGGAGGAACGGCCATAATCGAAATTTTTCAAAATGCTTTTTAACGAACGACTCATGTCGGCAAAATGGTTGGGTCCGCGATTCAATCCTTTCAGCAGGTCAACCAGGACGATTTGCCGGTCGAAATGGGAAAAATGTTGGTGATAAAAGCGCCGTACCACCAATTCCTTGTAGGATTCAAAACGATCCGCCATCACCTGGGCCAGGGATCCCGGTTCCAGGGAGGGGTCTGGAGAGAGCATGGGGCAAAAAGTCAGCAACGGGGCATCCTTTAAATCACCCGGTATCAAAAAACGTCCCGGTTGCAGATAGTTCAATCCAATGGGTTCCCGTTTGCAGGCCAACAGGAAATCGGTGAACAAGCGACTGGCGTGACGTAACACACCTTCGTCCGCACTGTGCCGGGGATTCAAGGCCCCGAGATAGGCCAACCAGGGTTGCGCCAGGGTGTGTCGGGGTTCGGTGCGGCACAGGGTCACAACCTCTTTGGACCACTCCTGAAAACTTTGCCCCAAAAGCGGCAGGTCCAGGAGCCATTCCCCGGGATAATCGATGATGTCCAGAAAGATCGTGTTGGTTGCCTTCAGGCGACTTTGCAGGAGTCCTTTGGGGCGAAAGCGGATTGCCAGACGTATTTCACTGATGCCGTCGGTGGCTTTCGGCCATTGAGGCGGAGTCGCGGTCAAGGATTCCAAAAATTGATCGTAGCGGAAGGTGGGGATATGCATGGAGGGCTGTAAAACGGTCTTGGCCCCTTGAAACCGTCCTTCGGCAACGACCTGGAAAAAAGGTAATCCCCCAAGCCGTGCCCCCATCAACAATTGGTGAATCAGGGAGGTGATGAAAACGGTCTTGCCCGATTGATTCAGACCGGTCACCGCCAGACGTACCCGGCGATCCATGGCGAGATAAAGGAGATCTTCAACCCCTTTTCTGGCTTCGGTAACCATGGTTCCCAAAGGCGTTCTTTTAAACGGAGGTGCTGTCCACATAAGGTTGTATTTGTCCTGAAATGACGATCATGGGAGTCAGGATTCGAGGATCCAGCGGGTTGATAAAAGTATCGGCTGCTGAGGATTCCTGCTTGACTATCCCGGCAACGGATGGACAGGATGGCCTGTGATTTTTTTTCACCCAGCATCAGGAGCCATGGGCATGGATCGCAAAACACTGTTAGACAGATTGGATGGAATTGATTTTTTTAAAGATTTCTCCTTTGAAGAAAAAAACTGGTTTTGCGACAACAAGCTGTTCTGCTCCTATGAGGATGGCAAAAAAATCATCGTCGAAGGGGCACAGGATCGAACATTTTATGTGCTGATCGATGGGACGGTCGTGGTGACCAAAAATACCCATCCCAACGATGCCCTGGCTCACCTGGGACCCGGTTCGGTTTTTGGTGAAATCGCCCATTTCGCCCGGCAATTGCGTGCCACCAACGTTTCAGCCCGGGGCAAGGTCCTGGTCTTTCGTCTGGAACATGATTTTTTTAAAAAACTGCCAGCCGAAGTCAAGTTGAAGATCAACTTCCAGGCCATGGCCATTTTAATGAAGCGTCTCGAAGATACCAAGAAGAAAGGGTGACGCCTATCCCTGTTGGGGCCACCAGTTGGCGATAAGTGTTGCCAGTCCGGTTAAATCGCTGACGATGCGGGTGCCATCCGGAAAAGGGTTGGTGTTGCCCAGGGCGACCACCCCCAGAAAAGAGGCTCCGACGCTGATTGCCGCACGATGGTCCGAGATGGAGTCGCCAATGAACAACAATTCTTTGGCTTGACATTGTTCCCGCTGCACCAAATCGGCCAGGTGCTGCTCTTTGGGTGTCGGTCCACCCGAGATCTTGCGAAAATACCGTGCCATATCCCGGCCCCGGGCAATTTCGACAACCTCCGGCTCCGGGGCTGCGGAGATAATGTACGATGGGATCAACGGCCAGCTATGTAAATACTCCAGGCTTCCGTTGATCGCCGCTGCCGTCAAGGTGCGTTGGAAAACGCTCTCTTTATATTGGGCAACGGTATGGTCCAACGCCTCGGGATCCAACTGGACCCCGAGAACCTCCCTGAAAATGGTATCGATTCGCTGCCGACGAAAAACACCCCGGGTTTGATTCCACAGGTTTCTGGCGGCTGCCCCTTTGCCAGGGAATCCGCTTTCCACCAGGGAGACCAGGGCATCGTCCTTGATGGGGACCGAATCCACCAGGACACCATCGAAATCAAAGGCGACAGCCTGGATTTGCAGTGCGTTGAATCGGGCGATCATCGCCTTGCGCTCTTTATAATTCATGCCGGAGTGACAGGGGGAAATCACGCTTGGCTTCCTGGACTGAGGTTTAAAAATTAAATCCCGTGGAGAGCATACCGTCTCGGGTTCGATGGAAAAAACGAATTTTTACAAAAGAGAGGGTCCGTTGACTGAGTTGGGACCGGGATATGGCCTGGTATAAACTTTCGTTGAGCATGCCAAGCCGGTCACCACGCACGGACGTTTGAATCCCCCACATCATGAAAGGTTGGGCCGGGGAATTTTTGGTTCCGGTCGGGTCGGGGGGGGCATGCATGAGTTCCATATGCACCGCGGGCGAACGCAATACCCCGATGGGCGTCAACTCTTCAAGGCGCAGGACGGCCATGGCTATTTGTTGCAGGCGTTCAAGTTCCATGTCGCTGACTTCCTGCTCGCGAAAAAATTGCACGGCGGCAGTGAGAAAGTTGTATTCCCGGGTCATGATGCGGGCGTTGGCCTTGATAGCCAGGTCAAGGTAATGCCACGAAGCCTGGATGAGTCCGGAAGTGACGCAATTCTTAAGCAACAGACGCAGGAGTTCGCCATCATTGGGAGCCAGTTCATGGGCGCGACGCGCCATTTCCCGGGCTTCGGAATAGAAGCCCAGTTTCCTTAACGATTCACTGAAATCACGATAACTGGCGGGGTCGTCTGCGGCGGTTTCCAGGATCACGTAATGATGGTGGCGCATGGCCTCCCCATCCTTTGCCAGGCAGGCCAGACGTGCCAGAACCAGGCGGGCCGTGTTGCCATGAATGGGCAGCAAAGCTTCCGCTTCCTTGATCATTGCCGACAGATGATCCCCATCCACGTCCAGCTCGTACTGGAAGAGTTTTTCAGATCTCTTTGACAAATCATTGATTTTAAAGCTTTCTTCAGAATGGCCCACGCCTAAGATCCCCCGAAAAATAGCAAAAAACCAAGTTATACCGAAACCACCTCGGGATACGTAGTTTTCCAGCGTCATTCCCGCGAAAGCGGGAATCCAGAAAGTCAGGGGAGATAGGAAAGTCCCCTGGATCCCCGCTTTCGCGGGGATGACAAAAACTACGTATCCCAAAATAGCTGCGGTATAGCGTGCCAGTATTTGTGAATCGCGGCATCAAGGCAATGTAGAAAATCGAACGATGTGAATTTTCGACGCGCTGCCGCCTGACCTCACTTTCAAAAAAAAATCGCGAAGCGTCATTTTTATCTAAAGCGTGAGGAGCAATAACCGATAAATTGACAAGGATGTTTTAAATATCGGGTCGGACCGGCCCGACTCAATGATCGGTCCAAACGTTTTCAATGGACGGATAACCTGGGAAACGTTATTCCCATACCTAATAAGGCAGACGCGCATGGCCCTCACAATTTCTAGCAGTATTTCGTCTATCAATGCCAGAAGGCAACTTGACAAGCATAGTCTTTCACTGACTCAGACCATGCAAAGACTCTCTTCGGGGATGCGTATCAATACCTCGAAAGACGATGCAGCCGGTATGGCGATTACCAATCGTATGGTGGCGCAAATTCGTGGTATGAACGTGGCCATCCGCAACGCCAATGACGGTATTTCACTGGCTCAGGTGGCGGAAGGTGCCTTGAGCGAAACGCAAAATGCCCTGCAAAGAATGCGGGAGTTGGCCATTCAAGCCGCCAACTCCACCTACTCGTCCAGCGACCGGGCCAATCTGCAATCTGAATTTCAACAAATGCTGCAAGAAATTCAACGGATATCCAGCACGACAACCTTCAACAACGTCAACCTGCTGGGTGGTTCGGCCAATGGCAAGACCCGGGGGACTTCTTTCCAGGGGACTTTCCATGTTGGACCCAATGCCGGTCAGACGATCAATGTCAAATTCAGCATCATGGGTCTGTCCGGTTTGAACCTGGTTCCCCTGAACGGTGCTACGGCAACGTATGTGTCCGCCATCCAAAAGTCAGCGAAACTGAGCATCGGTGTGGCGTCACGCGCCAATGCCGCCCTGGGTTATATCGACTCGGCCCTGGATACGGTATCAAGCTTCAGAGCCACTTTGGGCGCACTGCAAAGCCGCTTCCAGACCGTGGTCTCCAGCTTGTCGAACATGGTGGAAAATACCGACGCGGCCCGTTCCCGCATTCAGGATGCCGATATCGCTTTGGAAACGGCCAATCTGACCAAATACACCATCTTGCAGCAAGCCGGGGTGGCCATTCTGGCACAGGCCAACCAGCAGCCCACCATCGCTTTGGCCCTCTTGGGCAAAGCGTGATCGTGACGGGTATGTTGGGCGGGAATACCATTCCTTCCCAACATACCCCGTGGTTCCACAAGCTCAGGGTGCAATGAAACGGCGCTGGAATCGCCGCCAATCCCCGGGACGGTCCACATCCCACTGCAGGGGGAGCTCCCGCCAGGGCCAGCCGAGGGTGACGAGGCGATCCCTGGTTTCAGCCGCCACACGGGCACTGCCCCAGGTGATGTCCTGAAACAGCATGGGATGAAAACATTTCAACGCCAGCAGTATGTAACCCCCATCTTCCGCCGGGGCCATGACGACATCATTCCCAAGCAGATGGGATTCCGTCTGGTCGAGAATGTCCCGGGTCAGGGAACCGGCATCCCCACCCAAAAGAATCACCCCTTGTCGGCTGCGGATTTGCTCCGCCGTGATCCCGGCTAGGCGCGTCCCCAGATCACCATCGGGTTGCAGGCGGCGTTGCCCATCCGGCAGCAAACCTGCAAAAAAAGGGTGATGGATGTCCGGGGTACACCACAGGAGAACATGGCGGGCGGGTGATTCTCCAGCCCAGGAGAGCGCCGTGGATACCACATGCGTGACGATTTGTTCGTGGGCGCGAGCAGCCCCTTCAGGCCCCAAAAGGGGGATCAAACGGGTCTTGACGCATCCCGCTTCCGGGGCGCGGGCCAGGATATTGAGCGAGACTGAAAAAGGGGTGGTCATACCGATGGAGTCGTTGTCTCAAGGACTGTTTTTACCTTCACTGTCGATAAGGTGCTTGAGCTTCTTCAAGAGTTCCGGCAGTTTGCGCATCATGACGATCTGAATTTTATTGTCGCGGTGGTTTTGCCCCCACCATCCCGACCAAGTGGCACCAGCGGGTACATCTTCAGCAACGCCGGTGCTGGCGGCAATGCGTGCCCCTTCGCCGATGGTGACATGCGGGACAACACCGACCTGTCCGGCGAGGATGGCATAATCTTTAATGTGGCAAGAACCGGAAATACCCACCTGACCGACAATGACGCACCCCTTGCCAATGTGACAATTGTGGGCGATCTGTACCAGGTTGTCGATTTTGCTCCCATCCCCGATGGTGGTGTTGCCGAATCGGGCACGGTCGATGGTGGTACAGGCACCGATTTCCACATCGTCGCCAATGGTGACCCCGCCAAAATGGGGAATCTTGACGTGGCGTCCCTGAACGAATTCATAGCCGAAACCATCGGCACCGATAACGGTGTTGCTTTGCACAATGCAGCGTGCCCCCAGCGTGGTGCCGGTATGGAGGACGGCCCCGGCATGGATGACACAATCATCGCCAACCACCACACCCCGGGCGATGTGGGCCCCGGGTCCGACACGGACACGATCGCCCAGGCGGGCATCGGCATGGACCAGGGCTTGGGGGTGAATGCCCGGTTCCAGGTCAAAAGGTGTCATTCCCAATAGGACGCCAGCCCGGGCGGCATCCAGGGGGGGATGATCGCTTATCAGACAGGATTGTCCCGGGGGGATGAGCGGGGCCAGTTTTGTGTGTACGATGAAGGCGCTGGCTTGACTCTTGTGCTGCAGCCATTTGCCATCGACGATGAAGGAGAGGTCGCCCGTTGTCGCCTGCTCCAAAGGGGCGACCCGGTGGACTTCCACATCCTCACCCAAATGTTGCAGATTCAAGTTTTTTGCCAGATCAAGAAGTTTCATGCACGATCTCCTTCGAGTACCACAGCGTTGCCATCAAATGGTACGCCCGTGTTGTTTGGAATAAATACTGACGCGGGCCATCAGGCCCATGGCGATCATCAAGGTCAGCATCGAGCTGCCACCATAACTGATCATGGGCAGGGGTATGCCGACAACGGGCAACAAACCGATGACCATCCCCATATTGACCAATACTTGAAAACCGAACAAGGCCGTCAAACCGACAACGGTCAACAATCCGAATCGGTCGGAAGCCATGGTGGCGATGATGAGTGTTCTGAGGATGATCAGGCAGTAGATGGAGAGCAACAGCAGGCCGCCAACGAATCCCCACTCCTCGGCCAGCACGGAAAAAATGAAATCGGTGTGGCGTTCGGGCAAAAAATTGAGCTGACTTTGGCTGCCAGCCATGAAGCCTTTGCCAAAGATGCCCCCGGAACCAATGGCTATTTTCGATTGGATGATGTGGTAACCAGCCCCCAGGGGATCTTTTTCCGGGGAAAACAGGGTGAGTATGCGTCGCCGTTGATATTCGTGCATCATGTTCCAGCCCAGGGGCAGGGAGGCGGCGATCATGGAGAGAACGGCGATGAATACTTTCCATTTCAGCCCGGCGGCAACGATAACCACCATGCCAACGGCGACCAAAAGGATGGAAGTGCCCAAATCGGGTTGCTTGATGATCAGGGCCGTGGGGAGCAGGATCATCAGGAGCGGGACGAACAGGTTGGTGAAACCGATGCCCTGGGAAAAGGAACGGTCATGAAAATATCGGGCCAGTGCCAGTACCATGGTGACTTTCATCAATTCCGACGGCTGCAGGTTTAAAAAACCCAAGGCCAGCCAGCGTCGCGCCCCCATGCCAATGGAACCGGTGAGGAATACCACGATCAGCAGTAACAAGGCGATGGCGTAGAGGAGATAGGCGTAGCGACGGTAGATCTTTTCGCCGCCGAACATGGCGATGCTGAACATCAATGCCAATCCAACCCCGAAGCGGGCCGCCTGACGCCAGACATAATCGCCATTGCCGCTGCCGCCCACGGCGGAATACAGAACAAAGAGTCCACCCAGGGTCAGAATGGTCAGGAGGAGCAACAGGCTGGTGGGAAACCGGGAGAGGCGATCTTGCAAGGCGAGCTTGTTCGTCCCCAGGAGGAGGGCATTTTTTTCTTCGGAGGCGGCACTCATCACCCGGTGATTCCATATTTGTCAAAATAAAAATCCATGATTCTCTTGGCCACTGGCGCGGCAGCGGTACTGCCATGCCCCCCGTGTTCCACGATCACCGAGATGGCGATGCGGGGATTGTCCACCGGGGCATAGGCGACGAACAAGGCGTGATCCTTGAACCGTTCGTTGTCTTCCTTGATCAACTTGCCCGATTTCTCCCGTTTGTGGCGTACGACTTGAGAGGTGCCAGTTTTGCCAGCCGCCATGACTTTTTCCGGTTTGAACTGGCGCGCTGTTCCCGATTTGCCATGCAAGACGGCGATCAATCCTTTGCGCACCAACGCCAAATGGGCGGAATGGAACGCGTTGATGTGCATGGGGGTGGGTGGCTGCTCTTTGGTGGTCAGGGAAAAAGTGGGACGGTACAACCGACCCCCATTGGCCACGGTGGCCACCATATTGGCCAGTTGCAAGGGGGTGGCGAGGACAGCCCCCTGACCAATGGCGGTCACCAGTGTTTCCCCGGGGTACCAGGCATGGCCGGAGGTGGCTTTCTTCCAGGCCCGTGACGGCATGAGTCCCGGTTTCTCCCCTTCCAGGCCGATCCCGGTCAATCCCCCCAGCCCCATGGCATTGGCGTGGCGCGCCAAGGTATCGATGCCCAGGCTTTCAGAGACCTTGTAAAAAAAGACATCACACGATTGCTCCAGGGCGGAGACGATATCCATCTGGCCATGGCCACCGTTTTTCCAACAGTAGAAGGTGTGGTTATCACGGGTGACGCTGCCACCGCAATGGTGACGGGTATTGGCATCGATTTTCCCTTCCTTGAGAGCGGCCAGGGCAACCACCATCTTGAATGTGGAACCGGGGGGGTATTGCCCTTGTATCGCCTTGTTGATCAGGGGACGCTTGGGGTCGGTCACCAGTCTTTTCCACTCGTCACTCGTGAATCCACGGATGAATTGGTTGGGGTCGTAAGAAGGTTGGCTGACCATGGCCAAAACCTCGCCATTGTTGGGATCCAGACACACCGTGGAACCCGACAGACCTGACAATGCCCGTTCCGCTTCCGCCTGCAACTCCACATCGATGGTCAGACGCAGATCGGGGCCGGGCCGGGCCGGTTGCCGTTTGAGTTCGCGGATGTGGCGGCCAACGGCGTTGACCTCCATCTCCCGGACACCCTCTTTACCGCGCAGGGCCAGCTCGAACATGCGTTCCATCCCGGTTTTGCCAACGGTGTCGCCCGAGCGAAAGGGGATGGAGGAGAATTGCAAGGAATCCTTATCGTTCACCTCGCCGAGGTAGCCCAGGAGATGGGAGGCGATATCACCATTGGGATAGCTGCGCGTCGTCTGGACCTGAATGGAGGCTCCGGGAAACGTATGGATGCGCGATTCAATCTGGTTGACCTGCGCCCAGGTCAGGCGGGATTGAATGATGAGCGGCAGAAAACTGCGTTGCCGATGGGCTTGACGTACAATTTTTTCAATTCTGTCCGGGGGGATATCCAGATAAGGTTGGATGCGTTTGAGGAAAGCCTGGATGCTGCCGGTCAACTCGGGTATGACGCTCAGTTGAAAATCGGGGGAGTTGTCAACCAGGATGCGCCCGTGGCGATCCAGTATCCGTCCCCGCAGTGTCGGTATGGGTTGCAGGCTGATGCGATTGTCTTCCGCCAGACTGCGGTATTCACCACCATTCATCACTTGCAGGTGAAACAGCCGTCCGCCGATGAGGATGGCGGCCCCCGCGAAGAGTCCGCCCAGGAGGAGCAGGCGACGCTGGGCATCCACCTTGAAATTTTCGTATTCATTTTCCAGGGAGCTCATATCATCGCGCCTCCAGCCATCGATGCAGGAAGATGAGCAAGCGGACCATCATCGGCATGACGACCAGAGTGGCCAGGGGCCGTCCTGCCAGGATTTCCCAACGGAAGGTGGGTCCACTGGTGATGACGATCCAGGCCAATTGTACCGCCTCATCGATTATAACAAAAATGGCGATGATGGGGAGTAAAAGGAAAAAATCCATGGCACGGAACAGTTTGCCGTAACGACCCATGATCAGGATCAGCACTACCTTGGAGAGGGCGTTCAGCCCGATGGGGGTGGTGGAAATCATGTCCAGGAACAGGCCCGTGACGAAGGCGAGGATCGGGCCGCACAAATCAGGGCGGTAGATGCGCCAGTAGAACAGGGAGATGATGACGAAGTCGGGTCGCAGCACGGTCCAGGAGGCAAAGGGGAGTGCCGTTTCCTGGAATACCATGGCCATGAAAATGGAAAACGCGGGCAGGAGAGAGGAAAAACTGGATAGCATTACGGTCGTTTGATGACGTTAAGATTTTTGGAGGAGTCGATGATGGCGGATTGTGGACCGGGTATGAGCAACCGCACCTCTTCAATACGATCAAAATCGACGGACGGTTGGACAATGACCCGCTGAAACAGCCCGGTATCACCCTCGCGGATTTCCTGAACGGTACCGATGAGCAAACCTTTGGGGAAGGATCCGGCAATGCCGGAGGTGATGACTTGATCCCCCACGCGAATATCTTCGTCCTTGCCGATGTACTCTAAACTGAGTTTTTGCCCGTTGACACCGGCAACGATACCTCGGGCCCGGGTGCGTTGGACCAGGGCCGGGACGCGGGAATTCAGGTCCAGCAAGGTGAGGACCAGCGAGGTGGTATTGCTGGTTTGCACAACCCGGCCAACGACCCCTTCCGGAACCAGTACCGAGGCGTTGGTGGCGGATCCCTGGTTGCGACCGGCATTGAGCAGCAGGACATTGGCAAAGGCTGTCGATGTGTCCCCCACGACACGGGCCCCCAGGCTTTTCAATTCGGGATCCAGGGACATGTCCAACAATTGCCGCAGGCGATGGTTTTCCGCTTCGAGTTCGACAACCCGGGCACCAAGGGGGCGCAACAGTTTCAGTTCCTGGGAGAGACGACGATTTTCCTCATCCAGATTTTGCCACTGCACGAATCTGGCGGCGAAATCCTGGTAGTATGTTATGGGAATCTGGATGAGGCTTTGTACATTGCCAACGGCGTCCAGCGCGACATCTTCCACGAGTTCCGGGGTGCCACGGACACCGGGCCGCAATGCCAAAAGCAGCAGCACGGAGAGCAGAAGTGTTGCCACGGCGATGATGACATTGCGATGTTCTTTGACAAGGACCAAAAAATAGTCCAAGGGATACCCTCCCTGGTGCTATCGATCCATGAGAATGTCGGACATGGTGTCCAGTTCTTCCAAGGCGCGTCCCGACCCCATGACGACACAGGAGAGGGGATCTTCGGCGATGAAAACGGGCAAATGGGTTTCCTCGCTCAGGAGATGGTCCAGCCCGCGCAACAGTGCCCCACCCCCCGTCAGGACGATACCGCGATCAACGATATCCGATGCCAGTTCGGGTGGGGTGCGTTCCAGCGCGGTCCGAACCCCTTCGACAATGGCGTTGATAGGCTCGGCAAGGGCTTCCAGGACTTCCTGGTCGCCGATGATCTGATGTTTGGGGACGCCATTGACCAGGTCGCGCCCCTTGACCTCCACCTGTAGCCGTTCGGCCATGGGGTAGGCGGAGCCCACCTGGATTTTAATGTTTTCAGCGGTGCTTTCGCCAATGAGCAATTGGTACTTTCTGCGGACGTGGGCGACGATGGCTTCGTCCATTTTATCGCCACCCACACGGATGGATCGGGAATAGACGATGCCCCCCAGGGAGATGATGGCGACTTCGGTGGTGCCGCCGCCAATGTCGATCACCATGGATCCGGTGGCCTCGGTAACCGGAAGTCCGGCCCCAATGGCCGCCGCCATGGGTTCTTCAATCAGGTAGACTTCCCGGGCACCGGCGGTGTCAGCCGATTCCCGTATGGCGCGGCGTTCCACCGGGGTGGCACCGTAGGGGACGCACAGTATGATTCTCGGGGAATAAAACAGACGCCGTTTGTGGACTTTACGGATGAAATGTTTCAACATGGCTTCCGTAACGGTGAAATCGGCAATGACGCCATCGCGCAACGGTCGGGTCGCGACAATGTTGCCCGGGGTACGCCCGAGCATTCGTTTGGCTTCATTGCCCACGGCCAGGACTTTGCGGACCCCCCGGGGATTTTCGTGGATGGCCACGACCGAGGGTTCCGACAGGACAACGCCACGACCGCGCACATAAACCAGGGTATTGGCCGTACCCAGGTCCACGGCCATGTCGGTGGAAAACAGCCCCATCAACTTATTGAACATAACGGTCCTTGAAACTTGGAAATGGAGTCCCTTTCGTGAAACAATACCGGGACGGACGTTTTCCGATCATGCACCAGGGAAAGCTTCCACCAAGGCGAGACTAGCATTCCCTGCAAACCCCATCAAGGTTGAGAAAAGGTCTTGGACAACAACGCATCCTTTCACAAAAAAAATCCAGTCCTACCGAAGGAGTTCGGCGTTCAGGAATTCCTGGATTCCATCCAGTTCGAATCCAAACTCGATTCCCTGTTTCCCCGGGAGGCGACGACTGTCATTGCCGAGGAGGTCAGGCGTCAGGTTATTGACGTTCTACGATCCACCATTCGCCTGGGTCGGGAAAGCCTGCATGCCATTCATCTCAACGGCGCTTCCGGGGAGTTCATCGTCAAAGGGCATGCCGCATTGACCGATATCGTCCTCAAACGCCTCTTCCGCATCCTCCATTCCTACCCCGTCCAGGAGGAGGAATCCCTGACGTTGGTAGCCACAGGCGGTTACGGTCGTGGCGAACTGGCACCTTATTCCGATATCGACCTGCTTTTCATCCTCCCCAACGACAGCCGCCCGAAACATGAAAAAATGGTCGAACGCATGCTCTACTGCCTGTGGGACCTGGGAATGGATATCGGCCATGCCGTCCGCCAGTTGGAAGAGTGTGTGCAACAGGCACGCCAAGATCTGGAAATTCGTACATCCATGTTAGAATCCCGCTATCTGGCCGGCAACAAAGATCTGTTCGACAATTACAAGAGAAAATTATTCAAGAAGGTCCTGGACAAGGATCCCGACAGTTTTTTACGGGCCAAATTGCTGGAACAGACCAAGCGGCACGACAAATTTGGCAATTCTTTCTTCTACCTGGAACCCAATATCAAAGAAAATCCGGGGGGGTTGCGGGATATCCAGACATTCTCCTGGATATCCAAGTATCGCTATAAGGTGGATCATGTCAAGGATCTGGTGGACATGGGTTTGATCACCCACCAGGAGTACCGTGTCTTCACCCGCAGTCTCTCCTTTCTGCGCCGGGTGCGCAATGCCCTGCACTATCGGGCGGGTCGCCGGGAAGATCGTTTGACGTTTCAACATCAAATCGAAATCGCCAGGGAATTCGGCTACCGTGATCGAACCGGGCGGCAGGGGGTGGAACAATTCATGCGGCGCTATTACCAAGTGGCGCAGCAAGTGGGCGATTTATCACGGATCTTCCTGCGAAAATACCAGGAGGAACATCTGAAGATCCGCTGGTGGAACAAGCGACGCCTGGAAGATCATTTCCAGTTGCTCGGGGACAAGGTGGCGTTGCGGTTTCCCGAACTGTTGGAAACCGATCCCCTCATCATGCTGAAAATTTTCAATGTTGCCCAGCGGCATCTCAAATCGCTCCACCCGGAAACGGAACGTTTGATTCGCCGCCGCCTGGATTTGATTGATCGCGATTTTCAGCGCAATCCCGAGGCGGCTGCCCTGTTCCTGCGCATCCTCAGTGGACGCCAGGCGGTCGCTTGGACGTTGCGACGGATGAACCAGATCGGGGTGCTGGGACGCTATATCCCGGAATTCGGGCGCATCATGTGGCAATCACAACATGACATGTTCCATGTCTTCACCGTTGATGAACACACCTTGTTGGCCGTGGCGGCGGTACGCCAGATCCAGGAAGGTAAATTGCGCGACGAACTGCCCCTGGCCACCAAGGTTCATGCGGAACTGGATAACCCGACCCTCCTGGTGTTGGCGGTGCTGTTCCATGACATCGCCAAAGGTCGGGGCGGTGATCACACCCGTGAAGGGGCGGTTATCGCCCGGGATGTCTGTCAAAGATTCGCTCTGCCGGCTGCCGAAATCGATCTGGTCGCCTGGCTGGTGGAAAATCATTTGGTCTTTTCCCGCACCGCCTTTCGCCGGGATCTGGGTGATCCCAAAACCATTACCGCCTTTGCCGAACAGATGGCGAACACGAAACGCCTGAAATTGCTGTTCCTGTTGACCATAGCCGATATTCGCGCCGTGGGGCCGGGTGTCTGGACTCCCTGGAAGGCGACCTTGCTGTGGCAATTGTATAATTTTGCCTTGGAAACCCTGGAGAAAGGCGCTTTCAGAACCAGCGATGTGGCGCGTCACGCCAAGATACGTCGCGACGAGGCGACGCAAATGCTCGTTCCCGAGAACGATCCCAAAGTGGTGGATGCCCATTTCGATCGCTTCTATTCCGATTATTTCATTCAGTACGATGTGCGGACGTTGGTGGATCATTTCCGGGCCTTCGCCCCGTTACGCGAGGAGCCCATGGGGGTGGTGTTCTGGACCATGCCGGCCACCAATACCACCGAACTGCTGTTACACACCCCCGATCACCCGGGTTTGATGGCGCGTATTTCCGGGGCGCTCACTGCCGAGGGGGTCAATATATTATCGGCCAGTATTACAACCACCCGTGATGGTATGGCATTCGACTCATTCGTCTTGCAGAACAGTCAGGGTAAGGCCATCGAGAGCAAGCATCGCCTGGACAAGATTGAACAGACACTGGTATCGGTACTCAAGGGCAAAACATGGCCCGAGGCGTTGTTGTCCCGCACGGTTCCCGCCGTTGCCTCTCCCAGCCCGTTTCGCGTTCCGGTCTCCATCGAGGTGGATAACAGTTTTGATGGGTTCACCATTTTGGAGATCACCTCGTTGGATCGGGTTGGCCTCTTGTTCACCATTACCCGGGAAGTGGAACGGCAAGGATTGCAAATTCGCACCGCGAAAATTTCCACCTATGGGGAACGGGCGGTGGATGTCTTCTATCTGCGTGATATCTTCGGCCTGAAATTGAACAGTCGCAAGATCGAGATTTTGAAGGCACGGCTGACCAAGGCTGTGGAGAACATCGACGGTCGCACCCTTTCGACTCCGCCGAGTTCCCTCCTGAGCCATTCGGCGGAAGAGATCGATGGCTGAGGTCAACAGCCACGTAGCAGAATCTAAACCGCAGCTATTTTGGGATGCGTAGTTTTTGTCATCCCCGCGAAAGCGGGGATCCAGAAGATCTTCCTATCTCCCATGACTTTCTGGATTCCCGCTTTCGCGGGAATGACGCTGGAAAATTACGTATCCCGAGTTGGTTTCGGTATAATTAGAAAAAACAATCTATTGCAGAGACAGTCAAGTCTTCCAGAAAAGGGAACATCCGTTTCAAGGAGAAGTTTAAATCAATGCGACGGGAACAGTTTAAAGACAGTAATGATCAAACCAGATTGAGCTAAAAGGAGACCAACAATCCATTTGATGGTATCGGCCTTGGATTCAGATATTTCGCGCCAAACTTTCTCAATTTCCATGACTATTTCCTTGATGTCACCTTTGGTGGCCATCTCCTCCAAACGGGCGTCCCGAACATCGCGAAGAGCGGTCACAACTTCCTCTGCTTGCTGATCACTGAATCCGGCAGATTTGAAACGCTTTGCATAAGCCAAGGTATCAAACGTAATTGTCATCATGGTATCTCTCCCTACAAGGTTACAACCGCACATAGCGTACCACGATATCCTACCAAACAACAGCCAAGAATCCCCCTGTGTCGCTCCGGGTTTTCTGGAAATTCGCGTTTTGTCCCTTTCCGAAGGGTCAACAGGTTGACATTGCCCATGGAAAATGACAAACCTGGAGGTAACGTGACAGATTGAATCGTTTCTTTAGCAAGTACCGATTGTTCACCTCAAGCATGTTAAGGATGAAGCCCGTGTCTGAAAGCTGGTCCACCGACTCATGGAAAAAATACCCGGCCCTGCAACAACCCGAATGGCCCGATCCCGTGGAACTTGGTCGCACCTGCGAACGGCTTGCCAGTTATCCACCCCTGGTGTTCGCCGGCGAGACCCGATCCTTGATGGATAAACTGGCCCAGGTCACCCGGGGGGAGGCGTTTTTGCTGCAAGGTGGCGATTGTGCCGAATCCTTCGGTGAGTTCACCGCCAATGCCATACGCGATAAGCTCAAGGTGTTGTTGCAAATGGCGGTCATTCTGACCCATGGCATTGGCAAGCCCGTTGTCAAGGTTGGGCGTATTGCCGGGCAATTCGCCAAGCCACGTTCCAGCCCCATGGAAACCAAGGGTGGGGTATCCCTGCCAAGTTTTCGCGGCGAGTCGGTGAATGATGCCGATTTCACCGAGAGCGCCCGACAACCCGATCCCACCAGGCTGGAACGGGCCTATTTTCAATCGGCCAGTACCTTGAACCTGTTGCGCGCTTTTACCAGCGGCGGTTATGCCGACTTGAAACAGGTCCACATCTGGAATCAGGATTTCGTTGCCAAATCACCCCAGGGGCAACGCTACGGTAAACTGGCGGATCAACTGAGCGAAAATTTGCGTTTCATGGAAGTGTTGGGGATTAATTCCAGCAATACACCCATTCTGCGCGAAGTGGATTATTACACCAGCCATGAAGCCCTGATCCTGGAATACGAAGCGGCGTTGACCCGTCAAGATTCCTTGACGGGGCATTATTACGATTGTTCCGGCCACATGTTGTGGATCGGCGAGCGCACCCGGCAACCGGACGGCGCTCATGTGGAATTTTTACGGGGTGTGAAAAATCCGGTGGGTGTCAAGATTGGACCGGACGTCCGCTCCGAGGATGTCCTCACCCTGTGTTCCCGTTTGAATCCCCAGAATATTCCCGGACGATTGACCCTGATCGGTCGCTTTGGACACAACAAAATTGGCCAATGCCTGCCAGGGATCCTCCGCGCCTGCAAAGCCGAAGGACTCGCCATCGTCTGGTCTTGTGACCCCATGCATGGCAATACCTTCGGTACCCCCAATGGCTACAAGACCCGCTCCATCGAACATATCCTCTCAGAGTTGCAACAATTCTTCGCTATCCATAAGGCCGAGGGCACCTGGCCAGGGGGCGTCCATTTCGAATTGACCGGGGACGATGTCACCGAGTGCGTGGGGGGGTCCCAGGAAGTTCTCGTCGAACACCTGGAACACCGCTATCATACCACCTGCGATCCACGGCTCAACGCCGCACAGAGCCTTGATGTCGCTTTTCTGGTCTCGGAAGCCTTGCGAAAGACGGAATGAGAGTCCTTTTGGTCGCTTCAGGCAACAACATCCAGGTTTGGGGGAGACGCTTCCCCCCCTGGGGGAACAATACTTCTGAGTTGATCAAACGCATGTGAAGGCTCCACTATGAGGGTAATGTTCGGTTACGGGTTCGTGCCAGCTGCGTGGGTCGCTCACATCCGTGGCCACAACCCTTCGGCCATCAGACACGAAAGCGATACACCGAAAACGGTCAGGGCTGTGAACAGTTTGATCTCGATGGATTTGATGGTGGCGGCTTGCCATCCTTGTGTCTCATTTGTCTCTGATCGGGAGGAATAAAAGTCCGAAAAGTGTGCGCGTGCCGGTTGTTCAGGGCCGTGTATCCATCTGTCAGTCATGGCTGGGAGCTTTCCTAAAGTTTAAAGGTTCCACTCGGACATTACATAGACGCTTTCGTTAATGCAATCCTGCTGCCAATATTGAAAGTTACGGCATCCTTTTGATTTTTAAGGTCTCCTGTTATATGGTGCCCGTGAGGGCTAACGCCAAACTATTGACGTTACAGGATGGCGGCTATCGGGTGATCTCGGTTCGGGGGAGGTGACTGTTAGGGCTTGGTCTTTAAATCGGCACGTGAACGTCAGGTGATTGTCAGGTTTTTGCCGTTTGCCAAGGCACTATTACGCCAATGGGGAAATCCTTGTCTAGCTCACTCTTGAAGAAATGGTTGTACCAGGACGTCAAGCCCGTTTGGGCACACCAGTTTTTGGACGCCTTGAGCGGCGGGGATACCCGCGCCAAGAAACTGGCTGTTGTGGGATTCCTGGCCAGGATCCAGGTGGAGGAATCCTCGGGTCTGGTGTTGTTGCAGGACAGAATTCCAGGGGAACGGCGAGCGGTCTTCGAAGAAATCCATAAGCTTTTTGGCGGTGAGGAGGGCTTCCACAAAAAAATTGCCGGTGAAAGCTGGACCATGGCCGTGCTGGAAAAAAAGGAAGAGCTGTTGCGGGAATTGGATATCGCCCGGGGGAAACGGCTGCGCATCCTGTGGGGTGGCGTTACCGTGAGCCTGGGAGTGGTGGGTGGTTTGCTGCTGGTACTGTGGTTGGGGGATCAGCCACCCAAACCGCCAACCCTGGAGGATCTGAAACCATTGATGACGCCTGATCGGCATGCGGCCAGGACCCAGGCACCGTCACCATCCCCCAGCGTGTCCCAGACCCAGGCACCGACTGTCAAAACAGCGCCAGTGGAATCCCCATCAGCACAACCCACGGATGCGCCTGCGGCAGCGCTGGCCAAGAGTTCCCCGGTGGAACCACCACCTGCGCAACCGCCACCCCCGGTTGCGCCACCCGCTCCTGAAACGCCACCTGCGGCGGCATCGGCGCAACCCACGGATGCGCCTGCGGCAGCGTTGGCCAAGAGTTCCCCGGTGGCACCACTACCCGCTGAACCGGCTGTTGCAGATCCGGCCCCACCTCCGGAACCCCCTCCCGCGACACCGGCATCCACAACGCCGGTTGCTCCGGCCCTGAGCGAAGGGTCACAACCCTCGGAACAAAAGCTTGCCGAGGGATCGACGCCGGAGGAATCGGCTCCCGGGCGGACAAAAAATGATGCGGCAACTCCAGAACCTCCCCCTTCCGAGGGGAAGGAGAGCAAAGAGTCCAAGTTGGCCACCGATGATGAGTTGGCGCAGTCCATGTTGGCCATCGTCGATAAGGAAATGGAAGCATTGGCGGCTACGGAAGTGGAAACGCCGGCAAAGGGGGAACCCGCCGCTGTCCATGTCCCCGGGAAACCGGTGGTGGATTCGGCAACACGAGACGTTCCATTGAAAACTCCGAATCCGGTTTTGGCATCGGATCGGGTGGAGACGCCATTGCGGGTCGTGGATCTGGAGCCGTTGCGACTTTTGGCGTCCCGGGGAGACGCGGGGGTGGGACTCCATGTGGGGGCGGTTGACATGGGGGGACTTGGCGACAAATCGTTCAATCCCAGAAAGGTGGCCATTGTACGCTATTGGCAATCGCCCTATACCATCGTCGAGGATGACCAGGGTGGCGAAGCCGGAACCGCCCTGAGTGTCACGGCTCCCGATAAGAAGCATGTCCGGTTTTCGGTGGCGAAAATGCTGGGTCGGACGGTGATTCGTGAAGGGGAGCGCTTTGAATTGACCAAAGACATTTTATCGGAAATGGGCCTCTTCATTCAAATCGTTCCCCGAGAAGCCTTCCTGGTGGAGTTTGATGCCGGAGGTGTGGTGACCCTGCCACGATCTTTTTGGGATCGGATCGTCGAGGCGGAGGGCAAATGGGTGACGGTGAGCCGTATCCTGCAAAAAACCGAGAAGGGGATCTATTACATCCGCGATGTGGCCTCGAAAAAAATCCAGGACATCCAGTCGGAATTGGATGCGCAACAAGGTCGATAACCGGTTTGGCTGGCGGGAAGCTTTTCTAATTCTACTTTTTCACATTAGAATATACGCCCTGGATCCCCGCTTTCGCGGGGATGACAGAGCAGAAAATCCGTTGAAAAAAGGCAACCGTCATCCCCGCGAAAGCGGGGATCCAGAAGCTACAAACGCCGACCTGGAAATGTGACAAAGTAGAACTAAAAGATCCGGACAGCCAGGGACTTCAACACGATCAGGAGTCCTGATCCCGCTGACAGGGTCAGGGCCAAGTTGCGGACACGTTCCCGGTTGATGCGGTGGATGGTGCTATTGGAGAGAAGAAATCCCACGATAATGGGGGGGACGAACGACAGTCCCATCAGGATCTCTGCGGCCCCGAAACGCTGGACCGTGGCCAGGGAGGTCAGGGAGAGGATGATGCCAATGGAGAAGAACGCACCCAGGGTGGCACGCATCCTGGGCCCCGGGGTGTGCTGGTACGCCAGGAGCATCGGGGGACCACCCGCGGCCGTCATGGTTCCCATGATGCCCGACAGCAATCCCGCCCAGAGCAACAGGCTGGATGAGGGCTGAAAGGGTCGGGTCGTGCCGCTCAGGAGCGCGGCCAGCACAATGAGCAATCCCATACTGGTTATCAAAATGTCGGCGGGCAAACTGACCATGGCATAGGTTCCCGCCAGGGTGCCGGCGAAACGTCCCACCAGGGCCGAGGGGATGTCTGGCCAGTGAACGCCTGCCCGTTCGCGCCACCAGGTCAGTGTGGTGAGGAAAAAAGTGGCCAGCATCAGGGGGCCGGGTACCAGGGGCGGGTGGATGATGAGAAGCATGGGTGCGGCGATCAGGGCGATGCCAAAACCAATGGTACCCTGTACCAGGGCGCCGATGGCAACGGCAAACCAGGAGAGGAGGAGTTGTTGCCAGGGGATCTCGGGGAACAGCGCGGCAAGGGAAGGAACGTCGGCGAGACTCATGGCGTTGGGTTGAACTCCAGGACGTGACCGTTGGCAAAGTGGAGATCGCGCAACTGATCATCGGCCATGCGGTGAAACCAGGCATGGACAATCCTCAAGGTTTCCTCGTGGGCAACGGCGAGAATGGCGTTGACGGGTTCGGCACATAAAGCTTGGAGGGTCGCGAGAATGAACGCCTTGTAATCAAGCAAGGATTCCCCCCCCGGGGGTCTGGCGCTCAGAGGGGCGTGGGCGATGGCGGCAAAATATTCGGATACCGGCTTGCCGTTGAATCCACTCCGTATGTCGCGCAAACCGGGAACAATGCGAATGGGAAGGTTGTGGTGACGATTGATGATCTCGGCTGTTTGCCGGGCTCGCGGCAGGGGCGAGGTGCAAATGAGTTGCAGGGGGACGTGTTGCAGCGCCAGTCCGGCCCCTTCGGCCTGGAGGATGCCCGTTTGCGTCAGATGAACATCATCGTCGGGATCATCATTGCACAATTGCCGCTCATTATAATTGCTCTGGCCGTGCCGGACAAAAAATAATCTCATGGTCATCGCTCGCAGGGGGTATGGGGGGGAGCTGAGTATCGGGTGGTGCTGTTGTTGTCCCGGCTTTGGCCGCATTGTATCTTTGACGCCATTACACGCGATGGGTAGCGGAAATGGCCTGAAACGCTTGAGTTACCGTAGGTTTTGATAATTGGCCGATCCTTTGCATCACCCTTCTTCCGATACAATATTCCATGGATTGGTGGATAGGGAGTGTGGATCATGGACAGGAAACGGAATGAATTGCTGGCAATGGGTTGGTTGGGGGTTCTCCCGCTTGCGACACTGGTGCTGGCGGTATCGCATGATGGCCTGTGTGTTGAAAAAACGATGGCGCAGGTTGTTGAATTGGGCAAGAATCAAAATATTGAAAGGAAAACAACGCGCACACCGCTGCACCAAGCCATCGAGGATGGCAATGTGGAGTTGGCGGAGACGTATGTCAAGGAGCGGCGTTTCCTGAATGATCGGGATGTTTTTGGCCTCACCCCTCTGCATTTTGCGGTTGTTCGGGAAAGCCTGTCCTTGGTCAAGGGGTTGTTGGCGGTCGGGGCGCAGCCCTCTTTGGCGGACAGTCGCGGGGATACCCCGCTGCATCTGTTGGCAGCACACCAGGGATCTTTGGACATTGCCAAGGCATTGGTTGAGGCCGGGGCGGATCCTCAAGCGCTCAACAAACAGGGAAGTTCCCCACTGCATTGGGCCGCAGGGGAGGGCAATCTGCCCTTGGTGGACTTGTTTTTGACTCGGGGTGTCAATCCTAACTTGGCGGATGTCAAGGGTGAGACCCCGCTGCATTGGGCCGTGGATTCGTCGCGGTTGGAAGTGGTCAAGCGCCTGCTGCAGGCGGGTGCCGATCCCGGAAAGCTGAATCTGGGGGGGCGTTCCTCCCTGCACTTGGCGGCCAAAAATGGCCAGGTGGACATTGTCTCATTGCTGATTGAGCGTGGCGTTGACCTGAAAATTCGTGGCGTTTCGGGTGATACCCCGCTGCATTGGGCTGCCGGGCAGGGCAACGTCGAGGTGGTTAGAATCCTGTCGAAGAAGGGCAGAGAAATCGATCCGCGGGCCAAGTATGGTGAAACGCCTCTCCATTGGGCCGCTTTTCGGGGTCATTATGAGGTGGCGGCATTGTTGATCGAGTCGGGTGCTGACAGCAATGCCATGGATGTGTTGGGTAAAACACCATTGCAATTGGCCCAGGAAAAGGGACACGAGGATGTCGTCAAGCTGTTGGCGGCGAAGAATGCCCTCAAGGTTGGCGAACGGGTGGCGCGCTTGGTTCCGATACCCCGTATATGAATTGGCGTTAGGCGACGCAATGACATTGCGAACCTTAACCATGGAAATGGGGGTGGCCACCCCCTAGTAATCGCGAATTTTATCCAAACTACGCCGATCTTTTTTGGTCGGACGACCACCCGTGATGGGGATTGGGGCCGTGGCGTTGCGTTCACGGGCCAGTTGCCGCAATGCCAGACTTTCGGGTGTTTCCTCGTAAAGCAGCGCCGCCTCCTTGGCAGGTCCACGGCGGGTGGGAAGGGCCTGTATGGTAACGGTGATGGATAATTGGTCCTTTTGAATGACCAGGATATCGCCCGGCTTGATGGTCTTGCTGGGTTTGACCCGGGTCTGGTTGCAATGCACCAAACCACCAGCGACCGCTTCGGCGGCAAGGCTCCTCGTTTTATAAAACCGGGCGGCCCATAACCATTTATCGATGCGAACAATCTCTTCCATAGGCTACCCCGTGTGACTTAATGGGATTCGGCACGAATGGCCTCGTCCATGGTTTTATCCAGGGCATGCAAGGCGTCACGGGTTGCCGCCATGGCCATGGCACAGTTGGCGGCAAGCTCACGTTCGCCATCAATGAGACTCTTTATTTCCTGGAATTCCTTGGTCGCCTGATCAACCCGCTGCGCCATCTCCTGGAAACCAGCAGTGCTGTTGTACGCATGTTGGGTGACCTCGGCCAGATTGGCGGAGATTTCGTGGAGGGTATTGGTGACCCCTGTGATGCTGTCGATGGATTCCACCACTTGTCGGGTGACATCGGTCGTTTCAACGGCAATGGTGGCCATGGCCCCGGATACCGTGGTGACCACATCCCCCTGAACATCCATGGCGACCAGGATTTCATTGTTGGATTGGTTGATGCGGACAATGGAACCACTGACCTTTTCCCCGCGATTTTGCATTTCCTGGGTGTTGGCCTGGATGTCGGAGGCCTTGTCGGAAATGAGTCGGGTGGCATGGGCCGTTTGCCGGGCCAGATCCTTGACCTCGTTGGCAACAACAGCGAATCCCTTGCCCGCGTCCCCAGCCCCTGCCGCTTCGATGGCGGCGTTGAGGGCGAGCATGTTGGTTTGTTCGGCGATATCGTTGATCATGGTGACCATGGACTGGATGTCCGCAGCCGACTTGGCGAGTTGTTTCATGACGGATAGATTGTCGTCCGCCAGGGTGATGGCGAGTTGCGACTGCTCATTGGCGGTCTTGCAAAGCTTGCGCACCCCATCCAGGCCGGAACGGAATGAGGATACGGTCGTGGCGGTGTCGGTGATGTTGGCACTGGAACGCTGTGCCAGGTCACTGACATGGGCCAGACCGGTTGAGGCCAGAGCGGCGGCGGCAGCCGTACTGTTCAGATTACCGCTGGCCGCTTCCGCGATGCTCGATGACGTGGTCAGTTTTTCAATCAGGCCGTCGGCAGCGTGACTGATTCCGGTGAGGATGCCGGTTGTTTGCGTGTGGGCGGCATCAATCCTCTCCAGTTGCGACTGCACGGTTTCACTGATGCCGGCAGCAGTCGCAATGCGATGGGCCAGTTCGTCGCGGCAATTCTTCATGGTTTCCGTTTGCGCTACGACAGGCTGTTTTGCGGGCGTTTCCCGGTTCTCCGTAGGAAGACGGGTGTGTTGCCCGTTTTCGATCTCTTGGAAAATTCCGTTGATTTGTTTGACAACTTGCCCCAATACCCCACCTTGTTCCCCCAGTCGGACCAACGGACCGGGACGCCCCTGGTTACGGCGGGCCAAGGTGATTTGTTCCAAAAGTTTTTTCGGACCTGATTCCAGACCCGTTGCGGCAAACCACCCCCCTGCCAGACCCGACAGAATGGCAAGAGCGGCAAACAGCCAGGGCAGGGGGCTGCGTTCGTATGGGGGGAGCGCTGTGGATTGTCGGGCCGTGCCCGGGTCGGTTTTCGCCATGCCGATTTGCTGCGGTGCTGCCGGCAGGTCAAAGAGGGACAGATCCACCTTGGGCAGGGGGAGCGGCTGTGGCAAATCCTGGGATTCCGCTTCCAGTGGGGCAGCGGGAGCGGGCTTGGGAGCGTTGGGTTTTTCGCTACGGGTTGCCCCGGATTGGGCGGCTGTCAAAAAATTCGGGTCGGACAATACGATGGCATCCTGCTCCGCCAGGGTATGGGCCAGGCGATCCAATGCCAGGAGGTTTTGCAGCTCATCCTGGCCGGAAGGGGAAGGAACAGCGGGCTTAACGGCTTCCTGGACCGTCGGCAGGGTGGCCAATTGCCGGGTCACCGTTTCCAAGGTCTGGAGCAGACGCTCTTTTTCCGCTTCGGGCACAGCCGATTCTTTAACTTTGGACCCGAGTTCGGTCAGGACGGTGCTGACCGTTTTGCCATCCCCGGCGTAGGCCGCCGCCTTCAGTTGCGCCAGGTTGAAACCAACCTCTTCAACGCGTCCCTGGGCAATGCGAGCTTCAAGCTGCTCGGCCCGGTCGTTGAGCAAGGTGATGGTGCGCTCCTTGGCGTGCTTGACCTGATTCTCCTCGACAAACTGGGCGAAGGCTTCGCGGTAGGCAACGCTCGCGGCCTGGATGTCTTTCGCCGGCTCGCCCGCCTTGGCAATGGCGCTCTCCAAATCCTTCCAGCGTTGGTCAAAATATTGGAGATAACGAGTTTTCCAATGCAATCGATACTCTTTTTCCGTACGTCGCAACTCCACCACCAGCCAGCGTATTTTGTCCCAATCATGGGGGAGGATGGCCTGTTCCAACGCCGCCAGGGCGGATGGGAGCGGGCCGGGATTGGTCACCATGGGCGTATTGGCTGCTGGGCTGGTGGATACCTTGGGTTCACCTTGGGAGTGGGAACCCTTCGTCTTGAACCAGGCTTCCAGGGCATTGCCGCGCTCGCGGGCAATCTGTTGCAAAGTTTCCAATGCCTTGCGCTTGGGACCGGGTTCCTTTCCGGGCATCTTTTGCAGAATCTCCGAGGAGGCCGTTGCTAAATGTTCGTGAACTTTCTTGAAGTTTTGTACCTGGTCCGCAGTGGAGACCTTGCCGGGGTCGAGGGCCAGGGCATTGGCCAGGGCCTGTTGCAGGTCAAGCCACGGTTTGGTGAGGGGTTCCCGGGCGGTGGGGTCGGCAGGTGTCGGGTTGTCGTTGATGGGGGTGGTCTGGCGCAGGCGTTGCAATTCCGCTTTCAGGGAGGTCAGCGCCTTGGTGTGGCGTTGCAGCAATTGTTGCTGGGCTTCCAGGGCTTTTTGTAACTCCAAAGCCTGCTGACGCCCTTTGGCCAATCGTTCACGCATGGCTTGCGTTTGGGCGGCATCGCCTTCTGTGACCGGGGTGGCGGCTGACTTTGCCAAATCTGGCAGTTCCTGGTATTGCGCGAGTAGTCGTCCGATATCGCGTTCCAAGCTGGCCAGTGCCAGCAGGAAGAAAATAAGGGACAAACCCAGGCCAAGGTTTGTTTTCCAACCTGAGGACCAACGGTTGAGAACGGTCATGATTGTTGCCCGAATGGGTTGATAGTGTGTCTGAGATGGACGCACCACGCTAAAAAAACATCCTGTTCTTCAAGGGCGTCGGGTGACAACGGCAATGATCGGGTGCCTTGAATCGCCGTCATCCCCCGGCAGGTGTCCTTAGTTTCACCGCCGAATTATAATCCATTTGCCAGGTGCAATCCAATTGGTTCCAATAAAACACGCCGATGATCGTGGGGGCTTGAAAACGGCGGGGGGGATGGGCACGGTATGGCGCTTGCTTCGGGAACATTGACTTTGATGGAAAATGCAGGCATGGAAGTCCGTGCTGCAATGGGATGCTTCAAGATCGTGCAGGGGTATCGGGCCAATGGTTGATGTGGGATTTCCGGCTGTTTTTGATGCGTTGGAATGTGGGGTGTATGTCGTCAACCCCCTCGGGGGCATTGTGATGTTCAATGCCCGTGCCGAGGAAATATTGGGTTGGCGCCGTCAGGAGGTGATATCGCCTTCGCAATCCCGGTGTTTTTGTTGTGCAAAGGGGGAGAGAGGGGTGGACAACGGGTTGGATGCCGGCTGCTTGCATGACGGAAACGCCGGGGTCGATGCGGGACCGTTCGTCCGACACCTCCTGACCCGGGGGCGAACCCGGGTGGCGGTGGGGGTACGGGTCCGATGGACGCCGGCTGGCAATGGGGAGGCATTCCGGGTCATCTCCTTCTGGAAAGTGTTGAGTGAAGAGGGCGAGGCCTTGATGCGCCAAACCAGGGAGGTTGCCGAGGAGGCCAATCGGCAAAAGGATAAATTCGTCTCTTTGGTTGCCCACGATTTGCGCGCCCCGCTCAGTTCCATGGTGGGGCTCATGGAATTTTTACTGGATGATCCAGAGGGTAGTTTGCAGCCGTCGCAGCACGATCTGGTCAACGACATGATGGCGACCGGGCGAAGCCTGATCGAATTGATTGAAGGGGTACTCAACATCGGTCGCTTGAAGAGCGGTAAGATCATTCCCGACAAAACCTTCTTTGATCTGCAATTTTTTACCGAATCGGTGATTCAGCGCGTGATTCATCTGGCGCGGGAGAAGCAAATCACCCTGGAAAACCACATACCGACGGACGTGCGCATCTATGCCGATATGAGTTTGTTCGCGGCGGTTGTGCAAAACCTGCTGACCAATGCCATTAAATTCAGTCGGCCCGGGGATGTGATCAGTATTCGGCAGCCGTTGTCGGAAGGGGGGACCGCGGTCGAGGTTTGTGATCAGGGTGTGGGCATTCCCGCCGATGTCTTGCCCAAATTGTTCAACGTTTCGGAAAAGACGACAACACCCGGGACGGCAGGGGAGACGGGAACGGGGTTTGGATTGCCGTTCAGCTTTGATATCATGGAAGCCCATGGGGGGAGTCTGACGGTGCAGAGTGAAGCGGGGCGGGGTTCGGTATTTTGTGCCCGCCTGCCGCAGGTCAAACCCAGGGTGATGCTGGTGGATGACGAGGCCATGGATCGCTTCATGGTGCGCTCGGTGTTGAACCAGATGGATCTGGAAGTCTTGGAAATGGAAAGCGGCGGCGAAGCCCTGGCGCGTATGGAGCGGGAGGTGCCCCACCTGATTTTGTCGGATGTGAACATGCCCGACATGGACGGCATGGAATTGTTACGCCGACTCAAACAGGATGATGCGACGCGCAAAATTCCGGTTATCCTCATCACCGGCGATGACAAGACGGAAACCCGGGATTTGGCCTTCCGGTTGGGGGCCGACGATTTTGTAGAGAAACCAATCATTTTACACGATTTCCTCCCAAGAATTCGGCATCATTTGGGGGGATAGCGGAAGGTTGGACGGCATGCAAGTCACTGTTGAATTGTCCCAGGCGAATATCTTGGTTGTGGATGATCAACCCGCCAACAATCGTCTCATGCGGATGATTTTGGAACGGGCGGGCTTCAAGAACGTGACCACGACCTTTAGCGCCGAGGAGAGTGTGCGGCTGTATCTGGAGGGCCACTTTGATTTGGTATTGCTGGATTACAACATGCCGCGGATGAACGGTATCGAGGTGATGGAGGCGATCAAGGCGGCCACGAGCGCAACACCTTATCTCCCGGTGTTGATGATTACTGCGGTTACGGATCGGGAGGTGCGCCATGCCGCCCTGAATGCGGGGGCGTTGGATTTCCTCAATAAACCGTTGGATCACATGGAGGTGATTCCACGGGTGTGTAACTTGTTGACGGTACACCTGCTTAAAAAAGGTTTTGAAGATCAGGTCCGGGTGCGCACCCGGCAGTTACAGGAGGCCAACGAAAAGTTACAGCGGGCCAAAATGGAGGTGATTCACCGTTTGGGTCGGGCGTCGGAGTTCCGCGATAATGAGACGGGCAATCATGTATTGCGCATGAGTCGTTATGCGGGCCTTTTATGTCGGGTGTTGGCGAATGGTCGGCAATTGTGTGATGGCATTGACAATGCCCTGTATTGCGAATGTGTCGAGAGTGCTGCCGCCATGCATGACGTGGGCAAGATAGGGATTCCCGATGCGGTATTATTGAAGCCGGGACGCTTGACAGAGGAGGAGTTCACCAAAATTCGCAAACATCCGGGGATCGGCGCGGAAATATTGGGGGGTGTCGATGAGGAACCGCTGATGATGGCACGAACCGTGGCCTTGACCCATCACGAACGCTGGGATGGTCAGGGATATCCCAACGGTCTCAAAGGGGAGGACATCCCCCTGGCTGGTCGTATTTGCGCGGTGGTGGATGTTTTTGATGCCCTGGTGTCGCCCAGGCCCTACAAAAAGTCCTGGAGTGTGGAGGAGGCCGTGGCCTTGTTGATCAAGGATCGGGGGAGCCATTTCGATCCTGAAGTCGTCGATGCCTTCGTGGCGCATCTGGCGGAAATTCTTATGATTCGCGAGGAGTTGAAGGATTGACCCCTTTGGGTACGTGAGTCCCTTATTATAAACAGTTTTTCAAACATTTTAAGAGAGTTGCAGTGAATCTTTCCTCGTCGCAAAGAAAATATCTCCGGGGGTTGGCCCATTCCTTGAAACCCGTGGTGATGGTGGGCCATGAAGGGGTGAGCGAAGCGGTATTGGCGGAAGTGGGACAGGCGTTGGACGATCATGAATTGATCAAAATACGCTTCAATGATTTCAAGGGGGAGAAAGGGACGTTGTGCGCGGATATCGTCGCCCGATCCGGGGCCGCCATGGCGGGGATGATCGGTCATGTCGTCATTCTGTTCCGTCCCCGGCGCGATCCCGCCAAACGGCGTATCCAGTTGCCATGACAATCCTTGTAACTATCTGGGAAAAATCATGAAATCCTCAGGCGCGGGTGGGGTGGTCGGACATGAGATTCACTGGGATGGCACGGTCCCGGTGGGGGTGACCCTGCATCTCAAGGGTGGCGTGGTGGTGCGGCTGGATCTCCCGAGTGCCACGGTGGAGGAAGTGGGAACACAGGTGTTGACCGAGAAAAAACGCCAGTGGGTGGCAGCGATCGGCGACTACCTGGTGCGGCAGGAATTGTTGCGCCGGACCGAGGAAGCCCGGGGCGGGGCGGGGGCCACTGCCGTGGAATTTGAACCAAGGCCGGATGGCGGGCGGATTTGGTGGGGGTAGGGGGGCGTTCCGTCTGCAAGGGAACGACCGGGATGCCACACGAAAAAAAGGTCGGCGTTGGATGGTTGCCATCTCATCGGGGATGGGTGTATGTTCTCCCCGCGACCGGGTGGTGTTTGCCGAAACGGATTCGTTGCCCTTTTACCAAACCGCAGCTATCTTGGAATGTGCAGTTATTGTCATCCCCGCGAAAGCGGGGATCCAGAGAACCTTCCTACTTTCCCTGACCTTCTGGATTCCCGCTTTCGCGGGAATGATGCAGGAAAACTACGTATCCCGCGTTGGTTGCGGTTTAAGTCTGAAATGTCGAAAGTCCCTTGGGACGATGGAACTTCCATGTTGCGACTACCTTAGAGTGGATCTGACCAAAAAACCATGCCAATCGATAAACTGAAAATTTTTTCTGGCAATGCCAACCCGGAATTGGGGCGGCGTATCTGCGAATATTTGTCCATGGAATTGGCCAACGTGACGATCCGGCACTTTTCCGATGGGGAAATTTTTGTCCAGATTGACGAAAATGTGCGCGGACGGGATGTGTTCGTCGTGCAACCCACGTCGTCGCCAGCCAATGATCACCTGATGGAATTGTTGATCATGGTGGATGCCCTGCGGCGGGCTTCGTCGGGGCGGATCACCGCAGTCATCCCTTATTTCGGCTACGCCCGGCAGGATAGGAAAGAGGCGGGGCGGACGCCGATCACCTCCAAGTTGGTCGCCGATCTGTTGCAGGCCTCAGGGGTGCAACGGGTGGTCACCATGGATCTCCATGCCGGGCAGATCCAGGGGTTTTTCAATATGCCGGTGGATAATCTCTATGCCACACCAGTACTTCTGGGGGCGGTCCGGCAAAAAGGCATCAAAAATGGCGTGGTCATCTCCCCGGACGTTGGCGGCGTTGTCCGGGCCAGATCGTATGCCAAACGCTTGGATTTGGAATTGGCGATCATCGACAAACGGCGCCCAGCCGCCAATGTGGCCGAGGTGCATCACATCATCGGCGATGTCGCCGGGAAAAGCTGCATTATCGTCGACGATATGGTGGATACCGCCGGGACCCTGGTCAAGGCTGCCGATGCCCTGAAGGATCATGGGGCGACGAGCGTCATGGCGGTTGCCAGTCATGGCGTCCTTTCGGGGCCGGCTGTCAAACGCATTCAAGAATCATCGTCTCTGGAACGGTTGATCGTCACCGATACCATTCGTTTGAGTCCCGAGGCGGAAGCGTGTGGCAAAATTGAGAGTCATTCCGTCTCCAGCCTGTTGGGAGAGGCGATTCGTCGTATCAGCGACGAGGAGTCGGTCAGTTCTTTGTTCGTTTAACAAGATTCATGGCATGAGTTGCCTTTTATTGCGGCCAGCACCCCTGGAGGCGGGTCGCACCGTGGGGGTTTCCCCGAACATTTAACATTTGTCAGCAATGGAGAACGATCATGGCGTTGATCAAGGCCGCAAAACGGGACGGGACCGGCAAGGGGGTGGCCCGTCAGTTGCGTCGGGATGGGCGTATTCCCGCAGTGCTTTACGGCGGGGCCAAGGAAAATATTAACCTTTCCCTGGAGCTGCGGGGACTGCTCAAAACACTGGAAGTGGAAGGCTCCAACATCCGGGTCAAGGTGATTGATCTGGATATCGAGGGGGGGAAAAAAGAGAAGGCGCTCATGCGCGGCTTGCAGGTCCATCCCGTCAGTGGTTGGCCCGTCCATGTTGACTTCATGCGTTTTGACGCCCACCAAAAGATTCATGTGAAGGTCCCCATCCATGTGGTGGACGAAGACCAATGCCCGGGCGTCCGCGCCGGGGGCATCTTGCAGCTCGTGCAGCATGAAATGGAAATCCTTTGTCAGGCCGGCGACATTCCCGAAGCCATTCATGTCTCCATCAAGGGATTGGAGATGGGGCATTCGATCCATCTGCGCGACATCCAATTGCCCCCGGGTGCCACGGAGGTCCATGACGATCAAAGCATGACCATCGTGACCATCGTGGGTGTCAAGGCGGAACAGGTGGAGGATGCGGCCCCCGAGGCGGCTGAAGCCACTCCGGCGGCGGATTCATCGGCAGGTTGATCGTCCAGACCCTATGAAGCTATTGGTGGGTTTGGGTAATCCCGGGTCAAAATACCAAGGGACACGCCACAATATCGGTTTTGACGCCCTGGCCGTCCTGGTTGAGCGGTTTGGACTGTCAACGGGTGGCGAACGCTTCGGTGGTTGGTTCGGTAGCGGACGGGTGGCGGGCCAGTCGGTGGCATGGCTGTGCCCGCAAACCTATATGAATGTGTCGGGGGAATCGGTGGGGCCGGCGGTTCATTTTTACAAATTGGCTCCCGAGGAGGTCGTGGTGTTCCACGATGACCTGGATATCGTTCCCGGACGGATCAAAATCAAGCAAGGGGGGGGACACGGGGGACATAACGGCCTGAAATCAATCCAGCAGGTTCTGTCTTCCCCTGAATTTTGTAGGGTTCGCCTAGGGATAGGCCGTCCCCCGGGGGGGATGGATCCGGCGCGTTATGTGTTGGATCCGTTCTCAGATTCGGAACGGGTGGTGTTGGATGCCACGCTCGCGCAATTACCCGAAATACTGCCCTTGATCCTTGCCGGCGATTTGTCCGGGGCAATGAATCATTGGGGACGCATGTCGCAGACAACGGCCCGGAAACAAGACGCTCGGCAAAGGGAGGGGTTGGAGTAATCATGCCTTTACAATGTGGTATCGTCGGTCTTCCCAATGTGGGGAAGTCCACTATTTTTAATGCGTTGACATCGGCCGGGGCGCAAATCGCCAATTATCCCTTTTGTACCATCGAACCCAATGTGGGTGTGGTGACGGTCAGCGATCCGCGTTTGGACACCATTGCGGAAATGGTCAAGCCGGCCAAGATCATTCCCACGGTGATGGAATTCCTGGACATCGCCGGTTTGGTCAAGGGGGCGTCCAAGGGCGAAGGTTTGGGTAACCAGTTCCTGGGCAATATTCGTCAGGTGGACGCGGTCGCCCATGTGGTGCGTTGCTTCGAAAACGAGGATGTGACCCACGTCCATGGGGTCATTGACCCGGTGGCGGATGCCGATATCATCGAAACCGAGCTGATGTTGGCCGATTTGGCCAGTGTGGAAAAACGTCGGGATGCGGTGATTCGCCGGGCGCGCTCGGGGGACAAGGAGGCGCGGGTACAAACGGCGGTTTACGACAAGGTGATCCTGGGATTGAACGAGGGGAAACCCATTCGATCATTGGGATTGTCCCCGGAAGAAAAAATGGTGATGCGGGATTTGTTCCCCCTGACAGCCAAGCCGGTATTGTATGTGTGCAATGTGGATGAGGCTTCGGCGGCGGCGGCGCAAATCCCCGGGGGGCATCCGCTGACCGATGCGGTGCGGGCGCGGGCGGCACGGGAAGGGGCGGAAGTGGTGGCCATTTGTGGTGCCATGGAGGCGGAAATCGCCCAACTGGAGGCAGCGGAAAAGCAGGCGTTTTTGGATGATCTCGGTCTTAAAGAGCCGGGTTTGAACCGATTGATCCGCCATGCGTACCGTTTGTTGGGCTTGATGACCTTCTTCACCGCCGGACCCAAGGAGGTACGGGCCTGGACCGTGGTGCAGGGATCAAAAGCACCCAATGCCGCCGGGGTGATCCATACCGACTTTGAACGCGGGTTCATTCGCGCCGAGGTGATCGCTTACGACGATTTCGTCAGTTGCGGTGGTGAGGCGGGTGCCCGTGAAAAGGGCAAGTTGCGGGTGGAAGGGAAGGATTATCCGGTGATGGATGGTGATGTGATGCATTTTCGCTTTAATGTTTAATTGTTTGTAACTATTTCTACTTTGTCACATTTCCAGTTCGGAGTTTGTGGCCTCTGGATTCCCGCATTCGCGGGAATGACGGTTACCTTTTTTCAACGGATTTTCTGCTTCGTCATCCCCGCGAAAGCGGGGATCCAGAGCGTATATTCTAATGTGACAAAGTAGAACTATTCAGCCCCCCTACCTAAACCGCAGCTATCTTGGGATGCGCAGTTCTTGTCATCCCCGCGCAAGCGGGGATGACGCTAGAAAACTACGTATCCCGCGCTGGTTGCGGTTTAACTTTTGGCAGGGGGGCTGAGTTGGTCAGAGAGATGTCACGAAGTTCGGCCATTATTAATGTATTTTCAGCAACGCTCCAAGGATGCTGAATCCGACAATCGTAATACCTCCCAAGCGGGTGATAATGCGGTATTCCATCTCTTTCACATCGCGCCGCAGGTTGTCTTCCAAATCTTTCAAGTCCCGTTTGGTTGCCAACCGCTCTTCGATCAGTTCGGCCATGGCTTCGGCTTGGACTTCTGCTTGCGCTTCGGTAAAACCTACAGATTTCAATTTTTTTGCATATGCCAGTGTATCAAACGCAATCGCATTGCTCACCGGAAACACTCCTCATCAAGTTCCTACCACCCGGAACGTGTCACGATCCTGGACCAAACAGCAATCAATTCTTGGTGGCCTGCCACAATTAGTGCCGTTTGTGCAGCGAATATCCCTACCGTCCATTTGATGGTATCCATTTTGGCGGATTCAATGTCTTTGCGCAATTCAGTTTGCTCGTTTCAATCTTGACATCCAATTCCTTAATATCCCGCTTAAGATTGGCCTCCACAATGGCCAGTTCTTGCCGGGTGGCCAGACCATCCAAACGGCATTTTATCTGTTGCTCATTGCGATCCGCCAGGGTATCGAACCTTTCCGTTGCCTGTTTGTCCCGTCTGGCCGCAAGATCATCGACACGGGCATCAACCTGCCGTATGACCGTAGCCAACGCCTTTGCCTGTGCTTCAGCCTGTGCAGAGGGGGATCCCGGCACTTTCCAGTTCCTTTACACAGGCCAGGGTGTCAAACGGTATGTCGGTACTCATGGTGGTTCCCATTCAGGGTGGACGACACCAATTCTCAGGGACATTCTATCCCACAGAATGGTGAATCGTCAAAACCTATGCAACCAAGGTGTCGGCAGCAAATTAATTGTTTGATTGGTGGTACCACTATTTGCTAGCATTAAAACTCGCTACCATCGCCGCTGCGGCTCACGAGCAAAGTCTCAACCAGTGGGCCGCTGAGGCAATCCGACAGGCGGCCCGGGCGGAATGATGGAGGAGTGGCATTGCCAAGTTACCGTTGTTTTGCCCCGGGTATTGGTCCAAGGGTGGCGGGTTCATTGTAATTGGTGAATGGGCACTCCCGGCAGCGGTTTGGATTGCAAAAAGCGGAGTCTCGCCATGAAACTTTCCGGGTTGCGACGGGTGACAGTGGCCCCTTCCCTGGGAAAGCAATGATCATGAAATCGGCTTAAGCTGAAACGAAAAGCAGCGGTGCGGCAGGCGGCTTGCAGGTGGTTTCGTTCCGCCAGGGTCAGGGGGCGTACCTGATTGTAGCCGGACATCAGGGCATGGATACGCTCGGGATGGGGTTGGCCCGCATCATCAAGACACCAGGCGCACAGACTGATGGCGAGATCATAAAGCCAGGGGGCGTGGCAGGCGCTGTAAAAATCGATGATCCCCGTCAACTGGTCCCCTGAAAACAAGGTGTTGTCGGGAAACAGGTCGCCGTGACACACCCCTTGCGGCAAATCCAAAGGAAACCAATGGCTGTTCAACCACGCCCATTCCCGCTGCAACCAGGCGATGGTTTTTTCGTGGGCGGCGTTGTGGCTCGCGTACAGGCGGTCGAGCATGGTTGCCCAGGCTTCAGGGCTTAAGCGATCGGGTCGCTGCATGGGGACGGTCATTCCCCGGATGTGAAGCGTTCCAAGCCATGACCCCAATTGATGACACTGCGCGGCTGATGGAATGTTGGGAGACACCCCCGGGAGTTGCGTCACCATGACCGCCGGACGACCGTGCAGGGTGAATACCGCCTGATCGTTTGCATCTTTGATGGGGCGGGGTACGGGAAGACCCGCCTGGCCAAGCTGCTCCAGCAATGCCATGATATGGGGGAGTGCTTGGGCCTCCTCCGGGTTTTCCACCAGGGTCAGTATCACCGTTCCCCGGGAGGTGGTCAGGCGATAATTGCTGTTGATGATCCCCTGGGCGATGGCCTCCAGTTGGCGGGGTTGGCCCAGGTTGCGGTCGATGGTAAAAGGTTCGAGATCCTGGATGGTTACAACGGTATACACCGACACGGTGGTCTCCATGGGGGTGGGCGTGTTATGACGGAAACGGCAATTACCTTGGCACTGACCGGAGCCTCGGGGGCCATCCACGGCGTGCGTTTGCTGGAGGCTCTGCTGGTTGCCGGCGTGGAGGTGGACCTCCTGCTTTCGACCGCTGCCCGTACTGTACTGGCTGAAGAATGCGGACTCAATGTATCGGGTGATGGGGAGGAGGTCGTGGCCGTTTTTCGCCAGTTTTCTCGTCGGGCCGATGCGGAAGGCTTGTATCGGCGGGTTCGGCATCATGGACTCATGGATTGGCGCTCACGTTTGGCTTCGGGTTCGGGCGGGCGGCGCAAAATGGTCATTTGTCCCTGTTCCATGGGAACTTTGGCGGCGGTGTCTATGGGTCTGTCCGATAATTTATTGGAACGGGCGGCCGATGTGGTGATCAAAGAACGAGGGATGTTGATCATGGTTCCCCGGGAGACACCGCTTTCGGCGATTCATCTGGAAAATATGTTGCGCTTGACGCGCATGGGGGTTGTTGTCCTGCCGGCGTCTCCCGGATATTATCATCATCCCCAGGGGGTTTTGGATCTGGTCGATTTCATCGTCGCCAGGGTGATGGAACAGCTTGGCTTGGCGCAGCAGGTGATGCAACCTTGGGGGCGATGAGATCCAGGCGGGATTGGGCCAAACCGGTTGCCAATGGAATGGTGTCGGGCGACAAAGGGAGTGGGTGACCATGGGACAGAAGGTTGAAGTATTGGCACCGGCAGGAAATTTACCTTCGCTGCGGGCAGCGGTGGATCATGGCGCCGATGCCGTCTATTTCGGGTTTCGTAACGCCACCAATGCGCGCAACTTCGAGGGATTGAACTTTAGTTTAAACGATGCCAAGGCGGGCATCGCCTATGCCCACAGCCATGGTGTCCGGGCCAATGTGGTTCTCAATACCTTCCCGCAGGCGGACGATCCCTCACTTTGGTTTCAAACCGTGGACGAGACCGCCGCATTGGGGGCGGATGCCATCATCATCGCCAATTTGTCATTGCTGGATTATTGTCACGCCAAGCATCCGCAACTTCCCATTCACCTGTCGGTGCAGGCCTCGGCCAGCAACGCCCCGGCCATCAATTTTTATCAACGTCACTTTGATATCGCCCGGGTGATCTTGCCACGGGTGCTGACCGTGGCTGAAATTCGTGCCCTCAAGGAGCGCACCACCGTGGACCTGGAGGTTTTCGCCTTTGGCGGCCTGTGCGTCATGGCGGAAGGGCGCTGTTATCTCTCTTCCTTCGCGACCGGGGTGTCGCCCAATATCGAGGGTGTTTGTTCCCCGGCACGGGCGGTGCGGTTTGAAAATACCGGGGAACGTCTGCGGACCCGATTGGGGGATATTTTGATCGCCGACTACGGTGCCCATGAGGAGGCGGCCTATCCGACGATTTGCAAGGGACGCTTCCAGGCCAATGATCAGGTGTATCACGTCATGGAGGAACCGGGGTCGTTGAACATTTTGGAAATGTTGCCCGAGGTGATCGAATCAGGGGTTGTTTCCCTGAAGATTGAAGGGCGGCAACGTACCAAATCGTACGTGGCCACGGTGACGCGGGTCCTCCGCCAGGCCGTTGACTCCTATTATGCGGATCCCCCTGGTTTTCGCCCCAAGGGGAAGTGGCTCAAGGAGTTGAACGCCATTTCGGAAGGGACGACGCACACGTTGGGAACCTATGAAGAACGGTGGCAATGATGCGGATCAGCTTGGGACCCTGCCAGTTTGACTGGGGAAAAAGTGCTTTGAAGGATTTTTACCGCAGGATGGCCTTTGAAACGGCGGTGGATATTCTCTATGTTGGCGAGGTGGTGTGTTCCAAACGGCAATCGTTGACACCGGAGGAAATGGTCTCCCTGGCGGAGGAATTGCGCTCGTCGGGCAAGGAGATCGTGTTTTCAACCCTGGGGCTGGTGATGAATGCCAGTGAGGAGGAGGGGTTGTATCGTTTGGCCCGGGCGGCGTCCCAGGGGGGGTGGTGGCTGGAAGCCAATGATATCGGCGGTATTGCCGTGGGGGAGGGCACCCCCATGGTGGCGGGTCCGCACATTACGACTTACAACCCTGAAACCATTCACTTCCTGATGCGGGTCGGTGTCAAGCGGGTGGTGTTTCCGGTGGAGTTGTCGGCGGATGCCATGGCGCGAATGATCCAGCGCTTGCAAGGGGAAATCACCCTGGAAGCGTTTGCCTACGGCAAGTTGCCACTGACGTTTTCCGCCCGGTGTTACACAGCCCGGGCGTTTCGCTATTCCAAGGCCAACTGCCAGTATAAATGTGGCGATTTCGCCGATGGCATGGTGATGCGTACCCAGGATGGTACCTCATTTTTGACCATCAACGGTACGCAAACCATGTCGCATCGGCATTACAACCTGATCGAAGCGACCGAACGCTTGCAGGAGATCGGTATCGGTGTGCTGCGTTTGTCGCCGCAAAGCCAGGGTATGGCGGCGATTGTCGAGGTGTGGCGGGACCGGTTGCACGGGCGTATCGACGCCAAGGAGGCCCTGTCGCGTTTGTCGGAACTCAACGGCGGCGAACCATTTTGCAACGGCTATTTTCATGGGCGTCCCGGCCATGATTATTGGTCCGCGTGAGGAGAATTGTCCGGGGCAGAAAAGAACGATCAACCAGCCCGATGCTAAACCGCAGCCAACACGGGAAACGTAGCTTTCCAGTGTTATTCCCGCGAAAGCGGGAATCCAGAAAGTCAGGGGAAGTAGAAATGCCCCCTGGATCCCCGCTTTCGCGGGGATGACAATAACTACACATTCCAAGATGGTTGCGGTTTAGTGTTGCCATCTTCCATCCTGAAGGAACAGCAGAAGGAATTCACGTCATGCAGATTGACAATGCCATATTGGATCGGATCACCCAGAATGTTTTGGGTGTGTTTAACATGGTTGGCGAGACACGCGAAGAGATGGCGCGCAAAGTTCGGGATCTGGTCCAGGAAGGGGTGGAGCATTTTGACTTGGTGAGCCGGGACGAATTTGACGCAGCCCGCACCCTGCTGGGTACGACCCGGGAAAAATTGGAACAGTTGGAAAAACAGGTGGCGGACATGGAAAAAGCATTGTCGGAACGATAGACCCTTGTTGGCCCGGGTGCAGACGGTTGGTCTGGATGGCATCCAGGCGGTTTCCGTCGAGGTGGAGGTTGATTTCAGTCCTGGATTGCCGACACTGGGTATCGTGGGATTGCCCGAAGGGGCGGTGCGCGAAGCCAAGGATCGGGTGCGCGCGGCGTTGAGCAATTCGGGTTTTCATTTGCCGGCCAAGCGGATCATCATCAATTTGGCCCCTGCCCATCTGCCCAAAGGGGGATCATCCTACGATCTCCCCATGGCCTTGGGGTTGTTGGTGGCTTTGGGCAGGTTGTCGGCGGAAAGTTTGGCAGGGGCGCTGTTTTTCGGCGAATTATCGCTGGACGGGCGCTTGCGTGGGGTGCCGGGGGCGCTGCCTGCGGCCTTGTTTGCCCGGCGGAATGGGTTTTCCTGCCTGGTGGTCCCACGGGAAAATGGCAACGAGGCGGCGTTGACACCCGATATCCGGGTGTTCGCCCCGGAGACGTTGCTGGAATTGGTCGGGCACCTCCTGGGTGCGGCTCCCATGGCCCCGATGCCGGCTACCGATTGGCGCGGATGGAAAGAGGAGGCGACCACAGAGGAGCCTGACCTGTCCGAAATCAAGGGACAGGAATATGCCAAGCGGGCGTTGGAAATTGCGGCGTCCGGGGGGCACAACATGCTGATGACCGGTCCTCCCGGATCGGGTAAAACCTTGTTGGCCCGAGCTTTGCCCGGGATTCTCCCGGAAATGTCCCTGGATGAGGCGCTGGAGGTGACGGCGATTCACTCCGTTGCCGGTCGCTTGTCGCCAGCACGACCCTTTATCGCCGTCCGTCCTTTTCGCAGTCCGCACCATACCGCTTCCAAGATTTCCCTGGTGGGCGGCGGTGGTCATCCCCATCCGGGGGAGGTCAGTCTGGCGCATAAAGGGGTGTTGTTCCTGGACGAAATACCGGAATTCAGCCGCACGGTGTTGGAAGTGTTGCGCGAACCTTTGGAATCGGGGGAGGCCCACATTTCCAGGACTTCGTACTCGGCACGTTTCCCAGCCGATTTTCAATTGTTGGCAGCGTGCAACCCGTGTCCCTGCGGTTATTTGGGCCATGGGAACCAGCGTTGTCGCTGTTCCCAGGTGCAGATCTCCAATTATCAGTCGCGTCTTTCGGGGCCGTTGCTGGACCGGATCGACCTGCATGTGGAAGTGCCGCCCGTTCCCAACGAATTGTTGGTGGCATTGCCGTCGGGGGAGGGGTCCACTTTGGTGCGTGAACGCGTGGTCCGGGCGCGCACAATGCAGTATGAACGCAATGGCATGGGAATCTGTAATGCCGGCTTGAATGGCAAAGCGTTGCATGCCCATGCCGTGCTGACGCCAGCGGCGCGGCAGGTTTTGTTGGATGCGGGTAAAAGTCTCGGTTTTTCAGCACGGGCCCACAGTCGCCTGGTGCGGGTGGCGCGAACGATTGCGGATTTGGCGGCAGCTCCGGAAATTGATGCCGCATCCATGTCCGAAGCGATTCAGTTGCGTGTTGGTAGTGGCTTGTGGGGGCGCGACAGGTAAAGGATGGTTGGCACGGGGGGGGATTGCTCGACCGCAGGAGTCCCACTCAAAGGGAAGAACCCTGCGGTCGTGCGCTGGATCGGGTTAGCTGACGGTGACGCTCACCGGGTCACACTCCCAGATACCATGCTTGGTGCAGTAGGACATGGCGGTCAGGGTCAGCGAGCCCGCAGGGGCGACGATGTTGAAAGTCACTTCCTGGTTGCCCTTGGCACCCATGCCGCCCATCATGCCGCTGGTGAAATTGGCTTCACCCAGGAGGGTGGTGCCATTGTAGAGCTGGATGGACTTGATGAAATGGTCGGGATCATCCGGGTGTTGATAATCTTTGCCCATGCGTACGGTGACGGGAAATTTCTCTCCCGCTTTGGCGGACGTGGCGCAGTGGATAAAGGGGGAGTGCCGGTCGATGTAATCCTTTTTGGCTTCCTTGTCCACAGTGGAGATATCGACGTAACGGTTGACAATAGGCATGTGAAGCTCCTGTCACGAAAGGTAAGTTGGGGTGTCAATCAAAGAGTTTTTGCATGGGAAGCCAGGTATTCGGCAACGCCATTGATGGAGGCTTTCATACCGGGTTTGCCTTTGTTCCAGCCGGCGGGGCACACTTCGCCATGGGTTTCGGTGAACTGGAGGGCATCGATCATGCGCAGCATTTCGTCGATATTGCGTCCGAGGGGCAGGTCGTTGACCACTTGGTGGCGGACGATGCCGTCCTTGTCGATGAGGAAGGAGCCGCGCAGGGCGATGCCGGGACCGAAGTAAAGGTCGTAATTTTTGGTGATGTCCTTGGAGATATCGGCCACCAGGGGGTATTGTACGTTGCCGATGCCACCGTTGTTGATCGGGGTGTTCTTCCAGGCGAGATGGGTGAAATGGGAATCGATGGAGACACCGATCACCTGGACGTTGCGGTCGGAGAATTCTTTGAGGCGGTGATCGAAGGCAATGAGTTCCGAGGGGCAGACAAAGGTGAAGTCCAGGGGGTAGAAGAACAGGACGACGTATTTCTTACCCTTGAAACTTGCAAGGGAAAAGCTGTCATTGAACGAGTTGTCGGGCATAACGGCAGTGGCGGTGAAGTCGGGAGCTGGTTTGGTTACAAGGACGCTCATTGAAAGATTCTCCATTGCGAAGGTTTGGTTTTGTATCGGCAAAGAGTGTGCGGCGGGTTGTGCCAGGGAGTCGGGCTGACCGCAGCCTCTTTGTGGTGTTTCTTTATTTGTATTAAACTGCGAACCGGGGTTGGGGTCAAGGGAAAAAAACGATATAACGTCAAAAATGTTGATTGGGCAACAAAGGCAGCGTTGCCCCGGCACTTTTTTTGGGAGGGTGGGATTGATAACCAATCTGGTTGGGACTAGGATTCGCTCTCTCAGGGCGCAACGGAAGCTGACGCAAAAGCAGTTGGCGGACCTGTCGGGGATACCCCGGGCAACGCTGGCCACGGTGGAGCGGGATGATGCCAATCCGAGTTTGGCGGTGGTGTTCAAGATCGCCAGCGCATTGGGAATGACGGTGGATCAGTTGATTGAATCGGCGCAGCGCAAGATTCAGTATTGGCCCGGGAGTACGATGGGTGTGTTCGAGTCCGGGGATCGGGCGTATCGGGCGACGACGATTTCGCCAAGGAATGCGTTTCACATCACGCAATTGATTTTTTCACTGGCACCCGGGGGGAGTTATGAGGGGAGGCCGCATCCACCCGGAAGTGAAGAGTTTTTTCACATTCTGGAAGGGGGGATGGTGTTGGAGGTGGCGGGGGAATCCCTGTCCATGTCGGTGCTGGATACCGCATGTTTCCACGGTAATGTCAGGCACTTTTATCGCAATCCCCATGAAGTGAAGGCCATGGGCCTGGTGACGATCCTGGAAGGGGTCGGGGGAGAAAAAATAGAGGGGGGCGAGGAAAGTTCTTGACAATGGGGATGGAAATAGACGATGCTCGCGAGTTCATTTTCTGGAGGGGTTCCCGAGCGGTCAAAGGGAGCAGACTGTAAATCTGCCGGCTCAGCCTTCGAAGGTTCAAATCCTTCCCCCTCCACCACAAATTGTGGCTTGAAGGGAACCGGCGGGTATAGTTCAATGGTAGAACGTCAGCCTTCCAAGCTGAACACGGGGGTTCGATTCCCCCTACCCGCTCCAGGTAGCGGACGGCGGATCTGAATTTTTTTCAAGATCGGTATTGTTTTTCGTATTTACGGTGTATGGTCTGGAGCAGGACGCAATCACGCCCATGTAGCTCAGTGGCAGTAGCACTTCCTTGGTAAGGAAGAGGTCATCGGTTCAATCCCGATCATGGGCTCCAGTTTTGGCAGGGAATCAAGCGAAAGTGTACCTTTCGTGCAATTAATCATAAAAGCCTCTTAAGGAGGAAGTGGCATGGCCAAGGAAAAATTTGAGCGTAACAAACCCCACGTGAATATCGGGACCATCGGGCATGTTGATCATGGCAAGACGACGTTGACGGCCGCGATCACCAAGACGTTGGCGGCGCGGGGTGGTGCCAAGTTCATGGCGTATGATCAGATCGATTCGGCTCCTGAAGAGAAGGAACGCGGGATCACGATTTCCACCGCACACGTGGAGTATGAGACGGATGCCCGGCATTATGCTCATGTGGACTGCCCTGGTCATGCAGACTACATCAAAAACATGATCACCGGTGCGGCACAGATGGATGGTGCCATTCTGGTGGTTTCCGCAGCGGATGGTCCGATGCCGCAGACGCGGGAACACATCTTGTTGGCCAGACAGGTCGGCGTGCCGGCCCTGGTGGTCTACATGAACAAAGCGGACCAGGTGGACGATCCGGAACTCCTGGAATTGGTGGAGTTGGAGGTTCGGGAATTGTTGAGCCAGTACGAATTCCCCGGGGATGACATCCCCATTGTCGTGGGTTCGGCGCTCAAAGCGTTGGAAGATGATGCCGGCGAACAGGGCATCGGCTCCATCATGAAACTTTTGGAAGCGGTGGACAGCTATATCCCGCAACCCGACCGTCCCTTGGACGGAAAGTTTTTGATGCCCATCGAAGACGTGTTCACCATCTCTGGACGCGGTACCGTGGTGACGGGTCGTATCGAGCGTGGCGTGGTCAACGTGGGGGACACGGTCGCCATCGTTGGTTTGAAAGACACCCAGACGACCACCTGTACCGGCGTTGAAATGTTCCGCAAACTCCTCGATCAGGGGCAGGCGGGCGACAACGTGGGCGTGCTGCTGCGCGGCACGAAGCGTGAAGAGGTGGAGCGCGGCCAGGTGTTGGCAGCGCCCAATTCCATTACGCCGCACACCAAGTTCAAGGCGGAATGCTACATCCTGACCAAGGAAGAAGGTGGCCGGCATACGCCGTTTTTCTCCAACTATCGGCCCCAATTCTATTTCCGTACCACCGACGTGACGGGCGTGCTGAAGCTGCCCGAGGGGACGGAAATGGTGATGCCAGGGGATAACATTACCTTGGAAGTGGATCTGATCGCCCCTATCGCCATGGAAAAAGGCTTGCGGTTCGCCATTCGCGAAGGTGGCCGGACGGTTGGCGCGGGCGTCGTCAGTGACGTTATCCAATAGTTGACAACCCATCGTGTGACAGGCACGGCGGTGGCTTAAAGTATCAGGCCACCGGCGTGTCCACTTTGGGATGGTGGTGCTACCGAGGACAGTAAGCGTTGGAGCCAATTGATGCGAGACCTGATCAGCCTTTGTTGCGAAGAATGCAAGCGGCGCAACTACACGACCGACAAGAACAAGCGCAACACCCCGGACAAGTTGGCTTTCCGCAAGTTCTGCCCGTTTTGTCACAAGCATACCCTGCACAAGGAGGGTAAGATCAAATAGTTACCCTGGTTTCCCCAGTGTGGGAACCGGGTGACCAAGGTCTGAAGGACAGTAGCTCAATTGGCAGAGCATCGGTCTCCAAAACCGAGGGTTGGGGGTTCGATTCCCTCCTGTCCTGCCACTTCTGGAGACCCTCAGACGAATCGGATACCGGACAAGGAATCTTTGGTCGGTGCCGAATAGGCGGGTCTCCGTTGTGGCCGGGGCGTTTGTCTTCCGATTGGGGCGAGACAAAGTCCGTTGAAGCAATGAGCAAACGTGGCGGTATTCGGCCACATCATGGGGCTAATCATGGATCGGCAGGCTTTGTCCGTGGTGAATCGGATCGTCTCCATAAGGAATAGAAGTGGAATCGTGATCGATGGGGCGCGTAACCCAGTTTAGGGATTATCTCCTGGAAGTGCGGGCCGAGGTCAGGAAAGTGATCTGGCCGACACGCAAGGATACAACGCAAACCACAATTGTGGTTTTCAGTATGGTCATCGTGGTCTCGATATTTCTCTGGATGGTGGATGCCATTCTGGCCCTGGCGATTCAAACGGTCATAGGTTGACCGCAAGGCCATGAACGGGATGATCGGTCTGGTGCCGAGAGAGCGCATGTCGGGCGGTGCGAGGTACAGAAGGCTAATTCGCGAAAGAGTCTGCAATGGCCAAAAAGTGGTATGTCATTCACGCCTATTCAGGGTTTGAGAAACGGGTCAAGTCGGCTCTGGAAGAGCGGGTTCGGCTCGCCGGGCTCAGTGACCTGTTTGAAGAGGTTTTGATCCCGTCTGAGGATGTGGTTGAGTTGCGCCAGGGTCGGAAAGTGACTTCGGAGCGTAAATTTTTTCCCGGTTATGTCCTGGTCAAGATGGAGTTGAACGATGTCACTTGGCACTTGGTCAACGACATTCCCAAGGTCAGCGGGTTTCTCGGAGGTGGGGGACGACCGCACCCACTGACCGACAAGGATGTGGAAAAGATACTGCGCCAGGTCGAAGTTGGAATGGAAAAACCCAAACCCAAGGTGACTTTCTTCGCTGGCGAGAGTGTACGGGTGACGGATGGTCCCTTTGTTTCGTTCAATGGCGTTGTGGAAGAGGTTGATGAGGATAAGACACGTCTGAAGGTATCGGTCAGCATCTTTGGCCGGGCAACGCCGGTGGAACTCGATTTCATCCAGGTGGAAAAGCTTTAAGATTAAGTAGCGTTGGCGTGCGGGGCAATCGGAACGGTTTTAAGTGGTGGATCCCAGGGCTTTCTTGTGATCTGCCGCTTGGCAAAGCAAGGATAATGGCAACATGGCGAAAAAAATAACGGCCTATATCAAGTTGGAGGTTGCGGCTGGCCAGGCGAAACCGAGTCCGCCGGTTGGTCCGGCACTGGGTCAGCACGGCTTGAACATCATGGAGTTTTGCAAGTCGTTTAACGCGCAGACCCAAAAGATGGAGCTTGGCTCTCCGGTTCCGGTGCTGATCTCGGTCTATCAGGATCGCACCTTTAGTTTTGTCATGAAGACGCCCCCGGCTGCTTTTCTTTTGAAGAAGGCGGCGGGTCTGACCAAGGGGAGTGCCACGCCAGGACGCGGTGATAAGGTTGGCAAGGTGACTTGGCAACAGGTCGAAGAGATTGCCCGGCTGAAATTAGCGGACATGAATGCAATGGATATCGAGGGGGCCAAGCAAAGTATCGCGGGTTCGGCTCGCTCCATGGGATTGGAAGTGGTCTGATCAGGGGATGGTTTATGGCAAAACGTGGAAAACGGATGCGGGCCATCCGGGAGCAAGTGGTGCGGACGAATACGTATCCCCTGCCCGAGGCGGTTTCGTTGCTCAAAAGCTCCAGTAAGGTCAAGTTTGACGAGACGGTGGATATCGCTGTCAATCTGACGGTGGATCCCCGGCATGCCGACCAAATGGTGCGCGGTACGGTGGCGCTGCCCCATGGAACCGGCAAAACGGTTCGGGTTCTGGTGTTCGCCAAGGGCGAAAAAGCCAAAGAAGCGGCAGCCGCCGGGGCGGACCATGTCGGTGCCGATGAATTGGTGGACAAGATTCAAGGCGGGTGGCTGGAATTTGACCGGGTGGTCGCCTGCCCCGATGTCATGGGTGTGGTGGGCCGGCTGGGTCGGGTTCTGGGACCACGCGGGTTGATGCCCAACCCCAAATTGGGGACGGTGACCTTCGATGTGGCCAAAGTTGTCGGCGATATCAAAGCCGGCCAGGTGGCCTTCCGTGTCGAAAAGGCGGGTATCATCCATGCCGGGATCGGCAAGGTTTCGTTCGACGCATCCAAAATCGAGGACAACGTCAAGGCCCTGGTGGAGCAGCTGCGTAAGTTGCGGCCCGCCGCCGCCAAAGGGTCTTACATGAAGCGCATTACGCTGAGTTCGACGATGGGGCCTGGTATCCAGGTCGATCTGGGGACTGTCTAGCGTTATTCGTAGTTTCGTCCATGACAGCTGGCGGGGCGGCCTTGTTACGTTACGGGGCCGTCACTTAATCGGATGTGTGTGCGTCCTGCCTGCCGAGACCAAGGGATTTCGTGGTTTTGCCTGCACTTCTTTTGGGATGGACGCTTGAGGGCCGGCGGTTGTGCGTCGGTCGGTTTGAGGTTCCCCTCCCCGGAACAACCCGCTGCCTGACGGGCAAAAGGATGGGACGGGGCTGGAGGCGGAGGCGAAAGGAGGGTATTAGGTGAAACAAGATGAGAAGGGCGTCATCATTGACGAAGTACATCAGATTATGGAGAAGTCATCCATAATCATCGCGACCCATTATCGCGGGCTTACCGTGGCCCAGATGGGAAATTTGCGCAAAAGGATGCATGATAACGGGTGCCAGTTTCGCGTGGTCAAGAATACGCTGGCCAAACGCGCCTCCGCAGGGACGCCGTTTGAAAGTTTGTCGAGTCTGTTGCGTGGTCCAACGGGTTTGGCGTTTTCCGTCGATCCCGTGGCCCCTGCCAAAGTCCTCACCGGGTTTGTCAAGGACAACCCCACCATGGAAATTCGGGGTGCGGTGATGAACGGCCAGCTCTTGGATGACAAGAGCATCGCCAAACTCGCGACCATGCCGTCGCGGGAAGTGTTGCTGGCCAAGCTGCTCGGGACCATGAATGGACCGATACAAAACTTTGTCGGGGTGTTGGCGGCCGTACCGGCAAGTCTGGTGCGGGTGCTGGATCAGATTCGGCAATCCAAGGAAGCAACGGCCTGATAACCGTTAGCCAATCTTATAAAAATTTGGCCACAGTGGCCCTTTTTAAGAATAGTTCGGAGGAATGTGACCCATGGGTATATCGAAGAGTGAGTTGATCGCAGCCATTGAAAGCATGACGGTTCTGGAACTTTCGGAACTGGTCAAGGCTTTGGAGGAAAAATTCGGGGTGTCGGCGGCCGCACCTGCGGCGGTTCAGGTGGTGGCAGCGGCGGCAGACGGCGGCGGAGCGGCGGCGGCTGAAGAAAAGACCGAGTTCGATGTCATTTTGGCCGATGCCGGTGATAAGAAGATTCACGTCATCAAGGCGGTGCGTACCATCACGGGCTTGGGCCTCAAAGAGGCGAAAGATCTCGTTGAAGGCGCGCCCAAGCCGGTCAAGGAAGGGGTGTCCAAGGAGGATGCCGAGAAGTTTCGCAAAGAATTGGAGGAGGCTGGGGCCAAAGTGGAAATCAAGTAATTCGATTTCGACCCGAGCGATTCGGCCCCCGGTTGGTTTTCTTGAATCATCCGGGGGCCGCTGCTGACTTGGTGGACCTCCCCGGGGGGGCTGCCGGTCAGTGGCTTTTAGTCCCGTCCGTGATCCTGAATAGTACCTATGGATGCGGTTGAGAACAGCCTCCTTAAACGCGAAGTCCGAGGAGAACCGATGGCCCTCACCTTCACTGAAAAAAAACGGCTCCGGAAAAATTTTGGTCAGATCCCGACGATTATCGATATACCCAACCTGATTGCCATCCAAAAGCAATCATTCTCTCGTTTCCTTCAGGAGAATACCCCCCCTGAGGAACGCACGGACATGGGGTTGCACGGTGTTTTTCGCTCGGTTCTGCCGATCCAGGACTACTCCGGGACGATCACCCTGGAGTATGTCAGCTATGCGTTGGGTGAGCCCAAGTACGACATGGATGAGTGCCTGCAGCGCGGCATGACCTTTTCGGCGCCGTTGAAGGTGGTATTTCGTTTGGTCATTTGGGAGGAAAACCCGGACACGGGTGCCAAATCGGTTCAAGAAATCAAAGAACAGGATGTGTATCTGGGGGAGATGCCCCTGATGACGCCAACGGGTACGTTTATTGTCAACGGCACCGAACGGGTCATCGTGTCGCAGATGCATCGCTCACCCGGGGTCTTCTTCGATCACGACAAAGGCAAGACCCACAGTTCGGGGAAATTTTTGTTTTCAGCACGGATCATCCCCTACCGGGGGTCGTGGCTGGATTTTGAATTCGATCCCAAGGATTATCTCTTCGCCCGGATTGATCGGCGGCGCAAATTGCCGGTGACGACACTCCTGCGTGCCATGGGGATGACCTCGGAAGAAATATTGGCCCGGTTCTATGAGTTGGAGACCTACCGCAAGACCGGGGTCGTTTGGGAAAAACGCTTGGATGCGGATCGTTTGATCGGCAGCCGTCCCAATTTTGCCATTGTGGATCCCAGCAATGGCGAGGAGTTGGTGAAACCCAAGCGCAAAGTGACGGCGCGGGCCGTTCGCAAGATCAAGGAGCTGGGCTTGGAGTGGATTCAGGTCCCGGCGGATGATCTGGTGGGCCGGTATGTTTCGGCGGACTTGTTGGATGGTGCCGGGCGCTTGTTGTTGGAGGCGGGCAAGGAGATCTCCGACGAGGTGCTGGTCGAGATCGATCAGGTGGGCCTGACCAGCGTCAATGTGCTGTATGTCGATCATGTCAACATTGGCGCCTACTTGGTATCGACGTTGAATATTGATAAAAATCAAAGCCCGGAAGAGGCCTTGATTGATATCTACCGCATGATGCGCCCCGGTGAACCACCAACGGTGGAAGCGGCGACCAATTTGTTCAACAATTTGTTTTTCAATGCCGACCGGTATGATTTATCGTCGGTTGGCCGGATGAAGATGAACAAAAGGTTGAGCGTCGAATGTCCTTTGGAAATCAGGGTGTTGCGCAAGGAGGACATCCTGGGTGTGGTGGACGTGCTGCTGCACTTGAAGGATGGGCATGGGCGTGTTGATGATATCGACCATCTGGGTAACCGCCGGGTACGCTCGGTTGGGGAATTGTTGGAAAACCAGGTGCGCATCGGTTTGGTCCGTATGGAGCGGGCCATTCGCGAACGAATGTCATCGGCGGAGACGGAAAGCCTGATGCCGCACGATATCATGAACTCCAAGCCGTTTTCAGCGGTGATTCGCGAGTTCTTTGGTTCGTCGCAACTGTCGCAGTTCATGGACCAGACCAATCCCTTGTCGGAAATCACCCACAAACGCCGGTTGTCAGCCTTGGGACCGGGGGGTATGACCCGTGAACGGGCGGGATTTGAAGTGCGTGACGTCCATCCGACACATTACGGACGCATCTGCCCCATCGAGACCCCGGAAGGACCGAACATCGGTTTGATCAACAGCCTGTCAACCTACGCACGGATCAACGAATTCGGCTTTATCGAGAGCCCCTACCGGCGCGTCGATGATGGCCGGGTTCAGGATGATGTGGCCTACCTCTCGGCCATTGAAGAGGAAAATTATGTCGTGGCCCAAGCCAACGCGGCTCTGGATGACGAGGGCAATCTCAAGGGTGAATTGATTCAGTGCCGGCACAAGTTGGAATTCGCCGCTGCCGCCCCGGACCGTATCCAATACATGGACGTGTCCCCCAAGCAGATCGTGTCGGTGGCGGCGGCGTTGATCCCCTTCCTGGAAAACGACGATGCCAACCGGGCCTTGATGGGATCCAACATGCAACGGCAGGCGGTGCCGCTGATCAAGACCGATGCCCCGTTGGTGGGTACCGGGATGGAAGGGGTGGTGGCACGGGATTCCGGGGTGACGATCGTCTGCCGCAGAACGGGTGTCGTCGAGGAAGTCGAGGCTTCGCGCATCGTGGTGAAGGCGGATGAGGAACCGGGATCCACGGAACCGGGTGTCGATATCTACAACCTGATCAAGTTTTCCCGCTCCAACCAAAATACCTGTATCAACCAGACACCATTGGTGAAGGCGGGTGAGCGTGTCAATAAAGGGGATATCATTGCCGATGGCCCGAGTACGGAATGGGGTGAGTTGGCTTTGGGGCGCAATGTTTTGGTCGCGTTCATGCCCTGGAACGGTTACAACTTTGAAGACTCCATCCTGATTTCCGAACGTTTGGTCCAGGATGATGTGTTCACCTCGATCCATATCGACGAGTTCGAGGTGATGGCCCGGGACACCAAGCTGGGTGCCGAGGAAATTACCCGGGATATGCCCAACGTGGGTGAAGATGCCCTGAGAAACCTGGACGACTCGGGGATCATCTATGTGGGTGCCGAAGTCAAGGCGGGCGACATTTTGGTGGGCAAGGTGACCCCCAAGGGGGAAACCCAGTTGACCCCGGAAGAAAAATTGTTGCGGGCCATCTTTGGCGAAAAGGCATCGGATGTCCGTGATACCTCGTTGCGTTTGCCACCCGGTGTATCGGGTACGGTTGTGGATGTACGGGTGTTTTCCCGGCGCGGCTTGGAGAAGGACGAACGGGCCAAACTGATTGATCAGGATGAGATCGCCCGCCTGCGCAAGGATATGGTGGCGGAACGGCGCATCATCGAAAAAGATGCCGATGCCCGTATTCGCGGGATGCTGATCGGCAAGGCGGTGCGCGGTGGCAGTGGCCTGGTGGCCGGGGCCGTGTTGACCGGGGAATTGCTGGACCGTCTGGGACCGAAGAAATGGGATACCCTGGTCCTGGAAGATGATGCCCTGACGCAGCAGATTGAAGGCATTCGCAGCCATGTGGAGAAGGTTGCGAGCCATTTGCAGAAACGCTTTGACAGCAAAGTGGAAAAATTGGAGCGTGGTGATGACCTGCCTCCGGGTGGGTTGAAAATGGTGAAGGTCTACATCGCCGTGAAGCGTAAATTGCAGCCCGGCGACAAAATGGCGGGACGGCATGGGAATAAAGGTGTGATCTCCAAGATCAATCCCATCGAGGATATGCCGCATCTGGAAGATGGAACGCCGGTTGACATCGTGTTGAATCCTTTGGGTGTGCCATCGCGTATGAATGTGGGGCAGATTCTGGAGACCCATTTGGGGTGGGCCGCCAAAGGGATGGGACGGAAGATTGGCGAGGTCATGGATCGGTACGCCAAAAGCGGCGAAGAGGTACCGATGCGGGAATTCATGCAGAAAGTATTCGATGGTCACAAAGAGAAAAAGGATGTTGCTGTCCTGACCAATGATGAGCTTTTTGTCATGGGAGAAAATTTGCGCCATGGCGTCCCGGTGGCATCACCCGTGTTTGATGGTGCCACGGAAAATGAAATCGTCAAATGGCTGAGAATTGCTGGCCTCCCGGAATCGGGGCAGGTGCGGTTGATCGATGGACGAACGGGTGATTATTTTGACCGCCCGGTGACCGTTGGCTACATCTACATGTTAAAGCTGCACCATTTGGTCGATGATAAAATTCATGCCCGTTCCATTGGTCCGTATTCGCTGGTGACCCAGCAGCCGTTGGGCGGTAAGGCGCAGTTCGGTGGCCAGCGGTTCGGGGAAATGGAGGTGTGGGCCCTGGAAGCCTACGGCGCCGCCTATACCTTGCAGGAAATGTTGACGGTCAAATCGGACGATGTGGCGGGAAGGACCAAGATTTATGAGGCCATCGTCAAAGGGGATGACACCTTTGAGGCGGGCATTCCGGAATCCTTCAACGTTTTGATCAAAGAGTTGCAATCGTTGGCCCTGGATGTTGAATTGAAACAAACGGAATAAAAAAGTTCAGGTTTTGAAAAGAGTGTTGCAGCCCATGGGAATGATCGGGTGGTGTGGGATTTCTCGTTGGCACCTACGACTGTCGGTCTGGTCGCTTTGGATTATTGGGGAGTTTTGATGTGAGTCAAAATCCGCAGCAGAACATATTCAAGATTTTTTCGCGCCCTAGTCTGGGACAAAATTTTGATGGCATTCGCATTTCCATAGCCTCTCCAGAAAAGATCCGGGCTTGGTCCTTTGGTGAGGTGCGCAAGCCAGAGACGATTAATTACCGGACGTTCAAGCCGGAGCGGGATGGTCTTTTCTGTGCCAAAATATTTGGGCCGGTCAAGGACTACGAATGTTTGTGCGGCAAGTACAAACGGCTGAAACATCGCGGCGTGGTGTGCGAGAAGTGCGGCGTGGAGGTGATCCAGTCCAAGGTTCGGCGGGAACGGGTCGGACATATCGAGCTGGCATCCCCGGTTGCCCATATCTGGTTTTTGAAATCGTTGCCGAGTCGTATCGGTTTGCTGCTGGACATGACGCTGAAGGATTTGGAACGGGTTCTCTATTTTGAAAATTTTGTCGTGCTGGAAGGGGGCATGACGCCGCTGAAGAAAGGGGAATTGCTGACTGAGGATCGGTTCCACCAGTTGCAGGAAGAGTTTGGCGACGAGTTCAAGGCGGGAATCGGTGCCGAGGCGATCCGGGAAATGCTCGCGGGTATGAACATACCGGGGCAGATCGACGCGTTGCGTGAAGAAATGGGGACGACCAGTTCCGAGGCGCGGCGCAAAAAAATCGTCAAGCGTCTGCATACCCTGGAAGCCTTCCAGGAGTCGGGTAATCGCCCGGAATGGATGATCCTGGAGGTTATTCCGGTGATTCCACCGGAGTTGCGTCCGTTGGTCCCCTTGGACGGGGGGCGGTTCGCCACTTCCGACTTGAACGATTTGTACCGTCGGGTCATCAACCGCAACAACCGTCTGAAACGATTGAACGAGCTGCGCGCCCCCGACATCATCATCCGTAACGAAAAAAGAATGTTGCAGGAGAGCGTCGATGCCCTGTTCGACAACGGTCGGCGCGGGCGGGTGATCACCGGGACCAACAAAAGGCCGCTGAAATCACTCTCGGAGATGCTCAAGGGTAAGCAAGGTCGCTTCCGTTTGAACCTGCTGGGCAAGCGTGTCGATTATTCGGGACGCTCGGTGATCGTTGTCGGACCCGAACTGAAACTCCATGAATGCGGTTTGCCCAAGAAAATGGCGCTGGAGTTGTTCAAGCCGTTTATCTACAACCGCCTGGAAGAGAAAGGCTTGTCGACCACGATCAAAGCGGCCAAACGCATGGTCGAGAAGGAACGGCCCGAGGTTTGGGATATTTTGGAAGAGGTGATCCGGGAACATCCGGTGCTGCTCAATCGTGCGCCGACGTTGCATCGTTTGGGCATTCAAGCCTTTGAGCCCAAGTTGATCGAAGGCAAGGCGATCCAGTTGCATCCGCTGGTGTGTACAGCGTTCAATGCCGACTTTGACGGCGACCAAATGGCGGTGCATGTGCCGTTGTCGGTGGAAGCGCAGATTGAGGCGCGGGTGCTGATGATGTCAACCAACAACATCTTGTCGCCCGCCAACGGCAAACCCATCATCGTCCCCACCCAGGATATCATTCTCGGCTTGTACTACATGACCTCGGAACGGATCAATGTGCGCGGAGAGGGGATGGTCTTCTCATCACCCCTGGAGGTGCGCCAAGCCTACGATTCGGGCGTGGTGGAGCTGCACGCCCGCATCTCCTGCCGTTTTCGTGGGGAGCGTGTATCGACAACCGTGGGTCGCATTTTACTCACGGAAATTTTACCAGCGGACCTCCCCTTTGCACGCATCAACCGGTTGCAGACCAAGAAGGATGTGGCGGCACTGATCGACTTGGTGTACCGGCTGTGCGGCACCAAGGAGACCTGCATTTTCGCCGACCGGCTGATGAATGTCGGCTTCTCCATGGCCGCCAAGGCGGGTATTTCCTTCGGGAAAGATGACCTGGTCATTCCCGATTCCAAAAAGGGGTTGGTGGATGAGTCGCAAGGCAAGGTCAAGGAGATCGAACAGCAATATACCGATGGTCTGATCACCGAAGGGGAAAAATACAACAAGGTGGTCGATATCTGGTCGCAGTGTACCGAACGGGTGGCCGAAGAGATGATGCGAGCCATTTCGTCGGAGGAAGTGGCGGATGTGTCGGGTAAGAGCGTCGAACAACCCTCGTTCAACTCCATTTTCATGATGGCCAATTCGGGCGCCAGGGGTTCGGCAGCACAGATGCGGCAGTTGGCGGGTATGCGTGGTTTGATGGCCAAACCTTCGGGGGAAATCATCGAAGCTCCCATTACGGCAAACTTTCGTGAAGGTCTGACCGTTTTGCAATACTTCATCTCCACCCATGGCGCTCGGAAGGGGTTGGCGGATACGGCACTCAAGACGGCCAACTCGGGTTATCTGACCCGTCGTTTGGTGGACGTGGCCCAGGACTGTATCGTTCGCGAGATCGATTGCGGTACGGACGACGGCTTGACGGCGTCGGCATTGCTTGAGGGTAACGATGTGGTGGAATCGTTGGGCGACAGAATCCTCGGGCGGGTGCCGGTGGCCGATGTCATCGACCCGGTGACCGATGCCTTGATGGCCAAGGCGGGCCAGATCATGAGTGAGGATATCGTGGCGCGCATCGAGCAGTCCAACATTGAGACGGTGGTGATTCGTTCGCCGTTGACGTGCCGGGCCAAGCGGGGTGTCTGTGTCAAATGCTACGGACGCGACCTGGCTCGCGGTACACCGGTTGCCATTGGTGAGGCCGTGGGGGTGATCGCGGCCCAATCCATCGGGGAACCGGGTACCCAGTTGACCATGCGGACGTTCCATATCGGTGGTACGGCATCCAGGACGGTGGAGCAATCCATGATCGAGTCGGTCAAGGGTGGCGTTGTCCGCTATCATGGCCTGATTACGGTGATGGATCGCAATGGGCAGAATGTGGTGCTGTCGCGTAACGGCGAAATTTCGATTCATGAACCGCGGCATGTGGAAGAGGGCGGCGGGGACGAAAGATTGGAGCATGGGCGCGAGCGGGAACGCTATCGTGCCCCCTACGGGTCACGTCTGACCGTTGCGGACGGTGGCTTGATCGAAGCCAAGCAAAAGTTGGCGGAATGGGATCCGTTCGCCTCGCCGATCATCACCGAAGTGGAAGGACAGGTGAAGTTTGGCGATCTCCAGGAAGGCGTGACCTTGCGTGAGGTCCTGGACGAGACAACGGGCTTGACGTCCCTGGAGGTTATGGAATGGAAGAGTCAGGGGCGCAAAACGGACATGCGCCCGCGCATCGCCCTGTTGAACCCGGAGACCGGAGAGCCATTGATTGCCGCCAATGGTTCGGATGTGCAGTATTATTTGCCTGTCGGGGCGGTTATCGTGACCCGGGAGGGGGAACACGTCAAAGCCGGCGATATCATCGCCAAAATGCCGCGACAAATCTCCAAGACGCGTGATATCACAGGTGGTCTGCCACGGGTCGTGGAATTGTTCGAGGCCCGCAAACCCAAAGAGTTCGCCATTATTTGTGAAAATGATGGTGTGGTCACCTTTGGCAAGGATTTGAAGGGTAAGAGGCGCCTTGTCGTGACACCGGAGGATGGTGCGGCCAAGGAATATCTCATCCCCAAGGGCAAGCAGTTGGCGGTCAACGATGGGGATTACGTGCGGCGCGGTGAGCCTTTGATGGAAGGGGCGCTGGTGCCCCAGGATATCTTGAAGGTTCTGGGCCTGGAGGCGCTGTGTCGGTTCATGGTGAATGAGATTCAAGAGGTTTACCGTCTGCAAGGCGTGAAAATCAACGACAAGCACATTGAAGTGATTGTGCGGCAAATGTTGCAGAAGGTGTCGATACGCTCGACGGGCGATACCACGTTTGTGGCTGGTGAAGCCGTGGAGCGGGTCGCCTTCGAGGTCGAGAATCATCGGGTGCGGAAACGCGGTGGGACGCAGGCAACGGCGACTCCGTTGCTGTTGGGCATCACCAAGGCATCGTTGTCCACACCATCGTTCATTTCGGCGGCATCGTTCCAGGAAACGACACGGGTGTTGACCGAGGCGACCATATCGGGTCGTGTGGATACGCTGACGGGCCTGAAGGAAAATGTCATTGTGGGTCGTCTGGTGCCAGCGGGGACGGGTAAGGCCAAGGAAGTCCTGCTGCGTGGGGCGCTGATGGAAGAACCGGAGGTGGAACCGGTTTTGGAAGAGTGATGGGTTGTGGAGTCGGTTTGCACTTTTTTGCAGTTTGTAAAAAAAGCTTAAAAAAACGACTTGACACTCGGAGAAATTAGGCTATATTGAGGGGCTTTTCTGCTATAGGCAAGCCCATTGACGCGTAGTCAGGCTTTGGAGACAGGTGATCGATGCCAACTTTTAACCAATTGGTCCGCCAAGGACGTAGGGCGGTGAAAAAGAAGACCAACGTTCCGGCCATGGGGGCATGTCCCCAACGTCGTGGTGTGTGTACCCGCGTGTATACGACGACCCCCAAAAAGCCCAACTCGGCGTTGCGCAAGGTGGCCCGTGTGCGTCTGACCAATGGCCATGAGGTGACGGTCTATATCCCGGGTGAGAGCCATAATCTTCAGGAACACTCGGTGGTGCTGGTACGCGGTGGGCGTGTGAAGGATCTCCCCGGGGTGAGGTATCACATCATCCGCGGAAGCCTGGACACCCAGGGCGTGCAAAATCGCAAACAAGGTCGGTCCAAGTACGGGTCGAAGAGACCTAAATAGTCCGATGAATTTCGGTTATTACCCAAGACCGGAACATGTTGAGTCCGGTGAGGTTGGTCTTTTTTAATTTCAAGGAGTTGGTTGGTATGCCCAGGCGCCGCGAAGTACCCAAGCGCGAAGTACTCGGAGACCCGGTTTACGGGGATACCCTGGTTACGAAGTTTATGAACTGCTTGATGAGGGATGGAAAAAAAGCCCTTGCGGAGCGGCTGTTCTATGGCGCTCTGGATGTCATGAAGTCTAAGGGCCATGAAGATCCCATGGTGGTGTTCAAAAACGCCATCGACAACGTTCGACCCAGTGTCGAAGTCCGTTCCCGTCGGGTGGGTGGCGCAACGTACCAGGTTCCCGTGGAAGTTCGGCCAAGCCGCAGGCAGGCGTTGGCAATACGCTGGCTGGTGACCTTCGCCCGGCAACGTGGCGAAAAAACCATGCGGGAACGGTTGGCTGCCGAATTGATGGATGCGGCCAACAATCGTGGGGCGACGATGAAAAAGAAGGATGATACCCATCGTATGGCTGAGGCCAATAAGGTTTTCGCCCATTATCGTTGGTAGTCAATCGGGTTGATGGGACGCGTAGGGACGATTGGATCCGCTGGTTCACCGGCAGTCCGTTAAAGATTCAGGGGAAGAATGTGGCACGTGAAATACCACTGAACAGGGTTCGCAATATCGGCATCATGGCGCACATTGATGCGGGTAAGACCACGGTCACCGAGCGGATTCTCTATTATACCGGCAAGTCGCACAAGCTTGGTGAAGTCCATGATGGCACTGCGACCATGGACTGGATGGAACAGGAGCAGGAGCGGGGTATCACCATTACCTCAGCGGCGACAACCTGCTTTTGGCAAGACCATCGTATCAATATCATTGATACCCCGGGGCATGTGGATTTTACCATTGAAGTGGAACGTTCATTACGTGTTCTGGACGGTGCCGTGGCGGTATTTTGCTCGGTGGGTGGCGTGCAACCGCAATCGGAAACCGTCTGGCGTCAGGCAGACCGTTACAAAGTGCCGCGTTTGGCCTTTGTCAACAAGATGGATCGTCTCGGGGCCAATTTCAAGCGGGTTCTGAAGATGATGGAAGATCGCCTGAAGGCCAAACCATTGCCCTTGCAGCTCCCCATCGGGGAAGAAGAAAAATTTATCGGCATGGTGGATTTGGTTTCCAAGAAAGCCTTTATTTTCCAGGAAGATACCCTGGGTGCCAAATATGAGGTCACCGAACCGCCTGCGGAGATGATGGATGAGGTGGACAGCTATCGCGAGCGTCTCCTGGAGGGGGCGTTGGAGATGGATGACGCCTTGATGGAGAAGTACCTCGAAGGTGAGGAGATTTCCGAGGCTGATTTCCGTGCCTGCATCCGCAAAGGGGTGTTGGCGAGTGCCTTTGTGCCGGTATTGTGCGGTTCGGCCTTTAAAAATAAGGGCGTGCAGCCATTATTGGATGCGGTTGTCGCCTATTTCCCCGCTCCGGTGGATACCCCCCCCGTGGAGGGTGAGGCGGTCTCCACGAGCGAAAAGACATCGCGGCAACATAGTGACACGGAGCCGTTTTCGGCGCTGGCCTTCAAGATCATGTCAGACCCGTTTGTCGGCTCGCTGACGTTCTTCCGTGTGTACTCGGGGGTATTGGAGTCCGGCTCCTATACCTATAATTCCGGCAAGGATAAAAAAGAGCGTATCGGTCGTTTGATGTTGATGCACGCCAACAAGCGTGAGGATATCAAAGAGGTTCGGACCGGTGACATCGCGGCGGCGGTGGGCCTGAAGTATACGACGACCGGGGATACCCTTTGTACCGACAAGGATCCTGTGATCCTGGAAAAGATGACGTTCCCGGAACCGGTGATCGATATCGCCATCGAACCAAAAACCAAAGCGGACCAGGAGAAAATGGGTATTGCCCTGGGACGATTGGCCATGGAAGATCCTTCATTCCACGTGCATGTGGATCATGAAACGAACCAGACGATCATTTCCGGCATGGGTGAATTGCATCTGGAAATCCTGGTGGATCGCATGTTGCGGGAGTTCAAGGTCGAAGCCAATGTCGGCAAGCCGCAGGTGGCCTATCGCGAAACCATCACCAAGGCTGTCGAGCAGGAAGGCCGTTTCGTAAGGCAGTCGGGTGGACGCGGGCAATTCGGTCATGTGTGGATCAAGCTGGAACCCTTGGAACCCGGTAAAGGATTTGAGTTCGTGGATGCCATCAAAGGTGGCGTGGTGCCACGGGAATACATCCCGGCTGTGGGTAAGGGGATTCAGGAAGCCATGATGAGTGGCGTGCGTGCGGGCTATCCCATGGTGGATTTTCGTGCCACCTTGTTCGATGGTTCGTATCATGAGGTGGACTCGTCGGAAATGGCCTTCAAGGTTGCGGGTTCCATGGCTTTCAAGGATGGATGCCGCAAGGCTTCCCCGGTGATTCTCGAGCCGATCATGTTTGTTGAAGTCGAGGTTCCCGAAGACTACATGGGCGATGTGATCGGCAATCTCAATTCACGACGCGGGCAGATTCAAGGGATGGAAAGTGTTGGTGGCAATCAGACCGTGCAAGCGATGGTGCCGTTGGCCAACATGTTCGGGTATTCGACCAGTTTGCGTTCCATGACTCAGGGCCGGGCGACTTTTACCATGGAATTTCACCACTATGAGCAGGTACCGGAAGCCATAGCTGGGGAAATCGTCGCCAAGGTGAAGGGTTGAGGGGGGCGAGATGGCCAAGGAAAAGTTTGAGCGCACCAAGCCACACGTGAATATTGGCACAATTGGTCACGTGGATCATGGTAAGACGACGCTGACTGCGGCGATTACCAAGACATTGGCCCGCAAGGGTGGTGCCAAGTTCATGGCCTATGATCAGATTGATTCGGCCCCTGAAGAGAAGGAACGGGGGATTACGATTTCGACGGCGCATGTCGAGTATGAGACAGAGGCGCGGCACTATGCGCATGTCGATTGCCCCGGTCATGCCGACTATATAAAAAACATGATCACTGGCGCTGCACAGATGGATGGTGCCATACTGGTGGTTTCCGCTGCGGATGGTCCGATGCCGCAAACCCGGGAACACATTCTCCTGGCACGCCAGGTTGGTGTTCCGGCGTTGGTCGTCTACCTGAACAAGGTGGACCAGGTGGATGATCCGGAACTCCTGGAGTTGGTGGAACTGGAGGTTCGGGAACTCTTGAGTCAGTATGAGTTCCCCGGGGATGACATCCCGATTGTGGTGGGTTCGGCATTGAAGGCTTTGGAGGAAGACGAAGGTGAAATGGGGCATGGCTCCATTGTCAAACTCCTGGAAGAGGTTGATGCCTACATACCGCAGCCGGATCGACCGTTGGACGGCAAGTTTTTGATGCCCATCGAAGATGTCTTCACGATTTCCGGCCGTGGGACCGTTGTTACCGGACGCATCGAACGGGGTGTGGTGAATGTCGGCGATTCCGTGGCCATTGTCGGCTTGAAGGATACACAGACGACGACCTGTACCGGTGTGGAAATGTTTCGTAAACTGTTGGACCAGGGGCAAGCGGGTGATAATGTCGGCGTTTTGCTCCGGGGTACCAAACGGGAAGATGTGGAACGTGGTCAAGTATTGGCGGCGCCGAATTCCATAACGCCGCATACGAAGTTCAAGGCGGAATGCTACATTCTGAACAAAGAAGAAGGCGGGCGTCATACACCGTTTTTTTCCAACTATCGACCACAGTTTTATTTCCGCACAACGGATGTGACGGGTATTTTAAAATTACCGGAAGGCGTCGAGATGGTGATGCCCGGTGATAATGTGACTCTGGCAGTGGAATTGATTGCGCCGATTGCCATGGAGAAAGGTTTGCGTTTTGCCATCCGGGAAGGTGGCCGGACGGTGGGTGCGGGAGTTGTGAGTGAGGTTCTGCAATAGCAGACGCACTTGACGCTTTTGCGGGTGGATCAAGGCAGGGAACTGGTTGAAGGTGCAAGGATGGAAAACCAAAAGATACGTATCAGGCTGAAGGCTTTTGACCATCGGATCCTGGATCAATCCACAGGCGAGATTGTGCAGACGGCACGGCGCACCGGGGCGGAAATTCGTGGTCCGATCCCATTGCCAACCAAGATTAATCGGTATACGGTTCTCAGATCGCCGCACGTCGATAAAAAATCGCGTGAGCAGTTTGAGATTTGCACTCATAAGCGTTTGATTGATATTGTTAATCCAACGCCGCAGACAGTGGATGCCCTGATGAAGCTTGATTTGGCGGCGGGCGTTAATGTGGAGATCAAGCTGTAGGGTAGTGCGCTTTGTCAGGCAGCTTGGCCAAGAGAATGGTGACTTGGGAAGGATGAGGAAAGGATCGGATCCATGGCCCCCGGATTGATTGGCCGAAAGGTTGGAATGACCCGTATTTTTACGGAAGAGGGATTGTCGCAGCCGGTGACCCTGGTCAAGGCTGGTCCGTGTCCAGTCGTTTCAGTGAAAGAGATGGCGAAGGACGGATATAACGCAGTGCAACTCGGCTTTGAAGATGTGAAGCCGTCGCGGTTGAGCAAAGCGGTACGCGGCGTGTTCGCCAAGGCCAATGTGCCCGTCAAGAAAGTTTTGCGAGAGTTTCGTGTCGAAGGAGTGGGGGAATTCACCATTGGCCAAGTACTGACATTGGAACAGTTCCCTGTTGACGGTTATGTGGACATAACGGGCAAGGGGATCGGCAAGGGTTTCGCTGGTGTGATGAAACGCTGGGGTTTCGCGGGTGGTAATGCCACACACGGTGCCCACAGGATCCATCGTTCCCCGGGTTCCATCGGTCAAAATCAGTCGCCGGGCCGGGTGTACAAGAACAAAAAAATGGCTGGACATATGGGCGACAGCACGGTCACCATGCAAAACCTGAAAGTTGCGGCCGTGGATCTTGAAAATCATCTTTTGGTGATCAAGGGGAGCATCCCGGGTTCCAAGGGATCGTTGGTTTTGATCAAACGCGCCACGAAGAAAACCTGACATTGAGTGTGAACGCTGAGGTTACGATGGAATTTTCCCTCAAAGATGCACAGAATAACCACCTGAGGACCATAGAGCTGTCAGAAGCCCTTTTTGGTCGCGAGGTTCGCGGTGACCTCCTCGCACGCATGGTCAATTATCAATTGGCCAAGCGGCGGTCGGGTACGGCCTCGACCAAGGGACGTTCCCAGGTTAGCGGCGGTGGTCGCAAGCCCTATCGGCAAAAAGGGACGGGTAACGCACGGCAAGGGACGATCAGGGCACCACAGTTTCGTACCGGTGGTATTGTCTTTGGGCCATTGCCCCGCAGTTATGCCCATAAAATGGATAAAAAGGAGCGTCGATTGGCCTTGATGACGGCGTTGTCGGCCAAACGCGCAGCAGATGAAATCGTAATTGTTGACCGCCTGGGGTTGGATACCATCAAGACCAAGGCGATCAAGGCGATGCTGCAGGCATTGGGTGCGGATACATCGGCGTTGATTGTCGTAGCCGAGGAAGATCGTACCGTGGAGTTGTCGGCACGCAATCTGCCAGGGGTTAAGGTGTTGCGGTTGGAAGGTATCAATACCTATGACCTTCTCGCCCACGAAAAGATCATACTTACCGAGGACGCGGTGAAAAAGCTGGAGGAGAGGTTGTCGTGAGCGATCCGTATACCCTGTACACCATCCTGGAAGCACCGAGGATCACCGAAAAGGCGACGCATTGCCAGGAAGAGGGTAATCAGGTGGTGTTCGACGTGCTGCGAAGCGCCAACAAGGCGCAAATCAAAGCTGCCGTAGAGAAGATGTTTGACGTCAAGGTCATTGGTGTGCAGACTGTCAACGTCAAAGGAAAGATGAAGCGGTTTGGCAGGACGATGGGACGGCGCAAGGATTGGAAGAAAGCGGTTGTCCGGTTGGAAGCAGGTCAGACCATTGATTTCTTCCAGACGAAATGAGTCGTGAGCAACCGCTTGAAAGCGCCGGAGTATAAGTAATGGCATTAAGGACTTACAAACCGACATCGAACGGTAGGCGTGGGCTGGTAACCGTGGACTACTCGGAGCTTTCCAAAGTGGAGCCCGAGTCGACTTTGCTCTTCGGATTGCGGAGCAAAGGTGGTCGCAATGCCCAGGGGCGGCTGACTGTCCGCTATCAGGGTGGTGGTCACAAGCGGCGTTACCGTGAGATCGATTTTCGCAGAAACAAACCCGGGGTGCCGGCCAAGGTCGCCAGCATTGAGTATGATCCCAACAGGACGTCGTTTATTGCGCTTTTGCACTATGCAGATGGGGAAAAGCGTTATATCCTGGCCCCCCAACGTTTGAAGACGGGCGATGTCGTGGTTTCCGGCTCCCAGGTGGATGTGAAGCCGGGGAATGCCATGCCGCTGCGGGGGATGCCCATTGGGACCATTGTCCACAATGTGGAAATGAAGCCCGGCAAGGGTGGGCAAATTGCACGCTCCGCTGGGAATTCCATCCAGCTCATGGGTAAGGAAGGCAAGTACGCCCAACTGAAGCTGCCCTCTGGGGAAATGCGGATGGTGTTGCTCGATTGCATGGCCACTGTGGGTCTGGTTTCCAACCCGGATCACGGTAACATCAAGATAGGCAAGGCCGGACGGAAGCGTTGGCTGGGCATCAGACCCCATGTTCGGGGTGTGGCGATGAACCCGGTGGACCATCCGCACGGTGGTGGTGAAGGTCGGACATCGGGTGGGCGTCACCCGTGTACCCCGTGGGGTGTGCCGACCAAGGGCAAGAAAACACGCGGTAAAGGGAAAAATTCTGACCGCCTGATCATGAGGCGGCGTAAATAGTCTCCAGACCACGAACCATGTGGATTCTGGGGGGCAAGGATTCATGAATCATTGAACAAGGGGTGACAGGTGTCTCGGTCAATCAAGAAGGGTCCTTTTTTTGACGAATATCTTCTCAAGAAGGTTGTGCATCTTCGTACGGAGGGGCGCAAGGAGATGATAAAAACTTGGTCACGCCGGTCAACGGTTATTCCAGATTTCGTGGGATTTACGTTTGGTGTCCACAATGGCAGAAAATTTGTGCCGGTACTGGTGACGGAAAACATGGTTGGGCACAAATTGGGTGAGTTCAGTCCGACGCGGACGTATCATGGACACACTGCCGACAAGAAGGCCGGTAGGTAGTTTGAGGAGTGGCAATGGAATCGATAGCCAAAACAAGAAACCTCAGGGTTGCGCCGACACGGATCCAGCTTGTTATCGACCAGATACGTGGCAAAGATGTGCAGGTCGCGCTGAATGTGCTTGAGTTTTCCAGGAAAAGGGTGGCCAAGGCGGTCAAGGAAACGTTAAAGTCCGCCATCGCCAATGCGGAGAACAACCACGGGTTGGACGTGGACACATTGTATGTATCACGTGTGTTCGTCGATCAGGGGCCGGTGTTAAAGCGGTTTTTGCCCCGGGCGCGTGGGCGTGCATCGCGAATTTTGAAACGGACATCTCATCTGACGGTCGCCGTGCAGGAACGTGCATAGGGTGTAGTGCGATCAGGTGGTCAGGAGATGGTGTAATGGCCCTGGTGGCCGAATTTGCTGGAGAGAATTATAATGGGGCAAAAGGTTCATCCTACCGGATTCAGGCTGGGGATTACGAAGACCTGGGACAATCGTTGGTATGCCGACAAGGAGTATGCCACACTGCTTCTGGAGGATGACAAACTCAGGACGTGGCTGAAGAAACGTCTTGAGCATGCGAGTGTCTCCAAGATTGTCATTGAGCGGCCTGCGAAAAAGGCGCGGATCAATATTCATTCTGCGCGCCCGGGTATCATCATTGGCAAAAAGGGTACCGACATCGAGAAGCTGAAGGACGATTTGCGCAAGATCGCCAACACCGATGTGCAGATTAACATCGTGGAGGTGCGCAAACCCGAAGCGGAAGCCCAGTTGATTGCGGAAAATGTGGCGCAACAGTTGGTTCGGCGTGTAGCCTTCCGCCGGGCGATGAAACGGGCCGTTACTTCAGCGATGCGTCTGGGCGCTCAGGGAATACGGATCAATTGTTCCGGGCGGCTGGGTGGTGGTGAAATCGCCAGGACGGAGTGGTACCGCGAAGGTCGGGTACCATTGCATACCCTGCGTGCCGACATTGATTATGGCTTCGCCTCTGCGCTGACGACCTACGGGATCATTGGAGTAAAGGTCTGGGTGTTCAAGGGTGAAGTGATCGACAAGGAAAAATAGGGCGTTTTAAAGATCAGGGCTCATCTTGGGTGTTGCAGGATTGGGATCCTTGAAGGGACCAGACCAGAAGAAGGTAGTTTTCCATGTTGTTACAGCCGCGAAAAACCAAGTATCGCAAAGCTCACAAAGGGCGGGTTCATGGTCTGTCCTATAAGTGTTCGGAGTTGAATTTCGGGCAATACGGGCTGAAAGCTATGACTGCGGGTCGTTTGACGGCTCGGCAGATCGAAGCGGGCCGTAGGGCGATGACCCGTCATATCAAAAGAGGCGGTCGGATCTGGATCCGCATGTTTCCCAACATTCCGGTCTCGAAAAAGCCTGCCGAAGTGCGCCAAGGGAAAGGTAAGGGTAATCCGGAATTCTGGATAGCCCGTATCAAGGCCGGCAGGATTTTGTACGAGATGGAAGGGGTCACTGAGGCGCTTGCCAAGGAAGCCATGTCGCGGGCAGCGGCTAAGCTACCGGTTCCAACCAAGTTCGTCGTTCGTGGGAGAATTGGCTGATGGATGCGTCGGAGATTCGTGACCTGGGCGCGGAAGAGCTGAAGGAAAAGCTCAAAGGATTGTATCAGGAGGCGTTCAATCTGCGCTTTCGCAATGCCACGTCGCAGTTGGATAATTCTTCCCTGATCAGGAAGGTGCGCAGGGATATAGCAAGGATCAAGACCATTGTCGGCGAAAAGGGACGGTCTGCGGGGAAGGAGAGTTAGGTATGCCACCACGGGTTCTTCAAGGAGTAGTTGTCAGTGACAAGATGGACAAGACCGTCGTGGTGTTGGTTGAGAGGCGCGTGCGGCATCCCTTGTATGGCAAGATTATACGGCGTTCCAAGAAATACAAGGCGCATGACCCGGACAATCGCTGCGCAATCGGTGATGTGGTGAAGATCCGGGAGTGTCCGCCAATCAGCAAGGACAAGCATTGGCTGGTGATTGAGGAGGCCGTGGCATGATTCAGGTGCAGACAATGCTGGATGTCGCCGACAACTCGGGTGCCAAGAAAGTCCAGTGTATCAAAGTCTTGGGTGGATCCAAAAGACGCTATGCCAGGGTGGGTGATGTCATTACCGTGGCTATCAAGTCTGCGATCCCCAGGGGCAAGGTGCAAAAGGGTGAGGTGGCGCAAGCCGTTGTGGTGCGAACGAAAAAGGCGATTATCCGCGAGGATGGGAGCTACATTCGTTTCGATAGCAACGCTGCGGTCCTGATCAACAAGCAGGGTGAGCCCATCGGTACGCGTATATTTGGACCGGTTACGCGCGAGTTGCGTGGCAAGAATTACATGAAAATTGTCTCATTGGCCCCGGAAGTATTGTAGAGAACACTTGGGCCCGACCGGAAATACGACAAGGTGACCAGGATGAATAAGGAATTTAAGACCCGTCTTAAGAAGGGTGACCAGGTGGTGGTCATTTCCGGTAAGGATAAGGGTAAACGCGGGCGGATTTTGCAGGTGTTGCCGAAAAAGGATGCCGTGTTGGTTGAAAAAATCAATATGGTCAAGAGACACACCAAGCAAAGCAAAAATGACGCTGGTGGAATTGTCGAGAAAGAAGCCCCGATCCATAAATCCAATGTGATGTACTACGATGCGGTTGCAGGCAAGGGGACGAAAATTGGCATGAAACGGTTGGACGATGGGAAAAAAATTCGCATCTCCAAAAAATCGGGTGAAGCTGTCGTTTAAGATGCTGTCAACGCGAACCAAGCGGTCGGGAAAGTAACTCATGGCCAGATTGAAGGAACATTATAGGAAGACGGTCGTGGCCGGTCTTATCAAGGAATTCGGCTACAAGAATCCCATGCAGGTGCCCCGGCTTGAGAAGATTGTGCTCAACATGGGTGTCGGTGAGGCAATTGCTGACAGGAATGCCCTGAATGGTGCCCTCAGTGACATGACGGCTATTGCCGGGCAAAAACCGGTGATCACCCATGCCAAGCGTTCGGTAGCAGGCTTCAAGCTGCGCGAGGGACAACCCATTGGCTGTCGGGTCACCTTGCGGGCGGACCGGATGTACGAGTTTTTGGATCGTCTGATTAACGCCGCATTGCCCAGGGTTCGGGATTTCCGGGGTGTTTCAGGAAAATCGTTTGATGGCAGGGGCAACTTTGCCATGGGTGTCAAGGAGCAGATCATCTTTCCCGAGATCGACTATGACAAAGTTGACGCTGTGCGTGGCATGGATGTCATCATTGTCACCTCCGCCAAAACCGACGAAGAGGCCAAAGCCTTGCTTCGAGGTTTTAATATGCCTTTTGTCAATTGACAGGTTGAGGAAGCGTACCTCTTATGGCCAAGAAATCAATGGTGGAAAAGTGGAAACGTAAGCCCAAGTTCGCAGTCCGGGCTTACAACCGGTGTGCCCGGTGTGGACGTTCACGGGGTTACTATCGCAAGTTCTCACTCTGTAGGCTGTGTTTGCGGTCCATGGCGTTACGGGGAGAGGTGCCGGGTGTCGTCAAGGCTTCGTGGTAGCTCATTCAGGGCGCAAGTCGTGATCTTAAGGCATATTGCAGGGAATAATTAAAATATTGGAGTGGTATCAATGGGAATGACCGACCCAGTCAGTGACATGCTGACGCGGATTCGTAACGCGCAAATGGCAGGGAAGAAATTTGTTGATATTCCCGCGTCGCGAATCAAAATGCGCATCAGTGAAATTTTGACAGCCGAGGGATACATCGCCGGGATCGAGAATTCCGAGGAGATCGGTGATCGGCAGTTCAGGATTCTACTGAAGTACCATATGGGCAGGCCAGTCATTGAGGAAATCAAAAGGGTGTCCCGGCCAGGGCGGCGTCACTATGTCAGAAAAGACAAACTGCCCCGTATCTATCAAGGGTTGGGGATCGCCATCGTCTCGACGAGCAAGGGCATCATGACCAGCAAAGACGCCGGTAAGCAGGGTGTCGGTGGCGAGCTGCTCTGTACCGTATTTTGATGTAACGAGAGGATTTCATCGCGATGTCAAGAATTGGAAAGAAGCCCGTTGCACTGCCCAAAGGTGTTGACGTCAAGATTGTTGACCGGGATGTCGAGGTCAAGGGTAAACTGGGAACACTGCGGCACCGATTCGGCCCTGAGGTTGAGATACGCAGGGAAGGGGAAGAGTTGCAGGTGAACCTGAAAGGACCCGGTAAGAAAGCAGCGGCGGTATGGGGCTTGTCCCGGTCGTTGTTATTCAATATGGTCAAGGGTGTTTCGGAGGGATTCACCAAAGTGCTGGAAATCCAGGGCGTCGGATATCGCGCTGCGGTGGCGGGCAAAATGTTGCAGTTCAGCCTGGGGTATTCCCACCCGGTGGAAGTTGCCTTGCCGGAAGGGATTACGGCGAAGGTTGACAAGAACACACTGATCACTTTGACTGGTGTCGATAAGCAGCAGTTGGGACAAATTTGCGCAGAAGTTCGGGAACTCAGGCCCCCGGAACCGTATAAGGGTAAGGGGATCCGCTACGTCGGTGAGTTCGTGCTGCGTAAAGAAGGCAAGAAAAAGTGATCAACTTGAAGAGGGCACAGTGATGGCAAAGGAACGGCATCAAGCCAGATGGAAGCGCGGTCGGAGAATACGTAACCGCATCGCGCATGTGCGTAAGGATCGTTTGAGACTTTCGGTTTTCCGCAGTGGCTCGAACATGTATGCGCAGATTATCGACGATGCCAAGGGGCAGACACTGGTTGCCGCCTCGACTCTTGAGAAGGAAATCAGAGAGGGCCTCGGGAGCCGTTCCAATATGGAGGCAGCGGCAGCCGTGGGCAGGGCATTGGCTGGTAAGGCGGTGCAGGCCAACATCAAGCGCGTTGTATTTGACCGCGGTGGGTATCTCTATCATGGAAGGGTCAAGGCCCTTGCGGAGGCGGCGCGGGAAGCCGGCCTGGAGTTCTGAGTTCCAAGGCCAGGGAGGAAGCGTTACTCGCAGCAGGCCGATTTTCTTAAAGTAGAGGATTCTAGAGTGATTTAGGAGTGGAAATGTCGAAACCCCGCCGGGCCTCAGCAGAGGAAAAAGTTGAAAATTGGCAGAGTGATGACTTGATTGAAAAGCTTGTCGCCATTAAGCGGACTGCAAAGGTGGTGAAGGGTGGTAGCCGTTTCAATTTTTCGGCGATCGTGGTGGTGGGTGATGGCAAGGGTAAGGTTGGCTATGGTTTGGGTAAGGCCAAGGAGGTTCCCGAGTCTATCAGGAAGGCTACCGAGCAGGCCCGTAAGAGCATGAAGAAAATGGCCATCAAGGATGGACGCACCCTGTTTCATGAAATTCAGGGACGGTATGGTTCCGGGCGCGTGGTGCTGCGACCGGCGGCCCAGGGGACCGGGATCATCGCTGGTGGTGCGATGCGCCCCATTTTTGAAGCTGTAGGTGTTACGGACGTCCTGGCCAAATCATTGGGGACATCCAATCCGCATAACCTGATTAAGGCAACGTTTGACGCCCTCGAATCCACCAAATCGCCGGCAATGGTCGCGGCGAAACGTGGGTTGGCCTTGGAAGCCTTGTAAAAGAAACAGAAGTTTAAGGAGAGGTCGATTTATGTCCAGAACCATCAAGGTCCAAAAGATCAGGTCGATCATTGGCAGGCCGGAGAAGCACAGAAGGATCATGGAGGCACTGGGCTTGAGGAAGATACGCCAAGTCAGAGAGTTGCCGGATAACCCGTCAGTGCGCGGCATGGTTAACAAAGTGATCCACTTGGTTCAGGTGTTGGAAGGGTAAAGGTGCGTAAGCAATGAAATTGAATGAACTCCCACCAAGACAGGCGGATCGCAAGCAGGCCAAACGGGTTGCTCGCGGTATCGGATGTGGTACCGGCAAAACGGCAGGACGTGGCGTCAAGGGTCAAAAGGCCAGGGCCGGCGGTTATCATAAAGTCGGTTTTGAAGGCGGACAGATGCCCTTGCAGCGCCGATTGCCCAAAGCTGGATTCAAAAATCCCTTTCGCAAGGAATACATCACGGTCAGTGTTGGTGATCTGGAAGTCTTTGAAGCCAATGCCGAGGTGCGTTTGGAAGACATGCGCAAACATGGTTTGATCAGAAAAAAGATGGGCGATGGACTGAAGCTGTTGGCGGATGGTGAGTTGACCAAGCCATTGCAAATACACGTCCTGAAAGCATCCAAAAGTGCTGTGGCCAAAGTTGAGGCGGCGGGTGGTAAGGTGCATCTGACTGACGTGGTTAACGGATAGGTAGCGACCCTTAATGGCCACTGCGGAAGCACAGTCTCCTTTTGCCGGACTTGCCAATCTTGGGCAGATCCCGGAATTGCGTAAGCGAATCCTCTATACTTTGGGGATGCTCATAGTCTACCGAATTGGGGCGCATGTACCGACACCGGGTATTGATCCCAATGCCCTGGCCGTATTTTTTTCACAGCAACAAGGGACATTGCTGGGCATGTTCAACATGTTTTCGGGTGGTGCGTTGTCCCGTTTGACTGTTTTCGCCCTGGGGATCATGCCCTATATCTCCTCGTCGATTATTTTGCAGCTCATGACATCGGTATTCCCCAAGCTGGAGGCGATCAAGAAGGAAGGGGAGTCGGGGCGGCGCAAAATCAATCAGTATACGCGCTATGGTACGGTCGTCCTTTCCATTTTTCAGGGATTTGGCATCGCCTATGGCTTGGAGTCCATGCAAGCTGGCGGCATGAGTGTCGTGATCGAACCAGGTTGGTCCTTCAGGATGATGACGGTCATTACGCTGACATCGGGGACGGCCTTCATCATGTGGGTGGGTGAGCAGATCACCTCCCGGGGCATCGGAAACGGAATTTCCCTGATCATCTTTTCAGGGATCGTTGCCAACTTGCCTATTGCGTTGGTGAAAACCTTGGAGCTGGCACGGACGGGTGATCTGCAACCACTTTTTGTTTTGTTCCTGCTCGTCATGGCTTTTGGTGTGACCGCCTTCATTATCTTCGTGGAGCGGGCACAGCGGCGGATAACGGTTCAGTATGCACGCAGGCAGGTGAGTGGACGGAGGATGGTTGGTGGGGAGAGTTCCCATTTGCCCTTGAAAATTAATACAGCAGGTGTCATACCACCCATCTTCGCCAGTTCTATTATCCTGTTCCCGGTGACGTTGGCGAATTTCGCGCCATGGGACCAGGTCAAGGCCTTTGCCGGCTATTTCTCACCCGGTCAGTTGCCTTATATGGTGGTGTATACTTTGGCAATTGTGTTTTTCTCGTTTTTCTATACGGCCATTGTATTCAATCCCGAAGAGACAGCGGACAACCTGAGGAAGTATGGTGGGTTCGTTCCCGGGATTCGGCCAGGGGCCAAGACGGCGGAGTATCTGGATAGTATTTTGACACGATTGACACTCGTTGGTGCAATTTATGTGGCGGCAGTGTGTTTGTTGCCAGAGATTTTGATTTCCAGCTATAATGTCCCTTTTTATTTCGGCGGAACGTCCATGTTGATTGTGGTGGGTGTGACCATGGATACGGCTGCACAGATTCAGTCCTTTCTTATCAGCCGCCAGTATGAAGGGCTCATGAAAAAGGCGAAAATCAGAGGACGCAGGGGCTGATCCCAGGCGTCAGTGGGCACAGGGCAAGTGGAGGCAGGTGATGAAAGTCAGAGCGTCTGTGAAGAAAATCTGTAAAGATTGCAAAATGATCAAGCGGAAAGGCGTCCAGCGGATCATCTGCGTCAAGAGTCCAAAGCATAAGCAGCGCCAGGGATGAGATTTAAGTTGATTACTGTTTGAAAAAAAATTTGGAGGCTAACAGGTGGCTCGTATCGCTGGTGTCAATATACCCGTCAATAAACGGCTCGTTGTTGCCTTAACCTATATCTATGGTATAGGTAGGCGTGCTGCGGAAGAAATTGTAGCCAAAGCCGGCATTGATTCGGCAACCCGGACCAAAGATCTTTCAGAAACCGAGGTCGCCAAAATACGTAGCGTTATCGACGAAGGTTACCAGGTGGAAGGTGATCTGCGGCGGCAAATCGCGATGAATACTAAGCGGCTGATGGACCTCGGTTGCTACAGGGGGTTGCGGCACAGGCGTGGCTTGCCAGTGCGTGGACAGAGGACGCATACCAACGCCAGAACCCGTAAAGGCCCGCGTAAGGCCATTGCTGGGAAGGCGCGTTAAACCGACGTTGGCATACATCAGGGTGTCCGTTCTATCGTAGTGAGTGGTGTTGGATTGGTGCTGAATTGCCTGGCAAGGGCGTGGTTATACTCAGAAGGAGATGATATGGCGAAAGGGCAGAAGACCAAGGGCAAAAAAAAGGAGAAAAAAAATATCGCCTCCGGCATTGCCTATATCCGGTCAACATTCAACAATACCCTTATCACCATCACTGACAGTCTGGGCAACGTGATATCCTGGGGGTCGGCTGGTTCCCAGGGATTTAAAGGGTCTCGCAAATCAACACCCTTCGCGGCGCAAATGGCTGCCGAAGATGCGGGACGTCGGGCCCAGGAGCATGGGATGAAAAATCTGGAAGTACGCCTGAAAGGGCCGGGTTCGGGACGTGAGTCCGCGCTGCGTGCCTTGGCGAGTATCGGCTTCGCAATTTCGTTGGTACAAGATGTGACGCCGATACCCCATAATGGGTGCAGACCTCCCAAACGTCGTCGTGTTTGACCTAATTTCAATGTTTTGAGCAGGGGAACAGGAAGAAACATGTCCCGATATTTCGGTTCCAAGTGCCGTATGTGCCGGCGCGAAAGCACAAAGCTCTTCCTTAAAGGGGAAAAGTGTTTCTCGGACAAATGTGCCATTGAGAAGAGAAATTACGCCCCGGGCATGCATGGGCAGAGGCGTAGAAAAGTGTCCGACTACGGAATGCACCTGCGTGAAAAGCAGAAAATTAAACGCTCCTATGGTCTCCTTGAATCACAGTTTCGCAGTTATTTCATGAAAGCGGAACGCATGAAAGGAGTCACCGGGGAAAATCTGCTCGTTCTTTTGGAACGCAGATTGGACAACGTTGTGTATCGCTTGGGATTCTCCGCATCGCGTTCCGAGGCCAGGCAGGTAGTTACGCACAAACAGATTGTGGTGAACGACAGGGTCGTCAACCTACCCTCCTATCTGGTGCGTCCAGGCGATAAGATTGAGGTTCGTGGCAAGGCCAAAGCGCACATTCGCATCAAGGGTGCAGTCGAGACATCACACAAAACTCAGGCGGTGCCTTGGATTGAAGTGGATGCTGCAGCATTGTCAGGAAGGTTTTTGTCGTATCCAGACCGTTCGGACTTGCCTGCGGAGTACAATGAAAATCTTATCGTTGAGCTGTATTCCAAATAATAACCTGCTGGGGGCAACGGATGTATCGGAATTGGACGGAATTAATAAAGCCTCGGAAGGTAGAACTGGTCAGCGAGGGAGATTCGCAGCGTAAGGCGACTTTGGTTGCGGAACCTTTGGAAAGAGGTTTTGGAACTACACTCGGAAATGCCTTGCGGCGTGTGTTGTTGTCTTCCCTTCAGGGTGCAGCGGTATCCACAGTCCGTATCGAGGGCGTATTGCATGAATTTTCCAGCATCCCGGGTGTCATGGAGGATGTGACGGAGATCATACTCAATCTGAAGGAATTGGCGATTCGCGCCAGTGGTTCGGGTACCAAGCGGGTGCGTCTGTACGCGGATAAGGAAGGCCCGGTGACCGCCGGTATGATTGAAACGGGTCCGGATATTGAAATCTTGAATCCGGAACATCATATCGCAACACTGAATAAAAGTGGCAAGTTGGATGTCACCATGACGGTGATGACCGGCAAGGGCTACGTGCGCGCAGCTCAGGGTGGGGAGGATGAAACCCCTTCTCCCATCGGTGAAATTCCGATTGACTGTAGTTTCAACCCGGTGAAGAAGGTTTCTTACAAGGTTGAAAATGCCCGTGTCGGGCAGCAGACTGATCATGACAAGCTGATCATCGACATCGAAACCAATGGGGTCGTGGCACCGGAAGACGCCTTGGCACTGGCAGCGAAGATCCTCCAGGATCAGTTGAGTTTGTTCATCAACTTTGACGATGTGCCAATGCACGAAACTGGTGATGACGATGCCAGTCCCAGGTGGAATCCACACCTGTTCCGGAAAGTGGACGAGTTGGAATTGTCCGTGCGCTCGGCCAATTGCCTCAAGAATGATGATATTGTATATATCGGCGATTTGGTGCAGAAAACAGAAGCCGAGATGCTGAAAACACCGAACTTCGGACGCAAGTCCTTGAATGAAATCAAAGAGGTCCTGGATGAGATGAACCTCAGCTTGGGGATGCATCTTGAAAATTGGCCTCCGGAAAACATTGAAGAGCTTGCCAAGCAGTTTGAGGAAGAAAATTTTTAGTCGGGGAACGGGTCCATGAGACATCGAAAGAGTGGTCGCAACCTGGGTCGGGATACCAGTCACAGGATGGCGATGTTAACCAACATGGCTGTCAGTTTGTTTCGGCACGAGCGGATTGAAACGACCGTGACCAGGGCCAAGGAGCTGCGTATCCTGGCAGAGCGCATGGTGACCCTCGGGAAGAAGGGGGATCTGCATTCCAGGCGCCGTGCGATCAGCTTTTTGCGTGACAAGGAAGTGGTGCATAAACTGTTTACCGATATCGCTGTTCGGAACAGTGAGCGCAAGGGTGGCTATACCCGGATTATCAAAACCCGTATGCGCTATGGTGATTGTGCCCCCATGTCGTTCATCGAGTTGGTAGAGCGGACGGCCACACCACAGCAGGCGCAATCCGCCTCCTGAGACGCTTCATAATAGAATTCCGCTTCAGTCAAGCACCATCCGTCCTGCGGATGGTGCTTGGCTTTTGAGAATGTCGAAGTTTCACTGTTTTAATCTATAAAAATTTTCTTAAACCGCAGCTATTTAGGAATATGCAGTTATTGTCATCCCCGCGAAAGCGGGGATCCAGAGGAACTTTCTACCTTCCCTGACTTTCTGGATTCCCGCTTTCGCGGGAATGACGCAGGAAAACTACATATCCCGAGATGGTTGCGGTTTAAGTATTTTGAAGGAAGAAGATCAGGATTAGGCTAAACAAGGGATGAGTGTTTCGGTCGGGCTATGCATTTTAGGAATATGCAGTTATTGTCATCCCCGCGAAAGCGGGGATCCAGAGGAACTTTCTACCTTCCCTGACTTTCTGGATTCCCGCTTTCGCGGGAATGACGCAGGAAAACTACATATCCCGCGATGGTTGCGGTTTAAGTATTTTGAAGGAAGAAGATCAGGATTAGGCTAAACAAGGGATGAGTGTTTCGGTCGGGCTATGCATTCTGTTTGTTGCGGGAATTATCGTAAACGAATTTGGCAGCCATTTCTCGTAGCATATCGAAAGTATTGATATAAGCAATATTAAACGTTTTACAAATATTGGGGATTAGTACCCGATTTTTGCTTTCAGGATTGGGCATTTCGTGGGTCACTACAGTAGCTTTGCGTGCGTGCGCCTTGGCAATTGCCAGCACCGGTCCGGAACTGTAGGAACACCACCGGCTTGAAAATGCGAGTGGGATCTTCTTCTCTTCTTCAAAAAATCAGATAAAGAAATCTTTTTTCTTCCCTCTTTTTTTTCTTTTC
>PEAK01000070.1 GCA_002753515.1 Magnetococcales bacterium
CGGGACATGGCCGAACCCTTGCGGATCACAAGCGATGGCCAAATGCATTCTTCGCATCTCTCGGTCTTTTCACCATGGAGGAAGCCTGGAGAACAGCGAGTCGGTCCCGATGTGGAAACTGTTGACTGGAGAGCCGTGTGCGGGAAAACCGCACGCACGGTTCGGAGGGAGGGGAGGGGGAGACCTCTTCCCTACCCCTATAGGGAACCTTCCTCCATTCCCCAACTTTCTGGATTCCCGTTTTCACGGGAATGACGGTGGAAAACTATGTTCCCCGTGTTGGTTGCGGTATAATCTGCATTATTTGTGATATGAATTTATCTGTCACCGATCATGGTGTCCAGGAGGGCAACCGCATCCGCCCGTTCGATCCCGGGGCAAAGCAGTGATCCTTGTGGCGATTCCGGCCAAAAATTCCGCCTTGACGCGTGAGGCCTCATCCACGCCGGGGGGGACTTGATTGACCAATAATTCTTTTAAAAAGGCTCCTTCTCCCGGGGGGGTGCCAGGAGCAATTCGGTCAGGGCTTGTGTTTGTTCCGCCGACAAGGGTAAGGGCGGTATCCCCTGTGTTTGCCGTTCAGCCACATGCTTGCGATAGTTTTCGAGCATCAATCATCCCCTTTATCTTTGAATGGGCGGCATTATTATTTCGTAGGGATTAAAAAAAACGGTCATGCCAACTAATCGAAAAATAAACTGTTTTGACAAGAAATGCCTTTTTGTAGCATGATGGGCCGGTATCCCTTCTTCAAAACCTTGCAACCGTTGCTACGATCATGCCCCAGGACCACGCTTCCATACAACGTTTTCTGCAAAAATCGGGACGTTTGGACTTCCAGGGGTTGGACTCTTTCGCCCGGGAACACGATGAGCAGGAATTCGTCCGATTGTTGCGGGTGCCGGTACTCATGGGCAATGAAGTGCTTGAAGGGTCGTTGGCCGAGCGTATCGGGGATGCCACGGTGTTTCACCCCAGCCAACCCGATTGCAGCAAGCGCCCGGTATTGCTGCGTCCTCCCCTGATGCATTGGTTGTTTCCTTTTTTCAAACAGGGGATGGTGGATCAGGAAGTTTTTTTTTCCCTGGGGCGAAGCGAAAACAACGATTTTGTCATCCCCGATTATACCGTAGCCAAAACCCAGGCCGGAATTCGGCGGACTGCGGCCCATCGTTATTTGTTGCGTTCCGCATCCGCAACCAATCCCACCCTGCTCAATGGCAAACGATGCGATGGGTCCGAAGTGTTTTTGCACGACGAGGATCGTTTAACCACAGGGCGTTATGAATGGCTTTTTTTGTCGCCCAGCGCCCTCTACGCCCGTCTCAAGGGGATGGCCTTGACGGTACGTATTCAGCAACTCCTCGATTCCCTGGGCAAGGCGGACTACGTTGCCCTGAAACAATACGCCATACGCCATGGGCAGGAAATGTTCGTGCAGTTGATTTCCAATCCCAGTCTGGTGGGTTCGGGATTGTTTCGTGGCTATGCCGTGGAGCGTTCCGATGAGGATACGGACATCACCTTGGCATTTCTCCCCGATTTGACATTTGGGGCGGAGCCGAAGCATCTCAAAGTATTGGAACGTGCCATCTATCCCCTGGTTCCGCCGGATGTTCCCGGGGATGGGGATCTCGTTATTCGACTCGGTCGCGCTGAAGGCAATGACATCATCATGCCGGAAGGGTCGATTTCCAATTTCCATGCCACCATCAACCCATTGGGACCGGGTCAGTATTGGCTCACGGATTCGGGTTCCACCAACGGCACGTTTCTCAACGACAAACCCGTTCCATCCCGGGGAAATGAATTGTTGGATCGGGATCGGGTCAAGTTGGGCCGTTTTGAATTCACTTTTCTTTTCCCTGGAACGCTGTATTCGTACATCACCCCGGAAAACATACGCCGCCCATGATCCCTTCCTGAAAGCGGGTGGTCATCGCAGGTCGGGATGGGGTGTCATGATGAGTGTCAGGGATTGCGCCATGGTGTCGGTCAGCCGGCGACCGATCCGATCCATCCAATGCTCCTCGGAGGTGAAATTGACCACCTTGTCCGCCTTGATCACTTCCCGCGCCACGTAATCCACGGAACCCAGGCCGTCGACCAGTCCCAGTTCCAACGCTTCGTCGCCGGTCCAGAACAATCCTTGAAACAAATCTTTTTTCCCGGGTTTCAACCGATCCCCCCGTCCCTCCTTGACCGCTTGGATGAACTGGGCGTGAATCCGGTCCAGGATCCCTTTGGCATGGTTGACCTCTTCTTCCACCATGGGTTTGAACGGATTGAGGAAGGCTTTGTTGCGTCCCGCTGCCAGGTTGCGATCTTCGGCACCGACTTTTTCCAAGGTTTTTTCAAAGCCGAAATTGAACATGACCACGCCGATGGAGCCGACGACCGAAGCCTTGTCGGCATAAATCTGATCGGCGGCGGCGGCGATGTAGTATCCCCCGGAGAGGCAGGCGTCTTCGATTGCGGCATACAGGGGAATGGCTGGATATTTTTTGCGCAGGCGTTTGATTTCGTCGTAGATCTCCCCGGCCTGCACCGGCGAACCGCCCGGGCTGTTGATGCGGACGACGACGCCATGGGTATTGGGATCCTTGAAGGCGGCCTTCAAGCCTTTGATGACGCCCCGTGCCCCTGCGGGTGAGTCGCTGGCGATGGCTCCAGAGATATCAACGACTGCCGTATGTTTCTTTTCCTCGGCCAGGGGACGTAATGTCAAGCCGTCCCATTCGCCACTCATGCTGAAAAGGGCCAGGAACAGCAGGTAACCAACGATAAAAAGGCGGAAGAACAGGCGCCAACGGCGACCGCGACGCTGATCCCGGAGGAATTGGGCGAACATTTCTTCCAGCACACGTCGTTCGGCGGCCCGTTCCCGACGCAGATAATGCAGCAGGGTGTCATCGGAGGACCCCTTCTTGGAATCGAAAGGATCGGAGAGTTCCGGTTCCATCTTATCCATGAGCGACAACCTTGGCAGGTGAGGTAGTGGGTGATTCGACGGGGGAGGGGAGGCGGTATTCAATCATTGGCCGTCCTTGATTTTGATATCAATTATTTTCTTGAGTGATCCGGCTTTGAAACGCAGGCGATAGGCGTCACATTGGCGGCATTGCTGCGCCGTTTCTTCACACAGGTTGCTCTGGTTGGCCCAACAAGGGGCGTCGTGGTCGGTGATGGCGGGGCAATTGGTACGGGCGTGATAGTCACAGCGGCGCACTTCCCAGCAGGGGATCAGCGACATCAGGGCGCGAATGCCCGCTATGCTGATACTGGACTTGATCAATTTACGGATTTCGATGAGCCAGTCGATGTCTTCTTGGGAAAAGTACCGGGTGCCGGAGACATTTTTGTGGGCGATGAACAATCCTTCGCGTTCATACATGTGGATGGTCCGAATGGAAATTCCAAGAATTTTAGCGACTTCTCCAATCCTGACCATACCTTGGGGATCCATGTCCCTCCTGTCAACTGCTTGAGCCGCCATTTCATAACTTTCCTTTTTTTATCCTCTGTTTTTTATTGCTTTTCCCAGGATCAGGATAAAACACGTCAACACAGTATCACTCCGCTTTGGATAGAGAGGTTGCCGGACCTTGTCCTTGAGCCATGCTAGGGCCACTGAACAAGACTTGTCAATCCTTGTGAGTATGCGGGGTCTTTGTGGCGATCTGGCACAATTTTGTCTTTGACTTTTTGCCCAAACGGCATCATCTTTTTTCTCTCGTACCCCCCCCTCTTCGGAGATTAAGGGGTGGAGGTAACCGATTTTCCCATGAGGAGATTGCTTATGCCACTTTTGGTGTGTCCCAATTGTACCGTGGGCATGTTGGTTGTCCAAAGATCGGGTGTTGAGTTGGACACCTGCCCTCAGTGCCGTGGAATATGGCTTGACAGGGGTGAACTTGAAAAACTCCTGCAACTTATCCGGAACCAAGTACAGGAACGGGAACCATCGGGAAGGGGTTCCGTAGAGGATGCATCGTTGGAATTTCGGAACGACACCCATGGTCGGAATTCTGTCCGTTCCGGGCACCCTGGCTATGACCATGATTCCTCCAGGCAGTACTCGCGTGGTGGTTCGCACGGGGGGTCGCACGGGGGGTCGCACGGGGGTCACTATAAACAAGATCATGGTTCATCGAAATATTATCCGTCCGATAAAGATAAACACTACCGGCGGAAAAATCCCTTGGAATCCTTGTTTGATATCTTCGATTGACGTTGTGTTGGCCTGACTGATACCTTGGTTGTATCCGTGATATTCGCGCCTTTGTTGAGGAGAGAGTTTTATGCATCGAATTGTTTCGATTGCCGCCTTCATCATCGTGTTGCTTTCATGGACTTCTGTACCCGCCGAAAACAGCAAGACATCCACCGTGACATTTTGTGGAGGCCCCAAGGGGCTGTCGTATGAGAAGCTACCAAACGCCCTCAAGCCGATTATTGCCGACTTTAATTTGGGATTTACCTTGGAAACAGTTGAAACCAAGGGTGGTGAAGAAAACGTCAAAATGGTCGCCAAAGGTGAGTGTGATTTTGGCCTGGCACCGAACAAGCTTGTCAATAAACGTAAGTTACCTATCGATGGCGTTGTGTTTCACTCTTATGCCCATCTGGTCTGCAACCAACAACGTACTAAGAATGCAAAAGAAATTTCGGACCTTCTGAAACAGGGGCGAAAGATTCAAATTGCGGTTGGAGATATTGGTTCGGCAAGCAAGATCATTTGGGACTCGCTGGCCGATTTGGATGATAAGTTTGGTCCTAAAAACTTTTCGACCATGCCTCTCGGTTTTACCAAAGCCATCCCGCTTGTAATGAACGGACAGTACGATTGTGCGTGGACCGTCAGTGGGGTTGGGTCGCCGGCTTTGAAGGCAGCCGATTATCCCGATTCGTCAAAAGTCTTAAGGTTGATTGAGGTCAATGATAGTGATTTTAATGACGAGGATTATGAATTCTTCGTCATCCCAAAGACGACATATCCCAACCTTCAGGCGGGATGGTTTATGGATGTCAAGACAATCGATATCCCTGTGGTTCTTTTCCATCGAAAAGGGTTGCAGACACAAAATCCCGTAGCTTACGGGGCTGTATCAGGTGAGGCACTTCGAGTGGGTCCGGACCTCTTCAAAGAATAAATGAAGGATGAATCATGATGAGATCGCTGGTAGTCGTTATCGTGTTGTTGACTGGCATGGGTGTGGTGCAAGTCAGGGCGGAAGAGGGCAAGCCACCGTTGCATCATCTTTCCGCATCCGCCTGCGGCGAATGTCACCAGGAAATATACCAGCAATGGCTCGGATCGATGCACTCACAAAGTACGGCCCTCAATGATCCGATCCACAAGGTGATGTACGCCATTCAGGCGGGGGATCCCACCCAGGAGGATGTCAAACTCAAGGCGACCGGCGGCTATCCGGTGTGTCTGAAATGCCATGCCCCCAACGCTGCCCGGGATGGCAAAACCAAACTGGACGCAGTAGAGTCCTACGGCGAAGGGGTGACGTGTGTGAGCTGTCACACCATGCTGGAATTCCAGGGGACGGTTTCAGGCAAGGAGGATTCCAAACCGAAAATGGGATCGGATGCGTTCGCTTTTTCCAATACGCACCTTCAGGGTCCCAACGGTGCCTTTGCCGGCAAGGATCCCATCCATGCCCCCGGATCGCCAACGGCGGAAACCTCTGTCAATGCCTTCCCCCATCAGGCCAATGGCAAACTGTTCAAAACATCGGATATCTGCCTGGGGTGCCACGAGAAAAATGTCAACCCCAACGGCATTCCCGTTTGTACAACGGGTCCTGAGCTGACCCAGAGCGGCAATACCGTGACCTGCCAATCCTGTCACATGCCCACCATTAATGGTTTTTCCGATCATTCGATGGCCGGTGGTCACTCCCAGGCCAAGCTGAAACGCGGCATTCTCATGACCATGACCGGGGAAAAGAGGGGGAGTGGTGCGGCGATCAGCGTCAAGTTGAAAAACCTGTTGGCGCATAACTATCCGACCGGGGCACCGTTTCGTTTCGTGGTCTTGAAAGTGGTCGGTTTGGATGCCAAGGGTGAGGTGATCTGGAAAAATTTTGTCACCAATCCCGTGGAGGAAGACCCCAAAGGGGTATTGATGCTCAAACTGACCGATGAGGCGGACAAACCCGTGCCTCCGATGCTGGCCAAAAAAATCAAGGGGGATAGCCGTTTGAAACCGGGCGAAGAACGCAATCTCGACTATGACCTGCCGGTGTCTGGCATCGTCAAGGTCAGGGCCGAACTCAGTTACAGCCTGTTGTTACCCCCCATGATCAAACAGTTCGACGCCGAATTGCCGGCCGAAGTCAAACAGCCTGTCCAGGTAGCTCGGACCGAGTTGGACTTATAGGTGGCGGTGCCAGACTTGGTTACCGGCTTGATTCTGGTCGGTGGAAGTGGGCAGCGCCTTGGTTCGCAGGACAAGGCGCTCCTGCGTTTGGCCGGGGAACCTTTGTTGGCGCATGTTTGCCGCCGCCTGCAGCCACAGACGGCTGGCATCCTTTTGGGGATTCACGAGGGGGGGGCTGATCGTTGGGTACCGTGGTGCCAGGGTTGCCAGGAGGTGGCGGATGAACGGCATCCCCGTCAGGGGCCCCTGGCCAGCCTGGAAGCCGCCCTTCGGGTGGCACCTGGCGATTGGTTGTTGTCTGTGCCGGTGGACGCCCCTTTCATTCCCCTGGACTTGGCTCAACGTTTGGTGGCGGCTCTCCAAGGGTTGGAACAACCGGCTATCGCCGTCAATCGTGGGCGTGCGCATCCGGTCATCGCCTTGTGGCCCAGGAGCCTTTTGGCCAAGATTTCCCGGGCTTTGGACAATAATGATCGCGGGTTGAAATATTTCTTGCGTCACACCCCCCATGTCGAAGTAGTCTTTCCCGATGTTGTGCAGGGGGTGGATCCTTTCTTTAATATAAACACGCCGGAAGATTGGCAACTGGCGTCGCAGGTGACCATGCTGACTGGGGGATGATATGTCTGTAAAGGATCAATCGGTCCAGCTTGAGGGGGAAGAGGATGCCATCATGCGCAAAATCCTCATCCTGGAAGAAGAAGTGCAAACAATCAAGGCCGCCTTGCAGGCTTTACCCTCCGCGCTGGATAAGGAAAAAGCGGAGATTCGCAACAGCTTGGCCGCCCTGGAAACGTTGCAGAAAACTATTCAGGAGGTATCCCATACGCAGATGCAGTCCAATAAGGTGGTCGATCATCTGGAGCGGCGGGTGGAAGTTGTCAAAAAGGATGCGACCAGTGGATTCGTCATCAGCACGGTTATTTTCTCTATTTTAGTGCTTCTGTCCCTGTTCTCCCGGTCCTGACATGTTGTTCTTGTCGCTTAAACTGGCCAATGAAGTGTTTGCAGTCGAGACCCTCCGGGTCAGGGAAGTCATGCCATTGACCAGGATAACACGGGTTCCTCTCACGCGACCCGAAGTTCGGGGTGTGGTGAACCTTCGCGGGGGCATCATCGCCGTGTTCGACCTGCGGATCCTCCTGGGGATGGAAAAAGCGCCGTTGACCGCCCAATCCAATATTGTCGTGCTGGAATATCCCCATGAGGGTGAGATTTTGGTGCAGGCCGTTTTGGTGGACGCGGTGCGGGAAGTGTTGGAACTGGACCAAAGCCAATTGAGTCCCCCACCCAAAGTACGCTCCAACAGTGGCAAATATCTGCAAAGCATGGCCCGGAGTGATCACGGGTTCATCCTGGTTCTGAATGTCGCCAGCCTGTTCGGTATCGAAAGTGACATGGAAGATCCGGCCCCCCCTGCGGACGAACCCATGGCGCGTGCCTTGAAAACACCGGATGCGGGTGACCTTGCCGCCAAAAACATCGTGATTGGGGAACCGGAGGATGTCGTCATCGCCGATGATGCTGTCATACAGAATGAAGAGGGCCATCCCCCAGAAATGAGGGAGGCCACGGTACCGGATGCCGTCGATGTTGCTGAGGTTGTCGAAGTGCTGGAGACGGAGATTTCACCGGCTGTTGAGGATGCAGCGGAGGGGGACGTTTCACCGGATGATGAGGCTGTACCGGAGGGGGAGGTTGCACCGGCTGTTGAGGATGTACCGGAGACGGATGGTATCCCGGCTGTTGAAATTCGGGGGGACGGTGGGGCGACTGACACCCTTGAAGCCAGGGGAGCAACCGGGGCTGAAGTTTCCGAGGTCATTGTTCTTTCAGCGGATACGGGTGTTCCCGAAGTCGGGGATGACCCTGGAAGGGGGGATGGATTCGCTGGGGCCGTCGTTGCCCCTCACGTTGTGGATTCCCCAAACACCGAGGCGATTGATGTGAAAACCAACAAGGATAAGACGAAAAAAACCGCCAGTGCGGCATCTCCGGAAGCATCGGGGGCAGGGGAGAATGGTTCGGGTGATCAGACCCGCTTTTTGGTGAGCGGTGCGTTGGCGGCAATCGCGGAAGCCATGGAAAAAGACGAAACGCCCAAGATTGCGGAAGTCAAACAGGCCCCCGTGACAAAAGACGAACAGGCCCAGCCGACTGGAGATCCCAAAACGGCGGTGGTGACGCCATCTCCTGAATCGGCACCCATTGACATACAACTGGAACAGGCTGTCGCGGACACGCTCAAGCAGGCTCGGGGGGCCGAGGCGCTGCCGCCGGCAACGGGACTCGGGATCGTCGAGGAGAAAACGGTATTGGATGTTGTGGACGCCCTGACCCCGGATGTTCGACTGGAAGAGCGGCTTCAGGATCGGGCGAAGCCCAAGGCGCAGAAAGGGGACAAGGGCAAGGCGTTACGCAAGGAAAAGCCCGGGAAGAAGGGGAAAGGTCGGTCACAAGATGTCTGAGGATCCATTGGTAAGCGTGGAGGGTGTATGAAACGCGTTGGTGCCCACGTATCGGCATCCGGTGGGGTGTTTGCCGCCCCGTTGAACGCGAGCGCCATCGGGGCCAAGGCGTTCGCCCTGTTCACCAAAAATCAGAAGCAATGGGCTGCCAAGCCGCTGACCACCGCGGAGATTGACCAATTCCATCGCAACATGCAGGCGGGCGGTTTTCGACCGCAGGATGTGTTGCCCCATGATGGGTATTTGATCAATCTGGGCAATGCCGATGATACGGCCCATGAAAAATCGTTGGCGGCATTCATTGACGAACTCAAGCGTTGTCAGGCATTGGGTTTGACCTGTCTCAATTTTCATCCCGGCAGTCACCTGAAGCAACTTTCGGTCAGTGCCTGCCTGACCCGGATCGCGCAATCCATCAATCGTGCCCTGGAGGCCACCCGGGGGGTGGTGGCGGTCATCGAGAATACCGCCGGTCAAGGGACCAATCTGGGGCATACTTTTGAACAAATCGCTGAAATCATCGCCCAGGTTGAGGATCAATCCCGGGTTGGTGTATGCCTCGATACCTGTCACGCCTTTACTTCCGGTTATGATCTCCGTACCCCGGAAGGGTATCATGCGGTCATGGAAGCGTTTGAGCGCACCATTGGTTTCGCCAAACTCAAGGGGATGCATCTGAACGATTCCAAACCCGATTTAGGTAGTCGCGTCGATCGTCACGAAAGTTTGGGCAAGGGTAAACTGGGATTGTCGCCCTTTCGTGCCATCATGAACGATCCGCGTATGGATGAAATCCCCTTGATCCTGGAAACCGTTGACCCGGACCTGTGGCCTGAGGAAATCGCCATGCTTTACGGCATGGTTGCAGGCGAAGCATAGACGGAATCGCTTCATTCGGCTCCCTGGTCTCATGGGATGTGAGGTCACTGGTCACAAAATGTGTTTGTGATCGCAATTCGGCTTGATTTTTTTTCGCCATTGTGTTAATAATCGTTCATCAGTACATCTATCGATGCTGGGGCTGCCAATGGTCCCCAATGGAGAGATGGGCAAGCCTTCAAGGTGCTGATTTCAGGTTCTCCATCTCGGATACCCTTCTGGCGCTGACAGAATTCTGTTTCATCCCCCGTTGGGTGTTCTACTATAACTCGTTATCTCGTCACCGTTTTTTTAATGGTCTCGGACATGTATTGCGACAGGGCGGAAAGAATCTCTTTTGCGGCAAGAGTACTCCTCGAGTTCAAGAACGGTGTGTGTTTCATTGGAATAACTAACGACATCAGCGAGACGGGAGTTTTTGTCGATATCGGATACCCACCGTTTCAAGTGGACCTCGAAGACCCGGGATTTTTGCATATGATGCCCGCTGGGAGCGGTCAGCCGATGGTTTGCAGGGTCAAAAGGATCACTGGTGATGGCATTGCCGTTCAATTCCTCCCGGGATCCCCTGTTGGTTTGACAACGAAACTGTCCATGGGAAGGCGAAGATGTGTGGGGCACGGTAATGCGTCACTGGGTATGGTGAGTGGTGGGAATCCATGAGATATTGGCATTGCCCCCACCCTGAATCAGGGTGATCGAGGGCTCCAATTTCCATCGGTTGCAGCGGATCCTCTGCCAACACCTCCAAGATTAGCAATATTAGCAGGATTAGCAGTAGCAGCAGTAACAGTGCCTGGATAGGGGGTGACCCGGGGCTGCACTTTCCATAAGCTCATATCTAACAAACTTAAATAATTATTTCCTGGAAGTATATATAGTAAATATATATTATATATGTAATATTATATAAATGGATGTTATAGTGTACTCGTCCTGCTGAAGCGGTCCACCATCCCGTCCATCAAGGAACGGGGAGAGTACCATTGCTACTGCTAATCCTGCTAATGCATGTCACCGAGAGTGTCAACACGCCCTGAAAGGGAACCATCGACCAACCGCATCCAAAGGTATAGCGGAAATCGCTATACCTTTGAAACGCTGCCGGGAAGGGGGAGATTCCCTTCCCGGACGCATCCATTCCGTAACAAGTCACCTGGAATGACAACACACCCTGATTACTGAGCCTGCACCTCCCCGGCGATAACAGCCGGAGTGGTCGTGAGGCCGGTCAAGCTGCTCTTTTCCCCCAAACGTGTAGCCGGATCGATGGGATCGGGGGTACCGAGGAAGGTCACCGTCGAAGGGAGATCCTGTTTTTCGATGGTCAAGCCACTGTTGGCACAAGCCCCCGAATCATCCTTGAGCATGCGCGCATCCATCACCATCCCCCGAACCAGAAAGGTGGTCCCATCGGCATCGGTTACCACGGCACCATCATCGATGGTGAAGTCGGGAACCTGGCGGGCTGTCGGTCCACAGGATATTTCGCTATCGCTGCCGTCGGTACCAACGCAACGACTGGGAATACCTTGCAGGTCACCCGGTCCATTGTACATCAGGCCATACTTGGTTGTGACATCCGCCGACCATTGATGGCTATAGGACAATTTCAGAGGGGCGTCAAATTTGACGAATGACCCGGTTGCATCCTTGAGGGCCGTCAATTTGTTCCAATCATTCGGGCCGGTTTCCCAGGTATAGAACACGTCCAGACGATCCCACGCCTGCCAGGGACAAATCAGGGTGCTGTCCCCGTCACACTGGAGCGCTTTCAAGTTTGCCGCCGTGTTTTCAAACAGGGGACCGGATTGGATACCGTAAGGGAAGTTGGCGTTGCTGACCGCACTGATGACATCCTCACTATTGTTCCGCAATACCATGGTCGTTTTGTTGAAGCCATAACCATGGAAATTTTTTGTGATATCCGTAGCGGTTTGATCCGCGGCCATTTCCCGGTCCTTTTTGAAGGGATTGGTGGCATCGACAGTGGCGAGCTTGGTTGGATCCGGGCAATGTTCACCACACAACAAGGTGGCCGGTAGGGCTTTGAAGGCATCCGTTCCCGGCTGTACCACATCATCGCGGAAGAAGGCGGCGACGGTGGTGTCGGCAGCCTTGCAGGACCATGTTTCCGGTGTGGTATCGGCATTGATGGCATCCGACTTGGTTTGTGCCCCGGCGGTGTCCCCTGCGGCGAGCAATGCGCTCACCTGATCCCACTGGGTCTTTTTGGAACTGGCGCAATTGCTGAGCTTGACGCGCACGCCGCCACCCAAGCCGTCGCTCCAGAAGTCGATGCCGCCGTAGGGCAGGGTCGTCAGGTCGATGGTGGATTCCGTGGCAACTTTTTCAAAGAAACCGCTGGTTGCGTTCATTTTGGCTTTTTTGACGAAGCCGGTACCGTTCCATTCCACCAGATAATCGGCACTGGACTGGTCCGTTGCATTGGTTTCGGTGAACTGCAACGGGATATTTTTGATATCGGCAAGGGTCAGGGCCACTTTGGTATGACGGGTCAGTTTGCCACCCGCCTGGAACACGGTATATGGCGTTTGCTTCACACTGACCGTGCCGTCGGTATCACTGCGCACCGTTTCTTCCTTGTTGACGGCGGTACCGTTGGTGATGGTGACGCCATCGGGGAACCAGGTACCGAAATAGCCGACCCATCCTTGGGCAACGGCACCGCTGCTATCGGTGGTACTGATGGGGAAGCCGGTGTTCAGCATGACCGCATCACCCGGCACCCAGGTTTTCGTGGAACCGGCGGGTGCTGGCGACAGGTGGTACAGGTTGTAGCCGGTGACATCGGTTACGAAGCTGTTGCGGGCGAGACAGACCTGGGCCTGGTTATCGTCCGACTGCCGCAAGAACCAATCATCGTTGTACGCAAAGCTGAAGTTGGCGGTTTTGGTAACGTTGGACTGTGTGGAATCGTCCCACACCGATTCGTTGAAGCTAACGCTGCCATTGCCACCACTGCCGTCGCCGGAGCGGAACATGATCACTTTATCGGTGACGGGGGTGCTGCTGTCACCCGTGTACTGATTCATGTAGACCACCTTGACGCGACCATCGCCATTATCGACGACATCCAGGTTGCCGCGCATTTTTTCCGTGCCGGTGGGTTTTCCTTTGCTGTCGAGGAAGATCCCTTTGAAATCCATGTTGAAAACGCCAAAGGGATTGGTTTCGCTCCCGCCCTGGGTGATTTCGGCATATCCGTAGACCAGGGATGGGGTGGGTGCTTGACCGCCACCATTTTTACCGTCATCGGAGACCCACACCTTGACGGTTTGCGGATCATCGTCACTGGCCCGTTCTGAATGGATGACCCAGGTTTCAAAGTTGGGGGCACCGGCTCCCGAGGATTTGTTGACTTTTTTCTTCCCACCCTTGGCGTCGTTTTTGCCACCGCCACATTTGTTGGTGTCGATTTGCGCGGTGTAAGGCCCCAGGTTCAATTGCACGTCATATCGGGTCTGACCAAAGGTGCAAAGGATATCGTTGACTTGTTTCAGGGCTTCGCCGGAACGTTCGTTCAAGGAGACATCGGGCTCGTCGGTGTAGAAGGCGGAGAGGGGATCGACGGTGGCCAGTTCACTGTCGCTGGCCATGCGCAAGGCTTGTCTCGCCGGTGTCGCCCGTTTGGCGGAGGTTGTCGGGGTGGTGACTTTTTTCTTTTTGTCGGCAACGGCAACCTTGCTGGCTATCGACAATGGTTTCACCAACTTTTTCTTGATCGCCGGATCGGTGAAATCGGTCGATCCCGAGGTCATCTTGGTGGTATCGATCGTCGCCTTGGAGGCATCCAATGTCGCCACATTGCCGCTCAGGAGGGTGGCCTTGGCTTTCCCCGCCGTTTTCATCTTGATTTTATCAACGATTTGGTAGCCACCGCCGGAAGTGAGGGAAATATCCAGGCCGTCAAAGACTTTGTCCAAACCTTGGCCTTTGCTGATGGTCGCGGCGAACGGATCGTCCTGCGCCCCGGTGTATCCCTGATCCTGCAATGTTTTGAGAATGGATGCCTTGAAAGTGGTCACTTTGGCGGCCAATTTATCCGCCGTATCAATCTTGGCCACTTTGTCGGCAACGGTCGTACTCCCGAGACTGGCGAAAACCGTTGCGGGATCACCGCCAATGGTATTGGCCACCACCAGATTGGTCAGGGGGTTGACATTGGCCGGACCCGCCTTGTGGGCAACGGAATGCAGGGTGTATTCCTTACCCGCAGCTGTTCCCACCACCTGAATGAAATAGGGGGCAGCCGGGGACTTCAGGTTGTCCAGAACACAGGTGAAGGAGGATCCCACTGCGGGACAGGTCAGGGATTGGCCATTCTTGTCTTTCAGGGTCACCTTGACCTTGGTATCGATCATGGCGCCGGCACTCATGGAGCCGGTGATGATATTGGTACTGGTGGTGGGGGCCACCGCAGCGGCTGCTGATTGGATGGCGGTGGTGGAAAAATTGCCTTGTTTAAGGCCGGTGCTGACGGAAGAGGCGGAGGTCGCGGCTTTATCCATGTCTGCGGATTTGACGGTTCCAGCACCCGCCGCTCCCGCTTGCAAACCCGTGGCGGCGCTTTGCAGGGTGGTCAACGTGGTGGTGTTCAGACCCAGGGCTTTTTGCACATTGATGGCATTGCCCAGGTCGGTGGAGACCTGGCTCTTCTGATTGGTACTGACGGGCAGGGCGGCCATTGCCGATGTTCCCGCTGCCGCCGTTACCGAGGGTACCATTGTATTGAGGGCTTGCCCCAGTTTCGTCTGGACATCGGTTGAAGTGATTTGCGTCCCATCGGCCTTGGTCACCTTCAGGGTGTTGTTGACCGCTTCCATCCCGACCAATGCTTTTTGCTGCGCCACCGCAGTGACCAGGGTGGAGGCGGTGAAGCCGGTCGGGATCGTATTGGTCAGGGTGGCGGAGTTGTTCAAACCATCCAGGGAGCCGTCGGCCATATCCTCGCCGATCACCTTGAGCACTTGCGTCACGACCGTCGCCGTGGAGCCGATGGCACGCCGGACGGTTTCCGCCATGGCTTCGGAAGCCCTGCCCACCGATGCCACATTGGCGGGGGTAACCGGACTGGCCACGGGATCGAAAGCGCTATCCTGGGCATCGATGCCAAAACCAAACTTGGCCACCACATTGGTCTTGACCGAGGCCGTTGTTGATGCCGTCAACTTGCTCAGACCGCCCGCCGAGGCGACCGCTGCCCGGTACATCACGGTGGTGATGGGGGTCAGGTTGGCGGTTCTCTGATTGGCGTCGAGGATGTAGGAATCCATGGCCGCCGCCGTTCCCCCGGAAATCTGGTCGGTGCCGCCTGACGAGCTGACATGCAGGGGGAATTTGGCATCTTTCGGTACCAGGAGGAAATACCGTCCGTCCGTAGCGCTGGTGGCCGTGGCCACGACCGTCGAATCGCCATTGTCCGTGACGGTGATGGTTGATCCCGTTACCGGGCCATCGAGGACAACGCCGGCAATGCTCAGTTTGTCTGAACCAGCTACGGCGACAGAAGCCGAAATAAGGGTCGGTGCGTATTGGTTGTTGCCGATGTTGCTCGCAACTGTCTTGACCGTGGTCGCGGCAGCGGTCAGGACGCTGTTATCGACCTTACCCTGTCCGGGCTGACCCGCCTGCATGTTTTTGGCGGCGCTGGCCAAGGCGGTCATGGGGGCCGTGCTTTCCCCCAAGGACGTGAGGATGGTTGTGGCGTTGCTGATGTCCGCCGTGACCTGGGCCAGTTGATTGGTGGATACCGGCATTTGATCCATTTTGTTCGCGGCAGTGGTTACGGATACGCTGGGCACCATGCGGTTGACCGCCTGGGCAAGCTGGGTCTTGGCATCCGTGGCCGAATATTGGGTGCCATCGGGTTTGGTCACAGCCATGGTATTGGCAGCGACTTCCATACCAACGGCCACCTTTTGCTGCGCCACTTGTGCCAGTGCCGTGGTGACCGTCGTCGCGGTGAATCCGGTTGGCAATGCGGCGGTTTGCGAAACACCCGCAACATCCTTGCCGATGATGGTGAACACCTGGGCCATTTTTGTCGGATCGGTACCCACGGCACGCCGCACCGTTTCCGCCATGGCTTCCGAGGCGCGCATCACGGAAGAGACGTTGTTGGCGGTTACCGGGGTGGTCATGGGATCGATGCCGCTGGTTTCGGCATCAATACCGAATCCATATTTGGCAACCACGGTCGCTTTGGTGGTGGTCACCATGGCGCTCGTCACCTTGTCGAGACCGCCAGCGGTGCCGACAACGGCGTTATACATCACGGAGGTGATGGGGGTGACATTGGCGGTGGTTTGCGTGGCATCGGCGACCAACGAATCCATGGGTGCCGGGGTTCCGCCGGTGACCTGGTCGGTACCACCGGAAATGCTCACACGCAACGGAAACGCCGTGCCGGTGGGAATGGCAATGGTATAGGTGGCATCGCTACCGGTGGTGGTTGTGCCCACGACGGTACCACTCTTATCGCGCACCGTGACCGTCGCCCCGGTCACGGGTCCGTCGATGACGGCACCCGACACGGAGTTCGAGGTTCCACTGGAGCTGCTACCACCACCGCCACCACCGCATCCGCTGGCAGCAAACCATAAAGGAAAAATCATGGCGGCAATGGCCGCTTTTTTCAGAGTTTGAGCCACGTTTCGTCCTTTTCATTCCAGGAGTTCAAGAGGGCAGCATTAAGATTTTTAACGCCTTTAGTTTACCATACCTATTTCGTACTTTCAAGCAAATTCTCTCAATTTACATGGCTTGGAAGGTCAGGTTAAAACTCCAGGTTCTTTACCGTGGGCGTAGTTGGTTTCGGAAAAAGGGTATACTGGAAGCAATGGAACAAGAGGTTCCCACCTTTTAGCCTCTGACAGTTGTCAAGAAGGCATGTCAGGAATCGGCCTTGCTTGGAGTCGGTAAAGATCGAAGAAAGTGGCCTTCAGGAGTTCATGAAGAAGCTGGGTGTAATCCATGGAGAGCATCAATCGGGTTGGAAAGAAACGACATCTTTCCGCCATGGTACCAATGCACATCGGGATCGTGAAGGTAAAACGGTGATCCGGGCCTGAAAATGCGTCAACTTAACTGGATTTCACAAATTTCCTCAAACTATCCCTCCAGATCTTTTCCCAATACGGGTTATTCACGCCGACAGTGCCTCTCAACGACCGATAGGCGCGTTATAACCCCTTTTGCCCACACCACCACTGGGCCGGGGAGGAAACTCAATGCGGTGAGAAGGGCTCCTGAGCGTTTATTAGAGCCGAAAAATTTAAAGAACAGATTTTCTCTGAGGTGATCTGTGGTCAGCAGAGCTTTTACACTTCGGGTATATCCTTTTTGCTGAAGATCGGCTTGACGCAGCGAAAGCCCACATCCATGCGCTTTTCCCGTGGCGAAAGGGCCTCTTCGTTCCAGCCCAGACAGGTCTCTTGTGGCTGACGGGAAAACCAGGAGCCCCCCTTGACGAAAAAGTCGGACCCTTGCTCGGTAAGGCTCCATTGCCAGACGCTACCTACTAGGTCGCGGACACCTTCGGGGCTTACGTTGCCACGGGATACGGTAAGGGCCTGTTGATACAACGTCAGCAATTCCGGCAGCATGAGTCCCAGATAATGTTGCTTACGTGTTTTATTTAAAGCGTCTTCATGTTCTTTCCCCAGAGATTTAAATTTGGCTTTTTCTTCATGAAAGATTCTAATTAACTCATCCACCTGAAATTGACTGAGTTCCAGAAATTTTTTTGTAATTTTTTGCTTTTCCTGTACATCCAAACTTATTGACCCCTGAAGAAGCTCAATGAATTCCTTATCATCCACCTGGAATGGGTGGACCGGAAGGTTGAAGCGCAAGTTTTTAAATCGGATCATACCCCCAGTTTCTGGAATAGTCGCGTTCAGGGCCTGATATTCCACATCGAAGGCCTCCCTGACGGAACCATCACCGAGCTTGACCCGTTGTGGCTCCCAAACATCGCCCCAGGGATAGCGGGTGCCTTGTTCACCACGGATGGCCTTTTCCAACTCCTGGGCAGTAGGAATCTCTTTGCCCGCCCAGGCGGCGTAGGCCTTGGCATCCTCCAGGCTGACATGCACAACTGGCAACTCTTCACACCCTGCGGGCATTTGACCCTCCAGCCAATAATCGGGATGGGGGTGGCCTTTGGCCTCACAAAAGGTCCGGTATTCCCGGTTGCTGACCAGATCCCGGTCCACATAATAGGGATAGAGATAGATCTGCGTCGCTTTGGGATGGGCGGCATCGTATTCTTTTTTTAGTTTTTGTATGAGATTATTAATCGTCGAGGAGTCTTTGTCGGTTTCAAGATTCTGGATAATGCTTTGCTTCTCTTCCTCGAACATGCTGGGATGATTTTCGAGAAGGAACGGTATGGCGTCCGGGTCGAATGATTCATCTATCGGTGGGATTTTATAGCGGCCACTGTGGTTGCGGTAAGGAAACACAAGCTCCTCCATCCGCTCCAACAGCTCTTTCTCATTGAGTGTTTCCATCGCGCCCGCGCCGATAAAAACCGGTCCATCGGCAATCAAGACCATCTCCTTGTCATCGCCTCCCCTGCGGCTGACAGGCAAGCCCTCCAGGAGAAAATCGGGTTTAAGGTCGATCACCGGGGCGTCGGCCACCAACCGGTCGAACAGATCCGCATCTCCCATTTCCAGGAGCAGTTGCGCGCGGATGTCCTGTTCAATTTTTCGTTCTTCCGGGGAGATTTCCACTCCGAAGGCTTGTTGCGTCTTCAGTGAAGTGCCCAAAAGTGTGGCAGCTTGGCGGGTATGGCACCGTTTCAGTTCCAGCAAGGCCAGTTGGCTTTGCACTTTTGCCATTGCAAGCGCATTTTTCTGTTCGTGTTGATGGGTCAGTGCCCGATTGAGATAGTCTGTCGCCTGTTCAAGATTTCCTTGGGCAAGGAAGGCCTTACCCAACCACAGATGATGCTCATCTTCATCAAGATCGTTTTCTTTCAGGGCAGCCAAAAAATCCTGGATGGCACCATCGTATTCACCACGAAGCCAAGCCAGCTTTCCTGCCATGCCATGATTCTTTGGAATGCCTAATTGTTTGTTCAATCTGTTGTTTTCTAGAAAACAACCATGACAGGCGGCCTCATTCTGTTGTTGCAAATAGCAATCAAATAGTTCTCTATACATATTATTGATTAATTCAGTGTTATTAGTGTTTTGTGCAATTTCCAATTGTTTTTGATAGAGAGGAATACAGAAAGTAAACTTGCCTTTTCTAAAATAATGTCCAGTGAGGTCTCCAAATAGCCGCAGTAAATTTCCTTTTTGATAAGAGCGTTCTATTTCTTTAGAGTAAATGCCGGCAGCCAGATGGATGAGCCACTTTGCTTTTTCTTCACCAAAGAAATCCAAAAGAATACCATAATTTCTGCCTAGGGCAGCCATCCAATAATTATTGGCAAAACGGCTGGCATCCCGTACCCCTTGTAAATATTGAATAATGGCATCATGCCACTGTTGTAATTCTTGTTTGATGTTGGCCAGACTTAACTGATCAAATAAAATATCATCATTGTCTTTTATTTCCAGGTGGATCTTCAATGCCCGCAACCATGCCGGGGCGACATGTTCCAGTTGGGCCCTGGTCTTGGATTTTCGATGCAAGGTATCGGCTAGCTGCCAGCGCCAAAGAGCCTCACTTGAGCGATTTTGCTGCCCCACAGCGGAGCGAATGGCCAAACGATTCAACTCAATTTTCCAATCCCAGTATCCCAAATTGCTGAGCGGCTCATTAAGTACATTCATGAACGCATTTACCCGGGAGAAATCAGATACCCGGTCGCAATAGCGCATGGCTTCGGCGGCTTTATCAATCAGGGTCGGATCGCTTTGCAGGCGGGTTTGCAAAACCCCGTTCTTTTCATCCTGCACCAGATCCTCCAACAGTTTGGCAACCTCCTCTTTTTTCCCTGGGATAACCTCCACCCCCTGCTGCAACCGATTCAGGGCAAACTCCTTCATCAAAGGATGCAGTGCATAGTTCTACTTTGTCACATTTCTCAGGCCGGCGAAGTTCATGCAGGTAATTGTTTTCACGTACAAATCAATTAACCATTGCGTTTCACGGCTAATTCATCCAACACAGATTGTTCGTTATCAGC